>CAYSEF010000081.1:0-1801 GCA_964430105.1 uncultured Ruminococcus sp. | reverse complement strand
GTTTTAGTACCCTATAAAATTACACTACTCTCAAACCTCAAATTTTGAGAAAACAGCACTACTACTGCGTGTTATTATAGGGTATCCCGCTTATCACATCCATTCTACCACTTTTTTAAACATTTTTCAACTAAATTTCACATAAATCTCGATCAATAATGATTCTTTTTTCTGACTCAAGTTTGGGATATTCACAGTTGTCTATAAGCAAGACGTAGTATTTGTGCAATAATATCGTTTTTGCAAATATCTCCATCTCTTCATCCGTAAACCATGAACGCATATTAACAAATATAAAAAGTTTATCTTTGTCAAGATCTCGCACTAAAGACATATAGTCGAATAACTTTTCAATATGACTTCTATATGACACGGCAAAACGAATCCCTGTCGTTTTCAGAAGATTGGATACAGTAAGCTTGCCACATTCCACATCACACGAACACGAGAAAGATAGCCCTTGAACATATTGCTCTATAGCCGCTAACATTTTTTGTGTTTCCATATAATGCAGTTCATCAAGTGCAGTTTTTTCCATAAGACTCTGCACTTTTGAAATCAGATTTTTACAGTTAAGATCAAGTTCAAGAAATTCAGATATGATTTCGACATTCCCTGACATATTCAGTGGGATGTCTTTTTTAGAAAACACAATACTCCCTTCGTTTTTATCAATCTGACATCGTATATCATCTATAATTTCTCGAAAAAATTTTTGATTTTCAATAACAACCGAATTTAGAATATTCTCTTCAAAACATATAGGCGCACTAAAATAAGGAATCATGAGTTTCATAAAACAACCACCCTATCATCCGAATCAAGAACATCGTGTTTAGCTTCACCACATATGAACTCCATTTTTGAAAACTGTTTTTCGGTAATCGTGAGAAGCTGTACTATTCCGTCCGGTGGCTTGTTGCGACGTATTGTCTCAGCTATAGCTTCTTCAACAGTCTGATTCAGCACAAGCCGACAGTAAACAGATTCCTGCATCATGACAAAACCGTTCTTAATCAGCATTTTTCTGAAATTACGGTAGTTTCTTTTATTCTCATTCGTTTCCGTCGGCAAATCAAAAAACACAAGCATTCTCATAAATCGGTAACTCATATTTCTGCAAATTGTATCAGTGAAATCTCACCTTGATTCAAAGCATCCATTACGCTTCTTACATATAGCTTTACTGCATTTGGTAATATCTGTTTGGCATTGCCGATATACAGTTCCTTTTCCATAATGGAAAGCAGCTCACGTTTTTCTTCGGTCTTGAATTCATTCGGCTGCATTTCCACAACGACCCTGTCAATCAAGATTCTGAACGGTTCCATAAGATCACTGCCTAAATTGAACGCATTAAAAATATTATCGTGATGGATTCCAAGCTGTGTCAGATAGCCGTTAGCAGTTATTTCACGGTTAAAAAGAGACAGCAGAAGACTGTAGCCATAATTCAGTGCAGCATTTGTTGCATTTTCCTGTCCTCTCGAAAACTTTACTCCAAACAAAGCATTGAAATATACTTTAGCAGCGTGCCCCTCACGGTTGGTCTCATCGTTGTATTGTATCTGTGATATATATTCTCTGAGCAAAGAAGATGCTTCGTCCAAGTGAAGATAAGACAGATGCCTTGCTTGATTACTGATTTTTTCGGTTACAATTTCTGTCCAGACAGCACCCTTACACGTTTCAGTCCATGCAATCTGATTTCGTATTTTCTTGGTTGAATCGTAACTACCGTGATACGGTATCAATTCAGCGCAGGGATTTCTCTTTTCGTCACAGAAAATCACTTTCACCT
>CAYSEF010000080.1:0-2570 GCA_964430105.1 uncultured Ruminococcus sp. | reverse complement strand
GCTTCTGCGTCTCTGTTGAACACGCGGAATTCATGTGTAGATATTTCAATGAGCACCATATTCCATCTATGTTTCTAACCGGGCATTCCCCGGAAGAAGAGAGAAAGACTGCCAAGCAGCGCTTGGTGGCCGGTGAAGTGCGCTTTATTTTCGTTGTGGACATCTACAACGAAGGCGTGGATATTCCCGAAGTCAATACGGTTCTGTTCCTGCGCCCTACGGAGTCACTGACAGTGTTCTTACAGCAGTTGGGCCGTGGCCTGCGTCTGGCAGAGGATAAAGAATGCCTGACTGTGTTGGATTTCATCGGTCAGGCGAATAAGAAGTATAACTTTGAAGATAAATTTGCAGCGTTGCTGACTAATACGACTCGTAGCGTAACGCAAGAAATCAAGGACGGCTTTGTTTCCGTTCCCAAGGGTTGCTATATCCAGTTGGAGAAGAAAGCCGTTAAATACATTCTGGACAATATTCGCGCATCTTACGGCAATACTGCGGGACTGGTCTCTCGTGTTTCTACATTTGAAGAAGATAGTGGCTTAGAGCTGACACTTGCAAACTTTTTGGACTATTACCATCTTGATCCCAGAGCAATTTATAAGTTTGCTTCCTTCTCCAGAATTTGTGCCAGAGCGAACGCAATCGAGGATTTTACAGAGCCACTGGAAGATACGCTGACCAAAGCATTTTCTCGACTTGCAGTTATCGATTCCCGTCGATGGATATCCTTTCTGCGGGATATTTTGTCTCGCCTTGACAACGTGGATTTTACTGCTATGACAGGCGTTGAACAGCGCATGATGCAGATGTTCTATATCACTGTGTGGGGCAAGTCAGCGGATTCATGGGACAACGAAGAGGTTTTGGACAACCTTCATGCACTGTCTGACAGCACAGTGTTGCTGGGAGAACTGATTGAACTGCTCGAATACCGATTTGAGCAGATTGACTTCATCGATAAGCCGGTGAACCTGGGATTTGACTGTCCGCTGGATCTGCACTGCACCTATACTCGTGACCAGTTGCTGGTTGCCATGGACTTCATGAACCCCGCAACTGTGCGCGAAGGCGTGAAGTGGCTTTCCAAGAAGCAGTTGGATGTGTTCTTTGTTACGTTAAATAAATCGGACAAGGATTATTCTCCGACGACCATGTATAACGACTACTCAATTAACGAGACATTGTTTCATTGGCAGAGTCAGAGCACGACAGCAGCGGATTCACCCACCGGTCAGCGCTATATCCACCATAAGGAGCTTGGAAGCAAGGTCCTCCTGTTCGTTCGTGAATTCAAATCTAATCGGATATCCGGTGGTGCTGAAGCGTACACCTTCTTAGGTACAGCAAGTTATGTAACACATACCGGTAGCAAGCCTATGAACATCACTTGGAAGCTTGATCGTCCAATTCCGGCGAAGTATCTGAAGAAAACAAACAAACTGGTAGTGGGATGATAGAAGTAGTAGCAGTGCGTTTCCTCAAAATTTCTCAAAATAAACAAATAATCCGAACCCATCTCCAACAATGAAGATCCGGTTCGGATTATTTGCTATAGTGCGGGTAACAGGACTTGAACCTGCATGGTTGCCCAATGGATCCTAAATCCATCGTGTCTGCCAATTCCACCATACCCGCATAGCACTATATTATTCTATCACAAAATTTGTTATTTGTCAACCTGAAGTTTTTTCAAAGTTAAATGTGAAAAACAATAATTTCCATGTGTACAGTATATTCAAAAGTTATCGGCTTGAATTTTCACAATTCATGGACGATAGCTTGCCAAAATATCGTAAATGTCATGTTGATAAGCATTACTGCCAAGAACATCACCGTTTGAAGAAAATGATATGCAACGTACATTATATGGATCTTCGGTATAAGGGTTTTCCACAAAATCGTTTTTGAAATATTCAGAAAGATATTTGACTGCATTACCCTCAGGAAAAATTATATTGCCATTTCCCGTTTTGAGTGACGTATCAGCAAAGCTATCAAGAATTTCCTGTGTTTTTTGATTGTACGGATTTGTATCTGTAGAGCTTACCAGCCATGCGGGATGAAGGCGTACCGGAATACCGTGTTTTTGTGCTTCGATTGCAAATTGCTTTACTACATCAAGTGGTATTGTTTCCTGATGAAATGTATCGACAGACAAAAGAAGATCGTTTACACCACAATTTGCAAGTTGCTGTGCAACCTCACGAATTTTATCGGCATTTCTTGAAAAATATCCGTTCGTTATAATTTGCCTATGTGGAACTTTCATTTCAGAAGAAGCGTACATAATAGAATAAACTGCCTCCGGATATAAAAGAGGTTCGCCACCAAAGGCCATTACGGTTTTTATATCATACTCAGAAACGATTTTACGCACCGCATCAGATGCAAGCTCAGGTGATATATGTTCACCACGAGAGGGGTGATTACCCTCAGAGCAATGCTTACAACACCCACTGCAAGCGTTTGTGACCACAAATTCTATCTTGTTCATGTCTTTTAGATATGGATTCATGTAATCCTCCACGATGATTATAATATGATAATTATAGAAACATTCAATATAATAT
>CAYSEF010000079.1:0-2921 GCA_964430105.1 uncultured Ruminococcus sp. | reverse complement strand
GAATTAGTGTTGCTTGAAAATGGTAAACACGTCAGGCATAACGCCTCTTTTGTGAAAAGCAATGATTTTTCCACATGATAGTACAAAACATCAGCTTCTCTGACGTGTTAAATATCTTCAAGCAAGCTCTAATATTTAGCCCGATTCAAGGTATAATGCCCCGACTCGTCCTTTTTCGCAGTCAGCTCAGTAAGGTCTACTCCGTCTTGAGCCAGTCGAATTCTGCACATCTCCACATATTCTCTGCGGATGCTGACATCTTCATACCGTTCTTCCGGATTAAAGAGCAAAACCTCAGCTACACATCCGGTTCCTGCCCCGCCGAAAAGTCCCGGTATTGCCGAGTATTTGTTCACAGACAACGGGTCAAGGTTAGATGTGCATATACGAATCGTAACATTAAGAGATTCGCTTATCAAAGGCAAAAGTGTCGTTACGTTTTCTTTATCCGAGCATGGAGGAGTTGTGGCAAATACAGGGAATACTGCATCAAAATCCTCGGGACAGGTCAGTTCAACAGCAGCAACACCGCCATCCTGACGACGATCATTCCATATAAGTGTAACATTATGGCCATTTCTCAGTTCATTCAGGACAGCACCTATAGCAAGCTCAACAACACCGTCAGCACAAAATTCATCCATATCAGGTGCATACTCGGGCTTAATTACACCGCCAATCGCAAGTGCAGCTTTAGTATCAGCTTCAAGCTTACGGCGTTCTTCTTCAAGCGTATCGACAGCAACATTTTCAATTTCGCTATTTTCGAGATTTTTTCTGCCAAAAAGCTTCTTTCTCTCGATTTTCTCTTTTTTCGGAGCCTTTGCACCTGCAGCATATTCGATCATATCATCTATAACCGCAGCATCTCCGACACCTGCAGCACCCATACCGGCTTTAGCACGTTTAGCAGCCTTTTTTGCAGCTTTTTCTGCTTTAATTACAGCCTTATCCGGTTTAGCCGCTTTCAATTTGACACGCTTATCCTTAGCTTTGCGTGAAGCTTCTTTTTCGGCTTTTTCTCTCTGAGCCTGAATTTCTTCATCCTCAAAAACTTCCGGTGGAATTGAGCGCGAGAAATCGCACAGCATATATACGCTTTGGCTGGTATTGGTATTAAAATCCTTTACCATAAGTCCGCCATCCCATCCCTTAGACGAAAGCTTCCAGTGAATACTTTTTAGCGAATCTCCCGGAACATATTCGCGTATATTACTTATCTCAGCCTTTTCGGTTGAGAAGACAAGAGTTGGCGAATCATTTGGAATATCTGTTGCTGATGTGGCAAGCTTCATATTCATATCAAGCTTTCTCGGAAATACAAGAACATTATTATAGATATCAACATCAAGTCGAATCGAAAACAGGCCCAAAAAATCTGAAATATACAGACATCTGACACCTATCTCATATGTTCCACGATACTTAAAGCTTGTTGTGTGGTTGACAATATAGCTACCCATTGGAGCAAGGCTGAGTGTCATTGACTGCTCTGTACATCTGACACCATCCTCCTCAGGCACACTGATTATCGCTTCAATAAACGGATATGCAAAAGGAGAAGCATTTATAATGCGGAGTTCATAATCTATCGGCTGCATTTTTTCAACCTTACTGATATCTGAACCGACATATATGCGTATAAGTGCCTTACCTATGAGAACATAAATGACAGACACTATCGGCACCAGTACAAGAAACCAGAATAACAGCGCCGATGCCATAGCTCTGAGAGCCTGCGTAAAAATAAGTCCGAAAATCAACAGCACAGCATAAGCTATGGCAGACTTATTAAACTTTACAAGCGGTCTTTTTTTATAGTAATCCATTATTTGGCTCGATCCTTCATTATTTTGAGTATTGCAAAATATTTATTATCTCTTGGTTTTGAACGGAGCTTCTACGCTTCTGAGTATTTCAGCGAGAATATCAGATTGTGATTCACGATTCAATCTTGCTTCCTGGCTCAAAACAATACGATGTGCAATACCGGGAGTAAATACGAAAGCAATATCCTCAGGAAGAACATAGTCACGTCCTCTAAGGAATGCGTATGCCTGGGAAAGCTTCATAAGCAACAGTGAAGCACGGGGGGATGCACCAAGTGACAGCTTAGGAGACTTTCTTGTAGCATGAATAAGCTTAACTATATATCTTGTGATTTCAGGTTCAAGCGCAACCTGCTGAATTGCCGCACGAATAGTCCGTATAGTTTCCACATCAGTCACAGCATTTACTTTTTCAAGCGGGTTGATACCCTTTCTGTCGGTAAGAATATTAACTTCTTCATCTTCAGTAGGATAGCCCATAGAAAGACGAATTGCAAAACGGTCAAGCTGGGCTTCGGGAAGCGGATATGTACCAACATAACCGGTCGGGTTCTGTGTAGCAATAACCATAAACGGGTCCGGAACCTTATAAGTAACGCCATCTACAGTAACCTTTGCTTCTTCCATTGCTTCAAGCAGAGCAGACTGAGTTTTCGGAGAAGCACGGTTGATTTCATCTGCAAGAAGGATATTCGTCATAACAAGACCTTCGTTAAACTCAAACTGTTCCTTCTGACGATTGTAAACATTAAAGCCTGTTATATCGGATGCCATAACGTCCGGAGTGAACTGTGCACGGTTAAAATCAAGACCGGCCGAACGAGCAAGAGCCGCCGCAAGAGTAGTTTTACCTGTACCAGGAACGTCCTCTATCAGCACATGACCACCTGATAACATTGCAGTGACAAGAAGAACGATTTCGTTATGCTTACCGATGACAACTTTTTCAACCTCAGCGATAAGAGCTTGAGCTGCCTTATAAGAAGTTTCGGAAACCTGAATTGTATTTTCGTTTGCCATAGTAATTCGCGGTACTTAGCCGCATCCTCCATTAGAATCGCCTGTAAGACGTTTTACTTATTAGTATACATA
>CAYSEF010000078.1:0-2933 GCA_964430105.1 uncultured Ruminococcus sp. | reverse complement strand
AAAAGTGGACAGAATGCGAATTTTGTGGTATACTATGTAATGTAAAATGGGATTTCGATATCCACGATAACGTCACAGGAGGAAACCATGGCAGTCAGACAGCGGTTAAGAACTACAGATGCGACACAAAATATAAAATCTGCTGTAGGGAAGGTGTTCTCGTGTGGCGGTTTTTTTGCGAGTAAGTTTGAACTGCCGTCCGAAAGAGGTGCCCAGCTTTCAATGACCGGTGAAGTTGTTGCGGTCGGAAACAATGGTGAATTTCGCAGTGAAGCTCTCGAAAAGATGCTGCGTACATTTCCGGCTATGTGGAATTCGTGCGATAATGAAATAAGAAAATATCTTAACAAAAAGAGATTCACTGTAATCTGTGGCGATTGTGACCGTTCTGTGGCGATGATAGGCGCGATAACGGAAATGGTGCGTAACGGCATTTATAAGATAATAATCACGGCAGATACGCCTGTAGAGCGTGATAATCTGGCTCAATCTCTTGGGTTGATGCGTGCCGGACTTGGGGATATCAATGTTACGACTTATCGTATTTCGGATTACGATTCAAGCGCACATTATAAAGCATATGCCTCGATTTACGGATTTCTTACATCGTCAAAGCCGGAAATACTTGTGCTTGGCAGAGATTCATTCAGTAGAAAAAGCAATATCCTGTGCAGAAAAGATTCTTCCGAGCAGGAAAAATCCCTTACGGAGCTTCTTCGAGATGCACATCCTGTTGTGATAACATCGTCTGCGAAGATCGACAGTGGGCGTACACTTGCGAAAAATTCAGCAATGTTTGATCCTGTTGCAACTGTGATTTTTGTGGAAGAAGAACGCCGTCTGCGTGATTGCGTTATATATAAACCCGAGCGTAGTGCGGATAAAAGCAAACGTAAGAGCCGTGATGTGCCGGAACAGCTTGCGTTTGAGTGAGATTTGCCCTGAATAGTAAAAAAGTTGAAAGAAATTTAAAAAAATTTATTTAAGCCCTTGACAAAGTGAAAAGAGTGTAGTATAATATACCTCGTCAACGGGTGGCGACATAGCCAAGCGGTAAGGCAGAAGTCTGCAAAACTTTTATTCCCCGGTTCGATTCCGGGTGTCGCCTTGTTAGATATAGAAGCAAGTCAAGTAGGCTTGCTTTTTTCTTTTCGTTGAATAGAATTCTCCATAAGAAGGAGCATAGATCATGCAAAAACAAAATTCGACAAAAGGCATAATATTCCTTGTTACTGCCGCAGTTGTATGGGGATTTGCTTTTGTAGCACAAAATATCGGAGCTGACAGCGTGCCGGCGGCATTTTTTAACGGTGCAAGATTTTTGCTTGGCTCAATTTCGCTTATTCCGGTTATACTGATTTTTGAACGTGGTGCAAATGATAAAAAAATGCGTAAAACAACTTTGATTTCTGGTTGTATCGCAGGTGTCCTTTTGTGCATTGCTTCGTATTTACAGCAGCTCGGAATTGAGCTTACAGATACATCCGGAAAAGCAGGCTTTATCACCGGACTTTATATGATAATCGTTCCGATATTCGGATTGTTTCTGAAACACAAAACAGGACTTCAAACATGGATAGGAGCATTTTGTGGCGTAGCAGGGCTGTTTCTTATCTGCCTGAGCGGAGGAAAGCTCACATTTACTAAGGGAGATGTTTTCCTTATCGGATGCGCAGTAGTGTTTGCACTGCATATCATGGTAATCGACCATTTTGGTGAGCAGGTGTATTCGCTTAGATTTTCAATGACTCAGTTTGCTGTGGCGGCTGTCATTGATCTCGTAGGAAGTGCATTGTTTGAAGAAGTTACCTTTGCCGGCTTCAGTGAGGCATTTATTCCGATACTGTATTGTGGCATCATGTCAACCGGAGTGGCGTATACCTGTCAGGTTTTGGGTCAGAAATACAGCGAACCGACCTCTGCATCTATTATTCTTTCAACAGAATCTGTGTTTTCTGCAATAGGTGGTGCGCTTATCCTGCACGAAAGAATGTCTGCTCAGGCATATATCGGTTGTGTTCTGATTTTTGTGGGAATAATTCTGTCGCAGATTAAGTTTAATTTTAAGAAAACTGAATAAAATAAGCTGTCGCATTTGTGAGGTGAACCGTTTCCTCAGTGCGACAGCTTTTTTGATATTATTTTTTCAGCTCCTTCAGAAGCGATGACGGAAGCTTGTATTCGAGAAATTCCTGCTCTGCGTATTTTACAGGATGAATACTTTCAAAGCCGTCACGAAGCTCCATTACAACGGATAACGCTTCTTCTTCTGTGCAGGAAACTCCGGTCGCTACAATACGACGATAGTTGTAAAGGTTCTTGTCCTTTGAATCCACCGTTTCTGCCGGATATTTTGCACCGGTAGTTTCATTGAGAATGTAGAACGTGAATTCATGACCTACTTCCATGTCGGTGTAGCCATATACACTGTTGTTCCAGCGTACTGCAGCCTGCACTTCACCTGTTTCAGGAGTGTAATAGAAGCCGTATGCAGAGAAATATCCGTCGTCAGATATTTCCTTGTATTGCTTGGCTGTATAGGTTGTCGATTCGCCATCGGCATATGCGATTTTCATTGCATCGGTGGCGGCAGGCTTTGAAAATGCAGACTTATCCGCTACCATGAAGCAGCGAATTATGAACATTCCGCATATCAAGAAAACAATAAGGGTTGCGGTTCTTTTTACGAATTTTTCCATTTATAGCTCCGAATATAAACTAGATTTATAAGTATCAGGCAGTTTTTGTATTGCCTTAAATTTTTCGTTTCGTCGAGGGCTTGCCTGTGCGAAGAAACAAAAAACAACAAAAAATCTGTATAAAAAATATTATACAGCTTAACTATGAATTTTTCAATCAAAAAATACAGTTTTTTTCGGAATGTTAAGAGTATCATTAAATGCAGAAGAAACCGTTACGGTTTTTCCTGCATT
>CAYSEF010000077.1:0-2947 GCA_964430105.1 uncultured Ruminococcus sp. | reverse complement strand
TTGTTATTATACCACCTTATCCTCGCTTTGTCAATACCTTTTTCAAAAGTTTTTTGATTTTTTTGCAGAGTTTTGTTTTTTCATTTCATTTATGCCCATTTCAGCATAAAATCTCTCAAATTTGGCTATCATTTCGATATATCAATCATCATCGAGAGGTGGATTAGATGCTTATACGCACAAATGATGCAAATAAACTGATAACAATATGGTTATCAAAAAACGACAATATTGACACGCAACACATCACACTGCTTGAAAATACCCTACTCTCTTGTAAGCCAGGAGGATATTACGTTGTCATTTTTCATTCAGGCAACAACGATCTTTATGATAATACCATTGACTTACTCAAACACAACAGAGAATCCTTTCACAACAAATCCCATGAAAACTTATTGGCGTGAATCATTTCACCTTTTCGCATCTTAATGTAACTCTATTCTGGCCACTATAATCACAGGTGAACAACGATAAATCATATTCTCCTGATGTCATCTCATCAATTGCAGTGCTTGCAAGAATGTCTGTTAGAATCACTTCGTACTCAAATGCATATCCATCCATATCCACAAAGTAGATACTATCCCCTTCTTTGCACTCACTCAGCCTTCCAAAATGTTGCTTGTAGTTATGTCCTGCTATTACAAGATCATCAGACCACGCCGATCCGCTGTATCTGCATGGTGCTGTTTTAAGCTTCGTATCATCGCACTCAGATATCACCGGCAGCTCAAGCTCAAGCGTCGGAAACAGAATATAGCCAACGTATTTATAACCGTTTATAAGAACCTCTGTCATTTCTTTATCATGCACGATATCATCTGTAACGCTTATTTCAGTTACAGTTATATTCTCATCTCCGTCTGATACATCCGCTGTTTCCTGCAATTTTCCTTTTATGTGTTCTTCCAACTGCGGAAGCAATTGTGCCGATGCTTTCGATGCTTTATCTGCCTCATAATAATTCAAAAGCACAAGGGACAGTGCCGATAGAATCAGCAGTGTCCCCATTGTCATACATATTACACCCAATTTATTCCTATTTTTCATCAGTGTCCTTCTTTCTAAAGCATAACACCCATCCTATAAGGAAAAACACAAGTCCCGTAACCACGAGAATCGGGATAGGCCATTTCAGTTGACCTGTCTGCGGAAGCTTAGGTTCTTCCGGTGTGGTATCCGGTTTACCGGGAACAGTTTCGTCAGGCTCATTTCTTCCTGTTTCAATTTCTTCCGGTTCAGTTTCTTTGGGCTTTGTTTCATTTGGCTTGGTTTCGCTTGGTTCACTCTCGCCCGGCTTCGATTCATTTGGTTTTGTTTCGCCGGGTTTTGTCTCTTTGGGTTCTGTTTCGCCGGATTCTGTTTCTTTAGGAGGATTTTGACCCGGCTTGCTTTCAGCTTCAACTTTCGGGCCGGCATCTACATCATAAATATATTCATCCCCGATAAACTGCGGAATGGACACAAGAAACGGGTCAAGCAAATAATACCCGTCAGCAGCATTATACTGCACAAGAAGGTACAGTCCCGGTTCAAGTTCATCAAAAACTACTCTGCCATCAAGACCGATTGTTTTTGTTGTGCAGGTCAATCTGTATTTGTCGGCATAATTTGCGAGTCTTTTTGCAAGAGAAGCCGAGCCGACATTTTCGAGTGATTCTCCCGAACCTGCGAAATCATCAGTCAAAACAAAGCTAAAATCAGCATCGTCAGCATACACGTTACCGACTTTATAAATCGTCAATGTGCCACCTGAAACCGGCCTATCATCCGAATCCGTAAGATAAATACGAATCGTGCCTGTTTTAGACAGATCAGGTACGGCAGAAACAGCAATCGCAAGCGAAAGTGTCATCAATACAGTCAATAGCAGAGATAAAATTCTATTACAACATTTCATAAAGGATCCTCATTTTTTCTTTTTAGTTGGTTTGAAGAGGAGTATCAACATCATAACAAACAATATAGGTGCTGCAACAATAGGTGTAACGATAATAGGCTTGATTTGAACAGCATCAGCGGTAATACGCACTATTCGCGCTTCTTGGGCGTTTTCGATTCTGTGACCACGCACGAGAAGGCGATGCGAATTGATACCATACGGCGTACAGGTAACGAGAGTGCAGTAATCCTTGCCATTTACTGGATGCAGATGAGAAGTATCGTCGGGCGTAACTATGTTAATAGCATCCACCTCATACGTCAGAACCTCATCTAAAATACGCATTACGAAGGTATCACCTACTTCAAGGCGGTCAAGGTCGGTAAAAAGCTTTGCGCTGGGAAGGCCACGGTGACCTGATAATACAGCATGATTTCCCTCACCGCCTATCGGAAGTGAAGACCAGTCGATATGACCGACAGCGACTTGAAGAACAGCTTCATCGACACCGTGATAAATCGGCAGCGAAACACCGATTTTAGAGATCTCGATATAGCCCATAACGCCGTTACCGCCTACATTAAGAAGCTCATTATATTTAACCTCTTGTTCATCCGAGAGGACATAAGCGTTAGGACGTGCGTTAAGCTCTGCGTTAAAAGCCTGTGCATCATCCCAAAGCTCGGCATACTTATCCTCATCGAGGTTAGCGACCATTTCAGCGTAGCCGGCAATAGCGCGTGACTGGTGCATAGAGTTCCACCAATCGGAGAAAGCCGGGTACAGTAGTAAGGACAACCCTATCAGGAATACAATTATCAATATAATAGTAGAAATATGCTTTTTCATGATAAGGCTCTCCTTGCCACTGTAAACCGAGGAAAAGCCCCCGGTCTACAAGGCATATTAGTGAATTAAGTTATAGAATATAAGTAGAAATTATTCGTCGATGCTCATACGACGCTTGGTGATGAGAAGAACAACAGCACCTGCGAGGAGAACGCCACCAACGATGTAGAAAATTGTAGTACCGATACCACCGGTGGACGGGAGGTTAGAACC
>CAYSEF010000076.1:0-3357 GCA_964430105.1 uncultured Ruminococcus sp. | reverse complement strand
ATATATTATACACTAATAACTTATATAAGTCAAGCATAAACTTTGGCTATTTAATGAAAATCTTGCATTAACGTTTCGACCAAAGCATCAATATCTGAGAAACGATTAAAATACGAAAAGCCAATCCGAACTGTGCCATGTTCCATTGTTCCAAGCGTTTTGTGAGCAACAGGTGCACAGTGATATCCTGTTCTAACACATATTCCCCTGCGATTGAGTATTGCTCCGATCTCTGATGGAATAGAGTTCACTACATTTAAACTTATAACAGAGCCTCCGCTTGGCTCGTATAATTCAATTCCAAATCTGTTAGATGCGATTTTTTTGAAATATGAGGCCAGCATGGCTTCGTGTTTGTTGATATTTTCACATCCTATCCGTTTTACCCACTCCATACCCGCATGAAGTCCCGCTATCGCCGGTAAAGCTACTGTTCCCGCTTCAAGCCGTTCAGGAAGTTCTTCCGGCATTCCTACATCAAGTGAATGAATTCCGGCTCCGCCTTCTATTATAGTTTCATAATTGAAATCACCTGATGTAATAAGCATTCCACATCCCATTGGGCCGTAAAGACCTTTATGTCCCGGCATACAAAGTGCAGTAATATTCATTTTTTGTAAATTTATCGGAATATGTCCTGCACTTTGAGAAGCATCAACGATAAATCTTATACCATATTCTTTGCAAAGTTCACCTATTTCTTTTATCGGAAGTACCTTTGAACATATATTAGAGTGATGTGTAGCAACAATAATTCGAGTACCGGGCTTTAATTTTAAACGAATACTTTCCAGAGTCTCTTCTGTGTTGCCGGATGCATCGTAAATTTCAGCAGTACATCCACGTTTTTTAAGTGCCATCACAGGACGGTATGAAGCATTATGAGCATAATTATCAATAAGAATATGACAGTTATCACAAACGAGACCTTTTATAGCTAAATTCAGAGCATGAGTTGCATTTAGTGTGAAAATAACATTATCCGGTACCGCACCAAACATTTCCGCAGCTAATTCACGACAGCTATACAAAATTTCTTCAGCAGCTGATGATAATTTGTGCGAACCTCGGCCGGGATTTCCGGAACGGTTTTTTAACGCATCATTTACAGCTGCTATAACTGATGGAGGTTTTGGCCAAGATGTTGCTGCATTGTCAAGATATATCAGATGTTGCATATCAGTATCCTCCTCTGCCTATGACATCACCATACATGATATTTTTGCGGTCCAAAATAGTTTGAAATTTGGAAATATATGAGCATGGCATACTAATACCTATCGAGCATCCACGCCGTGTAACAGATGGATCAATTGAAACAACTTCTGCCGGAATTCTCTCCATTACCGCTATTCTACGTGCTCGTTCTGCCGATGTCTGCGTTTTCATTGCAAGAATGCAGTCTGCCATATTATTACCTTCCTTTATATCTATAAATGATTATTAGAACATTATGACTTGTATCAATTACAGTGTATGCAGAAGGAGATGATTTGATATTTTAGATTGACATAATGAAAAAATTATAATATAATGTAGAAAGTAAAAAATGTGAGGATAACATGGATATAGGCGAAATAGTAAAACTTGATATTTTAGATACAAATGAAAATGGAATAGGAATCGCAAGACATGATGGCATGGTTGTATTTGTGACCGGATTACTCGAGGGCGAATCAGCGGTTGTGCAGATTTCATCTGTTGAGAAGAATTACAGCGTCGGTACTTGTATAGAAAGACTTTCAACATCAACCGATCGTATCAATAATGTGTGTCCGTCATCTGATGATTGTGGCGGCTGCAAACTCGGATTTGCGTCATATTCTGCTGAAAACAAGATAAAACAAAAAACTGTAAAATCCGCTTTGCGTAGAGCCGGTCTACCATATGATCTTGTGAGTGAAACGGTATTTGCGGATAACAGAATGAATTATCGCAACAAAATAGTCGTTCATTTTAATGAAAATCTACGTGAATTTGGATATCACCGTGAGAAATCACAAGACGGTATTAAATTCAATGGCTGTGTTCTGTGTCCCAAAATCATGAATGAAATAATCAATTACACAAATGAACACATAGAAATTTTATGTGGATTAGAGCCAACTTCACTACAGCTTCGCTCATCACTTGATGGAATCACAATTTCACTTTATGGTAATCATAATGCGCCGGATTTGTTCCGGGCATATAAAACGTCTATTTTGAATGAATTTCCAGGAATATATGACGTTCTATATTTTAGCGATGCAAAAGACTCTGAGAAAAAACAGTACATTCACGATAAGATATTTGGTCTTGATATGTACTTTACTACAGAGGCATTTAGACAAGTAAATGGAGTTGCATTTGAAAAGCTTCTTACAATAGTACACAATTTTGCAAATGCTATAACATTAAATAAAGTGGCTGATCTATATTGTGGATCAGGCATCATCGGGCTTTCACTTGCCAAACGCTTTCCGAATGCAAAGTTTTGGGGTGTTGAGATAAATCCGGATGCTGTTCGTGATGCACAACATAATGCGGAAATTAATGATATAAAGAATATTACATTTTTTGGTGGTGATGCAATCACTTTCAAAAAACATATATCTTCATCTGAAAAACTCGATCTTATTATAGTTGACCCTCCGCGCGCCGGTTTATCAAAAGAAATGCGTAATGATCTCGCTTCATTTTCACCTGAAAGTATTATTTATGTCTCATGTAATCCACAAACTATGTCAAGAGATATGGCAGAACTTTGTACCAAAGGCTATAAGATACATAGTGTTGTACCGGTGAATATGTTTCCCTTAACCAAACACGTCGAGACGGTCTGTCTTTTGTCCAAAAGAGAGGTCGACTTACAAAATGTGCATATGTGATTCTCTTTTGAGAATGAATTGGCAAGAAACTGTAAACAGACAAAATAAAAAAAGACATATAAAACGTTTAATTTTGAATACGCCCCGCTATTAGATTAACAGCAGGGCGTATTTCATTTTGTAAAGATTATATTTATTTGTAATTTATCGTTGTTGTAGATTGCTTCAATATTCCCACCCATACGCTCAATAAGCAACTTGGCAATAGATAATCCCAAACCTGTCGAATTGCGACTGGCTTCTACTGTATAGAATCGGTCAAATAATCTGCCGACTGTGACAGCGTTCAGATTATGAGCTGTATTTGTGAAAGTGATGGAACCATCCGTATCCATTACAACAGACAAATCGCCATCAGAGTATTTCAGTGCATTGCTAATGATGTTGGAGAAGATACGGTTGACAGCACCTGCATCCAGTTCACAGAAAACGGGTTCCTCCGGCAATTCGATTTCCGGCTGGATGCCTTTTTCCTGCATGACCGCAT
>CAYSEF010000075.1:0-3560 GCA_964430105.1 uncultured Ruminococcus sp. | reverse complement strand
GCCACCACCCGTTAGGGCAGTGACTCAGGCTCTTTGTGCTTTGGGACGACTTCAACGAAAGGCTCAAAATCGACCTTTATTTCTACATTAGTAAAAACTTCGATTCTGTAATCCATGTCAGATTTCCTTCCGGCTTCACTGCCATCTTTCCTTTTGGGCGATACCGATACAAGAGAGTAAGGGCATTCCTCGAATACGCAGGACTGATATTTCCAAAATGGACGGCGGAAACGACAAGTCCTGCATGCCGGGAGGATTCCTTCGTAACCGCTATGCGCAGTGCAATACCGGGGCTTCCCGATGTTATTCAGTTTAATGCTGCTACCTCCTTTCACAGTTGCGGTCGCAGCCAACCGCAGTCAAAGAGCTTGCTCACTTTTGCTCGTGAAAGTTGGACAAAATCAGCGAAACACCAGTGTTTTCAAGGCTTTCTGACCTTTGCCCCTATTATAACAGAATAGTCAATACGGCGTACAATACCAGTGGCTTTCATAACAATATCTCCTTTGCATAACAAAATTGTCAGCAGAGATATTGTCTGCAATTTTGGGAGAATTATGCGATGGTTCGCTTAGATTTGTAAAAGCGATAGGTATGTTGATTTTTCAATAAAAAAATAGCTCTACTCCGGACGAAATCAAGAGTAAAGCTGTATTAAGACATGATATTTGATATGGCTGTTTGTATTCTTAATTTAATATTAAGAGCAATCGCTACTTTATCATTGTATCATTCGTTTTGATAAATATTATCTGAGAACATTTTCTTCGTAGTAAGACTGCATGGTCGCAAAGAGTTGCTTTACTATACCTTCAGCAAGCTGTTCAAGCGGCAATGTATGCACAAACTCGAGAATCATTTTGATTTCTTCTTCACTGATGCGATATACACGCAGTGCAGAGGTTAGAAAACGGTCTATCTTTCTGTGAAGTGGGAACTGAACATCACAAGGCTTTGACATATAACCACGCATAAGTGCGGCAGAGCCTATTTCCATTTCGTAAAAATCGCTTTCCTCGTATTCCGGTATACGTTCACCGAAAATCGCCTTAAGCTCTACTGTTGTATGCTTTTGGATAAATTCAAGAGTTTCGGGCATTGTGTATGCCTCTGTATAAATCTCACGCAAATTTTCATTTCGCTCGGTCAATACAAGCTGAATCGCTGTTTCCGTTGCATAAGTGTATACAGGTGGAAGCTTCTCTTGGGCTATCTGTCGTGCTGCACCAAATTGACCTGAAAACATCATTCGTATAAGCTCCGTCAAAAGACCTTCTTTGTTTCCAAAAAAGTTTTGTACGCTGCTTACTGATACACCGGATGCCGCTGCGATCTCCTTGATGGTGGTACTACGATATCCTTGCGCCAACAGCAACTTCGCACTGACAGCCAATATATGATTTCGTGTGGGCAAGCTGGCTTTTCTGGTTGCCAATATCAGCACCTCCTATTTGTACTTAGTATTTATAATGAGTATACACTATTCGAGCAATTTTTTCAATAGGTATAAGAAAATAAATTGATATTTTGCTGTGAAATCTGCCGATTTTTGAATATTTAACAAATTTTTTTGGTTTTAAATCAAGCTGTTATAAAAAATATCGACAAAGCAGATAAAATATGTTATAATTATAGAAGGAATAACGTCATAAACTTATAAATATGCGAAAGGTGGTATTATAATGCTATACCCAAAGGAGAACAAACACAGAGAAATTAAATCTCTGGATGGCTTTTGGAAGTTTTGCGCTGATAAAGATAACGTCGGTCTGGAACAGGAGTGGGGAACAAAAATTTGCGGTGATGACATAAGAACAATCGCAGTGCCTGCAAGCTGGAACGAACAGTTTAACGATCTTTACAATTTCCATGGTAAGGGTTGGTACGAAAGAGATGTTTTTGTTCCGACTTCATACTCTGATAAGGCTGTTTATATTCGTTGTGGCAATGTTGCCGGAAAAGCGCAGGTATGGATCAATGGAACACTTGTAGCTTCTCATGTTGGTACTGCATTGCCATTTGAAAGCGAAATAAGCGAGTATCTGAATTTCGGCGAATTGAATAAGATCGTCATTTTGGCAGACAGCACACTCGATCCATGGTCATTGCCACCTGCACTTATGGCTGCAAACGAAGGTCGTGTTGGATTTTTCCACTGCTACCCGGGTGTGACATATGATTTCTTCCCATTTGGAGGAGTTCAGAGAAGTGTTTGGCTTTATACAACTTCCAAAAAGCGAATTGAAGATATAATTATTGCCACCGAAATAAAAGAGGGAAGTGCAGATGTAAACTTTGAAATCAAGCTTTCTACAGCTGTAAACGGTGTTATTTGTGTGGAAAGCGACGGTGTCAGCACAGAAATTCCGATAAATGGCGACTGTGTGAAGGGTAGCATAAACATTTCTGAACCACGTCTTTGGGATATAGGCAAGCCTGAGCTTTACGAATTGAATGTCACACTTGTCGAAAATGATGTTGCGATTGATTCATACAGTGAAACATATGGTATTCGTTCAGTAAAGGTTGAAGGAAATCAGTTCCTGCTCAATGGAAAACCTGTATTTTTCAAAGGCTTCGGAAAGCATGAGGATTTTTATATCATCGGAAAGGGCTTTAACCATGCACTTACCGTAAAGGATTTCTATTTGCTAAAATGGATTGGAGCCAACTCATTCAGAACGTCGCATTATCCATATGACGAGAATATAATGGATTTCGCAGATAGAAACGGTATCCTTGTTATAGATGAAACTCCATTTGTTGGATTAAATGATAGAATGTATAAGGAAGATATCCTAACAAAGGCAAAATCTGTTATCGGAGAATTGATATCACGCGATAAAAATCATCCATGCGTAGTTATGTGGAGCTTAGCAAATGAGCCTAATGTTGACACAGAAGCAGGGAAGCATTTCTTTGAAGAGATGGCAGCTACAGCAAGATCACTCGATGGCACACGCCCGATAACTTATGTTGCACACATGGAGCCGGAAAATAATCTCGGATATAACGCTTACGATGTAGTTTGTATCAATAAATATTATGGTTGGTATATTGCACCTGGTCAGATGGAAGAAACGCTTCCTGATTTTGCTGATTGTATTCAACGCTTCTATGATGCTTTCGGAAAGCCGATGATCATAACAGAATTTGGTGCAGATGCGATAGAAGGCATACACACAGATCCACCGCTTATGTTCAGTGAAGAATATCAAAATGAAACTGTTGAACAGCAGTATAATGAAATGCGAAAAAAAGAATATGTGATTGGCGCACACGTTTGGGCATTTGCAGATTTCAAGACAGCGCAGTCCATTTCACGTATTGTCGTAAATCGCAAGGGCGTATTTACACGAGATCGTCAGCCGAAAATGGTTGCACATACTCTTAAAAAGCTTTGGAGCGAATAAGAATATCGATTTTTTAATAAAGAAAAAGCACAGATTAGACTCACAACGAGCTAAAACTGTGCTTTTTTATTATTTATAATCTATCTTTTTACTTAAAAAGGCTTTTTAACGAAATCGGGATTGCCGTGGGTGTAAGTCGGGAGAAGC
>CAYSEF010000074.1:0-3571 GCA_964430105.1 uncultured Ruminococcus sp. | reverse complement strand
CTACACCGTAACCTACATGGTCGATGGCGAAATCTATGGTGATGTTGAAACCTACGAAGTTGGCGAAAAAGTCACAGTAAGAGCACCTCTCTCTGATTACGGTCTCTATGCATTCAATGGCTGGTTCTATCCTAACTCCATTGAAGTTGTAAAGGGTCAGTTCGTGATGCCCGAGGTTGATGTTGTTATCACAGGCTATTACGAACAGGAAATTTACATCCCGATCATCAAGGACGGTACTCTCGAAATTACTAAGGAACTCACCGCTCCCGATGGCTTCACCGGCGACACAACATTTACATTCGATATCTATCGCACATCCGGTTCTCAGCTCACCTATGTTACTTCTATCGATGTAGACGCTAATGATACCGAAAAGGTTAAGCTCGAAATGGGCAGATACCTCGTGGTTGAAGTTGATGCAGAAGTAGAAGGCTATGACTTGACAACAATTTGTGACGATGATGACCATGTAATTCGTATCGATGGTGGCAAACGCTCCGCTGTAACATTTGAAAATATCTATACTCCTGTTGTAGCGCTTGAAAAGGACGATCATTTCGGTTACATCATCGGTTATCCTGATGATACCGTAAGACCCGAAGAAAGCATTACCCGTGCAGAAGTTGCAACTATCTTCTTCCGTATGCTCACAGATGATACTCGCGACTTCTACTGGACTCAGGAAAATGATTTCTCCGATGTTTCTGGGGACGACTGGTTCAATAACGCAGTTTCTACTCTCGCAAATGCAGGTGTGATCAACGGCTACTCCGATGGTACTTTCCGTCCGAATGCGCCTATCACTCGTGCAGAGCTTGTTAAGATCGCTGTAACCTTCTATAACTTCGATGCAACTCTCGCAGAGCCTGCATTCTCCGATGTAGAAGGTCACTGGGCAGAAGTATTCGTTTCTGAAGCTGTAGAACTCAACTTCATTAACGGTTATTCCGATGGATCCTTCAAGCCTGATAAGAATATCACAAGAGCAGAAGCTATGAAGCTTATCAACCGTACACTTGATCGTGTTCCCGATGCTGATCACCTCCACGAGGATATGCTCGTTTGGGTTGACAACATGGATAAGAATGCTTGGTACTACGCAGAAGTTCAGGAAGCTACAAACTCTCACTATTACGAATGGTTCGATGAAAAGTTTGAAGAATGGCTTGAAATCCTCCCCGTTCGTGATTGGGCTGAGTTAGAAAAAGCTTGGTCTGATGCGTATGACGGCTGATTAAAATAAATCTGCGTTGCAGGTTGAATAAAAACAAGTCATGTGGTGTGAAAACACTGCATGGCTTGTTTTTTTCTAAATCTGTCGCTTTGTGTATTTTTTCACTATTGCTGTGTTTATTAGAAATGTTAAAAAATGCACAAAATAAGCGTTGACATGATACCGTATGTGTGATATAATACTAAAAAACTTGTACGCAAAGGGGTTTTTGATATGCTTGAAAAAATTTTGGAAGAACGCAAATTACCTGATGTGCTGAAAATGAACGACGGCACTCCTGTTACTGCTGAAAACTGGGCAGCCAGACGTGCTGAGATCATCGAGATCTTTGAAACCATGGAATATGGTAGAATTCCGAAGACCTGTGGCCCGACTACTGCAAAGGTACTTGAATCTACCGAGTGTTGCGACGGATGTGGCGTAACGCACGTCGTTGAACTGACTTTCCCAACTTTGTATGGCGGTGACTATTCCTTTGTTTCAGTCATTACAATACCTACAGGTGCGTCTGTGACTAATCCTAAGCCTGCTGTAGTGTTCTTTACATCGAATAAGGATAATAAGTGCTCAAAGGAATTTGTTGTCAAGGATGACGTTATTCTTGCTGAATGCTCTATTGATCAGATAGCTCCTGACAGTGATGATAATTGGGCAACACTTTTGGCTCCGTGCTTTGCTAAGGTGGGCGAAAGAAAGCCTGACGATCCGGGTAAGTTCAGTCTTTGGGCGTTTGCTGCTTCAAGAATTCTCGACTACCTCCTTACACTCGATGTAGTTGATAAGACTCGTGTTGGCGTAACAGGACACTCCCGACTCGGAAAGACTGCTCTTTGGGCAGGTGCGTATGATGAAAGATTTACCCATGTGTTCCCGATCAATTCAGGTTGTTCAGGTGTTGCAATCACTCGTGGTAAAGAGGGCGAAAACTTCCCGAAGATTTGGGATAAATTCTACTACTGGTTCTGCGATAATATGGGCACTATTTCAGGCTCTATCGAGGATTCCGAATCCACTAATTTTGACCAGCATATGCTCGTAGCAGCTTGTGCTCCTCGTAAGTTCTGTACAGGCGCAGCTTTGCAGGATGGATGGGCTGACCCTAAATCTGCATATCTCAGCTGTGTAGCGGCATCTCCTGCATGGGAAATCAACGGTATGAAGGGCTTTGTTCATCCTGACCGTCTGCCGGAAGCATGGGATGTGTTTGAGGATGGCGAATGTGGATATCATCTTCGTGATGGTGGACATTCGTTTAAGGATTACGACTGGTATAAGTGCCTTGAATTCCTGAAAAAATAATACATAGTACGTTTGTTAAGTGAAAAGCAGGATATTGATAAGCTGATTTGGCTTGTACTCTATTTCTGCTTTTCACTTTTTATTTTTTTGCATAATTTTCTTACCTGTGGTAAATACTGCTTTATCATCAATCAGCTTTGGAGAAATTTATGCGTATCATTTTATCGTTTACAATATCGATTCTTGTAGCTGCAACACTTCTATCTGTTATGCCTGTGCATGGTGAGAATGCCATTTACGACGATGTTCTGCGTCTGCACGTCATAGCAGAGTCTGACAGCGATGAAGATCAGGCACTCAAGCTAAAGGTGCGTGATGCGGTTCTGGAGTGCGTGACAGAATCAGTAGCGTGCTGTGAATCGTTTGAGGAAGCATATAAAGCGGTTTCGTTGATGCAGGATGATATAGTCGTGGCGGCACAAAATTGCGTGTATGCTAACGGCAGCGACTGCGTGGTATCACTTGCACTGGGAGAAGAAAACTATCCCAGACGTGATTATGGTGACGTTGTTCTTCCGGCAGGAAATTATCCTTCACTGCGAATCATACTTGGTGAAGGTGCAGGGAAGAACTGGTGGTGCGTGTTATTTCCGACTGTTTGCGTGAGATTTGCGGATGCTGGAATGGATGAATATGTCGCAGCAGGCTTTACACCTGAAGAATATCGCATAATAACAGGCAGTGAGGGCAAACTAAAGGTGCGTTTTCGCTTGCTTGAGATACTTTCTGAACTGTTAAAACAGTGATCGTTAAAAAAAGTGAAAAAAACAAAAAATATTTCAAAAAAATTGAAAAAAGGTATTGACAAAAGAATTACGATGTGATATAATATCATCGTTGCAGGGAGAGAACACAAAAACTTCTCAAACAGCTAACAAAAACTTAATAAATGGCGGAATAGCTCAGCTGGCTAGAGCAATCGGTTCATACCCGATAGGTCGTGGGTTCAAGTCCAACTTCCGCTATCTGTGATTTTCGGATTACGGCCCGATGGTCAAGCGGTTAAGACACCGCCCTTTCACGGCAGTAACGGGG
>CAYSEF010000073.1:0-3939 GCA_964430105.1 uncultured Ruminococcus sp. | reverse complement strand
GATACTGTTCACATTTAATAAAACTTAAACATTTCATAAAAAATTCAACAACAACATTTGATTATAATATAGCCATCATAAAACGAAAGAGGTTATAAATATGGAAATCAAAAAATTTTTTAAGAATGCATTCAATGACATGAAAGAATCCGCAAAGGCTCAGCACGAAGTAGATAAGGCACAGTTTGAAGCAGTTAAAGCAGAGAGCAGAGCAAATTTCGAGGAAAACAGAGGACATAACACCTTTGCAAAAGCAAAAGCAGATGCAAAAAACAGTTTTTCAGAGAGAACAGAAAAAATGCAGAAGGAAAGAGATTCCAAAATAGCAGATGCAAACGAACGTATCGAAAAAGCTAACGCACGATACAATATTGCAAAAAAATCTTAATTATTTTGACAATTACGCAATTCTCAAACAAAATTTTAACATTTGCGTGCTATAATCCGAAATATACGGAACTATCGGAGGTAGACTCATGTTCAAAATTTTGGTGGTAGAGGATGATAAGGAGCTGAATCGAACTGTCTGTTCGTATCTTAACAAAAACGGCTATGAAGCTGTTGGCTGTCATGATGCGAATGAAGCGTATGATGCTCTATATGACAATATGTTTGACCTAATAGTGTCTGATATAATGATGCCCGGAGCAGATGGCTTTGAATTTGCAGAAAATGTTCGTGATACAAATGCGAATATTCCAATTCTGTTTATGACAGCGCGTGATGATATTTCATCGAAGCAACGTGGCTTTAGAATAGGTGCGGATGATTACATGGTAAAGCCGATTGATCTTGATGAATTGCTTTTACGAATAGGTGCATTATTGCGTCGTGCAAAAATTGCATCCTCTCGAAAAATAGAAATCGGTAATTTTGTTATGGATGTGGATGAACATACCGCTTATCTGTGCGATGAAGAAATAAATCTGACAAATCGTGAGTTTTCAATCTTATATAAGCTGCTCAGTTATCCTAAAAAAACATTTACTCGTACTCAGCTGATGGATGAATTTTGGGATGCGGATACAGAAACAGCTCCACGTGCAGTGGATGTCTATATGACTAAGCTTCGCAGTAAACTGGCTGACTGTAACGATTTTGAAATCAAAACAGTGCATGGACTTGGATATAAGGCAGTATTGAAATGAAAAAAACATTTATGTGGAAAAACATCCTCCGCGCAATATATCACTATTTGATATTCTTTATTCTGGTTGCGTTTCTTGTCACCTGCACAATGTCTCTTTTCATCACTACACTTTCAAATGATTTAGGACTTGTGCTGACAGGAGATAATCTGAATCGTGCCGCAAAGCTGACTTTTTTGAATGTGATACTGTTAAGTGTTCTGTTTACGACTATAGACGTGCTTCGTCGTAAGCTGACTACAGAACGTATTACAAAACATATTGCAGTTGCAACAAGAGAATTGGTACAGGGTAACTTTGATACACGAATCGAACCTGTCGGAAAGCTTATTGCAGATAAAAATTACAATGAGATTATTGATTGCTTTAATAAAATGGCGCAGGAGCTTGGAAGCTTGGAAACATTGCGAACGGATTTTATTGCCAATGTATCTCATGAGATGAAAACACCGCTTGCAGTTATGCAGAATTACGGGACTTTGTTGCAGTCTCCGAATTTATCCGAAGAACAGCGTATCGAATATGCAAAGGGTGTAACGGATGGTTCACGTCGCATGGCTGA
The DNA here is from genome assembly GCA_964430105.1 of uncultured Ruminococcus sp. GTDB lineage: Bacteria > Bacillota > Clostridia > Oscillospirales > CAG-272 > UMGS1696. The sequence goes on along the minus strand of CAYSEF010000073.1, from coordinate 2,229 downwards.
TATGATGACAAATATTTTGAAGCTTAACCGATTGGAGAATCAACAGATCTATCCACAAAGTACTGACTTTGATTTGGGAGAACAGCTATGTGAAAGTCTTTTGCAATACGAAAATGTATGGGAAAAAGCAGAAATCGAAATTGAAACTGAATTTGAGGAAAATGTGACTGTTCATGCAGATAGTGAACTTCTAAGCCTTGTTTGGAATAATCTGTTTTCAAATGCATTCAAATTTACTCCGTCAGGAGGCAGAGTTTCTGTTAGTTTGACAGCAGATGAAAACTATGCAACAGTCAAGGTGCAGGATACAGGTTGTGGCATGAGTGCAGAGGTTGGCAGTCATATTTTTGAAAAATTTTATCAGGGAGATACTTCACATTCAACTCAGGGTAATGGACTTGGATTGGCACTGGTTAAGCGTGTAGTTGATATTCTCAAGGGCGAAATTTCAGTGGAGAGTACAGTTGGTGAAGGAACTACGTTTACTGTAAAGATACACAAAGCTTGTTCGGAAAAACAATGAGCATCATAGAAAAGCAAAATCAAAAGGCATAGCATCAGGAGAACAATATAATGGAAAATAAAAACACTTTCAAAATGACATATTCTGCCAAACAGCAGGAGGAGATAGATCAGATTCGAAAAAAGTACATCCCACAGGAGCAGGACAAAATGCAGCAGCTTCGTAAGCTTGATGCAGGCGCAACAAATAAAGCAACAATGTATTCGATTATAGTTGGTGTCATCGGAGCGCTCATAATGGGGGCTGGGATGAGCATGGCCATGACTGAATTCGGTAAACTGTTTGGTGAATATTGCTTTTTCATAGGAATTGCAGTTGGCGTAATCGGTATAGCTGTTATAGCTTGTGCATATCCTTTGTATAACAGTATTTTGAAGAAGGAACGTGAAAAAATCGCACCGCAGATCATTCGTTTGAGTGATGAATTGATGAAATAAAAAGATAAACAGTCGTTTGCACATCATGTATTGTGTATCCGGCTGTTTTTTTGAAATATTTAATTTTTGCTCGATTTTACCCGATATGTGGATTTTTGTACCGATATGTAGTATAATAATACAAAAAGTTAACATAAATTCATGGAGAAATATTATGCCAATAGACTATTTAACAACGAAACGTGAATGTAAGGCAGCAGGGAAGTGCGGTGCTTGCCAAACACTTAATCTTACATATGATAGAGAATTATCTCTGAAAATGAAAAAAGAGATCACACTATTGGGAAGATTTGGACATATTGAAGAAATAATACCGATGGATGTTCCGCTTCACTACAGAAATAAATCACAGTATCTTTTCAGCTTTGAACGTGGCAGAACAAAATTCGGTCTGTATCGTGCCTCCGATAACGGCATTGTTTCTGTTGATAGCTGTATGATCGAGGATAAAGAAATATCTTCGCTTTGCAGAATCGTAAGAAAAATGGTAGAACAATATAAACTGACAGTTTACGATGGCAGACGAGGCTTGGTAAGACACGTTATGGCAAGAAAAGCCTTTGCAACAGGAGAAATACTATGTGCCATAGTGACATCAAATGAGAAATTTCCAAAGGCGAAGGAATTTGCCGAAGATTTGGCAAAGCGTTGCAATAATTTGAAATCGGTTTCACAGATCATAAACAATACAAGCACTCCATTATGGATGGGTGGCGAAGAACACATACTGTATGGTAATGGAACTATCACCGATGTGCTGTGCGGATGTGAATTCAAGATATCAGCAAAATCATTTTACCAAATAAATCCAAAACAGACTGAAATTCTATATAAAAAAGCAGTAGAATTCGCACAAATCACAAAGAATGATAATATATTGGATTCATATTGCGGAATAGGCACGGTTGGAATAATTGCCGCTAAGGAAGGCTGTGCAAGTTTGACTGCGTTTGACGTTAATGCCGATGCCATTGTTGATGCTGAAAGCAATGCAAAAAGAAATGGAATAACGAATGCAAAATTCGTTCGTGCGAGCGATGCATCATTTTTGCTTAAAACAGAAAAGCATATGAATGTGATATTTGCCGATCCACCGAGAGCAGGATGTGATAAGAAATTCTTAAATTTTGTGTTGTCGCATAAGCCTGAGAAGCTGGTTTATATCTCATGCAATCCGGAAACACTTGCGAGAGACCTGCGATATCTCGAATCGGGATATAAAGTAAAGAAAATACAACCGGTTGATATGTTCCCCGGTACTGCACATGT
>CAYSEF010000072.1:0-3999 GCA_964430105.1 uncultured Ruminococcus sp. | reverse complement strand
ACTTTGTAGCTCAGGTCAGTGAGAAAGCGGTGTCCGCACTCTCACTTGCCTATCCGATTCAAAATCTGCTTATTGCCTTTGCGGTAGGTACTGCTGCCGGTGTTACCTCACTGATTTCACGAAGGCTCGGACAGGACCGCAGAGAGGAAGCAGAATCAACCGCAACTCATGGTGTAATACTAAGCATCATAACTTGGCTGGTGTTCGCTATATTTGGTGCATTTTTCACGACAGCATTTTTCAGGATGTTTGAGTCCGATGCGGAAATTATTCATATGGGCAATCAGTATCTTTCTATTTGCTGTATTTTCTCCTTTGGTCAGTTTGTTGTGACTATGCTCGAAAAAATCCTGCAAGCCACCGGAAATATGTTTTGGCCTATGATGTTTCAGTTGGTTGGTGCTGTAATCAATATTGTTGTTGACCCGATTCTCATTTTTGGATGGTTTGGTCTGCCTGCTATGGGTGTTACAGGTGCAGCTATTGCTACTGTAGGCGGGCAAATTCTTTCAATGCTTTTAGCTATTATCGTAGTTGTACGTCATCCATCCATTAGAATTCCACTCAAGGGCTTCCGTTTTCATGGTAGAATTGTGAAGGATATTTATGCCGTCGGTATTCCTGCAATTGTTATGCAGGCAATCAGTACAGTGATGAATATGGCAATCAATGCCATTCTTGCAGCGTTCTCTACAGCGGCATACACAGTATTCGGTCTGTATTTCAAGCTACGCTCCTTTGTGTTTATGCCTGTCCTTGGTCTGAATCAAGGCTTGATGCCGATCATGGGATACAATTATGGTGCTAATAAGAAAAAGCGTCTGCTACAATCCTTCTATCAGGGATGTGGAATTGCTATTGCGATTATGCTTGTAGGTGTACTTGCCTTTATGCTATTGCCGGGACAGCTTCTCGGATTTTTCAATCCGACAGAAGAACTATTGACAGTTGGCATTCCGGCACTGCGAATCATCTGCCTGTGCTTCCCTCTTGCTGCATTGGGACTGATATCTTCAAATATGTATCAGGCTATCGGACGAGGCAATTACAGCCTTGTTATGTCGGTAATGCGTCAGCTGGTAGTTTTGGTGCCTGTGGCATGGGTACTTGCAAAGGTGACTAATGATGTCGGCATGGTATGGTGGGCATTTCCCATTGCAGAAGCTGTATCGTTGGTGGTAAGCATTATATTCTTTGTAAATTTATATAAAACTGAACTGAAGAAATAAAGACGTGTGAAATGATCTGATTGAAGCTATGCTCGGTGCAGATGAAATTCGCAGCTTGACAGTAAAATATATCAGATATACTAAAAGGATAAGTAAAATGAAAGCATTAACCTATATCGAACACGGCAAGTTTGCCCTAACGGACAAGCCCAAGCCGGAAATAATCAATGCACGGGATGCAATCGTCCGTGTGACACTTAGTTCTATTTGCACCAGCGATTTACATATTAAGCATGGCTCTGTTCCGAGATCCGTTCCCGGTATCACTGTTGGGCATGAAATGGTTGGTATTGTGGAAGAAGTTGGCGCAGAAGTTACAAATGTCAAGCCCGGTGATCGTGTTACAGTGAATGTGGAAACCTTCTGTGGCGAGTGCTTCTTCTGCAAGCACGGATATGTCAATAATTGCACGGACAAGAACGGTGGTTGGGCATTAGGTTGCCGTATCGACGGTGGACAGGCTGAGTTTGTCCGAGTTCCGTATGCCGATCAGGGACTTAATAAGATTCCAGACAGTGTAACCGATGAACAGGCATTGTTTGTTGGGGATGTTCTTGCAACAGGCTTTTGGGCGGCACGTATTTCCGAAATCACAAGCGAAGATACCGTTCTGATTATCGGTGCAGGACCGACAGGCATTTGTACACTACTTTGTGTCATGCTGAAAGCACCGAAACGCATCATTGTCTGCGAGAAAGATCCGGCAAGAGCGCAGTTTGTACGGGAGCATTATCCCGATGTTCTGCTCTGTCAGCCGGAAGAATGTGAGGATTTTGTCCGTACCAACTCCGATCACGGTGGAGCGGATGTGGTGTTGGAAGTTGCCGGAGCAAAAGACACATTCCAGCTTGCTTGGAAGTGCGCCAGACCCAATGCTGTTGTGACGGTAGTTGCTCTCTACGACGAGGCACAGACTCTTCCCTTGCCTGATATGTACGGCAAGAACCTGACCTTCAAGACAGGTGGTGTAGATGGTTGCGACTGTGCAGAAATCCTTAATCTGATTGAGCAAGGCAAGATTGACACAACGCCACTGATTACTCACCGATACCGTCTTGCGGATATTGAAGAAGCATATCGTATCTTTGAAAACCGTTTAGATGGCGTGATCAAAATTGCGATAACTGAATAACGCATTCTTCCCTTTTGAATACCAAAAAGCACACCTGTTTTCAGAACAAGTGTGCTTTTAAACTTATGAGAGTATTGGCAATGGAATATGGCGTTTAGAAAAATTTTCAGTAGTCGAACTTATCCATAAAATCATTTTTTAAGTTCAAGCAAATAGTCCATCCCTTTTTCAGCCATGAAAGGAATATGTGTAGCATACTAATGATTTAGCCTTGGTTCGCCCCATCATTCCCATGCACATAGGGAGTTTCATAGTAAAAATCGATTCCATAATTGTTTTTAAGCATTTTCGCAGCTTCCAAAGCATCTACTCGAATTACCGGGTTGAACTCTGCACCACACATTTTTCAATGTCATCGACAGAGCATTCAAGTCCCATGACACAACCACATTCACCTTTTCCTGCCTATAGTGACAAACACCTGCGACATCAGTTCCGATAACCGCAATGACTGCCACTGCAACTACAAATATCATTTTCGGATGATATGCCAAGGAAACAGAGAGTATAGTTGCAAAGGCCCTTGAGGACAACAAAGTAATTCTTGAGGAACCCGTCGAATTGCTTGGATTAAATGTGTATAATGCAAGACGATACAAACAATATTTAACTTCCACGTATTTTTTGATGTTTATCAGAAATGGAAAAAAAGAAATGCTAAACGGCAATTTTATCATAAAAATGCTGGATGATAAAACCGTTGAAAAGGTGTACGAAGAACATAATCTCTAACAGCTCACTCATATCAACGACTTCGCTGATATGCTGTTTCAAGCTGTCCAGCACCGAAATAAAGCGGCATCCGAGGGACGGAAAGATCACGGTGGTGTATGTGTCGCAATTCAAATAAATAAAGCCTTCAAAGATTCCCAATGGTTTATTTAGAGCTACTGAATAATCATATAACGGTATAACACTTAGTATTTGTGCGACACATCCGATGATAAGACCTATTATCTTTTAGGATATTTATGGCTTCGTCCAAAGAAATAATTGTTTGTTGAGCTTCTATTTCTTCAATATCGTAAAAAGCACCGCTGATTTTTTCGATCCCGTTGTCATCGATAAACATATAAATATCATTATATGAATTTACAGACATATTGTCTAATATGCGTTTATAGAAAATTTTATAAAAAGGTGATTGTCCGTCTTTTCCGTAAGCAAGTATCGAGTCTGCTATATATTCGCCATCATTTAATAATGATGTGATAAAATCATCACACTGATTTTTTACTTCTTCGGGAGAAATCAAGCAACCGCATTCATTTGCACTATCCAATAGGTTTTCATCAAGATAATTTAAGTTTGGTTTTCGATAAGATAAAATAAAAACTACATCACCACTGCCATCTGACGGAAAGCTTATTTCATATTTATAAAAGTCACCTGTTCGTGTTTCACCAAGTTGCCAAATGTCTCGATTTTCATCTTTACAGAAAACTTCACTTGCTCGATCACCAAAATAATTGTCAAAAATACTTTGTCGCATATCATCTGATATAGAAAGAGGAATATATTTATACATACCTATTTTTTCTATGCGATCTAATCCGATATATGCATCAATGATGATTTTATCGCCGGATGATGAGGTTATTTCTTTTTGTATTTGCTGATTATTATACTTTTTGACAG
>CAYSEF010000071.1:0-4005 GCA_964430105.1 uncultured Ruminococcus sp. | reverse complement strand
AAGCCCGACGCAAGACGCAGTGCTTTACCCAAACCTAACGAAAGGCAAAATAATGGACGAACAACTCGAAAGCAAATCGCTGTGGATCAAGTGTCCGATCTGCGGCTGCAAAACCCGCACGAAAGTGCATGAGGACACCGTGCTGCTGAACTTCCCACTTTACTGCACGAAATGCAAAAAAGAATACCTGATCGATCTTGTGAAATTAAGACTGGTGGCAAGTAAACGCTGATCTTAAGTCGCCTACGAAAACTCGACTTATGCAGCGTTAACTTTAGCAAAAGAGCGTGACGCTATAAGCGCAGAGCCTGCTTCCCCTGTAAAAAGGAGAGGCAGGCTCTTTTTGTTTATTCGACTTTCTGCGAATTTTTGTCGCGCAGTGCGGCAAGGACTGACGTGACGATCGGGATCAGTGTTTCGGCTTCTTCATCGGAACAGTTGCCGATAATCTGTTGCAAATAGTTCAGCGAAACGGATTCTCTCTGCATTTCGAGATAGAAAATTTCCCGTGTATCAAGATTCAGCACTCGGATAATCGAACACAGTGCATTAAATTTCGGATTGCCTCTGTAGTTTTCGATGTTGAGTACCGTTCGCACCTCCAATTCAGCTTTTGCCGCAACCTCAGATTGCGGCAGTTTTAAGTTTCCGCGGGCACGTTTTACGCAGTCACCCAATGCTTTTGAATATTCAGACATCATATTTCACCTCATGAATATTCTACAATACATTCCGCAATCAGTAAATTCGTTAAATTCCATCAATTATATGTATTGCAATACACATTCCGACATCGCATAGAGGTGTACTGCAATACACATCTATGCAAAATGATACGTTCGTCTACCGAAAATAGATGGGCGTATTTTATTTTTTGAGAGATAACCCACCCAAATGCCGCGGTCCGCCGTGCCTCCGTTTTGATTCAAACCAAAAAATCAAAAACGGAGGAATACATAAATGCCAATCAAGGTGTTCAACTACGAACTTTGGCGCGATAAAGAAACAGGAGCATATTACACACGCTTCAATAATAACACGGTGGAAGTAACCAAGGAGCAATATTATGAGCTGATGAGCCACGAAAACGCTGACCGCTATTCCGAAAGACGAGATAAGATGAGACTGCAAAGTAGTGATGCAGGCATTGCAAAAACAGTGTCGGATGAATCGCAGAACACAGAGCAAAAAGCAATCGATAAGATCATGTTTTCGGAGCTGCTTGCACGGTTCAATGAGACTGACAGGATAATCATACAATTTTTTCTCACAAAAGAAATGACTGCACGCGAAATCGAGAATGAATATCACATTCCGCGCAGTACAGTAAGTCGGAGAGGGAAAAAACTTTTGATAATTCTCGAAAAAATTTATGAAAAGCGGGACAAAAGTGATTCCTGATTCACTTAGGAGGGTAGAGAGGTCAAAAAGTCTTTCTCCATCCCGTGACGGTAACAGTTTAACCCCGTCCGAGATGCAGGCTCATTGAAAACCGAATACCTCCCGCAGATAACGAACTCTTTGCGCGAGCCAAACCGAATGTACGCCATGACTCCATTGTGGATAGTTTTCCACGGACTGACACAGTGGACGAGCGATGAATACAGCTTCGGAAAAGTTGGGCAGCACCCAATCGGCGATGACCGCAGAGAGCTGAGACTCCCCACCAGCTACAGTCCGAGCGTGATAACGACCGTCGCAGGCAATAGGGTGAGAGGATCCGACAGGGATGAACGAGCACCGACAGCTTAAGGTGGTCTTGCGGGATATAAAGAATCAAAATGGAAGTAAAATTCTATGAGAAAATCTGAAAAATACAATGCGCTTGGATATCTGGATATGACTGCTTATCATGCGCTAAGAAAGATCGAGCGTGAAGAAGCACTCAGACAGAAAGCCATGCACAAACATAAGAAAAAACGCATGAATACGGGAGAAGTGAAAACCAACAAGTCTCCGAAGTAATTCAGCGTCATTTCGAGAGTATATGTCAAGAGCTGACAGTCATCGGGCATACGATCATGTCCCCGAACACCACTGTCAGCTTTTTGATATGCTTTTGAAAATTTATGAGAAAGAGGTATATATAATAATGGAAGAAAAAATCAAACAAAACTCAACTCAAACCGCCCAAGCGAAACCTTGCAGAACAAAAATCATCATCGAACGACACTACGGGGAAGGTAATCTCCTTGACCTGTTCTCCGATTATGTGGCAGAAAAAGTTCAGTCACACATCAAAGAAACCACAAAACTTAAAGACGAAATAACCGCATAAACAAGCGACAAGATTGACTGCACAACTACAATATGCTATAATACAGTCAATCCAATCGCTTTGCTCCCATGAGAAACGGAGGAAGACATGAACAAAAGAGAGCAGAGCAAAATGATAGCTGGGTGCTATTGCCGACTGAGCGATGATGATATCGCCCAATCAGGTACAAGTATGTCCTGTGGCATGAGCATTTCCATCGAAACACAAATGAAAATTCTCGGCGATTACTGCCGTGAAAATGGGATCAGCGTATACTCCTACTACCGTGACGACGGATTCACGGGAACGAATTTCAACCGTCCGAGCTTCAAGAAGATGATGCGGGATGCGGAAAACGGCGTAATCAACACGATAGTCGTAAAAGATTTATCGAGATTTGGCAGGAATTATGTGCAGGTAGGGACTTACCTGAGTGACATATTGCCAAGTATGAATATCCGCTTCATCGCCATCGGTGATAACGTGGATTCCGCTGAAAGCAACCTCGATTATGACCTGATGGTGCCGATAAAGAACATATTTAACGAGCATTATCCTGCTGAATGTTCCCGAAAAACTCGCCAAGCATTTATCGCAAAGGCACAGAGCGGGGAATTCATCGGTTCACAAGCACCTTACGGCTATAAAAAATCCAAAGCGGACAAGCACGTTCTCGAAATCGACGATGCGACCGCGCCCATTGTGCTGGATATTTTCAATATGGCGGCATACAAAGGCTACGGCTACAACAAGATCGCCCGTGTACTGACGGAACGAAAGATCATCACACCAGCAGCATATCAGGCACAGCAAGCCGGACGGAAGTATGAGAAAGACCCATACGAATGAAATCTTACGACGGTTTGGAAGATGTTCGAGAATCAGACTTATCTTGGACATCTCGTCAGCGGCAAGCGTAGGAAGGCTTCGTTCAAGAGTAAGCGTATCGTGAAGCAGGATGAAGATCAGTGGATCGTGGTGAAGGATATGTTTCCACCGCTGATTTCGGAAGAACTGTGGAAGGACGCGCATGATCGTTTGAACAGCCGAAAACGGGAGAGCAAGTCGGGATTTGTGAATATCTTCGCAGGACTGCTGAAGTGTGATAAGTGTGGGTATGCTCTCGGCATTGCCAACGCAAGAAATCGTGAGAATTATTTCAGCTGCAACACCTATAAGAAGAAAGGACCGCAGTATTGTTCAAGTCACTACATCATGTATGATGAACTGTACGCCGCAGTGCTTGCCGATATCCGACAAGTGATTGGCTGTGTACATAATAATAAGGAAGATTTCATGCGGATGGTGAAGAACAAGCTCGGCGGAAGTGATGTGTCGGAGACTCGCTGTGTTGAGCAGGAGATTGCATCTTTGGAAGCAAGAATTGCAGAACTTGAACGGAAATTCGACCGACTGTACGACGACCGTCTTGAAGGGATTTTGTCTGATAAGAAATTCAAGGAACTGTCGGCAAAATGCGAAGCCGAACAAGATGCAGTAAGCGAACGTCTTGCAGCACTGAAAGAAAAACTGTCGGATCAGCATGATACAGAACTCGACGCACAGCGATTTGTAGAAGCCGCGATGCAATACGGAGATGTGAGTGTGCTTGATATGGAACTGCTGAATCATTTGGTTGATTCGATCGTTGTCGGTGACAGAATCCGCCGAGGTGCTGAGACAGAGCAGAAAATCAGGATTAATTACAAGTTTATCGGGGTTATAGAGTGATTGTAACACTATTTTTC
>CAYSEF010000070.1:0-4076 GCA_964430105.1 uncultured Ruminococcus sp. | reverse complement strand
TCGAGTGGGAATAATACCACAAAAAATAAGCCCGTACTGACAAACCGTCAGTATGGGTTTTTTTCGTTTGTTTTAATTTTTCATCTACTCCTTCAAAGCCTCCTCGGTGCTTTTACTTTTTTTGTTTTATTTTGTGACATAAAATTTATCTGAATTTCATTTATGATTTGCGAAAGTATGGTATCAAACTTTACACAGGATTTGGTAAAATTAGTATCGTACAGAGGGTACAAATTAAAGCAGAATGACAAAGAATGTCATTAGGAGGAAAGAATATGAAAAAAATACTCTCATTTCTGTTGTCGGCTACGATGCTCGTCGGCGCACTTCCGTCAGTTGCAGCCAATGCTGATACAAACGTAGATGAAAAAACCACTTTTGGTGACGGTATCCATCTCCCAACAACAATAACCAAAGCTGATGTACAGGAAACACAGACAAATCAACAGGTGAAAAATATTATCATAATGATTCCGGATGGTCAGTCCGTCTCAGATACCACACTTGCACGTTGGTATAAAGGCGGTGAAGCACTCGCAGTTGACGAATTGGCGTGTGGACTCGTCAGAACATATTCATCTGATGCACCTATTGCCGATTCAGCTCCTTCGGGAACAGCATACGCAACAGGCTTCAAGTCACATACAGGCTTCGTTGGTGTATTGCCAGATGAAAATACAATGCCGGGTATGGAACCTCTTGCAGAAGAAGACAGAAGAAAGCCCGTTGCAAGTATCCTTGAAGCGGCACAGATGCTTGGTAAAGGCACAGGAGTTATCGCAACATCTGAAATTATGCACGCAACTCCTGCTGATTTTTCCGCACATTATCCGAACAGAAAAAATTATGACAGCCTGAGCGAACAGATTGTTTATCAGGATATCGACGTGATTCTCGGTGCCGGTGAATATTATTTGATGCCTGAAGGTCGTGGCGATGGCGAAAATCTTGTTGATGAAATTAAAAATATGGGTTATGACTATATAACCACACCTGAAGAAATGGAAAACACAACCAGTTCCAAGATTTGGGGTATGTTCGCACCAAAGGATCTTGCTTACGAAATGGATAGAGATCCTTCCGAACAGCCTTCTCTCGCTGAAATGACAGCAAAGGCGATAGATGTACTCAGCGAAAATGAAAACGGATTCTTCCTGCTCGTTGAAGGCTCCAAGGTTGACTGGGCATCCCATGCAAACGATCCGATAGGCATTATTTCAGATACACTTGCATATGATGATGCAGTAAAGGTAGCAGTTGATTTTGCTAAAGAAGACGGAAACACAGTTGTAATATCCGTAACCGACCACGGAAACGGCGGTATGACTATCGGAAGTAAAGCAACCGATAATGACTATGACAAACGCAAGCTTGAAGAATTCATCGATCCTCTCAAGAAGGCTTCCAAAACAGGCGAAGGTGTTGAAAAGCTCTTTAACGAAGATATGAGCAATATCGTTGAGGTTATGGAAGAATACTATGGTATCACAGACCTCACAGAAGAAGAAATCGAAGCTATCAAGAATACTAAAGCCGGTTCTATGAACTACACTGTAGGCCCTATGATTTCCGAAAGAGCAAATATCGGTTGGACAACAAACGGTCATACCGGTGAAGATGTTCCGCTGTATATCTACGCTCCCGAAGGCTGTAAGAAGCTGAGTGGTCTTGTTGAAAATACAGACATCGCAAACTATATGGCTGAACTGTTTGGCATAAGCCTTGCAGAAACTACAAGCAAGCTGTTCGTTCCCGTAAGAGCTACAGCTGAAGCAATGGGTGCCGAGGTTATTTGGGATAACGCTGACGAACAGAACCCTGTTGTCATCATTAAGAAGGGTGACACTGAAATCAAGGTTCCGGTAAGCAAGAATATCGCTTATGTAAACGGTGAAGCTGTTAAGCTTGAAGGCGTTACAGTGTTTAACGGTATCAACACATATGTTCCACAGAGCGTAATCGACCTTATTAAGTAAATCACTCGATAAAGTTAATATAATCTGAAAAACAGCTGTCGTACCATGAGATATGATAGCTGTTTTTTTGAGGTTTATTATATGAATCCTATCATTCGTGCAGATGGCAGTTCGAAATTCGCAATGCTCTCTACCCCTTGACGGAGTCCTTTAATCCAATGCCGGTGGCAGATGCCCTGACTGCTGTTATCATTGCGAGAAAATACAAACAGCTTTCGCAAAAACAATAAAATAAGCTACATTAAAGTAACTTTGCTTGTTTTTTTCTTCATATTTCACCATATTAAATTGAAGTGATTTGTGTAATGTGTATAATTTGATAGTGGGAATTTTTGCGTTTTTTCCATTGACAATTTTTTTCGATAATGATATACTAACCGTATAATTATTTCTTTATAACGGCTGTTCCTTTGTCGGAATATGCTCGGAGGTTAAAATGAAAAGAAAAAGCTTATCCCTTCTTCTTGCACTGCTCATGACAGCGTCAACATTCACTCTGTTCTCGTGCAGTGAAAGCGACGTGAACACAAACGAAAAGGAATCCTCGACTCCCTCTGCTGATTCCAAAGGAAATGAAACTGTTTATGATGTTCAGCCGGAAGCAGATGCAAACGAAAGACTTGCTATCTCAGATGAGCTTCCCGAGCTTAGATTTAACGGCGATGAGTTCCGCGTTATAACAAAGTCTACTGATGACGGTGCTACCTCGTATCTTTCCGAAATCATGGTAGAAGCTATTAACGGTGACGCCTGCAACGATGCTGTTTATAACAGAAACGGTCTTATCGAAGATAGATTTGACGTAAAAATCACTGCTGTAGAAAATGACAATCCACAGGATGCTGTCGTTACCTTTGCTACAGCAGGTACAGATGATGCTCATGTTGTAGGTTTCTCCGATTATCTTGCATATACACCTATTACAGCAGGCGTGCTCCTTAACTGGATTGATATGAAGTATACCGACCTCGATAAGCCGTGGCATAATAAGCTTGCAAATGATGCGGCAACTATCAATAACCAGCTTTACGCTATCTGCTCAGACGTTTCTATTTCCTCTATGACTTATACATACGCTATGTACGGAAATATGGGTCTTGCGGCACAGTTTAATTACAGCGCAGATGATTTCTATAACCTTGTAAAAGAAGGTACATGGACTCTTGATAAAATGATAGAGATTACCGATTCTATATATATCGATAGCAACGGTAGCGGTACAAAGGATTTTGACGATATCTACGGCTTCGGCTATTATCCGAATAACCCCGCTGACGTTTGGCTTACTGCATTCGGTGGTCAGATTGCAACTGTAGGTGACGACGGAAAGACTGTTGAACTCACATTTATGAGCGATAAGACTGTTTCTATTCTCGAAAAGCTCGTAAAATGGCATACAACAGGTCAGGGCTTTGAAAGATTGACAACATCCTATGAAGAAGAAGATTACTTCCTCAATGAAAAGCTCGTTATCGCTCCGATGAGATTCTCCGTTGCGTATAGCACTCTCCGTGAAATGGAATCTACATATATCATTCTTCCTTATCCGAAGTGGGATGAAGCACAGGAAGCTTACTATACTATGGCGGACGATAAGTTCACTGTTTTCGGTATTCCGACCTCTGTTGCGGATAAGACAGATTTTATCAGCGCAATCTACGAAGCCCTTTCTGCCGAATCATATAAGACAGTATACCCGAAGTATTATGACGAAGCTCTTAAGGGTAAGTACTCCAGCGACCCGACTACTGCTGAAATGGTAGACCTCATTATGGAAGGTCGTGCGTTCGACTTCTCTGTACAGTTCGGTAACTCCTGCTTCAACAGAATGTTCTACCTCATCCGTGATATGGTAAAGGCTAACGATACTAACCTTTCTTCAAAGTACAGATCAGTTGAAAAGATCGTTAAGAAGGGTATCGACCGTGTCCTTGGCGAAGCTTATGACCTCAATTAACTTAAAGCTATAACTTTTTCTGAAAAGAAGCTGTCGCAAGTATAAAAATGGGTGTGTTGCAAATTACGTTCTTAAACGTAATGCAACACGCCCTTTTTTTATTTTCCTGCATTTTATTCGTCAATATAACTAATAATTAAACA
>CAYSEF010000069.1:0-4512 GCA_964430105.1 uncultured Ruminococcus sp. | reverse complement strand
CATCAGACATACTGCGTGAATACGGATTCGATGTTCGGTTATCACGTCCTACTCCGGAAACTCAACTGGGAAGCTCCGCAACATCTTCCCTTGCATCAAGAGTAAATGCTGCCAATGCTTGGGGTGCTGATTTGTTCATAAGCTTGCACACGAACGCCTCCGAAATAACTACAGCTACAGGAAGTGAAGCATTTGTTTTTCGCAGAGATGATGAAGCTGAACGTCTTGCTCAGAACATACTTATACAACTAAATTATGAAACAGGATTACCAACAAGAGGAGTTTATCCGCGTCCCGGATTATATGTACTTAGAAAAACACGTATGCCGGCTACTCTTATCGAACTGGGATTCATAACAAATCCCGTCGATGCAGAACTAATGGCATATAGTCCACAACTATTTGCTGTAGGAATATCAAACGGTGTTCTTGCTTTTTACGGAATGTTATGATTATTTTTTCTTATTTAACAAATCGGGACGACGTTCTGCTGTAATTTTTTTCTGCTGTTCAACACGCCATTTTTCGATATTTGCATGATGCCCTGACAACAACACTTCCGGCACTTTCCTATCCATCCAAACAGGCGGGCGAGTATACTGTGGATATTCCAGCAGATTATCTTCAAAACTTTCTTTCTCATGGCACTCCGGAAGTGTTAATACATCTTCTGCAAGACGACCTACGCAATCAGTTACTATACACGCCGGAAGTTCTCCACCTGTTAGAACATAATCGCCAATAGAGATTTCTTCATCAACTATTTCTTCAATAAGTCGCTCATCTACACCCTCATAATGTCCGCAGAGTATGATAAGCTGTTTTTTCGTCACAAATTCCTTTGCTATCTCTTCATTAAATGTCCGACCACGTGGTGACATATATATAACATAAGGTTTTTCAACACCTGATTCTACTTTTCCAGATTCAGCGACAGCTTGATAACAGCGATAAATTGGTGGTGCTGCCATGAGCATTCCACGTCCACCTCCGTATGGCGTATCATCAACTCTGCGATGCTTATCTTCGGAATAATCGCGAATATTGTGTGTTCTTATATCCAATTTTCCCGCTCGTCTTGCTCTACCGATAATACTTTCGGATAAAATAAAATCGACATATTCGGGAAACAAGGTCATAATATCGATTCTCATTCACGCATACCCTCAATCAATTTAACATAAATCCCCATATTATCACCATCAGTTTCAATTTTCTTTACGAATTCATCGACCGCAGGAATCATAAACTGTCCTCCGTTTACATCATCTACGACATAAACATTTCTACCACCGGGTGTTATAACGTCAGTGAGAGTACCGTAAATCTCACCATTTTCTGCATCGATAACGTTTAATCCTATCATATCGGCTATAAAATGCTCGCCTTTAGGCAATTTCATATCGTCACGGTCTGCATAAAATGTCACGCCCTTATATGGTATCGCATCATCCAGTGTTGTGATCTCTTCAAATGTACACAATACCATATGTTTCTGTATAGAAGCGGCACGCACCTTCATAGGAATATATTCGCCTGCTGAGTTTTTATAGTAAAGTCTGCGCATTTTTGCAAGTTTTTCGGGTGTGTCACAATACGATTCAAGTCTCAGAGTTCCACGCACTCCGTGTGTGGAAATTGCTCTTCCACATTCAAGATATTTTTGTTTTGCCATAATTTTTACCACCATAAAATATTTATACAGATTAATTATACCATAATCAACGATAACTGGCAATAGTATATTGATCAAATTTAATAAAAAGAAAACGCACAACATTATTGTGGAATATCCACTGAAATGTGATGCGTTTTTTGTTATTATTAATGATTTAATATATCAGCAAGCTGACAAAAATCGGTTACTGATAGCTTTTCGCCACGAATATCTGTGCGAAGTCCACATTGTTCAAGTGCGGCAACCACTCTGTCCTTTGGATACTTTCCGGATACAGAGTTCACAAATGTCTTTCTGCGCTGTCCGAATGCAAGCGTAATGAGTTCATTTGCATTATTCGCAAGTTTCTCACGTTCATCTACATCTTCCGGAGCATTTTGATATACTTCTCGAATACCTCCGTGTGGAATTATTCCGACAACAGCAGACGCTACTTTAGGCACAGGCAGAAAATTTCCTGCTGAAACATCAAGCAATTTTTCTGTATTTGCTCGAAGTGCAATAGATGCTGAAATAGAACCGTAATCCGAGGATTTTTCATTGGCAGCCAGTCTACGAGCAACTTCAAGCTGAACCATTACAACGATTGATGTAAGTGGTATTTTATCACTCATCGGGAACGATTCAAGAAGCTTCATAATAACCGGTGTGGTTATGTAATATGGAAGATTTGCACACACACCAACCGAACCACCTGCTGCTATGATATCACCGAAATGCTCTTGCAAGAAAGATGGCAGATCTATTTTCATAAAATCCGATTCCACGACTGTTACATTGTCATACTCTTCAAGCGATTCGGCGAGCAACGGAATAAGCCCATGGTCGATTTCCAC
Organism: uncultured Ruminococcus sp.; assembly: GCA_964430105.1. Taxonomy (GTDB): domain Bacteria; phylum Bacillota; class Clostridia; order Oscillospirales; family CAG-272; genus UMGS1696. The sequence continues at coordinate 1,998 of CAYSEF010000069.1, read as the reverse complement.
TGCAACGACTTTATCGTAATAACGGCACAGATATTGCGTCAAAGCACCAACACCGGGGCCAATTTCAAGCACTCCACACGGTTTTGATGCATCCGCATATTGTGCAGAAAGTTCGGCAATGCGCATTGGGACCATGGGATTTATCAGAAAATTCTGCCCATATCCTTTTTTGGGTGCGCAGCCGTATTTCTCGAGAAGCTGTCTTACGACTGAGATATTACAAAGTTCCATGGGCAGACCTCCTGTTTTTATGTAATCCCTTATTTTATCAGTTCTATTGAATAACCCACGCTGTACTCTTCATCGGGCTTAATTGTAATTGAGTATTTTTTACTCTTAGCATCAGTTGTTTCAGCTACATCTGCCGGAAGTCCATTCCATGGTTCCAAACAAATAAACGGTGAATGTTTTTTGATTGGTGTCCAAAGTCCAAGGGCTTCAAAACCCTCAAAGTTGAAACGGAAGCCTTTTCCTGTTTTGCGAGAAAGTAAACGCAATGATTTTTTTGGAAGATACTCGACTATCATTGCATCGTTATCATAATCTGAATATACGAGGGGAAGTTCGTTAGTTCCGTCAAGCTTGTTTACTTTTGGTATGCTTCCGTTCATATATCCGTCTTCAGTCAAGGAAACGGTACATCCTGTTGCATCGTCAAAGTATAGGCTATAGTCCTCAAATCCACCATCAGACTCACGAAGAGGACAATTAAACGCAGGGTGCCCACCAATACAGAAAGTCATATCAGTTTTATCGAGATTTTTCACGATAAAACGAGTAGAAAAACCTGTATCTGTAACTTCATGTTCTACTTTAAGTGAATAGCAAAACGGGAACATTTTTAGCGTTTCTTCAGTCTCGCGTTGTTCAAGTACGACCTTATTTTTTGAAATATAGACAGGTTCAAATTCACGCTTACGTGCTATACCATGCTTAGGCATCGGATATTCAACACCATCATGCGCCATTTTACTATCTTTTGGCATACAACAAACCGGAAACAGAATCGGTGCACGACCTTCCCAATGTTCAGGTGTACCATACCAACAATATTCAACACCATCATTTACGAAAGAGATAAGTTCTCCTCCAAGTGAACGAACTGTCGCTGTAGACTGTGTAGACGATATTGTAAATGTCATAATAAAACCTCCATTTTTGAGGTAATAAATATAAGATTTTTGGAAAGTTGACTTTGCGAAAAAGAAATCTTAGAACTCGAGTCTTTCTTCAATGTAAGCTGCAACTTCAGAGATAGGAAGACGAACCTGTTCCATAGTATCACGGTCGCGAATAGTTACGCAATTATCTTCAACAGACTCAAAATCGTAGCAAATGCAGAACGGTGTACCGATTTCATCCTGACGACGGTATCTCTTACCGATAGAACCTGCATCGTCAAATTCAACATTGAACTTCTTTGAAAGATCAACAAAGAGATCATTAGCCTTATCGGAAAGCTTCTTTGAGATAGGAAGAACTGCTGCTTTTACGGGTGCAAGTGCAGGATGGAGGTGAAGAACTACACGAACATCATTCTTTTCGGGATCTACTATTTCTTCATCATATGCATCACAAAGGAATGCAAGTGTCACACGGTCTGCACCAAGAGAAGGTTCAACAACATATGGAATGTACTTTTCGTTTGTTGTTGCATCAAAGTATTCCATAGATTCGCCGGAAGTATTCTGATGCTGTGTGAGGTCATAATCTGTACGGTCAGCAATACCCCACAGCTCGCCCCATCCGAACGGGAAGAGGAATTCAATATCAGTAGTACCCTTTGAGTAGAAGCAAAGCTCTTCAGGTGAATGGTCACGGAGACGAAGATTTTCTTTAGTCATGCCGAGATTATAGAGCCATTCTGCACAGAAATTTCTCCAGTAGTTGAACCAATCGAGGTCTGTACCGGGCTGGCAGAAAAATTCAAGCTCCATCTGTTCAAATTCACGTGTACGGAATACACAGTTACCGGGAGTGATTTCGTTACGGAAAGAC
>CAYSEF010000068.1:0-4772 GCA_964430105.1 uncultured Ruminococcus sp. | reverse complement strand
GAGAGCCGTAAAGTTCTCGCAGGTAAGCAGGAATGTCTTATCAATTTTGAAATAAGTATGGGCCCGCACCTTATCGAGCTTGAGGACTATACGGTGCGTGACTATAGAATTGTCGAATCTACTTTGCGTAAGCTGAATTTGAAGGTAAAGGTCGAAAATGTATCCAGCGATGTATATGAAATCGGTCATGTAATAAAAACAGAGCCGGAAGCAGGAAGCATCGTCAAAGAAGGCGATACAGTGACAATTTATGTCAGCTACGGTAGCGATGCCGTAAAGACACAGGTTCCTGATTTTTCCGGACAAAGCGAAGCAAGAGCGTATATCATGCTCATGGAATACAAGCTTTCAGTAGGCAAGGTTACTTATGTAAAGTCTAATCTTGAAGCAGGTTCGGTTGTTGAGCAGAGTGTTGAGGCGTGGTATGAAGTGCCACAGTTCACAGAGATAGATTTGACTATATCAGGTGGTGCATCATATTCGGGTGATGGTACAACTATCCCGACGAAAGATGACCTCCGACCCTCCCCGACAATATCACCGAAGGATGACGAATACGAGTCCAATTATCCCGATTATGAAGATAATACCGATGAAACTGATGGTTCCGATGAATCTGATGAATCTGAAGGAAACAGATACCTTGATAACGACGGATTTATTTGGGACAGCAGTATCACCACAGACACAGCTCCGTCTGATGACTGGTGGGATAATGACAGTATTTTCAAAAGTGATATAAAAACCGGAGATGATTTCTTCGGAGATGGCTACGAAGAATAAACTATCCAAAATAACAAAAAGAGGTTTTATAGTTTGACTACAAACGAAAAACTCCATGGTATTGTCACGCGTGGCGTTGGTGGACTATATGGTGTCCGCACTGCCGATAAACCTGATGAGGAACTGTTGTGCCGTGCAAGAGGCGTGTTCCGCAGAGAGCAGATAACTCCCACAGTAGGTGACGATGTTATATTTTCGAGAACAACGACCGCAGACGATAGTGCAATACCTGCGGATGTCGCAAAAGAGATTAAAAAACAAAAGAAAAACGGCGTTGATGTGAATTATGTCATTGACGAGATACTGGATCGCAAAAATCTGCTGATTCGTCCACCTGTGGCAAATCTTGACTATCTTTTCGCTGTAATTCCATGCTCACAGCCCGAGCCTGACTTGCTTACAGCGGATAAGCTGACTGTGATTGCGGAAAATTATGGAATTGAAACGGTGGTTATAGTTAATAAAGCTGATCTTGATAGTGTTCGTGCACAGGAGCTTGCGGGAATTTATGCTCTTGCGGGCTATCGAACATTTCTTGTGAGCTGCGAAACAGGCGATGGTATTGAAGCACTGTCAAGATATATCGAAGAAATTTCGTCAAAATCGGAAGATGGAAAGCATATCAGTGGTGCGTTCGCAGGTGTGTCCGGTGCAGGAAAATCCACACTTATGTCTGCGTTGTTTCCTGACCTAAAGCTTAAAACAGGTGCAGTCAGCCATAAAACCGAAAGAGGCAGACATACAACTCGCCACGTTGAGCTGTATCCCATGCACCCGGGTAAAGGAACATTTTGGATAGCTGACACACCGGGCTTCTCAATGCTCGACTTCACACGGTTCGATTTCTTCCCGTATGATGAGCTTGCGTGTAGCTTTAGAGAGTTCGAGGATTGTCTTGGTGAATGTAAATACACAAAATGCACCCATCTTAAAGAAGAAGGATGCGCTGTTATCGCGAAAATGAACGATGGAAAAATAGCGAGATCAAGGCATGAAAGCTATGTCAGGATCTACGAGGAGCAAAGGAGTGTTCCCGAATGGAAAAGACGATGAATACTACAACCAAAATGAAAACAGCACTTGTGATCACGGGCGGTTATTGCAATATCGACGAAGCCAAACGCCTTTTGCCTGTATCGGTCGATCTTACTATCGCAGCGGACAGTGGTTATGCAACTGCTCAGAAGCTGGGCGTTACTCCGGATATCACTATGGGAGATTTTGACTCATATCGCGATAATTTGCCAAGCGAGATGAACATTCTTCGAGTTGCCTGCGAAAAAGATGTGACTGACACTATGCTTGCCTGTGAATATGCTCGTGATAACGGATGCTCATACATCACGATAATAGGCGGTACGGGCGGAAGAATAGACCATTCAATATCGAATGTATTCTATCTTGAGGATCTGCGCAGACAGGGCGTTAGAATAAAGCTTACTGACGGTGAAAATTCGGTGCAGGTCATTATTGATGAAACTGTTTCTGTGCCCAATGACGGTGGATATTTCTCGATTTTTGCGCTGGATCAGTGTGTTGTAACTGAATCCGGATGCAAATATCCTCTCAGTCGTGCTACGCTTGTAAGACAAAGACCGTATGCGGTAAGTAATGAAGTTACCGGTGAATATGCTATAGTGACTGTAGAAGGCGCAGCATTGCTTGTAACGAGCAGAAGATAAAGAACGATTTTCTCTCACATCGCATATCATGTAAATGAATACGATATGGGAGGGGCTAATGAAGGTCATAATTTGGAAAAGTCCGCGTTTTGCAGTACCGTTTTTGAAGCGATTTTTCAAATTCGGCAGAGGAGAGCGGAATAATTGAATATAAAAATTCCGTCTGATGGTGCTTTAAGCATCGTTTAGACGGAATTTTTGTATATTGTTATAATTTTAAGGCATACTAACTCAGCGGTGTAATGCCGTGTGGAGGTGAGCATGAATCAGACTGATAAGCAAGCATCAAATATGACATCAGAGCCTGTTACAGTGGAGCTTTTATCTGAAATGTACCGAAACGTGACGATGGGAAGTGAAAATCTGGCAACAGTCGTGCCGATGATAAGAGATAAATTCCTTCTGACCAATGTAACATCACAGCTTGAAAAATACGGTGATCTCACGAATAAAACGGCAAATTTACTCAAAAAACGTGCAGTCAAGCCAAAAGAACCGACTATGATGAAAAAAGTCATGTCGCGTGGAGGTATCGCAATGAATACGCTGTTTGATTCGTCAGACAAGCACATCGCTGAAATGATAGTCAAGGGAACGAAAATGGGCGTAGAACAGCTTGAGCATAAGCTGAATGACTTCCGAAGCAAGGGATGCGACGAGGATGCAGTAAAGCTGTGCCGTGATATAGTGCAGTTTGAGCATACCGAAGCGGACAAAATGCTCGATTATACCTGAAATGAATAATGTAGTGGGGCGTTTCTGTTACTATGAATGCAGGAACGCCTTGACGCATTTTTTGCAGAGTTTCATGTGATGCCTTCGTTTAGGAAATATTTTCACCATTTTGTCATATATCAAACAGTATTACGATTAAAAATAAATTAAATTTTGAGCTGCACACAATATATAATTTGTTGCGTAAAATCTCCTGTTGCTTTCGTCAAAACGTAAATTTTTATTGAACTCTCTCGATATAAGCCTTATAACAGTTGATTTTACGTGAATTTTGTTATATAATATATTTTGAGCAATAATGCTGCCGAAAGGCTATCACAACAAAGGAGTACAGTAATTTTATGAGCGAACTCGTTTATTCTCATGAAGTAGAAAACATGTGCTGCGTTGCCAAGGGTCCAAACCATGGTCCTGCTCCGCTTCCGGAAGAAGGCAAGTGGATTCAGGCAAAGCAGATCACCGACATTTCCGGTTATACCCACGGTGTGGGCTGGTGTGCACCTCAGCAGGGCGCATGCAAGCTTTCCCTCAATGTTAAGGAAGGCGTTATTGAAGAAGCTCTCGTTGAAACTATCGGATGTTCCGGTATGACTCACTCTGCGGCTATGGCTGCTGAAATTCTTCCCGGTAAGACCATTCTCGAAGCTCTCAACACTGACCTTGTTTGCGACGCTATCAACACTGCTATGCGTGAACTCTTCCTCCAGATCGTATACGGTCGTACTCAGTCTGCTTTCTCTGAAGGCGGTCTTGTAATCGGTGCCGGTATGGAAGACCTCGGTAAGGGCGCACGTTCCATGGTTGGTACTATGTATGGTACAAAGGCTAAGGGCGTTCGTTACCTCGAAATGACCGAAGGTTACTGCACCAGAATGGCACTTGATGCTGACGATCAGGTTATCGGTTATGAATTTGTTTCTCTCGGCAAGATGACTGACTTCATCAAGAAGGGCATGGAACCGAACGAAGCATACGAAAAGTCCAAGGGTACATACGGCAGATTTGCTGAAGCCGTTAAGTACATCGATCCCCGCAAGGAATAATATAGGAGGAATACGAAATGGCACAGTTTGAAGGTTACGAAAGACGCGAGGCGAAGATTCTCGCTTGTCTCAAAGAATACGGCATTTCCTCCATCGATGAATGTAAGGAAATCTGCGCTGCAAAGGGTATCGACCCCTATAAGATCGTAGAAGAAACTCAGCCGATCTGCTTTGAAAATGCTAAGTGGGCTTACGTTGTAGGTGCTGCTATTGCAATCAAGATGGGCTGCACAAAGGCTGCTGACGCTGCTGCTGCTATCGGTATCGGTCTTCAGGCATTCTGTATCCCCGGCTCCGTTGCTGAAAACCGTAAGGTTGGTCTTGGCCACGGTAACCTCGGTAAGATGCTTCTTTCCGATGAAACCGAATGCTTCTGCTTCCTCGCAGGTCATGAATCTTTCGCAGCTGCTGAAGGCGCTATTAAGATCGCCCTCAACGCTAACAAGGTTCGTCAGAAGCCCCTTCGCGTTATCCTCAACGGTCTCGGTAAGGATGCCGCTATGATCATCTCCAGAATCAACGGCTTTAC
>CAYSEF010000067.1:0-4907 GCA_964430105.1 uncultured Ruminococcus sp. | reverse complement strand
AAAGTTGACGGTCTTTTTTTATCCCCATTTTCAAAAAAGGAGGTCACGAAAAATGGCAAAACAGAAAAGCATCCGTGTAGAAGATTTTGCACGAATGCTTTTCTGTTTGACGACCACCCAGCCTTGAAGCAGCCCTTCTCTTTATTTTCGCAAAGCAGATTAGGAATTAACTTACTTTGCTGTTGCAGTATTTTTGGTATTGCAGTTTTCGTTTCCGAGAACGAAGGATTCACAATCCACACACTGATTTACAGTCGGATTAGATTCATGAGTACCAATAACTACACGTTCAAGTGCACAGTAGTCACAGCACTTAGCATGGTTTGCACACTGAGAAACAGTGCAGGCGATAGAATGATTTGGCTTCTTGTTTTCCATTTTGATTACCATCCTTTTCGGAAATGTGAGACAGCTTCGTATCTCATTCGCTGAACGAAAAATGAAGCTTTCTCGAAAATTAGTATTACCCAAAAAGACAACGATTATTTATTGATGCTTGACTAATTTACGGTAAAATGTTATAATCTTTCCGTGAGGTGATATTATGCTGAAGTATATATCCCCGTCTATTGAAGCAAAAAACGATATTCTTGCTTACAGACATGAAATTCTTTTATCGGATAAAAATTTTGACGGATGCGCCGGTCTCGGAAATTTTTCATCTATAGAGGACTGGCTCATGCGACTTTCAATGCTCACACCCGGCGCAACCTTGCGTGGATGCTTTCCTACTCTCGTTTATCTTGCCTACTGTGATGATCTGCTTATTGGTATGCTGAACATCCGTCTGTCAAATGATGAATTTCTGCGAAAATATGCAGGCCATATCGGATATAATGTACGTCCGTCAGCACGAAAGAAAGGTTTTGCCCACGAAATGCTTGAGAACGCCCTATTGCTTCTCAAAACAAACGGTATATTTTCACCAACGATTTGTACTGAAACGGACAATATTCCCTCTCAAAAGACTGCTCTTTCCTGCGGATTTATTCCGGATAGTGAGGAAAAGCTGAAAAATGGCGAAATGATACTGAGATTTGTATACAAAAATTAGAATAATAAAGCCGAAACGGTATTTACAGGAGTAGCTCCATAACCGTTTCGGCTGTTTTTAATTTGGAAATTCTCTTTCGCCATTCATAAAATCAAGGATATTTTTATAATCATCACCTTCATCTATGACTTTTGGCTGCCATGAATGTTCAGAATCATATGTTACACAAGGTATAAGCTCATACTCAACGCCAATTATCTCACCAAAATCAGAACGTATCGAAACCTGGAGAAGTGCTGTATACTGCTCCGAATATTTTGATGCTCCGTCAATAAGCGAGCCGAGAGAATATACGATATATCCATCTCCCCATTCTTCAGCCGGCTGTAGCTTTTCACCATTTGAACCTACAACAAGATCAGCTCCACTATCGATAAAAGAACGGTAGTCAGCACGTTTTTCATCACTGACAATGTATGAATCATCGGTGTCGGTGATGTACAGTGCCACAAAATCGTTAGACTTCACTGCCTCTGCTATCCATGAATGTATGCCCGGAAGTGTTTCGGCTGAATAAGTACAGCAATATATCGCAACATTTATCCCACCCGTCAGTGTCTGATAAATCGCTTTACCGGAATCACTCCACAAAAGAGACTGCGATTCAAGAGCTGATTTTGTATCTGAATATCCGTCAATACCGTAGTCCATCGTTCTTGAACATTCCAGCGACAACGCATCAACTCCACCTTTCGAGAACACCGAAGCCGTCCTTGTAGAAGAACGATACCATTCTCGGACAGTTTTTTCGGCGGCAACAAGGTCTGTTCTGTCGGAAAAAACTGCACTAAGCCCTACTAATGTAAAATCATCCTTAGAGAAAGTATCGGAAAGACAGTCAAAAAAATATTCCGCTCCACTGTTAGCGTATGCATAATTGAAAGTACCGAACGAATCACTGCCAAGCATAGAGGCAGGTGTACAAGTTCCTCCAAAAGTGATCTTTGCCAATTGATAAGCATCGTCAGGCTCATCTATAGCCGTCATAATATCATCAGGTATCTCTGACTGCACTGTTTCTAATGCACCAATACCTGCAACAAAGCTGGCATCTACTCCAAGTATACCGTACAGCACTAACACTGATGCTATCAGTATGACTGCGATAAGGATAAACACCACACGGTCAAGCATTATTTTTTCTTTGCCATTCATGCTTATCCTCACCTCCGACATTTCTAAAATTAGCTCAAAAATAGGAGCTACAGAGCCATTTTAGCATAAATACTCGGAAAGTTCAAGGTATTTATTAAAATTCCTCCACTATAACCTTACAAAAACAACGGTCGCACCTGTTTTCCATCACGCATTGTATCAAGTGCAAGCTGTACTCTTTCAAAATCAGCCACAAGCGAATGAGGCTTTGACACAACATCATCCTGCTGCATCGGCACAAAATAGATATTTTTTCTGGCAAGAAGTGTTCCTATATTGCGAAAATTTCCTGACATTGCATCGTTTGACGCAAGAGCTATAAGCAATGGTCTGTCTGTCCGAAGATGAGCCTTTGCTGCCATTGTAACAGATGTGTCTGTTATTCCATTAGCAAGCTTTGCGACAGTATTCCCTGTGCATGGGCATATAAGCAGGTAATCAAGAGGCTGAGATGGGCCGAATTTTTCAGCTTCAGCAACAGTTATAACAGGTTCCCTTCCGCATATTCCACTAACAGTTTCACGAAGCATAACAGCAGTTCCAAAGCGTGTATCAGTATTCGCCGCAGTTTCGGAAAGAATCGGCACTATATCATATTCCTCTGCAAGTGAACGCATTATCGACATAGCTCTTGCATGAGTGCAAAACGAGCCACAAATTGCGAATCCAAGTTTTTCTTTCATTTTTCTTATATCCTCCTGTCAAGTGTCATTTTCAAAGCGTCACGAATTACATTGCAAATTATCTCTCCGGCTGTTACAGGTGATGTTTTCCCGGGCAATGACGGAAGCGATTTCACAGAAATTCCAAATTCCTTTGCAGATTCCAAATCTGTTCCCGCACTTCCGGATGAAAGCTCAAATATAACGGTTTCTTTAGGGAGCATTGCAAGAAGTGTACGATCAAGCACTCTCGTTGGTATTGAATTGAACACTGCATCGCATCTAACCGGAAGTGTTTTGAATTCGTCAAGCAAAATCGGTATACATCCATCGCATTTTGCCCAAGCAAGATCACGTTCACTCCTTGCAACAGCAAATACATCAGCACCAAGTGCGTGAAGTCTTTGTGCAAGTGTGCGTCCGACTCTGCCGTAACCAAATACTGCAGCTCTCATTCCGGCAATAGTTATCGGCAATTCTTCAATGCACGAAGCAATGGCCCCCTCAGCAGTCGGTACTGAGTTTTTGATCTGCAATTCTTCGGAATCATAGTAATCATAGACTTCTATTCCAGCCTCAGCCGCATATCTCTTTAGAGCAGACGGTATCATTCCGCCAAGCAGAAACGATCCACGGTGCAGTCTATCGCAAATCTCTGTTAAATGCACAATACCGTTTTCTCCTGGATATGCCAATGGTGCATTAAGAGTCAATGTATCGGTGCTTCCCGTATCACGAGTTACAGGTAGTGGCAACACGACTGCATCTGAGCATTTTACAGCTGACTCCCAGTCTGTACAACGCACGGTATTTTTCAAATATTTTTCATCAGATGTGCCATAAATCGCTGCAAAGCCCCAAATAGCACATTCAAAATCAGCGGACAGACACTCTGCTGTAACAAGCTGTCGTTTATCTCCGCCAATCAGACCTATTTTTCTGTTTTCCGGCATAATAATTCACCTTTACCTTGTAGACATAGTTTGAAAATCAGCTATTTCAAACAAGCATTAGTAGGAGCTTTGAATATTACTCCTATGCTACAGTATATGGTGAAAAGCCACGGAATGACTATGCTGTTTTCCTCAATCAGCCCACAATAAATCTCGCAATTCGCCCTGTATCACGTCTGACAGACATTGTAAATCTTCTTCCTTTGCTCACACAGCAAATTTCAAATGTACCTGCAGCATCATCTGCCTCTATTCTTCTCAAATCCGCAGAATTAACAATATCCATCGGAAAATATTCTGTTAAAAAAGCCAATGCTGAGGAAACACACTCGTCAGCGTTCAGTTTTATCTCAGCAGGCGAAAGCGATATTGCCAGTTCAATAGGCACACCTGTCCTCGCATCAATAACAGCGTAGGCATTTGAACATGAAAATACCAGCTCTCCATTTTTGCTTTTCATTCCACGTCGCAATGTATTGTGATTCCCGAACACACTGTCAAGGCATTTTTTGGCATTTTCTACATTGTATGACGAAACAGGATGTACATCTTTGTCATTCATAAACCCGACACCCGGCATAGTTGACTCAGACGCTTCTGTCATTGTTTCAAGCTCTACAGCTTCACCTTTCAACAAATACTGCTCAACTGCATTCAGAATTGTCGAATCAGCTACAGCATCGCCAAGAAGCAGGTCAGCCATCCGTCTAAACATCACAGCAGTATCGTGATCTCCCGCAACAGAGGCTTGTTCAGCAGCGGAAGCAGCATAATGATATGACAATCTACCGTCATCCGCTTCAAGTGCATTTTTTAGATTCTCGGCAGTATTGCTTATTCCAACTCGATAAAGCATCTCCGTTGATTCTTCCCTCTCCTGCTCTGCACAAAAAGTAAAAAACACAAAGAACGAAAGTGATATAAGTGTAAGTGCAAGAATAAGCGTGGTCCACAGTATTTCAACTGCATGATTTTGTGCAAATTTTTTCATACTATTTCATCCTCCCATTTGTATATATAAGGATTTGACAAAAGTACTCTGTTTATGCTATAATAAAAGATGGGAAATCGTGTACTTTTATT
>CAYSEF010000066.1:0-4926 GCA_964430105.1 uncultured Ruminococcus sp. | reverse complement strand
TAGTGCAAGAAATACTATGTATTTTCTGAAATAACAAAAAGCACAATACATAGTAAAACGATTTGCGTCGTACCATATATTGTGCTATATTTATCGGAGTAGGAGAGATTTGAACTCTCGCGCCAGTTGCCCGACCTACACCCTTAGCAGGGGCGCCTCTTCGGCCTCTTGAGTACTACTCCGTATCAAGTATACTGCGCTAAAATACGCAGAGTGAATGCGGCTTTGTCATCACAGTCACCTCTAATATTATATAACAAACGTGAGTATTTGTCAAGAGGTTTAGAGGAAAATCTGCGATTTAATTATTATGTATTACTAAATTTAAGTAAATTCACGCTTACTGATTGACTTTTAACATTAAATATATTACAATAAAAGTGTTAGGTTTTTGTCGTTACGCACGACAGCTTAGATTCCAAAGAAAGGCAAAATTTATTATGGACAAACAAAGAATAACCGAACTTACCGAAATTGCTCGTAAAGTTCGCGTCGGCATTATCGAAGCGGTCTATTCGGCCGGCAGTGGTCATCCCGGCGGAAGTCTCTCTATTGCGGACGTTCTTACCTATTTATATTTTGAGGAATTGAATATTGATCCTGCTGACCCCAAAAAGGCTGATCGTGATCGCCTTGTTCTTTCAAAGGGTCACTGTGCACCGGGTCTTTACTCAACTCTTGCACAGCGTGGTTTTATTCCTACAGAGGATTTAAAAACTCTCCGTAAGGTGAACAGCTATCTTCAGGGTCACCCTGATATGAAGCACATTCCCGGTATTGATATGAGCTCCGGTTCTCTCGGTCAGGGTACTTCCGTTTCATGCGGTATGGCTCTTGCGAACAAGCTTGACGGTACAAATGTGCGTGTTTACGCTATTCTCGGTGATGGCGAAACTCAGGAAGGTCAGGTTTGGGAAGCTGCTATGTTTGCAGGTCACTACAAGCTCTCCAATCTCTGCTGGCTTGTTGACTACAACGGTCTTCAGATAGATGGTAAGGTTGCTGATGTTATGAATCCTGCTCCTTATCCCGAAAAGTTCTCTGCTTTCGGTTGGAATGTAGTAGAATGTGATGCACATGATTTTAATTCTATAGAATCTGCATATAAGGCTGCTCGTGCTTGTACAGACAGACCTACAGTCATTATCTCGCACAGTATCAAGGGTAAAGGTGTATCCTTCATGGAAAATAATGTTGCATGGCACGGTGCTGCTCCAAACAAGGAACAGTATGAAATCGCAATGAAGGATCTTGGCGAGTAAATTATTTACTCCGTTGTATATAAACGAGTTCGAGTTGTAAAACGAAAGGATAAATAATATGGCTGAAAAAATGGCTACCCGTGAAGCATACGGTAATGCTCTTGCGGAATTTGGCGCTGTTTATGATAATTTGGTCGTACTCGATGCGGACCTTGCTGCCGCTACGAAGACCGCTACATTTAAGAAAGCATTTCCTGACCGCTTCTTCGACTGCGGTATTGCTGAAAATAATATGATGGGTGTTGCTGCCGGTCTTGCTACTTGCGGTAAGATCCCGTTTGCTTCTTCATTTGCTATGTTTGCTGCAGGCAGAAGCTTTGAACAGGTTCGTAATACTATCGGTTATCCTCACCTTAATGTTAAGATCGGTGCTACTCATGCGGGTGTCACTGTTGGTGAAGACGGTGCTACTCACCAGTGCAATGAGGATATCGCTCTCATGCGTACAATACCCGGTATGGTTGTTATAAATCCTGCTGACGCTGTTGAAGCAAGACTTGCTGTAAAGGCTGCTATCGAGCATGAAGGCCCTGTTTACCTTCGCTTTGGTCGTATGGCTGTTTCTACAATATTTGATGAAAATTACGAATTCACCATTGGTAAGGGCGTAAAGCTTGCTGACGGTGATGACGTTGCTATTATTGCGACAGGACTTGAGGTTGAACAGGCTCTTGAAGCAAAAGAAATTCTCGCAAAAGAAGGAATTTCCGCATCTGTTATCAATATTGCTACTATCAAGCCTCTTGACGAGGAGCTTGTTGTGGCAGAGGCGAAAAAGTGCGGTGCTGTTGTAACCTGCGAAGAACATTCCGTTATTGGCGGTCTTGGTTCGGCAGTTTGCGATGTGCTTGCTGAAAAATGCCCCACACCTGTTGTAAAAGTAGGTATTTACGATGAATTCGGTCGTTCGGGCCCGGCAAAAGAGCTTATCACATATTACCATCTTGATGCACAGTCTATTGCAGCTAAGGCAAAGGAAGCAATAGCTCTCAAGAAATAAGCTTTAAGCTTGACATAAAAATAAGGCTACTCGCAGTAGGAAATTAAAATTCCGAAATGCAGGTAGCCTTTTTTGTTTTGTATTGGTTTATTTTCCTTCTCGCTCTGCTATTATTTCGTCAATTACAGCAGCGGCGGTTGCGACTATCTTCGGGCATGGGCGTTCTTTATAATACGCAGGTGTGCGGTCGCTTGGGTTTGATTCTGTTGAAGATTCGATACCGTCAAGAAGCTCACGACAGATTATTGTGCCATGAACTGCCTTGAATCTTGAGGCTATATCTTGAACCAGTGCGTAATGCTCTGCCTTAAGCTCTTTGTTGCTCTCGTCGGTGTAGCCCCAAAGAAGTCCTGCGATTATACAGGCACCGGAAAATGCTCCGCATACCTCACGCATTCTGCCGAATCCACCGCCAAGAGATGATCCAAGCTTCATTGATGTATCATAATCGAAGCCTGTGACATCCATAAAAGCACATAGTATTGATTGCGAACAGTTGCATCCTGAACGGAAATATTTTTCAGCGAGTTCTGCGTGGTTTTGCATGATATTCTCCTCATTTTGTCAAATATTGTATTAGTGTGCGTTTGTTAGCTTTATTTTTCAAGTATTGTACCGTCACGATATGCATTCAGCAGTGATCTAAGCTCGTTTATTCTGATCAGAAGCTCTGAGCCGGTGTCTGTGTCGGCAATATTCACACGCTTGTCCATTTTTTCTACAATGCTTACCTTGGGTGTGATATTTGCATCCTGTCCGTCATAGGGCTTATGCTCTGCAAGTCTAAGGCTGTGCGAATCGTAAATCAGAGTGTAGCCGGCAATTCCCGTTTTTGAACGGTATGCCTTTGATATTCCGCCATCTATTACAAATAGCTTACCGCCTGCTTTGATTGGGCTTTCACCATCTCCACGATGAACCGGAACGTGACCGTTGATTATATGTCCGTGTGAAGGATTTAGTTCAAATTCTTCAAGTATTTTTTCGCAAATATCTATTCTATCCTTGAGCTTGTAGTAGGGGGCGTAATGCTCATCACGAAGATCGCCTATATCCTTTTGCAGTAGTGTGCGCTCGAAAAATGCCATTTTATCCTTTCCGTAAAGGGGTGAATCGGGTCCGCACCAAAGATACCACATAAAATCACACGCTTCTTCCTGCTCGTGTGTGCCGAATTCTGCGAAATATGCACGATTGACAGCCTTTCCTATACGGTCAAGAAGTGCTTTGCCGTGATATACTCGATTATCCTCTCCGGTGAAGGGAAGCTGTACCTCTTTGAAGGAGCCGTCCTCGTTCAGCGGAATACATCCGTGATACAGCAGGTTTCCGTTTACGCATTTGTACATTGAACCGTGTGAATAGAGGAATTTTATATGAGTATTCAGCTTTGCACTGTGGTGGAAGGAGGATGCAAGAATTCGTATGAGTTCGCTTTCTTCTTCACTCAATTTAAGCGGATCGTCCGGGTCTACGGTTGGGAAATTTTTGTCGGCAAGCTCGTATTCTGTGCCGTTTATCTCCACAACTCCACGTCGGAAGTCGGTTTTTTCAAATAATCTGCGAGAATCGAGATTATATTCGGGATGCTTACGCAAAAGCTGTCCTTCGAGCTTGAACTGGATAACAGCCATAGCCTTGTGCATTTTTGCGGTTAGCGAATGCTCTACATTATCATAAACTATATCGTCGAGAGTGTGCGGATAGAACAGTGTGCATGGATCGTCATGATAGGTTTCGGTCGCAAATATCGAGAGGGGACGCAAATTTAGCCCGTAACCATCCTCGAGTACGTCAAAGCTGTTGTAACCAAGTGCTATACGGATAACATTTGCTATAAGCGCAGTATTTCCCGAAGCTGCACCCATCCAGCTTATATCGTGATTTCCCCATTGCACATCGATGTGATCGAATGTCATAAGCTCGTCCATGATTCTGTCAGCACGGGGGCCTCTATCGAAAATATCACCTATTATATGAAGTCTGTCGATAGTCAGTCGTCTTATCAGCGAACATACAGCGACAATAAACTCATCTGCTATACCTGTATCGAGAATTGATGTGATTATTTCAGAATAATAATACTCTCGATTTATATCATCGGTCACATTCAGAAGTTCATCAAGGATATAATCGAAGCTTTTTGGCATTTTTGAGCGAACCTCTGCACGAGTATACTTTGCTGATACAGATTCGCATACCAAAATCAGACGGTAAATAGTAAGACTGCGCCATTCATCGTCAAGCTGAGCGTTTTGTGAGAGGGCTTTCATTTCCTGCTCGGGATAATAAATAAGAAGCGCAAGATTAGAGCGTTCTGCTGATGAAATACTTTTTTCAAATATAAGATCTATTTTTGATTTGATCATACCTGAAGCGGAACGCAGAAGTCGCAGAAAAGAATCGTACTCGCCATGCAGATCGCTGAAAAAGTATTCTGTGCCTTTTGGCAATGAACGCTGTGCGGACAAATTTATCATTTCCGATGCAACGGATTCCACTGTCGGATAATCACGTGATAAAAGATTAAGATAACGCAGATCGGTTGTAGGCATGGTTTTACTCCTTACAAAATTCACTCATACATTATTATATATAGTATATCACGAACCGTAGTATATTTCAAGTAAAATTCCCTTAAAGCGGAGGCGAGGTTGGGGTGGG
>CAYSEF010000065.1:0-5233 GCA_964430105.1 uncultured Ruminococcus sp. | reverse complement strand
TTGGGTGAGAAGGATATATACCATATCTTTACTCCGCTTATGCCAAACACAAGCACGCGAATTATTCTGAAAAAGCCGAAAACGGAGTCAAGTATCCGTAAAGTATGGCTGCCGAAAACATTGGCATACATACTCAGAGAGTGGCAGACAGCCCAGACGGAATTGAAGGAGTACCTCGGTAACGAATATCAGGATGACAATCTTGTAATCGCATTACCGAATGGACGCCCCTGCGAAAACCGTATTATCGCAAAAGAATTTGAGAAGCTCAAAGAGAAAGCCAATCTTCCAAATGTGGTCTTTCATTCTCTCCGTCATTCCAGTACCACATACAAGTTAAAACTCAACCATGGTAAGCTGAAGGCAACACAGGGGGATACCGGTCACGCACAGCTTGATATGATCACAGACATTTATGCACACATTCTGGATGAGGACCGTAAGGTAAATGCTCAAAAATTTGAGGCAGCATTCTATGGAACGCGCGATCTCAGAGATGTAAAACCGCCTGAAGAACCCAAACAGCAGGCTGTAGATCTTACAGTTCTGATCGAGCAGCTTCAAAAGTCCCCCGAGCTTGCAAGTGCGCTGGCGGCATTGATAGCAAACGGATCAAACGCCTCTTGCTAAGAATCTATTAGCAAAACACACGAATTTCTTAGCAAGCCCCTCAAAACCGTTCAAGTCCAATTAGCAAATATTCATTCGTATGCATCTTGTGTCTGAAGCTTTCAAAAATCACAATTCATTCAAAAAACACAAAAAAAGTGCCGATTTCTTTCGATTTCGGCACTGAATGGCGTCCCCGGGCGGGCTCGAACCGCCGACGTCCTGCTTAGGAGGCAGACCCTCTATCCTACTGAGGTACGGAGACTTATTCACTATTTGTATAATTAAATACAGAATATACAGAATTTGGACTTGAATGGCTTAACGCTTAGGAGGCGGTTGCTCTATCCAGCTGAGCTACGGAAACGTGTCTGAGTTGTGTGTTTCGGATATCGTGTGCTTCATAGGACATAGTTACCGACATACGCAGTAAAATTATCCCGAGCGAATATACGCAACAGGATAATTATACCACGCAAAACCGATAAATGCAAGATTAAAAATAAATTTAGAATAAAACAACAGCTATATTATGCTTCATTTACAAGCTTGCCACAAATGTTTTCGGGTGTAAGCTTTAGCAGAAGTGTCGCAGCACCGCTTTTTTTTATCTCATCTTGAATATATAAGTCATCTTGTGTGAATTTATAACTCAGCTTTGTTGTGATATCGATTATTTTTTCCATATCATCGATAATTTCTATTCTGCCAAATACAATAACGCTCTTAACGTGCCATGCCCATTCGCCTTCATTGCGATATCCCTGATCATATACGCAGAATGATACCTTGTCATGCTTGCGAAGGGAATCGAGTCGGTGACCGATTTTGCCACAGTGAAAATAAATATTCCCGTCTTCTTCATTGTAAAAGTGGTTCATCGGCATTCCGTATGGATAATCTCCGTCACCAAGCACAGAAAGAACACCGCGTGTTTCACTTTTTAATACTTCTACGCATTCTTCATGAGAAATTTCCTTGTTTTTTCTGATAAGCTCTCTGAACATAGCTTTAACCTCAAGTATTCTGTATTGCCGAAAATTTGTTATCATCATGGCTTGATAGAGTATACCATAAAACCAAATTTTTTTCAAGATAAAAACACCGATAACTGCTAAAAAACAGAAATCGGTGTTTGTTTGTGTTATTCTGCAAACATTGGTGAGGAGAGGTATCTGTCGCCTGTGTCAGGCAGAAGAACAACGATTGTCTTGCCTTCATTTTCGGGACGTTTAGCAAGCTCTATAGCAGCCCATGCAGCAGCTCCCGATGAAATTCCAACAAGAACGCCTTCCTTCTTTCCTATCATTTTACCGACAGTAAAGGCATCTTCGTCAGAAACTGTAATAATCTCATCATATATGTTCGTGTTAAGTACATCAGGTATAAATCCTGCACCAATCCCTTGAAGACCGTGCGGACCTGCAATACCGGTTGAAAGTACTGCGGAAGAAGCAGGCTCAACAGCAACGATTTTTATGGATGGATCCTTAGATTTGAGATATTCACCAACGCCCGTAATTGTTCCGCCTGTGCCTACACCTGCTACGAAGATATCAACATTTCCGTCGGTATCCTCATAAATTTCAGGGCCTGTGGTTTCCTTGTGTGCATTTGGGTTTGCAGGATTGACAAATTGACCCGGTATAAAGCTGTTTGGAGTTTGCGCAGCCAATTCTTCAGCCTTGGCAATGGCACCCTTCATGCCCTTTGTACCATCTGTCAGTACAAGCTCAGCACCGTATGCTTTCATTATTTGTCTGCGTTCTATTGACATCGTTTCCGGCATTACGATGATTATTTTGTATCCTCTTGCGGCTGCTACAGATGCAAGACCAATTCCTGTGTTTCCCGAGGTGGGTTCAATTATAACAGAGTCTGGCTTTAATAAACCGTTCTTTTCTGCTTCATCGATCATTTTCTTTGCAACACGATCTTTAGCAGAACCTGCTGGATTAAAATATTCAAGCTTTGCTACGATTCTTGCTTTCAGACCGAGAGTTTTTTCAATATTAGAAAGCTCAAGAAGTGGTGTTTTTCCGATAAGCTGATCCGCAGACGTATAAATTTTATCCATAAATTTACCTCCGTATGTTATAGTATGCAAAGGTTGTGTGTTTCAGTCGATAAGATCAAATTCAGCAATAGCCTTTTTGTCGATACCATCACACAGCCAAGCCTTTGAGATAACTTCGCCTTCACCAACAGGTCTGAACAAAGCAGTGAGTTTAACTTTTTTACCGAGCATTTCGGGAGTAACTGTGAGATAGTATGTATAACCTCTGTCAGACGAGCCTGCACCGTGTTCCCATGCATTTACTGGGAATGATCTTGCACGGTCGTTGAATCCAACAGGCTTTCCGTTAAATTCAGCAGAGCAATATACACCTTCTCGACCATGGATTCCATCAAATGCTACAGCGATATACGCTCCTGCATCAACATCAGCATTTTCGGGAACAGTGATTTCAATGGAACGAGCACTATTGAAGCCGGCAGTGGAGTAGGGCATGAGAAGATTGTTTGCAGTCGCAGACGAGAGCTTGATTTCATTGCCGTTTTTGTCAAATGCCTTAAACGAATAGATTCTGTCCATTGGGGCGTTCAAGCGGAAGTAGCGTGCGCTATTGGAAATATTGTAAACAGCAGTCATCTTTTTGCCATCTACATAGATGATATTGTGTACCTTTGTGACAACGACCGGTGCAGCTACTTTGTCAGTTGTGATTTCATTGCTTGTGAGAGGGGCATCCTTCCAGTTGGCGAGATCAGCGGAGGATTCAGCCATTTCCGGAACTACCTGAGCCTGAACCTCACGGATTGGTTCGTTGATTGAGAAATATTCAATTTCAACTCTGTCAATGTCGTAAATTTCACCGAGGTCGACTCTGAGACAACCTCCCATAAGACGTGCGCCTCTTGAAACTGCATCGAAATATGTGTCGGGATCGCCATCGAACATCATGCGTGATTCAAGACCACGGAACTTATAAGTATCCTGAGCAAAGAAAGCATCACGAGCTGCCTTGACCTGCGGGATTTTTGTTTCACCGGAACGCTTGAGAGAATGTGCTTCAAATGAATCGGAATCTGCAGTGTAACAGGTTGCTTCATAGAGCTGTTCGGCATTTTTCGGGAAATCACATTCGGTAAGTTCACCGAGATAAACAGGTGCTAAAACAGTCTTGTCATCAGAGTATTCTATTGTAATATCGCAATTCTTGTTTCCGATAGCTTCAACCTTGCCAGTTACCTTGTAAACAAGAGCCTTTGCTGGAACGGCATTCGCACCATAAACTGTTTCATATTCGCAGTTTGTCAGTACAAAATCTTCAGAAACAAATTTGTCGTATTCTTCGATAAGAATAAGAGCAGCACGGAAGGGCATTACGCTGACGTCAACCTTATCACCGTATTCGCTGATAGAAACGAGAGATTCATAAGGATGAAGTGTCTTTACGACAATTTTTTTGTCTGTAGCTTCAAGTCCGATTTCATCGTTAAGCGAGAGCGAGATGGTTTTCTTTTCCCATGTTGTGTTATTGAGAGTTATAAGTCTTGTTGTGCCGTCACCTCTGGAGGCTGCATTATTTCCGTAAGAATCCGGAAGTGCTATTCCGTTTACGAGAATATCGTCATATTTTGCATGAAGATCGTATATCTTAGCGAGTCTTGCCTGCTCGGAATCGCGAAGAAGCCATGGATTTCCGTAAATTTCAGGAGCAAGGATAAGACTGCGAGCAAAGCCCTGAATTATCAGATCATCTTCAAAATAATCGAGATAAGATGAAAGACATACACCGTGGTCTTCGGTCAAACGCTTCATTTCCGGAACAAGACCTCTTTCGAGAGGACCAACACGATGGTGTGAGCCGGAGATAGAGTTACCGATGTGAGCATCTATGTAGGTTTCCTGACCACCCCAAAGGAATGTTGTAGCACAAATTTCAACTTCGCCGAGGTCATTTCTGTGATTGAGAACGATAAGGTCGGGAACATACTTGCGACACTCATCGATCATCTGCTTGAAAACAGCACGTTTTTCTTCACGGAGATTTCCACATACCGTGTCGAATTTGAAAAGCATAAATCCAAGGTCACGACAAAGACTTACAATGAGGTCATAACGCTTTTTTTCTTCTTCGGGAGTATTTCCGAAACCGTCTGCACCACCCCATACACCAAGATGACAACCGAATTCAGCGGCAGCGTCGGCTGAGGGCTTGTAGCCATTAGGATATTGCTTCAAAAGCTTTGGTGTTTCGGCAGGATGAGCGTATGTATCACCTGCACCGTCAAGGTTTCCGGCATCCCATGCATAAATTTTTATCTGCATACCGTAAGTATCATATAACCATTTGAAGTACGCAAGATTTATCAATGTCTGTTCCTCTGTTGCACCCTCGTTCGTGTTGTTTATCCACGAAAAATATTGAGGTATGGATGGAGTTTTTTCATCAGCTCCCGAGGACTTTCTAGTTTTTTCAACCATACTGTCACCTGTACTTTCACTGATCCGTTGTTCGGTAAAAGCATCCTTTCGCTTGTAATTTTATTGTTTACATCGCTATTATATCATATTTTTTCGATAATCGCAATCTATAATTAAAATATATGTATAAAT
>CAYSEF010000064.1:0-5385 GCA_964430105.1 uncultured Ruminococcus sp. | reverse complement strand
TCTTGTTGTTGAAGGTGGCAAAGTAGACTAAGTATAGAGCATTTATTTACAGCACACCTGAATATGCCGTTCTAAAGTTGCCTTGCTTGCGGCAAAACTGATAAAAGACCGTGGATTTGACTGCCTCGGATGTACGATGAAGCTGCACAATAACGAAGATGCCGGTATTGAACGCTCGCGTACCTGCTGTTCTCTTGATGATGTAGGATGCAAGGTCAATCCCACCGCCTTTGAAGTAACGGATATTTATAAGACCTCGGTTTATCCGCTTGCAAAAGTGATGCGTTATGAATTAAAACGCAAGGGTGTAAAAAGTTTGAAGGTCGTGTATTCAAAGGAAAAGCCTATTACTCTGATCGATGATATGGCAATCAGTTGTCGCACTCATTGTATCTGCCCTCTGGGGACTGCAAGAAAATGCACACAGCGCAGACAAGTACCGGGCAGCAATGCCTTCGTGCCGTCGGTCGTGGGGCTTATTATCGCCGGCGAAGTGATAAAGGATCTGACGCATTTTAATGCAAACTTGTAATGACTACGAAAAAAGGAGTGTCAAAATGACAATATCATCAAAATGCAGATATGCTTTGCGAGTGCTGATTGATCTTGCTGAAAATGACAACGGTTCATACACCCATATGAAGGTTGTTGCCGAACGACAAGGAATATCGCTCAAATATTTGGAGCATATTTTGCCGGTTCTTAAACAGAATGGCATAGTAGAAAAGATTCATGGAAAAGGCGACGGATACCACCTGACCAGAAAACCAGAGAAATATACGATAGGTGAAATTCTTCGTTTGGTTGAAGGTGATCTTGCTCCTGTTTCCTGCCCCGAATGCGGAGCTGAACCGTGTGAGCGAGCAGAACAGTGCCGCACTATTTCCATGTGGAAGAATTTGCAAAATATGATAGACGGATATTTTGACGGCATTACCCTCAAAGATTTGATGCATGACGCTTCAAATAATATGAGTGAGCATGATATTTCACTTTTGGATGTAGCACTATGACGATACAACAATTACACTATGTGACCACGATTTCCGAAACCGGTTCTCTCAACAAAGCAGCGGAAATATTATATGTGGCCCAGCCATCTCTAACGAGCTCAATCAAGGATTTGGAAAACGAGCTGGGTATTACTATATTTCACCGAAGTGGACGTGGCGTAACGCTTACTAACGACGGTGTGGAGTTTGTGTTATCTGCCCGACAGATCTATCAACAGTATGAGTCTCTGCTCGACAGATACGGCAAGAACGGTACCCTTAAAAAGAAATTTGGAATCTCTACACAGCACTATTCTTTTGCGGTAAAGAGCTTTGTCGAGATGGTAAAGAAGTTTAATACGGCTGAATATGAGTTTGCCATCAGAGAAACCAAAACCCGTGAAGTAATAGAAGATGTCAGCACCTTAAAAAGTGAAATCGGCATTATCTATTTAAGCGATTTCAACCGTTCTGCTATCACAAAACTATTGCATACCAAGGATCTGGAGTTTCACGAATTGACTGCATGTGAGGCTTATGTGTACCTATGGAAAGAGCACCCGTTGGCGAGTTTCAGGTCTATTCGACTTTCTCAGCTCAATGATTTTCCTTGCCTTTCTTTTGAACAGGGAGACAACAGCTCTTTCTATTTTGCCGAAGAGATACTCAGCACAAATGATTATGCCAGAACCATCAAGGCAAATGATCGGGCGACAATGCTGAATCTTATGATCGGGCTGAACGGATATACTCTTTGTTCGGGTATTATCTGCGAAGAACTCAACGGAGACGATTTTGTTGCTATTCCGTTTGAATACGACGATCCGAGCTCTGCCGACAAAATGGTGATCGGCTATATTACAAAGAAGAATATGATGCTCAGTCAGATGGGTGAGCTGTATATTCGTGAGATCAAGGATTACTTAGACCGAAATCAAAAATAAGAGTATAGCACACGATTATGTTCATCGGACATCGTGTGCTATTTCTTTTGTTATAGACTGAACCTATACCTCAATATATCTTTGCTGTATTGGACAGACGCTTTGCTCAGCGGTATAATATAGACATCAAAACAAAGGAGCATACGCACTATGACCACTACCTTAATGATGAAAAAGCAATGCATGTGTATGATGCAAAACTATTCTTCTATACAGTAATTTATTGTAATTATAGATTTTATTTCACAAGGAGATAGATAAATGGGACATATTTATACGTCTCTTTCAGAATTGGTGGGAAGAACCCCTCTTTTGGAAGTAACAAAATACGAAAAGAAATATAATATACAGGCAAGGATACTTGCAAAATTGGAAAGCTTTAATCCTGGGCAAAGTGCAAAAGATCGTCCTGCTCTTGCAATGATCGAGGATGCAGAACGGCGAGGTATTATAAAACCGGGCGATACCATTGTAGAAGCAACCAGCGGAAATACCGGCATTGCACTTGCCCTTTTTGCCAGAATCAAAGGGTACAAATTCCGCACCTACATCAATGGCAATGTCAGCTCCGAACGCCTCCAGACATTGGAAGCACTTGGTGCGGAAATCGTGAAATTTACGAAAGAGCCTGCCGTTGTCAAAAAATATATCGAAATGAAAGGCAATCCACTTGCAGCTATGTTGGCATTGCAGGAGCTGTACGGTGACAAGGAGGGCTATGTGGTCTTGGGTCAGCATTGCAATCCTGCGAATCCCGAGATGCACGAAAAAACGACCGGTCCCGAAATTTGGGAGGATACAGATGGTCAGGTAGACATTTTAGTGGCATCTGTCGGAACAGGCGGCACAATCACGGGCTGTGCAAGATATCTGAAGTCAAAAAATCCCAATGTTCAAATTGTTGCAGTACAGCCGGGGCCGAATTCCAAGCACTCCTACATAAATCCGCATAAAAAAACTATCGAAGGGATCCACCCCTACAAGGGTCTGCCTAACGACTATATTCCCAAGACACTAGATTATGACATCTGTGATACTTGGATAGATGTGGAGGCGGTTGACGCCCATGCTACGGCAAAGGAACTTGCCGAGACAGACGGCCTTTTGGTTGGAGAGTCCTCCGGCGCGGTGATCTACGCCGCAAAGGAACTTGCAATGCTTCCTGAAAACAAAGGAAAAACAATCGTCGCAATCACCTGCGACTCAGGTCTGCGTTATTTGTCAACAGGGCTATTTAAGCAAAAAAGAAAAAAGCACGCAAAAGGTTTGAAGAAATAAATGATGGGGAGTAAAGACAATGGCCGATTATACAGAATACAAATTTGAATTAGGAAAACTATTTCGTCAAAAGAAAGCAGAAAATATTGGTGAATACTTGGAAACCGCTGAAAAAATTCACGGCTTTTTGGAAAAGCACAAGGTAGAAACGCCAGATGGTATCTATTGGCTGGAAAACCAGGATCAAGAGAATATTGATTTCAGCTTTTCTCATGGAACTGCAGGACTCGCATATTTTTATCTCGAATTATATAAGGTTACCGGTAAAGAGACTTATAAGGATACAGCATTAAAAGCTGCGGATTATATCGGAACATATATCAAAAATCCTGACGGATCCACTCACACATTCGGTCTTAAGATTTTGGAAAATAGCCTTTATCACGGATATGCAGGAGTTGCACAGTGCATCTATTATATTTACGAAACCTTTCGACGCCCGGAGGATCTGGAAACCATCCGAGCCTTGACCGATATTTTGCTTAGCAATATCGTAAAGAAAGGCAATACCACCTATCAGCAGCTTGAACCCTTAATGACACCTGAAATAAAGTCTGCTATTGAAAACGAACAGGTTGTTGTGTGGTCATCAGACGCCGCGATGCTTCTTGACGGTGGCATTGCGGTATATCTTTACAAGATTTATCCGCTATTAAAGGATCCCAAAATTCTTGAGGTCGCTGTCAAGGCAACTGAAACGATCCTCTCTGGTGCAATCAATGACCCCAGAGGTGGTCTTACATGGATTACCCATGCGCACGGCGGCGTAAAAAAAGTTCCGAATTTTGAACTTGGTGCTGCCGGTGTCGGTTATCTTTTGACGGTGGCATATGAATTCACAAAGAAAGAAACATATCTTGAAGCTGCCAAGCAGGCGGCGGTACATTTGAGAGCTATTGCTGTTCCGCAGGGGGACGGATATCTCATTCCTTATCATGACGAACCTGATGAAGAACAATTATTTTATGTTGCTTCCTGCCATGGCGCAGGCGGTACAAGCAAATTGTTCTATCAGCTTTATAAGCTGACCGGAGATGCATCTTATCTTGACGATATTCGGAAACTATACAAAGGAATTCGCCATCTCGGTGTGCCTGAAAAGCAGTCTGCCGGTTACTGGAACACTACTTGTCTTTGCTGCGGCACTGCAGGAATTTTGCAATTTCTTATCGGTTACTATTTAGTAACCAAGGATGAAGAAGCAAAACAGGTCGCAATTACAGCAGGCAATATTCTGCTTGGTGAGCAGTATCCGCATTGCAATTGCCACGCCGTAGCATGGCCTATTGGATTTGAACGGTTGCATTGTGATGAAATCACAGAACCGATTGCATATTGGCAGGGCTCTACGGGAAATGCAGGTGCATTACTGCAATTGTATCTGTTCCTGAGCGGACGATTCAAGTGGGATCGACTTTTCGACGATCCGTATCCAGCAGAAGCAATCGACTAATATGAATCGTAAGACGGCATTCTTCAATGTCGATTTAGAACTTTGCAAAATGCTGCCTTTTTATAAGTATAGTCATATCGAACCAATAAGGAGAAAATACAATGAGCGAACATTTTGATACCCGATGTATTCACGGAGATTTGGATACAGCCTTAAAGGACGAGCATCGCGCTATCAGTTTCCCGATTTATCAGACTGCTTCGTTTAGTCATATTAAAACAGGACATAACGAAAGCGGATTTGATTATACGAGAGAATCCAACCCCACCCGCAGCAAGCTTGAAGAGGTCGTTTCTTCTTTGGAATCGGCTGCAGGCACCGTAGCCTTTTCCTCTGGCATGGCGGCGATCGGCGCTTGCTTTGAATTGTTTTCTCCAGGCGATCACGTGATCTGCTCGGAGGATTTATACGGTGGTGCAATCCGTCTGCACAATTTAATCAGCGCAAAGAACGGTGTTACGGCAGACTATGTTGACACCTCCGACCTTCGGGCAGTGGCAAATGCTATTACACCGAGCACCAAGGCTATTTATGTAGAAACGCCCAGCAATCCGATGATGAAGATTACGGATCTGAAGGAGTGTGCAAGGCTGGCACACGATAACAGTCTGTTGCTGATCGTTGACAATACGTTTCTTTCTCCCTATCTTCAAACCCCCTTACTGCTCGGTGCGGATATTGTTATTCACAGCGGAAGCAAATTCCTTTCCGGTCATAA
>CAYSEF010000063.1:0-5916 GCA_964430105.1 uncultured Ruminococcus sp. | reverse complement strand
CAACATCATTCACACCACATGTGACAACACCTGCACCGACCCCGAAGACGGCAAGTTCTGGCTCCACGTCAAGACCTGCCAGCTGACCATCAAGAAGGAGGGTGGCGCAGCTAATGAATCCTATGTCTTTGATGTCTATAAGGACATCGAAAAGGACGGCGAAAAGTACACCGAAAAGTACACCGAAGTCACCATCTGGGGCAATGGAAGCGTAACCATTTATGAACTTCCTGTTGGTGAGTACACTATCAAGGAAAACACCGGCTGGAGCTGGCGATACACTCCGAAATACGCTGTAAACGACAACAACACAAACGAAATCACCCTGTCCGCAAATACTACTTCCGGCACTATCACCTGCACCAATACACGCACCATCAATAAGTGGCTGAATGGCTTCAGTACCATCGTCAAGAACGTATTTGGTGTGAAGAATGGTGATTCGATCAACTGAGAAAGGAGGGAACGATTATGTATCATGGCAAATTTAAGCAAAAAAAAGCTCCAACAGAAAACAGCGCAAGAAAACGCATGACCACAGTGGTTCTCTCCACCATTCTGGTGCTGACACTCGGCATCGGTGGAACGCTTGCGTTGCTGGTAGATAAAACTGACTCGATTACGAACACCTTCACCCCGGCGCAGGTATCCTGCCATGTGACGGAAGATTTTGAAAAAAACACGAAAAGCAACGTCAATGTGGTCAACGACAGCAACATTACCGCCTATATTCGAGTAAAACTGGTTACATACCGAGTCAATGACAATGGAGATCACATCGGTGGCACTGCGACGATTCCGACCTTTACTTCTGGAACTGGCTGGTTTGAATATAATGGCTATTACTACTACAGTTACCCGGTGGCTGCCGGCAAAAGTCCTGAAAAAGCTTTGATTGACAGCATTACATTGACTGGCTCTTATGACGATGCAGACGGTGGCAAACAGGTCATCGAAGTCATGGCAGAAGCCATCCAGAGCGTTCCTACCTCTGTTGTTGCTGAAAATTGGAAGGTAACTGTTGGTACGGATGGAACCCTGACAAAAGGAGGTAATGTGGGATGAAAAACTTTATCAAACGCCTTTCCTCACTGATGTTGGCACTAATGCTGATTTGTAGTCTTGGCATTACCGCTTTTGCCTCCGGCATCGAGTTCAAAGGCTTTACCGATGGCTTCGACTTCGAGCCCGGCAGTGAATACACCGAAACCGATCTGTTCGACAATTTCAAGGGTGTTATGCCCGGTGATGTACTGACAGAGGAAATTACTTTCAAAAATTCTGCTAAGGATTGTGATTTCGTTCAGCTTTATATTCGTGCGGTTGCTCACGATGAGCAGAACAATCCTCTCAGCGAAAAAGTTGCTGAAAAAGAATCCGTTGCAACCATGACGGACTTCCTGTCTCAGCTTTCCATGAAGGTCTGGAACGGCAAAACCTTGATCTATGAGGCATCACCCGATGAACTGGATGGCCTTTCCGAAAACGTTTTCCTCGGCACCTTCCGTACCGGCGAAACCACCACATTGACAGTGGAATTGACCGTTCCACTCGAACTGGGCAATGAGTACGCTAACCGTGTGGGCGAAGTTGACTGGGTGTTCCATGTTGAAGCCTACAACGAAAGCCAGCTTTCCGTCCGCAAGGTCTGGTCTGACGGCAATTCTACCCATGCGAAGGATAGTATCACAGTCAACCTCTTGAAAGACGGAAAAGTGGAATCCACAGCCATCCTGAATGCGAAAAACGGTTGGGCTTATACCTTTGACGAGTTGGTAGAGGGTTATACCTGGACTGTTGAAGAAGCGCAAGTACCGGCGGGTTACACTGTAAGCTATGAGACCGTTGGTACAAGCGTAACCATTATCAACACAAAGAATGTACCAACGTTCCCCCCGAATATACCAACACCTCCGAATAAACCAACACCTCCACCGGAGGAGCCAACACCTACCCCGACTGAACCGGTACCTACACCGGAGGAGCCAATGCCCCTTCCGATTGAACCTACACCTGAGGAACCAACGCCTCTCCCGGAAGAGCCACTGGATATCATTGTAACAAAGGTTTGGAGCAATGACAGCACCTCCACCAGACCCGATTATGTTACCGTTACCCTTTATAACGGCAACATCGCTTATGAGACGGTGAAACTGAGCAAGGATAACGACTGGACCTATCATTGGGAAGACCTGTCCGCATCCGGCAACTGGCAGGTGACGGAAACCAACATTCCCAAGGGCTACACCCCTTCTTACAGCGTTTCAGGGAATGTTACGACTATCACTAACACATACAAACTGATCCAGACCGGTCAGCTCAACTGGCCCATTGCCGTTCTCGGCGGCGTTGGCATCGCCCTTGTTGCTCTCGGCGGGGCAATGGTACTGATAAAGAAGAAACGTGATAATGTCTAAAAAAGCAGGCATTGCCATTATAACACTGGGAGTAGTGCTGATTGCGTCAGCATTACTCCTTTTTCTTTACAACCAGCACGAATCAAATATGGCCGGTCAGGAAGCCGAGAGCCTGATGTCAGACCTGGAAAGCTGGTTGCAGGAATATCAAACGGAATCTGTGGTAGAAACTACCGAAGAAAGCATCGAATCCACACTTACGGAGGAAACAGAATCCACGGAAACGACATTGGAGCCGGAAATGCCGGTAGAGAGCATCAATGGATATGCTTATGTGGGTTATGTGGAAATCCCGTCACTGGAGCTGAAACTCCCGGTGCTGTCGGAATGGAACTATGATCGTCTGCAAGTTGCCCCCTGTCGCCAGCATGGTTCATCCAGAACGGACGATTTGGTCATCGCAGCCCACAACTATCGTACACACTTTGGCAGGCTCAAGGAGCTCTCAGAGAGCGATACGGTGATGTTTACGGATATGGACGG
Source organism: uncultured Ruminococcus sp. (assembly GCA_964430105.1). GTDB lineage: Bacteria > Bacillota > Clostridia > Oscillospirales > CAG-272 > UMGS1696. The sequence goes on along the minus strand of CAYSEF010000063.1, from coordinate 3,016 downwards.
AATTGTCAATACTTATACAGTTGCAAAAATCGACACCATTGACCAATACGATGTAGCTTCTGTGCTGAACAGCGAATTTGATCTTGTGCTTTATACCTGCACCGCAGATGGCAAAACCAGAGTGACGGTATTCTGCAATCGGGCAGAGGAAGAAATTACGGAATAATTGTGACAAGGGAGCATCCCATTTCCATATCAGTTGACCACAGCAAAAAAGAAGGGCGTGTTGCATTACATTTAAGAATGTAATTTGCAACACGCCTTTTTTATATAGCATGATTATAGCTGTACTTTTTTTCTTTAGCGAGGAGAAAAAAGTACCAAAATAGGAACTTTTTCGATGTCCTGAGTATTTCAAACACTGCGGAGTTCGATCAGGGAAGCTGTCCATGAACCCTGCCAACTTTTGAAAAAGCTAAATCAAAACTTTTTTACTTGCGACAGCCCCGTATCTCTTATCCGAAAACAACCAAACCAATCTCAGAATATGCCGTTTTTTTATTAAAATACAAACTGAACGAGTAGCATATATACTATCGTGCCTACGCCCATCGAAAGTATCATTTGTTTCTTCCAAAGATGCAGGACAACTACAACTGCAATAGCAATCAGTTCCGGAATACCATGCGGTGCAGCTACAATGCTGACATTTTTTAAGCAATATATTACCAGCATACCGAAAACAGCACCGGGAAGAACTTTTCCAATGTATTGTATGTACTTCGGGGTTGGTTTTCCTGCCGGAAATATTATAAAGGGGAGAAAACGCATGAACATCGTGCCGAGCGATATCATCAGTATTGTTATGAGCTGTTGTGAGAGCGTCATTTTGTTTCCTCCTTTGCTTTCATGAGCTTGTATTCTTCGTTTGTCGCAGCTACCTTTTCAAGCGGTTTCTTTGCGAGAGTAAGTACAGCAAGAATTGCTATCATTGTCGGTATAATAAAGCTTTCTGCACCGAAAATTATCAGGCATACAAGAGATACTGCAAGTCCAATAATTTCGCTGAGATGCTTCTTTTCGCTCATCCACTGATTCATGAAAATTATAACAAACATTGCGGTCATTACAAAATCAAGACCTTCTGTGTTGAAGCGAATGAATGAACCGAGAAGATTACCCATATTTGCACCGAAAACCCAGTAAAAGTGGTCGAGCAGAGTTACAAAGAAATAGAACCAACCTCTGTCTACATCGGGTGTGAGAACTGTCTGATAATTTATAGAGAAGCTTTCGTCAACAGTACCGTATATGAGGTAGAATTTTTTTGCGCCTGTGCCACGGAATTTGTCGAGCATCGAGATTCCGTAGAATAAATATCTTGCACCCGTCATGAGAGCTATTACAAGTGCGTTTATCGGATTGAACTGCTCCAGCATAAGTCCTACAGCGATTATCTCCGCAGAGCCTGAGAAGATAAACAAGGACATGATTATCGTGAACCAAAATGGCAGACCGGATGTGTTAAGGTATATTCCATACGTCATTCCAAGGAAGCAATACCCGGCAAATACAGGCAAAGTGCGTGGTAAAGCTGCCGTAAATGCTCGTTTTATCTTGTTGTTAGGCATTTTTTGAAACCTTTCTTTATGTTGTCACAAGATTATATTATACAACTTTTGCCTATTTTCGTCAATATATAAAATAAAAATGACAGCTATAATAATCCGTTGATTTTTGTGTCGGCAGCGTAAAAACTATTGAAAAATGATTATTAAAGTGCGATTGACTTTTGAAAATAATTGCGTTATAATTAATTGTAAAGATAAATCATAAAAATAAAGGAGTAAAAAAATGCTGAAACGATTCTTGGCATATTACAAGCCACATAAGAAAATTTTTGCGCTTGATATGCTTGCCTCTCTTGCAGTTGCAATGATAGGTATTGTTTATCCTATCATAACGAGAACAATGCTCAATGACCTCATTCCGAATAAGCAGTACGAAATGATCGTCGTTGGCGGTCTTACATTGCTTGTGCTGTATTTCTTCCGTATGCTGCTTAATTATTTTATCCAGTATCAAGGTCACGTCATGGGCGTACTTATGCAGAAGCAAATGCGAAAGGATATGTTCACACATCTCGAAAAATTGCCGTATTCCTTCTACGACAATCACGAAACGGGTAAGATCATGTCTCGTATGACAAATGACCTTATGGATATATCCGAGCTTGCACACCACGGCCCCGAGAATTTGCTTATATCGTCAATTTCAATTATCACATCGTTCGTTTATCTGTGTACCATCAATGTGTGGCTTACTTTGATAATTTTTGCGGCAGTTCCGTTTCTTCTTGTAATTTCGCTTGTCCTCAGAACAAAAATGAGAGATGCCTTTGCGAGAAGCCGTAAATCTGTAGCAGTGATAAATTCTGCACTTGAATCCTCTATATCCGGTATCAGAGTTACAAAAGCCTTTACCAATGCTGAAAAGGAAGCTGAAAAGTTCGATGTCGGCAATGAATCCTTCGTAGAAGCACGTTCCGATGCTTACAAAGCTATGGGACAGTTCCATTCCGGTAACTCCTTTGTTACGGATATTTTCAATGTAATAGTGCTTATTGCAGGCGGTCTGTTCCTGTATGCCGGTACTATTCAGCTTGGTGACTATACAGCGTTCATTGTGTCGATTTCGATGTTTATTTCGCCTGTAATGACTCTTATCAATTTCATGGAGCAGTATCAGAACGGTGTTACCGGATTTGAAAGATTCCTTGAAATAATCGATGAAGAGCCGGAGGTGGATTCACCTAACGCTAAGGATATTGGTAAGGTCGAAGGTCATATCGAGCTGAAAAATGTGTCTTTTGCGTATGATGTATTCGATGAGGACGGAAAGAAGCTTGATGAAGAAAACAGGGAAGTTCTCTCTCATGTAAATCTCGATATAAAAAAGGGAAAGACCTTTGCACTTGTAGGTCCATCCGGCGGTGGTAAAACAACGATTTGTCACCTTATCCCGCATTTCTATGATTATAAAGAGGGTGAAATATTCATTGACGGCAAGGAAATCC
>CAYSEF010000062.1:0-6056 GCA_964430105.1 uncultured Ruminococcus sp. | reverse complement strand
TCTACATAATATTCAAGCTTATCCGGATTTAGTGACAATGTTTTGGAATACGCCAACAGCTTTGTTTTTTGAATCTCTATCGAATATCCTTCTTCCGCCTGTGCATCCGTTGATACACGAGCGTATAATGCTATGCGAAAGGCACTATCCTCACCCGGAGTTTGAACCTTCATCATTTTTGAGCGTGCCATATTATCCCCCTATAAAAAATAGCCCCATTCTTACGAGGCTACTGTGTTATGGATATTTTGTGTTTTATCCTGCATATCAATACGCTTCTTTACATTGGTAAAAATTCGATTTAACGTATCATTAACGATTTTCTGTGAATACAGTTCTTCCCTGCTTATCAGCGTATCATTCAAATATCTTTTTACTTTCATCGTAATTTTCCGTTTCTTTTTATGATATAAGTGTATTATTCCCATTTTAATCAGTGATTATACTGACAACAAAATTTTCTCTTTACGAACGAAAGATTTTGTGATATAATAGACGCAATGATACAATGCGGTAGTAAAAACTCAATGAATTATTAAAAGGCGGTTAAAATGAACCATTTTTATAACCTGATCACAAATCCGTTTATTCTTACGGCTTTATCGTCATGGTTCTTAGCTCAGATACTAAAGACTATCATTTATGCTGTTATCAACAAGGAAATTGATCTGCATCGTTTGTTTGGTGACGGAGGTATGCCGAGTGGACATTCTGCAACGGTATCCTCTCTCGCAACTATATCTGCAATGGTATTCGGTACAGGAAGTCACCAATTCGCTATTAGCTTGATCCTTGCGATAATAGTCTGTCATGATGCTATGGGAGTACGTCTTGAAACAGGAAAGCAAGCCGTTGTGCTTAATGAGCTTATAAATTCCTTCAGCATACTAAGTGACACAAAACAACTCCCCGAAGTAAAGCTAAAGGAATTTGTCGGTCACACACCTGTACAGGTAATTGCGGGTATTATTTTAGGTATTACAAACGCTGTTGTAATGTATTACATTCTTATAAAATAACAAAAAAGTCGATGAATCGGTGTATCATTCCGATTTTTCGACTTCTTTTATTTCACTTGAGGCACGAGCTATCATATATACTGACATAGCAATAACTATCACGCTGATACCGGCACCTGTCAGGGCTATAAATAATTTCCTCGAAAATTCATCCATATCCGAACCAAACTGTGCAAGCATAGCTGTTTCCAAAGACAGCATTGACACAAGTGCGGCAGCCAAGCTTATAACCTTAGACGTTGACATAACAGGACTCTGATATTTTTTATATTTGATACAATTTCGTATCGCTGAAATTGTGACATAGAACGTGTATATAGCCATAATATAAATAAGAATTCCGTTATATTCAAAGCCTTTGTTTTGATAAAGCATCATCAACACGCCACATGAAAGATAAATATTCACAAACAGTAGTATTATTGCACACAGCCTTGACCTTTTCAGCTCAGCTACCCTACTCTGCCCTATAGTATTCGATCGATAATATCTTACCAGCAAAAAGCGCATTACTGAAAGAATAACATAATATCCTGCCAATATCATAAACCATATACTATTATAAATTATGCCGGATATAAGATTCACAGCTACATATAACAGATTTACAGTAAGCGAACAATAAAGCAATACATGATTCTTAAACGCAACATCGGTCATATATCGTCCGCTATATTTATTATCATATATCACACGTTTAACCTTGCGATAATGTGATGGCAACACGCAGACAAAATCAAACACCATGACAATCAATGTGTAAAACGACAAAACATAGACAAAATACGCTATAGGATGAGAGTCCATATCATTAACAAAAACAAACACAAGAGCTGATGCACTCACAATTACCATCAGTATAACAAGCCATAACGGAAGCTGAAAAAATTTGATTATTTTTTGACGATCGTATTTCATGTCATACCCCTCTCAGTCTCAAGTTTCTACAATAATCCACCTTTATTTTATCACACAAATGTTAAGATATTGTTTGTATTTCAATAAAATGAATTATTTCAATTTATTTGTATGATATGATGATTTTGTGTCAAATACGATATTTTATTTTAATAATTATTGACATATTAAAACATAAATGCTATACTCTAATATAACAAAAAACTCTAACGGAGAAAAAACATGAATAATATATGTCAAAATAAGTACAGCGATGCTGTTATTGTATCAAAAATAAATCAGCTTCGCGACCCTTGCGTATTGGTTGAAAACGGTACATACTATGCCTACGGTACAGGCTGGAGATGCTATAAGAACACAAGCGGTTCTCTTGACGGTGACTGGGAGGATCTCGGATGTGTAGTTCAAGTACCGACAGAATCAGATGGCTGTCACTGGGCACCTGAGGTTCATCGCTATAACGGAGCATACTATATGTTCACAACCTATCATTCAGTTAAAACAAAGCACCGTGGATGTGCAATATTCAAGTCTGAATCACCGGAAGGCCCGTTTGTGGAAATTACCGATGGTCAACTAACTCCGTCAGATTGGGATGCTATTGACGGAACATTTTACATCGATCCTGACGGTCAGCCGTGGATGGTCTTTGTTCACGAATGGACTTCTATGGCTGATGGTATCGGTACAATGGCGGCTGCAAAGCTTTCCGATGATCTCAGCAGATTTATTTCTGAGCCGATAGAGCTTTTCCGAGCAGATGATGCCAAATGGACTCAAAATGGCATAACTGACGGTTGCTGGATGTACACGACTGCTGACGGTCAGCTTCTCATGTTGTGGTCAAACTGGGATAATGCCGGATATGCTGTAGGTATTGCACGAAGCAAATCAGGCAAGCTTGACGGAAAATGGGAACAGGATGAAGAATTGCTGTATTCCAAAAACTATACAGGCGATTTCGATGGTGGACATGGTATGCTTTTCACTGCACTTGACGGAAAAATGTACCTCTCCCTTCATTCACCCAACGATCAGAAAAACGGTCGTCCCGAAACTCCTATCTTTGTTCCGATAAAGGAAGAAAACGGAACTCTCGTTTGGGATATCTAAACAACAAAAAAACTGAGGCTGGTTGCAGGTTTTGGAAATAGTTTCCATTATCGCAAACAGCCTCTTTTTTACTGTTTAATATTTTTTCATGACTGCGTATCCACACCGTTTACACAGATCTTCAGTTATACGTCTGTTTTCAAACGATTTTTTCAATTCGACTGCTCTCTCGGACGAAAGTATTTCAGACAGCGGAGTGGTGAAAATATTTCCGAGTGCAATAACACCGTCAGCATCAAGGCAACAAGGAACTACTGTACCATCGCTGAGAACGCCTACCTGATTACGCAAGCCATAGCAGGAATGTGTATCACCGAGTAATTCGGCACCTTCGTCAGGCCAGTCAAATTTTTCTCCCCATTCCAAATACACTTTATTGCGGATTCTATAACCACTGTATGTTTGTTTCCATTCATAGTTCTCATCTTCATCAAAAAACGAATGCATTTTTGCGATTATTTCATCGTTAAGTGAATTTTCGCCGCCAATATTCCAAAGTCTCATGACTGCGATCTTTCCCGACTCAGCTGCTTTTGCACAAAACTCAAAGCAATCATTCAAATATTCGTCAAGTGTGACGTTGATATGATTGACCTCATAGGAATGAAGCGATATACTGACCTTATATAGCGAATTTGCATTGAGCAGAATATCCGATTTTTTCTTTAGCAATGTTCCGTTTGTGGTAAGCACGACCTTAAAGCCAAGCTCACCTGCTATATCAAAAAATTCCGCAAGCTCCGGATGAAGAAGCGGTTCTCCCATCAAATGAAAATACAGATACTCCGCATAGCTTCGAAGCTCAGTTGCTGCTCTTTCAAACTCTTCCCGTGTTATGAATCGAAGCTTTCTTTTTGTTCCATGGCAGAATGTGCAAGCAAGGTTACAGGCGTTTGTTATTTCTAAATATGCTTTTTTGGGTATCATTTACTCTCGTTGCTCTGTTCGGAGAATTTCTCTGAATGTCAGATTTAGCTTCATCCGTCTCCGAAACTCCTTTTTTTATTTCATTATAGTATATATGACCTGTTTTGTCAAGAATATCGTATTGTCATAGAATTTTTGACAGATTTGTGATATAATGTATACATCAATAATCGCAAAGGAAATATGTTATGAAATTCATCTCGTGGAATGTAAACGGTTTTAGGGCCTGTCTTGGAAAAGGTTTTGACGACTTCTTCAAATCGACAGATGCGGATTTCTTCTGTGTGCAGGAAACAAAAATGCAGATTGGTCAAGCAGATTTTAATGCAGAAGGATATCATCAGTTTTGGAACAGCGCACAGAAAAAAGGCTATTCCGGAACAGCGATATTCACCAAACACGAGCCTTTATCGGTAAAATATGGCATAGACATTCCCGAACACGACACCGAAGGTCGAGCAATAACACTGGAATACGAGAATTTTTACCTACTCAATGTCTATACACCGAACTCACAGCGAGAACTTGCACGAATTGATTACCGTATGTCGTGGGAGGATGCTTTACGCGATTATATCATTTCGCTTGACTCAAAAAAGCCTGTTATCTACTGCGGTGATCTCAATGTAGCGCATGAGGAAATAGACCTTAAAAATCCAAAAACAAATCACAAAAGCGCAGGATTTTCTGACGAAGAACGCAGTAAATTTACGGCACTGCTCAACTGCGGATTCACAGACACCTTCCGTGCTCTTTACCCCGATAAAGTGGAATACAGCTGGTGGAGCTACATGATGAAGGCGAGGGAGAAAAATGTCGGTTGGCGTATTGATTATTTTGTTGTATCGAACCGCATTTTTGAAAAAGTACACGACAGCTTCATCTTGGGTGAAATTATGGGAAGCGACCACTGCCCTGTCGGAATAGAAATTGAGCTATAAAACAACAAAAAACCTCATGATCGATTTTAGACCACGAGGTTTTTTTACATGAAAATTACTGTTCAAGCAGTTCCTTGTAGAATTCGCAATAATCGTCTCTGCCCTCAGCTGTAAATGCCATAGCTTCTCTTGGGTGACGGTTGAGCTGACCTGTAAACATATACTGAAGGTCATAGCCCCATACAACACCGGAATTACGAAGCGGTATCATATATTTTTCAATAAATGTGAGCAGGCTGTAAAGATTATATTTTGGATTTTTCAGGAATCCGAGGAGCAATTCCATCGCACAGTTGCCGGCACCACGTCCCATTCCCTGAACAGTTGCATCAAGGAAGCTTACGCCGCGTGAAAGTGTGTCAATGGTATTTGCAAACGCCAAATTCTGATTGTTATGAGCATGGAATCCGACTTTCTTGCCTGCCTTTTCAGCAATTTCAAGGTATGTCTGAGCAAGATTGGATGCATTTTCAGGATAAAGTGAACCATAGCTGTCTACAAGATAAATAACATCAACAGAGGATGATGCAAGCATAGTCAACGCTTCTTCTACCTGAGCACCGCCCGCCTGAGAAATAGCCATGATATTACAGGTAGTTTCATAACCGAGCTCATGGAAATATTCAATCATTTCGATTGCTGCGGGAATCTGGTGGATATAGCAAGCAACACGAACCATATCAATAACCGATTCGGATTTAGGCAGGAAGTCACGACGGAAATTGCAACGTCCTACGTCAGCCATAACCGCTATCTTCATATCAGATACATTTTCTCCAACGATAGCACGAAGGTCCTCTTCCTTACAGAACTTCCAAGGGCCAAATTCTTTTTCGTCAAACAGATCGTAGTCTGCCTTATAACCGAACTCCATATAATCAACGCCACTCTTGATATTTGTTTTATAGAGTGAGCGAACAAAATCATCACTGAACTTAAAGTTGTTGCACAAACCGCCGTCGCGCAATGTAGCGTCGAGAACCTTGATATCGTCTCTGACACTCATAAGGTTTCCTTTTCTGGTTGCCATGGTTTTAGTCTCCTTCATAGATGGTATAATTAATCATCACCTGCATTATTATACTACATAATAATGCAGGTGATGATTAATTATACCATCTATGAAGGAGACTAAAAC
>CAYSEF010000061.1:0-6265 GCA_964430105.1 uncultured Ruminococcus sp. | reverse complement strand
TTTTAATTTGAGCTTAATTATCGAGAATTGATGCTGCCCAGCCGTAATGGAAGTTGTCAGAGGAGGGTGTATAGACATACTTTGCTGCATTTACGAGGACTTTCTTGATTTTTTCGTCGTGATAGGTCGGCAGAGATTCGTGACCGGGACGGAAGTAGAATACTTTGCCTTTGCCTCTCTTGTAAACACATCCACTGCGGAATACTTCGCCACCGGAGAACCAGCTGATGAAAATGAGCTCGTCAGGAGTAGGAATGTTGAAGTGCTCACCATATGTTTCTTCGTGTTCGAGAACGATATTTTCGCCAATTCCCTCTACGATTGGATGACCGGGATTTACTACCCACAGAATTTCCTTATCGTTTGTTTCACGCCATTTAAGATCGAGTGATGTTGTACCACAAATCTTCTCGAAAATCTTAGAAGCGTGAGCGGAGTGGAGGACTACAAGACCCATACCTGCAAGAACACGCTTATAAACTCTGTCAACAACAGCATCCGGAACTTCGCCATGTGCCATATGACCCCACCAGAAGAGTACATCGGTGTCATTCAAAACTTCGTCTGTTAAACCACATTCGGGTTCGTCGAGAGTTGCTGTGCGGATAACAAAATTCGGATCAGCTGCCTTGAGGGTGTTTGCAATGCAGTTGTGGATTCCGTCCGGATAGAGTGCGCGTATTTCTTCGCTGGACTTTTCGTGACGGAATTCATTCCATATCGTAATTTTCATATAGGGCTCCTTTCACCATATGGTGTATGTTCGTGTTGACACTATTCTAACATATTATCATACGAAAATCAAGACATTTTGCACAAAAATCAATTTACAAATTGCGAATTGTGCAGGCTATAGTAAAAGCCTTTTTGCTCCATAAGCTCGTCGTGATTTCCGTGTTCAATAACTCTGCCGTCTTTAAGAACGAATATAACATCAGCGGAACGAACAGTAGAAAGTCTGTGTGCGATTACAAAAGAAGTTCGATTTGACATCAATTCATTCATTGCATTTTGAATACGCATTTCGGTCATACTATCGACATTTGAGGTAGCTTCGTCCAAAATTAGTACAGGTGCATCGGATATCATTGCTCTTGCTATTGTGAGAAGCTGTTTTTGACCTTTAGAAATGTTTACGCCCTCATCTGTCAGTACAGTGTCATATCCGTTCGGAAGACCGCTGATAAATGAATGGATTCCTGCTGCCTTAGCCGCATCCTCTATCTCTTTTCGGCTGACTTCACGAGGTGAACCGTAAGCGATATTTTCAGCAATTGTTCCACTGAACAGCCATGTGTCCTGCAAAACCATTGTATAGCTTCTGCGAACTGACGAACGGTTTGCTTTTGCGATATCTTCGCCTTCCATCCGTATTTCACCTGAATCGGGATCGTAGAATCGCATGAGCAAATTGATTATTGTTGTTTTTCCTGCGCCTGTAGGGCCAACTATTGCGGCAGTCATACCGGGTTTTACGTTCATAACAAGATCGTGAATGATCTGTTTATCTTTAGTGTAGCCGAAATTAACGTGTTCTATATCGACTTTACCGTTGACCTGGATATCATTACCAAACACGGCTGCGCCATCCACATCTGGGGATTCCTCGACCTCATCAAGAAGTCTGAAAACTCTTTCGGCTGCAGCTGCCGCAGATTGAAGCTCATTGATAATATTTGCAGATTCGTTGATCGGGCCGCTGAATTTACGAGAATAAAGCACGAACGATGAAACATCGCCTATCGAAATTCCTCCACCGAGATAGAGAAGCGAGCCGAAAACAGAAACGAGTGCAAGCGAAATATTGTTTATAAAATTGACAGTGGGGCCAACCATAGTGCCATAGTAATCGGTTTTATAGTAAGCATCTGCGGCTATTTTGTTTTTGTCGGCAAATCTTGCTATCATTGAAGGCTCAGCACTGTATGCACGGACAGTTTTTTGACCTGACAAACATTCTTCTGCATATCCGTTAAGCTCACCCAGTTTACCGGAACGTGCACGGAAAAGCGGGCGGAATTTGTTTGCCATTTTTGTGGATGTGATTATGGAAATCGGCACTGTTACTGCGAAAACAAGGCAAAGCTTCGGAGAAATTGCTATCATCATAACAAGCGAGCCAATGACGGTAACAACTGACGATGCTATTTGGACAAGGTCAGTAGACAGAGTTGCATTGATGGTGTCGATATCATATGAAATTCTGGAAATGATGTCACCTGTTGCGTTAACATCGAAGTAGCTGACCCTCATTTTCATGAGCTTTGAGAAAATGTCTTCACGCATACGTTTTACAATACCACGTGATAGATTTATCATGACGAGCTGTAGAGAATATGCTGTGATGCTCGACAGTATATAGGCGATTACCATAAGTATGCAGTAGCGTATGATAGAATCAAAATCTGCTTCACCTGCGCCTATTCCGATAGAATCTATTGCTTTACCTGACAGTGTAGGGCCAAGGAGTGAGAGCAGGTTTGATGAAATTGAAAGTACGAGTGCCAGAATATAACCCCAGCGAAACTGGAGCATATATTTTCCGAGACGAAGAAGGACTTTGAGTTTTTTCTTTGGAACATTGCCTACTATTGTGTCTTCGGGGCGAGTTGCTTTTGGACCTCTATTCAAGTAGTGCACCTCCCATCTGTGAATCACTGATTTCTTTATATAACGGACAATTTTCAAGCAGGAATTCATGCTTGCCATCGCCAATCACACGACCGTTTTCCAATACAAGTATGCGGTCAGCGTGCATTATCGATGAAATTCGTTGTGCTACTATTACGGATGTAGTCTTTCCACTGTAGTTTTCGCGAATGGCTTTTCTGAGCTTTGCATCTGTTGCATAGTCGAGTGCGGATGAACTGTCATCGAGGACGAGTATTTCAGGTGTTCCTGCTAACGCACGGCTGAGAATAACACGTTGCTTCTGACCACCCGAAAGATTTGCACCTTTTATTGCAAGCTCAAAATCAAGTCCGCCGGGTTTTTCTTCAATAAATGGAGCTGCCTGTGCGTGTGTTGTGGCTTTGTTTATGGTTGCTGTGTCCATTTCACGACCGAACTTAATATTTGTTGCTATCGAATCTGCGAAAAGGAAGTCGTTTTGGAATGCTGCTCCGAATTTCTTTGATATTTCATCTCGTGTCATCGAACGCAGATCCTGACCGTCTATTCTTACTGCTCCTGAGTTTACGTCGTATTGACGCATCATAAGTGCAATAAGAGTAGTTTTGCCTGCACCTGTCGGCCCGATAATTCCGAGGGTTTGTCCTGCTTCAAGTGTGAATGATATATCATCGATATCGTTTTTTACACCATTATATGAAAAAGAGACATGATCGAATTCGATTTTTGGAGCTACAGCATTCTTAGGCAGCTCTGTAGCATAGGCTTCGTCAGCTTCCATATCGGAAGGGGTATCGAGAACCTCGCCTATACGATTTGCAGAGGCTATTCCTCGAGAGCTTTGAATAAACATTCTCGTTACACTCATGAGTGCGTTGAGAATTATTGTGAAGTAAGAAGTAAATGCGATTATTTTACCTGTTTCGGAAAGTCCGTTGTTTACTCGCATTGCGCCTACAAAAATAACGATAACAAGACCAAGGTTTAAGCACAGATTCATTATGGGACTTGAAAGTGCCATATTGAGTGCTGCTTTCTTTTCTGCAAGGTTAAGCGCTTTGTTTGCTTCGTCAAAACGATTTTTTTCGGCTTCTTCTTTTCCAAGAGCTTTGATGATTCTGATTCCCTGTGCATTTTCACGCACTACACGTGTCATATCGTCAGTTGCGAGCTGTTGATTATTATAAAGTGGAACACCACGCTTTGTTACGGCGTAGACTGCTATTATAATAAACGGCATAACTGCGATAAGTACAAGTGTAAGCACCGGTTCCATAGCGAATGCCATGATGATGCCACCGATTAACAGACATGGAGCGCGCACACCCATTCTCTGTGCCATGCCAATCATTTGATGAATGTTGTAGGTATCGGAGGTGAGTCTGGATTCGAGCGACGGAATTGTGAATTTGTCGATTTGTCTTGCCGAAAGGTAGGATATTTTTGTGAACAGATCGTTTCTGATTTTTTCGGTAGTGTCACGAGCGACCTTTGCTGCCATGCGGTTTGCTGTGATATTGCCGAGAATTGCTATAACAGAGCAGATAAGCATCAGAACACCACATAGATAAATGTTTGTGAGATTTCCTGTAGGAACAATATCGTCGATGATCATTGATAATAGCATTGGCAGGAACAGATCCATAATCGTGCCAATAAATTTAACAAGAAATCCGAGCATCATTTTGCTGAAAAACGGTCGGATATACGATAAAATGTATTTCAAGCTAAACGACATCCTTTCTGCGATGATTTTCGCAAATTATTACAAAAAATTTGCGTTGATTTATTATATCACACATAGTGATATTTTTCAATAAATTACGGAAAAATTTTAAGGTGCCTTACGAATTTTTGATTGTAATAAGCAAAGAAAAAACCATTCGATAAGCATTAAGCCAACCGAATGGTCGTTTGTTTCGGAATATTCTACTGAATAATATAATGTAAGAATTATTTGTGGAACAGCTTTTTTGTTTCGTAAACAGGCTCGCAGGTCATGTTCATGCCAAGTTTACGGAAGATATTGCTGTCAACGCTCGATACAATAACGCTTGAATGTGCTTCGCATCCGATAAGACCGGGCAGAGATTCAAAAGCTGCCTTTGCGTTTTCGTCTGTAGCAGCACATATTGACAGAGCTATCAATATTTCATCGGCGTGAAGACGAGGGTTATTGCCACGCAGATTTTCTGTTTTCAAACGGCAAATTGGTTCTATAACAGAGGGTGAAATAAGATGTACGTTGTCATCGATATTGGCGAGTGCTTTGAGTGCGTTGAGAATAACTGCTGCACACGAACCCAAAAGATCGCTTGTTTTGCCTGTTACGATTCGTCCATCGTTAAGCTCTATTGCTGCGGCAGGACCTTCAGTCATTGTGGACTTATCGAGTGCTGCTTTTACAACATGGCGATCGTCTACAGTGACCTTGGCACGGTTCATAATAAGCTCAGCCTTGTAAACCTCGTCGTTATCACATAAACCCTTGCGTTTCTTTACTTGAGAGTTGTAGTAACGACGTATTACTTCCATTTTTGAGGCTTGAGATACTGCATCGTTATCGTAAATACAGAATCCAACCATGTTGACACCCATATCAGTAGGACTCTTATACGGACATTCACCGTAAATTCCTTCAAATAGACGACGAAGCACCGGGAATATTTCAACATCACGGTTGTAGTTTACAGAGGTTTCTCCATAAGCCTCCAGGTGGAATGGGTCGATCATATTTACATCGGCTAAGTCAACAGTTGCGGCTTCATAAGCTATATTAACCGGGTGTGTAAGAGGAAGGTTCCAAACAGGGAAGGTTTCAAACTTCGCATAACCTGATTTGATACCACGCTTGCTATCCTGGTAAAGCTGTGACAGGCAAACAGCCATCTTGCCACTACCCGGGCCGGGCGCAGTAATTACGACAAGCTGACGAGAAGTTTCAATATAATCATTCTTACCGTAACCTTCATCGCTGATAATGAGCTTAACATTGGTAGGGTATCCATCAATAGGATAATGCTTGAAAACACGGATACCGAGATTATTAAGTCGTTTAATAAAAGCATCGGCTGAGGGCTGACCACTATATTGGGTAATGCAAACACTTCCAACGAATAAGCCACGCTCTGTGAATGCATCCATGAGTCGAAGTGCATCCATATCATAGGTTATACCAAGATCGGCACGCATTTTGTTTTGTTCTATGGCAACAGCAGAAACAACAATTACAATTTCAGCTTGATCCTTTAGCTTAAGAAGCATATTGATCTTGTTGTCTGGCTTGAAACCGGGTAAAACACGAGCGGCATGGTAATCATCGAAAAGTTTGCCACCAAATTCGAGATACAGCTTGTCACCGAATTTGGAAAGACGTTCGGTTATTTTTTCTGTCTGGAGTTGAAGATACTTTTGGCTGTCAAATCCTTCGTTAATCATGTGTAAACTCCTAAATAAATCAAAAATCGAATATATTATAATATAAAATGGTGGAAAGTTCAAGATATTACGCGTAATTTAGTTCTAAAAACAAAACTCTGCAAAAAACCAAAAAACTTTTGAAAAAGGTATTGACAAAGTGAGGATAAGGTGGTATAATAACAAAGCTCTCGACGAGATAAAGACTTGTACGACA
>CAYSEF010000060.1:0-6701 GCA_964430105.1 uncultured Ruminococcus sp. | reverse complement strand
TCCTTGAGGACAGCTTCAATGGTCTTTGCTCTGACCTTTGAGGTCTGTCTGAAGAAGGAGGCTACGTTTGTGTTCTGATCATTGATAAGGTTTCGTGTATCAAAGTAATAGCCGAGATTGATCTGCGAGCCAAAGTCGAATGCACGACCTGCCATGATAAGGTCTACCATTTCTGCAGTAGTTGCATCGGAGGAATATTTGCCTTTAAGTGCCATGTCGTAGTATGCGGGATAAACCGATTTCCAGGATTCAGCACACATAGCTTCAAAAATCACACTCACATATTCAAACTGATCGTACATTGAGATCGGCACACCGAATACTGAGAATTTGTCGTCTGCGTTGGTGAGGTACTGTTCCTGAGCTTCATCCCATTTCGGATAAGGTATCATAATGTAGGTCGATTCCATATCACGGAGTGCGTTGTAGGAGGAATAGAATCTCATCGGAGCCATTACAAGCATATCTCTTGCAAAGTAAGTTTCTTCGCCATACTGAGATGTAATCTTGTAGTAGCCGATATTGTTGTAGTGGAAGTCAACCAGCTTTTCGACAATGCTTGCAACCTTTTCACTGCCATAAGTGAGGTCAACAGTGTTGTCAGCGTTAACTTCAAATGATTTTTCGCCAAATGCAGTCAACCAAACGTCTGCCGGGTTTACTACAGCATATCCAAAGCCGTAGGTGTCGCCTTCGAGATCCTTTTCACCGTTACCGTTACCGTCAATGTACATTCCGGCAACAATTTCAGACATCTTATCGAAGGTCCATTTTCCTTCTTTTACAAGGCCGTAGAAATCGTCTGCTGTATATCCGAATTTACCGGCAAGATTTGTGTTGCAGTAAATAGCGTGAGTATAAACCATCGCAGATACGGATAAGTCGGAGTGTATCAGATAAAGTCTGTCGTTTATAGTAGCATCATCGTTTGCCATTTTGATATGCCAAGGCTTTTCAAGATTGACATAAGGAGCTTCCTGCCAGTTCATCAGCATATTTGCCTTAATCGGAGTCTGACCACAGTGGTTCTTCATGCTGACTACATGATAAATGTTTGTTCCGGCAGTTTCGAGAGTTACGATAACACTGTGAGAATCGGTCTGTTCGTCGCAGTTGATATTTATATCAAAACGCTCTGAAATAAGTCCGTTTCTGTTGTAGATAGCGTCATTGCAAGCGTCACCGTTCAATGCCTCGGCAAGAATTTCGTTTGTGTAGCTGAAATCTGCTGAGGTGGTGTTGACAAGGAAGTTGAAATCTGCGCCATTGTAGGTGACGTTCGGAAGATCATCCGATACAGAAGCTCTTGCATCAAGCTCATCGGATTCTTCTGTAACATCATTTGATGTGGCATCAGCGGATGTGTCTGTGGAAATGGGTGCGTCGGTGTCTGAATTGACTTCGTTTTCGCCACAGGATAAAAGAGTGAGTGACGAGGCTGTCATTAGTAACGCAAGTAGCAGTGCTGTAAGTTTTCGTTTCATATTTGCCTCCTGTAAAGGAAAATTAGATAACTTAAATTTGTTGCTTTTTATACATCCGCGTGATTTATTATTCATTTATATGTTGATTATATCACAATATTAAAGAATGTCAAGATATTTTCAAGAAATAAATGGTAGAAATTTGCGGAAAAAATATATAAACACAAGCCCCGAAAATGGAGTATTTTTTTCCTATTTTAGGTACAAAAATCGACTGTTTATTCTTGCAATTCATCATTCCCTGTCGTATAATATATATTGACAAATTTTTATGGAGATTTTTGATATATGCGCAGGAATACGCGTTTTTTTCTGATTTTTATTACTATAGTATACACTCTCCTCTGCTTTTCTTTGCCGGTTTTTGCGGCAGATGAACCTATCGTTGTTGTGCTTGATGCCGGACACGGTGGACACGACGGTGGAACCGATACAGGTGTGAGGACTGAAAAAGAATACAATCTGATAATTGCAAAATACCTTTCCGAGGAGCTGTCGGCAGATGACCGTTTCACAGTAGTGATGACACGCACTGACGATACATATCTCAAATTTCTGCCTCGTGCAATGGTTGCACTTGAAAATAATGCGGATGTGCTGATTTCACTGCACTGCAACAGCAATACCGCAACCTATGTGCAAGGAAATATGGCGTATTGCTCGGTTATCGATAAATTTGATGCCGGTGTGCTTGCTGGAAAGATACTTGACAAGATATCCGATGCTGTGCCGATAGGGCGTGGAAAGATAGACTATGTCGAAGATACAGGCGATTCGCTTGGCGTGTATTATTGGAACAGTGATCTGCAATGGGATATGCCCGGTGCATGGCAGCTCGGAAAGAAAAGCGATTACTATTCTATAAATACATGGGCTTCAAAATTTGGTATTCCGTCGATAATTGTAGAGCATGGATATTTGTCAAATGCAAACGATGCGTCGGTTATTGAGAAGGATGAAAATTTGCGAGCAATAGCAAAAGCCGAGGCTGAAGCGATAATTGATTATTTCACGGGACATACGCATAATTTCACTGAAAAAACTGTGGATTTCCCTTCAAACTGCACTTTGACGGGAACTAAGTCACACAGATGCACGATTTGCGGAATGAAAACGGGTACAGAAGCACTCTCCCCTGCGCCTGACGGACATTATTGGAGACAGTCTGCATCAAAGGCAAATTCTTGTGAAGCTGATGGATATAAAGAATTTGTCTGTCAGATATCCTACAATTTGAATGACAAAGGCTATTTTTGCGATGTGCATTCGTATACGGAAAATCTTCCTGCGACCGGTCATAATTATGCAGTGATCGAGGATACACCGAGTGGACATGGCGTTGACGGACGTTTTGTGCAGAAATGTGCAAATTGCAGTGACGAGATCATTGAGCTTCGTGAGGGTGAGCCTCATTCGTACAGTGTTACCGATACTGTCATTGAGGATTGCGAAAACGACGGAAGAATAGTTTACACTTGTACAGTATGCTCTGATTCCTATGAGGAGATAACCACTGCAAAGGGTCACGATTGGAATGAAACGGAGTATGTTCCCTCCTCACCGAATGAAGAAGGCTACAGAAAATACACCTGCCAGATTTGCGGAAAGGAAAAAACCGAAGAGGTAGCCTTGTGTGAGCATCAATATAATAAGGAAGTAATTTCTCCGACCTGCGATGAAAACGGAGCTGAAACAGAAACCTGTACGCTCTGTGGATATGTCAAGAAAACTGCGATAGAAGCACTCGGACACGATTACGTCAAGCAGATGGACGTACAGTCTACCTGTACTTCTGCGGGATTCTACAAAGGAAAATGCTCAGTGTGCGGGAAAGTGATTACGGAAAATCGCCCCTTGCTTGAACATTCATTTGAAGAAAAAGACGGTGTAAGAATATGCAAGACCTGTGGCTTTGAGGAAGTCGGTGAGAATAACAAAATGACCTTCACTGAACTGCTCAGTCAGCCTATCGCAATTATAATTCTTGCGCTGGTCATAGTGCAATTTGCTGTTGCAGGACTTCTTTTCTATAAAAATCACAAGCGTAAAAAGGATGAAGAAGAACGCAGACGACAATTCTACGGTGACACTGAAACCGAAAAGCACAACTATAAAAAAGAAACAACATTAAAGAAATAACAGAGGTAATAATGCAGATATCATCACTTGTATCAACAATAGCAACACTCGGACTACTGCTGCTCATCGGTTGGATTGCAGGAAAGCTTAATATTGTAGACGCAGTATCGACCGAACGCTTGTCAACACTTATAATGAAGATAGGACAGCCGTTTCTTATCATCAATTCGCTTATTTCACAGGAATATTCACGCGAAAACCTTTATACAGGTCTGAAAATACTTGCGCTCGGACTTTGTATGCATACTTTTATGGCAGTGATAGCCTTCCTTTGCTCTCGAGGAATAAAGGATTTCGATGAAAAAAAGCTCTCGGAATACGCAATGTTTTTGGCAAACTGCGGATTTATCGGATTTCCCATCGTTGAAGCCTTGTACGGTGCAGAGGGTCTGTTCTATGGCGCATTTTATATCGTTTCGTTCCATCTTTTCGTTTGGACCTGGGGCGTGTTAATCCTTGCGAGAGGTCGAGAGGATATAAAGATAACTCCGAAAAAGATACTGTTCAATTTCGGTACTATACCCTGCCTTATCGGATTTTTGCTGTTCGTGTCGCATATTCCGTTGCCTGATTTCGCAACAAGACTTTCGGGATATCTTGCCGGAATATGTACACCGATATCAATAATCATTTCAGGTGCGAATATTGCACGTCGCAGTCTTAAAAAAATGCTTACAAATAAGAATGTGTATCGTGTGTGTGCAGTAAAGCTCATCGTTATGCCTCTTGCCGTAACGCTTGTACTGTGGCTGCTCGGTCTGCCTGATTATATGGTTGTCTTTGGCTCGATAATGGCATCAATGCCCTGTCCGGCTGTTGTAACGATGTTTGGTGAAATGTATCGTATATCACCCGGCTATGCGGCAGAGCTTGTCGGCTCGTCAACGATATTCTGCGTTGTAACGATATTGCCGATGGTAACTCTTGCTCAGACATTGTGCTCTCTCAGGTGAGAGTATGTGACCAGTTGTGCAATAAAAATGTGGTTTTTGCACTTTTTTATGTACAACTATTGCAATTTTTTAAATTCTATGGTAAACTAACAATAATGCAGTTTTGTGCAAAAAATCAAGAGGAGGCTTATTCACAATGGATGAATCAATTAACTATGCGGAATATACCGTAGAGAAAAAACCTGAAGGCAAGAATTTGAAAAAGCGTATCATGCTGATTTCTGTCTATGTTATAGCACTTGCGCTTATCGTCGTGCTTATTTCACTTACACAGGGTGCGGCAGCAGTATGGGGAGGCGTTCTGTTCGTACTTCTCGTTGCTCTCGTTTGGTTTACATGGCGTCTTGTTAAAGAAGAACGCAAATACGAAGTTGTAAACGCAAAGCTTAAGATACAGGAACTCAACGGCTCCGGTAAAGGCACTGTTGTTTTTGAAAACCTCGTTTCCGAATTCACTATCATCGCACCTATGAATGACGAATACAAGGATCAGTGGGAAAAGGCTGACGTTATTTACGATCACAGAGGCTCACGCAAGAGTCCCGATTCCTACTTTGCTCGTCTTGAAAAGGATGGCAAGTCTACTGTAGTTTACTTTGAAGCTATCAATAAAATGCTCAAGGTAATGAAATTCTACAATTCAAAGGGTACCGTTGTTACAACAGTTCGCTATTGATAATCAATAATATCGTACATATTTTCATATACCGCTGCATATGATTTATCGTCAACTATCGTTGGCTGAAAATTGATCTATGGAGCGGTATATGACACTTTACGGGAAATTTTTTACGGTAATTGCAGTAACATTTTCGCTTTTCGGCTGCTGTGCTGATAAAACAGGCAAAATGACCGATTATCGTTATGCCGATGCCGATTTTACCTTGACGTTTCCATCGGTGTATGGCGATGTCGTGTGTGACGGCTCACGATATGCAAATCGTACCGTATTGACCTTGCGTGAGCCTCAAAGATCGGCAGGCTTGATGGTCGAGATAAGCGAGAATTCATGTGTTGTTAGGTCGGGTGACTGCTCGATACCACTTACCGAAAAGGCGGCAGAAGGTCTTAGTGATGTGATAGCGACACTTTTTGCTCCGCTTGATGAGCCGATAGATGCTTCACGAAGCTCTGATGGCGAAAAAACTATAGTCACAACACCGTATGGAGTGCTTTATCTTGACAGTAATATGCTTCCCTGTGCAGTTGAGTGCAAAACAAAAAATGACGAGTCAAGAATTATCACGGTGGAAAACTATGTCGTTATAAATACGACAACAGATAACAATGACATCAACTAAATTCAAAGGCAAAAATAACGATGAAACATAAAAATACAGCGTATATTGACAGTAGCGCACTTGTGCAGAATTTTAATAAAATAAAGGATATAGTCGGTAAGGTCGATGCTGTTCCAAAGGTGATTTCCGTTGTCAAGGCGGATGCTTACGGGCATGGCGTAGATACTGTTGCGAAATTGCTTGGCGATGCGGGATGCGATTTTTTTGCTGTATCGTCTGAGGAGGAGGCTGACGAGCTTCGGGGAGTCGAACTTCAAAGCGGAAGAAAGCCTGATATCCTTATCCTTGGGCATATCGATCCCGAAAATGTCGGCTTTATGCTTGAGGACGATATTATCTGTACAGTAGTGTCGGCTGACGATGCAAAACGTCTTTCTCGGGCTGTATATATATATAATGAAGAAAATCATACGAAATATCGTCTGCGAGTCCATGTAAAGCTTGATACCGGCATGAACAGAGTCGGATTCGCAGCTGATTCTGCCAGACAGGCTGAAACTGTCAATGAAATAATCGAGCTGTCAAAGGACGAAAATCTCTCGCTTGAAGGAATATTTACGCATTTCTCCTGTGCAGATGATGAGCTTCTCGACAGAAGAATAATGCAGGGCGTACCTGATGGCACCTTTGAAGGACATACCGCCATGCAGTTAAACAGATATAAAGCTGTGGTGGAGGCTCTCGAATCGGCAGGAGTGAACGTCGGTATCAAACACGCCGCTAACAGTGCTGCGATACTCGGCTTGCCGGAAGCATATTTTGACGCAGTGCGTGCAGGTGTTATATTGTACGGACTAATGCCAAATGGTGCTATAAGTCCGGAT
>CAYSEF010000059.1:0-7004 GCA_964430105.1 uncultured Ruminococcus sp. | reverse complement strand
GATGGCGATGTCGTAGTTGAATGCTATTACGCTGACTCAGACAAAATTCAAGCTGCTTTTGGCGTATAGAAACAGAACTTGAAAAAGCAAGCACATTGTTTGTTGATATGTCGCTTATAAATGGCACTGATATGGAAGCATTTGAAGGCTGTTCTAAAATATCGGAAGCATATAAGCTTCTTGTACCTATGTCAGGCGAGCAAATAATGTTCGTAACAGAGCATCCTAACAGCGTAATTCTTCCGATCTTCACAAATGGAGCTCAGTCTGCTGAACTTTATTGGATAGATCCGTATGCGGTCGGATAAATCGGTAGACTCAGTTATAAAAATCATTAAGCTTCCGACAATATGTCGGTGAAAACACATATAATAAATCGAAAGGAGTCATCATTATGGGACTTATTAAAGCAGGCCTTGGCGCACTCGGAGGAACATTTGCCGATCAGTGGAAGGAATTTTTCTACTGCGAAGCGTTACCTAAAGATATTCTTATGAGAAAAGGCAAAAAGCGTGTTAGTGGACGTTCCTCCAACACAAGAGGAAACGATAATATTATAACAAACGGTTCCGGTATCGCTGTTGCTGATGGTCAGTGTTTGATCATTGTTGAACAGGGCAAAATTGTGGAGGTATGCGCAGAACCCGGTGAATATACATATGATACCTCCAGTGAACCGTCAATTTTTGAAGGAAGCCTCGGCGACAGCATTAAGGAAACCTTCAAAACAATAGGTAAGCGTTTCACATTTGGAGGAGATACCGGCAAAGACCAAAGAGTATACTATTTCAACACAAAAGAGCTTGTAGACAACAAATTTGGCACACCTAATCCAATTCCGTTCCGTGTTGTTGACTCCAAGATAGGTCTTGACCTCGACGTTTCCATACGTTGCTCAGGCGTATATTCTTATAGAATTGCAGACCCGCTTCTGTTCTATACCAATGTTTGCGGAAATGTTACTACAGAATACAGCCGTGAAGAACTTGAAAGCCAATTAAAAACTGAATTCATCAGTGCATTACAGCCTGCATTCGGTAAGCTTTCCGACCTTGAAATGCGCCCGAATCAGATTCCTACACACACAACAGAGCTTGAAGAAGCAATGAACGTAACTCTTTCGGCAAAATGGGGTAAGCTTCGCGGATTAAAGATCGTCAGCATTGCTCTTGGCTCAGTTACTCTGCCCGATGATGATGCTGAAATGATAAAACAGGCACAACGTACTGCTATTATGCGTGATCCTACAATGGCAGCAGCAACACTTGTAGGTGCTCAGGCAGATGCCATGAAAGCCGCAGCCTCCAATGAAGCAGGTGCTATGACAGGCTTTATGGGAATGAATATGGCAGCAGGTGCAGGTGGAATGAATGCACAAAATCTCTTTGCTATGGGTCAACAGCAGGCAAAACAAGCCCCTGCACAGGGTTCATGGAAATGCTCTTGCGGTACAACTGCAACAGGCAAATTCTGCCCTGAATGTGGTTCAAAGAAGCCTGACGATTCTGACGGTTGGACTTGTTCCTGCGGTACTGTAAATAAGGGTAAATTCTGTCAGAACTGCGGTTCAAAAAAGCCCTCCGGTGTTCCTCAATATCGCTGTGACAAATGTGGTTGGGAACCCGAAAAAGGCTCTACACCGAAATTCTGTCCTGAATGTGGAAACAAACTGTAATAGTCAGTTTCGACATTGGTGCGAAGCTTTTTAATAACATTACTCATGCTTTACATGACAAATAGTGTTGAAACAGAATAGAACTAAATTTACGAAAGGAGGGATCACTTTGGCTACCTTACAGGAATACAAGTGTCCTTGCTGTGGTGGGGCTATTGCCTTTGACAGTACCCTGCAAAAAATGAAATGCCCGTACTGTGAAACAGAATTTGAAATGGAAACACTCGCCGGCTATGACGCTGATTTAAGTAATGACACTCCCGATGATATGCACTGGGAAACGTCAGCAGGTACAGAGTGGCAAGATGGTGAAGCAGACGGACTTCGTTCTTATGTATGTAAGTCATGCGGTGGTGAGATAGTAGGCGATGCAACTACTGCAGCAACCTCCTGCCCTTTCTGCGGAAATCCGGTCGTAATGATGGGACAATTTTCGGGCGCACTCAAGCCTGATATTGTAATTCCCTTCAAGCTCGATAAAAAAGCCGCAAAAGCCAATTTAATGAATCATATAAGTGGAAAAACTCTGCTTCCGAAAATATTCAAGGATCAAAATCACATCGACGAAATAAAAGGCGTGTATGTTCCTTTTTGGATATTTGATACAGATGTAGATGCACAGGTTCGCTATCGTGCTACAAAGGTTCGCAACTGGAGCGACAGTAATTACATATATACGGAAACACAGCATTTTTCGGTCAGCAGAAGAGGTAGCATAGGCTTTAGCGGAGTCCCTGTTGATGGATCAACAAAAATGCCCGATGATCTGATGGAATCTATAGAGCCTTTTGATTTAAGTGGTGCTGTTGATTTTCAAACAGCGTATCTTGCGGGATATTTTGCTGACAAATACGACGTTGATGCAGAACAAAGCATTGAGCGAGCAAACATTCGTGTAAAACAATCTACAGAAGACGCTTTTGCGGCAACTCTTAACGGATATACTACTGCAAAACCGGAGAGTAGCAACATTCAAATACATGGCGGAAAAGCGAAATATGCACTCTACCCCGTATGGCTGTTAAATACAACATGGAACGGAAATAAGTATACCTTCGCAATGAATGGTCAGACAGGTAAGTTTGTCGGTGATCTTCCAATCGATAAATCTGCCGCAGCAAAGTGGACTCTCGGACTTACTGCGGCACTGGGCGTTGCAACATACTGTGTTGTTCTACTGCTACACGCTTTTGGAATGCTGTAAAGGAGGGCGAGCATGAAAAAGAAAATATCTTTGATTCTGTCTGTCGTTTTTCTCTGCTTTATTACAGCAATTCCGGTGTGTGCAAATGATGGCTTCGCTGATCAATACTACCGTGTTATCGACATGGCTGATCTTTTGACAAAAAGCGAAGAAAATGCACTTATCGAAATACTTGACGAGCTCAGTATTCGTCAGAATATGGATGTTACGGTTGCAACTACTGATGACCTCGAAGGATTCTCTGTCAGAGATTATGCAGATATTCTTTATGAACAGTGTCAATTTGGCTATGGTGCAAGCAATGACGGTTTGATATTGCTTATCAGCATGGAAGACCGTGATTGGTACATATCAACCTGTGGCTACGGAATATATTCTTTTACCGATGCCGGAATTCAATATATCGGGAATCAGATTCTCCCTGAGCTTTCCGCAGGCAATTACTACACAGCGTTTGAGAAATATGCCACGCTTTGCGATGAATTTATCACTCAAGCGAGAACCGGTCAGCCCTACGACTACGGAAATCTTCCCCGTGGTGAATTATCCTTAGTTTGGATACCGATTTCTCTTGTTATCGGCTTCATATTTGCACAAGTTATTGTCGGAAACATGAAAAATCAGCTCAAAACTGTACACTCACAGGCTACAGCAAACAGCTATGTTAAGAAAAACAGTATGAACATTACAAGTAGCCGTGATTTATTCTTGTATCATACCGTAACACGAATAGCAAAGCCAAAAAACAACTCTTCCGGAAGCAGTACACACCGTTCTTCATCCGGTACAAGGCATGGTGGCGGTGGTGGAAAATTCTAACAGTAACCACAGCTTAAGAATAACATTGCTATAAGCATTTTTGATAAACTAAAAAATACACTGCAGTCAGCAGGAAGCAACTCTTGATACTCCTTATAAAACAGCAGCCTTAACAGTCCTTGCGCTTTGTGCCTATGCAGCAGACAAAAATATCGGCACAGAAATGCTGAACTGGTTAAGGGGGACTCGTCCAATCAAACTACGTCAGCGTGGCAGTGACGAAAAGTGGTTCTTGTGGGAACAATACCTTTTGACAGGTGTACGCACTCCCAAAGAAGCTGATATAATTAAAGTGTACAAATCAAAAATAATTCGGAGGAAAATTATGTCTGAACTTCTGGCATCATTACCACAAATTGCAGTATGCCTTATCATATGTGCTGCAAAAATCGTTGAGATCAGCATACAGTCGCTAAAAACCTGTATGATGGTCAAGGGTCAGAGATTAAAAGCAGCAGGTCTTGGATTTATAGAATGTGTAATATGGGGTTTGGTAATCTCAACCATTATAGGCACGCTTGGTGACAATCTGTTTCTGTTGATTTTCTACTGCATTGGCTATGCAACCGGTCTTTATCTCGGCTCAACAATCGAGAACAAAATTGCACTCGGCACATCAAACCTTCAACTGATTGCAAATGATGAAAACACGCAAAAAATTATTAATTATCTTAAAGAACACAATCGTGGCTATACAGTTTTTGAAGGTCACGGCTCTATAGATAAAATGAACATGATTTTCATCGTTCTGTCTCGTCGGGAAACTCCGGTAGTTCTGAAAGACATACGTTTACTTTGCGAAAACAAGGTATTCGTGGTTGCATCTGAGGTAAGCAAATACGCCGGTGGATATGGTATGGTTAAGTAAGATTTTAGCCACAGAGTATCGCACAAAAGCTGTTTTTGCCATAGCTTTACAGAATCATATGCAAAATGCTGTCGTGGATATTCCGCAAATTAAGCTCTGCCAGCATGAATACGACTAACTTACTAAAACTAAATTAAAGCAAAAAAGACGATATCCGGTCACAAAACCAAATATCGTCTTTTTTTATGATTTTTATACTAAATTATTCAAGTGCATACAGAGTATCGAGATACTGTGCTCTGCGAGTTCTGAGTTCGTTGGCGTACAAGCCTTCCTTTTCCTTATGCAGCTCATGTATGTACTCGTGGTGATTGCGACGTATTGCAGGATCATGCTTAGAAAGTATCATCATTGCAATACTGGAGCACTGGTCAGACGCACGTTCAAGGTATGTAAGTGTTTCAATAAAGAGCAGACCGGCGTTGATAGTACATTTTCCTGCCTTGAGTCGATTGATATGATTCTCACGGAGATACTGAACCATATCGTCAATAACTTCTTCAAGTGGCTCTACACGTTTTGCAAGCTCTTCGTCATCTTCTGCAAATGCTGTAACAGCCATTTCAGTGATTTCATTTACCGCACTGAAAATGAGCTTAAGCTCATCTACAGCAGTCTTTGAGAACTTGATCTGTTCCTTGTGAATCTTTTCAGCGAATTCATTGATATTTGTTGCATAGTCGCCGATTCTCTCGAAATCTGTAGAAGTCTGAATGAGCATATTGATAATCTCACTCTGTTCTTCGGAAAGTGTATTTCTCGACAGAGCAACGAGGAAATTTTCTGCTGTATCGGTAAATTCGTCAATTTTTTCTTCACGCGTATTTATGCCAACAGTAATTTCATCGGAATAATTCTGAAGCTGAGCGATACTCTTTTTGAAGTTATCGTGAGCCATATGACCCATTACACCTATAGCAGTGGTAGCTTCGGAGATAGCCATCTGAGGAATACCATAGAGTTTTTCGGAAAGTGTATGAAGTGCCGCATAGTCATCCTTGACCTTAATTTCTTCATCAGGCTTTATGATAACATATGTAAGCTTTACAAGAAGACCTGTGAACGGGACAAGTACTATCGCGGTAACAAGGTTAAATATTGTCTGGAAATTAGCGATATCGCCACTGTCAACAATCTTTGGCCACAGAGTTGATAATCCACCGAGAGCCTTGATAATAGTCATTGCTATCATGAAAAGGATAGTACCGACTGCGTTAAAAATGATATGCGCTGCACCTGTACGCTTCGCATCCTTTGAAGAACCGATAGCACAGATAATAGCTGTAGTTACACAAGTACCAAGGTTAATACCCATAATAATCGGATAAACCACGTCGAAAGTCATAATGCCTGTCTGTGAAAGTGCCTGTAGTACACCAACCATTGCAGAGGAGGACTGAGCGATAATAGTGGTAATAAAGCCTGTAAGGATACCAAGCAAAGGCATATCTGCAAAATAGCTTATAATATTTGCAAACATATCAGATTCGGTAAGGGGAGCAACAGCATCAGTCATGTTCATGATACCGATAAAAAGAATACCAAAGCCGGCAAAAATCTCACCGAGAGCCTTTGAATTCTTTGTTTTCACGAACATAATAAAGATAATACCGACAATAAGTGCAATCGGTGCGAGGGTATCGGGCTTCAGAAAATTAAGGATAAGATTTCCAGATGAATCGATATCCATAAGACGGATTATCTGAGCAGTAACGGTTGTACCGATATTGGCACCAAGCACGATCGATACAGCCTGCTTAAGATTTAAAATACCTGCGGTGATCAAGCCTACTGTTATAACTATAGTTGCTGTAGAGGATTGAATAACAGCTGTTACTATAGTACCCATCAACACGCCGACAACTACATTGGATGTAACCTTTTCAAGAACCTTCTTGAGAGTAGCACCAGACGCATTTTTAAGCCCTTCACTCATAACCTCCATACCGTAAAGGAACATGGCAAGACCACCGAGGAGAGAGAGCACTGATAATATAATCGTCATTTTGACTCCTTCGGGCAGATTAATGTACTTCCACCCCATTATAAAAGAATATTATAAATCGATTCAGTATATCAAATCTATGTCAAATAGTGTCTTATTTTTTGTAAATGAAATGTTAAATCCATGTAAACAAATGGCGGTTCGGTTAATTTTATGACGATTTTTGTCACAAAAAGAAAAGCCACTTCGATTGAAGCAGGGGTTCATAAAACAGTAGTGTCAAACATGACAAGTGAAGCCCATCCGGAATGGGTACGGCAGATGAACGCTTGCAGGGCACAGGCAGAAGCTATCGTGAAGTTTGAACTGATTTATGATTGATACCGAGAACGCCCGGACGAAAATGTTCGAGCGGTTATTGTGCAGACGGTAGAATTTTTCACATTCTTATGCTATACTTTAATATGAAAAAGTGTATTGTGCTCATCAAGTC
>CAYSEF010000058.1:0-7151 GCA_964430105.1 uncultured Ruminococcus sp. | reverse complement strand
ATCTAATACATTATATTATATCATATATATTTCGCTATGTCAAAACTGTTTGCGGAAATTTATGTGAATAAAGAGGAAATTTAATAAAAAATAAAACAAGGATAATTTTTTCTCTCTGTTGATAAGCGAGAATTTACCCTTGTTCATGTCATTTATTTAGTATTTCTTACTTTAGCAAGCGCAGTTGAAAGAATCGGCACACCTATTACGGTTTCGATTATTTCCGGAAGCATATACGAACCATTGTATATCAGCGAAAACAGCCACTTTCCGTATTTGTTTACGATATGTCCGGGGTCGTCCGCATACCATTCAAGATCAAGCGCATACCATATAACAACGCCGGAAAAAATATGGCAGACAAATCTAAGCAGAGTTACAATAATAGTTCCGAGAAGAGCCTGTATAATTGCATTTGTACGTTCATTTTTTGTAAATTTCACACCACGGAACATCCCACCAAAGCCAAGTACAGTGAACGGCAAAAGATAGTCAAACACGATACAAAGAATTTTCCCAAGCATATTCGGCACCCAGCCAACATTCGCAAGTCCGAATATGAGCTGTATCAATGAGTGTACAAAGCCTGCTGTAACCCCAACCTTAACGCCACGTCTTATAGACAAGATGATGATCGGAGCCATAGACAGCAGAGTTACAGAGCCACCAAACGGAGCTTCGTAAACCTTTATCAGCGAAAGCACAGTAGCCAGCGCAATCATGATCGCTGATTCAGACAACGTGTGAAGATCGACACGTTTCTTCGTAATTTTTGCTTGTTTTTGCATAAAAAAACCAGCCTTTCCTGAATTTTGAATCAAACGCCCACAAAACGCGGTAAATAAAAAATGCAGTACAAAGTACCGCAGCGTCTCGAATTTGATTCAAGCCCAAAAGCATCTCTCACGTTTGAGTGATACATAAGATTGGCTGATTGACAAATAGTCTGACAAATTCTCCCTACGCCGGTATTATCCGTATCAGGTTAAAGGGTTCGGTTTTCACCATCTCAGCAATTAGCACCCCTGCGTTTGTTATGACTACATTATATCATGCGACAAATGGCTTGTCAATATCCCATGATAAAATATTTTTGTATTTTTATTCGTTTATATCTGTATTTTCATCCACACGTTTTCTTACCAAACAAGCCAATGCAACCACCACCATTGCAGGCACACCAAGAACCATCAGCAGCCACATTTCACGCGCTCTCAAAACATAACATATCAAAAACAGCACGCTCCACACAAGTGCGGATATTGTCAAAAAGCTTACGATTCTGAAATACTTTTCCCCACTCCACAATGAATGGAAGATAACGAGCAGTAATGCTGTCACAGGCAATGCAACAACGAACGGAAGATAAAAATCGTATCCGCACAGCTTTGTTATGATATACACAAGACAGGCGAGAGTCCAAACACCAACAACCGACAAAAGCCCGACAGCACGACGATTCGTCACATATTTTCCGGTGGCTTTTCCAATTTCCTCTGAGGCTTCCGTCTGCACGTTTTTATCAGCTTCAGGCAAATTATCATGCTCCGCTTCAAGCAGATAATCTACCGTCACACCAAACATATCCGCTATTTTTTTAAGACATATTACGTCAGGCACACCATCCGCACGTTCCCATTTCGACACACTTTTATCCGAATATCCAAGCTGTTCTGCAAGACCTGCCTGAGTCATTCCGTGCGATTTTCTAAGTTCAGCAATATTCCTTGCAATGATCCCGGGAAGCTCCATTTCAGAAGACATTCTTTTTTCCGTACTCATTATCATTCCTCCTTACGCTAAATTTACTTTTTCAAGCTATATTTTATCACATATTAACCCTACTGACAATAGAATTACGAAATTCTACTCTACCCACGTTAGATTCTACCGATAGTAGTTATATTTTCACGTCACAACCTAAGAATAGAGCCAACTATACAGACAGTGGGTTGTATATAACGAATTCTCTGTGTATAATAATATCACAAAGCAAATATGAATATAAAGGTGAAGAAAATGAAGCGAATATTAATTTTTGGTGACTCGATCATGCGCGGTGTATATTACTCAAGTGAACTTGGCAGACACAAGCTTTTTGGCGAAAGGTTCAGTGAACTTACCGCAATGGGGTATGAAGTAAAAAATTGTTCGATCATGGGTGCCACTATCGGCACAGGAAAGGATCTTATTCACAAGCGACTCACCGTTCCCGCATCTGACACAACGGTAATTTTTGAATACGGCGGAAACGACTGCGACCACAAGTGGGCAGAAATTTCAGCCGATCCAAGTGGCAAATTTTATCCCAACACACCTGCCGAAACATTCATAAAAACCTATGGCGAATGTATAGAGTACGCAAAAAATCTCGGTGCCGATGTTCGTATATGCAACCTTGTTCCGCTTGATTCCGACAAGTATATTCACTGGATATCTCGCAACCTAAATCTCGACAATATACTCTCGTGGCTGGGTGACACAAGTATGCTTTATCGCTGGCATGAGTACTACAATCGTACTGCTGAAACCATTGCGACAAAGTATTCCTGCCCGCTTATCGATATCCGTTCTCCATTCTTACTTTCGCATAATTATGCAAATCTTCTCTCCGAGGATGGAATACATCCGACGATAGAAGGACACCGTGTTATCGACAAGCTCATAACAGAAGCTGTCGCATAAATTTAGCCGATAATATGACAATGCCCGACGATAGGAGCTTTTCCTAATCATCGGGCATTATTATTATCTTATTATATCAGTACCGAATTAATATTCTTTTCTGCTTTCCTTGTAAGGATTTACAGTAGATTCAAACATCGGCTTGATAGTCATGCTCCAACGGAACTTATCTTCCATAAAGCGATACTTAGGAATAAGGGAAGGACCACAGGAGTTTGAACCAAGACCGGACTGACGGTAATCAATGATAACTGTTGTTTCAGCCTCAGCCTTAAGCTCATAGTGGTGATTTACCCTTGTAAGCTGTTCAGGGCTATAGTGTGAAGCGGAGAACGAGAACGGTTCATCTGCTGTAAACAGGAAGCCATGACCTGCTACTGTGTGTACATCTGCCCAACGGCAATTCCAGTGAGAGCTATTTTCCTGCGGGTATACATAAGGCTCAAAGTTATCAGTAACTGTGCTGTGATATTCGCCAAGCTTTGCTGCAAGGTTTTTATCAACATAGCTTTCCATCGGGCCATAGCCGAAGTAAGACATCTGCTCAGAGCCTTCAGGCATAGTCAAACGTACACCGAAGCGAGGATAGAATGTTTCGTCACGACGACCATGTTCATCAGGCTGACGATTGCGTTCACGCCATGCAACATCCCAATCGATATTGACACCCATACCAACCTTAATGGTATAAGTAACAACAGCCTTAAGGATATAACGCTGAGTAGGTGCTGTAAGTGCGATATTCGCCTTGATAACAACCTTATCAGCATCAGCTTCTGCAAGTTCAATGGAATAAAGCTTGATAAACGCATTGTTGAAGCCGTTTCTCATCCAATCCCAACGAACGTTCTTATCGTTATCTGTAGGAGCACGCCAAATTTCAGGAACGATAGGCTTTGTTATCATGTGTTCGCCATTGTCAACGATATCGTCGATCATACCGGTGAACTTATTAATCTTATAAACAGTTTCGCCAGCAGTAACAGTATAATACTTACGGCATTCATCAACTGTTACATCGTAAAGTGCGGGAGCAGCCTTGTATGTAGGAATATTTTCCTCATATACGAACTGTGCAATACCTACTTCGTAACCTGCTTCTGCCCATTCTGTCGGATTATTCTGACGGAAGGAGAGATCAAGAGTTACAATACCGCCTGTAGGAATTTCGTCAACAAGAGTATATTCAGCAGTTTCCTGAGGAGCAATGCCAAGAGTCGGAACAACGCCGGACTTAACTACCTTACCATCGATCTTCAAGCTCCATGCAAGAGAAATATCATCAAGTGCCTTGAAGTATCTGCGAGATTTAACGGAAACAGTACCCGGTCTAACTTCAGTTGCAACAACAGGTGAAATAATCTGCTTGAGTTCGAGAAGACCTGTGTGAACTCTACGATCAGGATATACAAGACCGTCTACACAGAAGTTACCATCGTTCGGATAGTCACCGAAGTCACCACCGTAAGTAAATGAAGGATTGCCGTACTTGTCGCCAATAGCAACAGAGTGATCGGTGAATTCCCATACGCATCCGCCAAAGAATTCATCATTAGCAAAGATAGCTTCCCAGTATTCACGGAGGTCTCCGGGGCCATTACCCATTGCATGACAGAATTCGCAGAGGAAGAGAGGCTGATCAAACTTTTCGTTCTTGCAGTATTCAGCACACCAAACAGGATTGTTGTACATACGGCTTTCCATATCTGTAACATCACGTCTGTGTTCGCCACCGTTTGTATCGGTATGACCACCTTCGTAATGTACAAGACGGGAATTATCACGAGCCTTAATCCATGTATGCATTGCAGCATGGTTACGACCAACACCGGATT
This sequence comes from uncultured Ruminococcus sp., assembly GCA_964430105.1. Taxonomy (GTDB): domain Bacteria; phylum Bacillota; class Clostridia; order Oscillospirales; family CAG-272; genus UMGS1696. Next base: position 2,631 of record CAYSEF010000058.1, on the reverse strand, counting down.
CATTACCGAGTGACCAGAAAATAACGGAAGGATGGTTCTTATCTCTTTCTACCATTCTTTCAGCACGGTCGATATATGCTTCTTCCCATTCAGGATTTTCGGTAAGACCGTTGTAAGGATTCATACCGTGAGTTTCAAGGTCAGCTTCATCGCATACATAGAAGCCGTACAGGTCACAAAGCTCAGTAAATCTCGGATCATTCGGATAGTGAGAAGTACGGATCATGTTTACATTATGCTGTTTCATGATCATAAGGTCGCGCTTCACATGCTCGATAGGAGTCCAAGAACCGAGAAGCGGGTGGCTGTCGTGACGGTTAACGCCCTTCGCCTTTACCTTCTTACCATTGATAAGGATGCACTTATCCTTAATTTCAATCTTTCTTGCACCAATGCGCTGTACGATAACTTCGTTGCCGCAGGTGAGAACGAGTGTATAGAGATAAGGATCTTCGTCAGACCAAAGATGTGCGTTTTCTATTGTGGGGATAGTGATAACGCCATCGCCGTCAACAGAAACAGTTCCTTCACCGAGAACCTTGCAGCCACATCTGGATTCAAGCTTGTAAGCTACTTCAGCCTTGCCTGTGAGTGAAAGTTCAACCTTAAAATCAGCATTTTTGTAATCGTCAGAAAGATCGCACTTTACGAAAATGTCACGAATGTGAGTTTCATCTCTGTAAAGAAGGTAAACTTCACGGAAAATACCGGACATACGCCACTTATCCTGACACTCAAGATATGTACCATCGCTCCACTTGAGAACAACAACCTTAATTGTGTTCTTTCCTGCGTGAACGAGCTTTGTAATATCCATTTCAGAGGTCATGTGAGAAACCTGGCTGTATCCTGCAAATTCGTCGTTGATCCAAACATAGAAAGCGGAATCAACGCCTTCAAAATTGATATAGACCTTTTTGCCTGCCATTTTAGCGGGAACAGTAAAGTCACGAACATACAGACCGCAAGGATTTTCGTCCGGAACGTGCGGCGGATCGCATGGTATCGGATACTGGGTATTGATGTAGTTCGGAACATCATAACCACGGTCAAGTGCCATCTGCCAGCTCATCGGAACAGTCAGCTTATCAAATCCGTCAGTTGTGAATTTTTCACCTGAGATGCAGCAAATATCGTTGAGGGATTTATAGAACTTGAAATCCCATTCGCCACAGAGAGATTTGAAATAAGCACTCTCACCACGAGTCTCAGTCTTAGCACAGTCTTCGCACGGGAACGGTACGAAATAAGCGCGTGGCTTTTCACATCCTACATGGAGATGTTCCAGCGATTTGTGATAATCGGGAATGTTGAAAGGCATGATTAGTCTCCTTTGCTTATATTGTTTGATTATTCAGTATTGCATTATCTGTCGAAGAATCGACCACCGATTTTCAACATGATATCAACATAGTTAAAATCAGCCGGCCCCAGAAGATTTTTCGGTTTATTATACAACAGAAAGGCACTTCGAACCAGCTTATGTTCATTATAGCATACATTACTAAATAAAGCAATGGATATTTAAAAAATAAATTATGAATACTCGTTTCATATTCTTATCAAATCAAAGCAATATCGTTGTTTTCCTGTCGCTTCTGCATCCTCGACCAATTTATAAAGCCATAAATATCATTCACAAGGAACACAACAAAACAGATAACGACTGACAGGTATGATATATCATCAAGCGACGCAAGTATCCATAATACTATGAGAACAACATCATTTGAAGCATACGCAAGTGCAAAATATGTGCTTCTTCGGAATGTCAAATACACTGCAAGAAAGCTTGTTGCCACAGACAGCGTACTCGGAATAATATTCGCCGTACCAAAATACACAAGTATAAAATAAAATACAAGTGTTACGATAACGGTCAAAAAGCACATAAATATTATCTCTTTAAGCTTCAAGCGATTGATGGCGACCTCTGCTCGACTGCCGTTATAGGGATTTTTCAGCCACGAAATCAATGAAAACAAAGCCATAGGCGCAGTCATACCAAGATATGTAATCATTTCCCCATAATAAGAAAAGCTATATGAAATCAAGCCATACAATAAGCTGAATACAACCATCAATAATTGTCCGAAAGGATTACCTTTTGCGCTAAAGATCAGAGATGTCACACCGATAAGGGAGGCAATTTGCGTTAAATAATTGCTTCCATCAAACAGAAAAAAAGAACCGATAATAAGTGCGACCGACGAACACCACAGTATTTTCTCCGATTTATCAAAATAGTTAATTAGCGACACAAGTTTTTTCATAAAGAAACATACCTCCAAAAAAACAAGCATCTGTCCACACATCTTCAAAGACCTAATGATGTATGACAAATGCTTTCGCTTCTCTACCCGGTGGCAGATTTATTACTGTTATTTATTTTGATAAATTGTAGCATAAACGAAGAAAAATGTCAACAGCAAACACAAATTCTCCCGAAATCAGTATCGCAAAAAAATAAATAAAAAAATTCGCAAAAGCTATTGACAAATCAAATACATTGTGTTATACTATATAGGCAACAAGGGAATAGCCCATTGCGGGAAGATGTGCCGGAGTGGCGGAATTGGCAGACGCCCGGGACTTAAAATCCCGTGATACGAAAGTATCGTACCGGTTCGA
>CAYSEF010000057.1:0-8862 GCA_964430105.1 uncultured Ruminococcus sp. | reverse complement strand
GCCATAACAGATACAGAAGAAGGATCGTTAGCACTGTAATACGCACCGGCAGCGGCAGTAGAATAATCGACAGTCCACTCATCCGGAACATAGAAGTAGAAATCCGCCTTTTCATCGGAAGCCGAGATCATACCGGCAGGAGGAGCGAATTCATCGGATTCACAAGAAGCGAGCGAGGTCGCAAACACAGCTATCACTCCCAAAAGGAGTATTTTGGTAAGTAAATTTTTCATAAAAAGGTTCCTTTAGTCACAAAATAATATACGGAGATTATTGTATATTATATCCGCGAACATTTCAACAGGAAAATGTTAATAATCCAACAGAAAAATATAATGATATCATAAAGCAAGCCCTCGCCTTTAGGCATAGCCTTCTGAGTTTGTTCAAATTTCTTGACATGATACGTTGCATCTGTTATAATAACTTCATATTATTATATACCCATACAGGAGATTTACCTATGCTCAAAACAAAAATCGTATGTACTCTCGGCCCTGCCTCTGACTCGACCGAAATGATAGAAAAAATGATCCAAACAGGTATGAACGTCGCCCGTCTTAACTTCTCCCACGGAACTCATGAAGCACATGGCGAAGTTATCGAAAGAATAAAAGAAGTCCGTAATCGTCTTGGTGTACCTCTTGCTATCATGCTTGATACAAAGGGCCCCGAAATTCGTCTTGGTAAATTCGATGGTGGCTCTGCTGTTATCGAAACAGATTCCGTTTTCACCCTTGAAACCGAAGAATGTGTAGGAAACTCCGAACACGCAACTATCTCTTATTCCGCACTTCCAAAGCAGATACATGTAGGTGACCGTATACTCCTCGATGATGGTGCTATTGAAATGACCGTTACCTCGACCAACGATACCTCCGTTATCTGTAAAGTAAACGCAGGTGGTGTTATCTCAAACGGCAAAGGCGTTAATATTCCGAATGTACACCTTGATATGCAGTATCTTTCCGAAAAGGACAAAAGCGACCTTCTTTTTGGCATAAGTCAGGATGTCGATTTCATTGCTGCCTCCTTCGTTCGCACCAAGGATGACGTTATCGGTATGCGTAAATTCATCGATTACAATGGCGGTCACAATATTAAAATCATTTCAAAAATCGAAAACATCGAGGGTATCGAAAACTTCGATGAAATTTTGAAATATTCCGACGGTATAATGGTTGCCCGCGGTGACATGGGCGTTGAAGTTGATTTTGAACGACTTCCGGGTATTCAGAAACGCTTCATCAAAAAATGCTATCAGGCAGGTAAAATGGTAATCACTGCCACACAAATGCTTGAATCCATGATTGAGCATCCGACTCCTACCCGTGCTGAAATCTCCGACGTAGCTAACGCTGTTTTTGACGGAACAAGTGCAGTAATGCTCTCCGGCGAAACCGCTATCGGAAAATACCCTCTCCGTGCTGTTCGTGCAATGGCAAAAATTGCTGAACAGGCAGAAAAAGACGCATTTGCCTCCGATGCTTACGGCTCTATCGGCTATGATATCGACTATACCGACATAACTAACGCACTTTGCGATGCAGCCTGCACAACCGCAAATGATATCAACGCAAAGGCTATCGTTACTCTCACTACAACAGGTAAGAGCGCACGCAGAATGTCAAAATTCCGTCCCGGTCAGCCTGTAGTAGCGGCTACTCCAAGAATCAAGACCTTCCATCAGCTTGCACTTTCATGGGGCGTATATCCCGTACTTGCTCTGACACAGGATTCTATGGAAAAGCTGTTCCGTCACGCAGTCGATTGTGCTAAGGAGCTTGATCTTGTTAGCCCCGGTGATCTTGTTGTAATCGCAGCAGGTTTACCTGTCGCTACACCCGGAAACACAAATATTCTGAAGGTAGAAACCGTTCAAGGAAACGACTGACCTTGCACTAAAAGCTGATTTAAGACTTTGGGGGAGCTTTTATGAAAAATACTATTTCAAAAATTCGTTTGCTCGCACCGTCATACGGAAGCTTGCCTTTTTGGAGCTGGAACGATCGACTTGACCCGGAAGAACTGCGCCGACAGATACGCCAAATGAAATCGCTCGGCATGAACGGCTTCTTTATGCACGCCCGTGGTGGACTTGAAACAGAATATCTCTCCGACGAATGGTTTGAATGTATCTCAGCCTGTGTCGATGAAGCGAAAAAGCACGGTATGGAAGCATGGTCTTACGATGAAAACGGTTGGCCAAGTGGTTTTGCAGGTGGTGCACTTCTCAACGATAAGAAGAATTTTGCCCTATCTATTGAATATCGCATGGGCAAATTCCCACCACAGCCACAAAATGACGATGATGACGAAATTATAGCAGTATACACAAAAAATCCCGACGGAAGTTTTACACAAGTAACAAATGACAACGGCTCTGAAGAATATCTCATCCTCTATCGCAGATATGACAACAGCTACGTTGACACTTTGAATGGCGAAGTGACCGAAAAATTTATCGAAGCCACTCACGCAGAATACAAAAAACGCCTGTCTGATGAGGATTTTGGCTCAGCTATGCCGGGATTTTTCACCGATGAGCCACAGTATTATCGCTGGGGACATCCGTATTCAAATATTCTTCCGCGCGAATTTGAAGAAGTATACGGTTACTCAATATTCAAAAATCTACCTGCACTTTTCTTTGATTTCGATGGCGCAGATAAATTCCGATACGATTATTACTATCTCATACACAAGCTTTTTATAAATAATTTCATTAAAAAAATCTACGACAGATGTACAGAGCTTGGATGTGCCGTCACAGGCCATGCAGTAGAAGAATCCTCGCTTGCCGGTCAGATGATGTGCATTGGTGGCTGTATGCCGTTCTATGAATACGAAACTATGCCGGGAATCGACTATCTCGGTCGTGGTATTCAAGATGATATCGCCATGAAACAGCTCGGTTCCGCTTGTGCTCAGCTTGGAAAAAAGAAAGCCCTCTCCGAAATGTTCGGTTGCTGTGGCTGGGATGTATCTCCGAATGAGCTGAAACGAATCGCAGAAGTACAATATGCCGGTGGTGTCAACATCATGTGTCAGCACCTCTATCCATATTCCGAACGCGGACAAAGAAAGCGTGACTATCCTCTGCATTATTCCGAGCATAATCCCTGGTTTAGCGATATGGCTGAGTTTGACAATTATTTCAATTCACTCGGCGCAGCTCTTTCAGTAGGCACAGAATATGCTCCAATCCTTGTAATTCATCCGATACACGGAGCGTACTGTAAATACAAAAAAGACGACAGCAGTTCACTTTCCGAAATCGAAGGTAAATTTTTTGAGCTTTCACGCTTCCTCGGATATAATCAGATACCATATCATTACGGTGACGAGTGGATGATGCAAAGAATGGCATCTGTTGAAACGATCAACGGAACAGCTCATGTAAAGGTTGGCAAATGTGCGTATTCAACCGTTATCGTGCCGTTTACGTATTCGCTTGATTCATCCACAGTTTCACTGCTGAAGGAATTTATATCAGCCGGTGGAAAGGTTTATGTCTATGATCGAAAGCCGGACTACATAGATGGTCTTCCTGCTGACTATGAATGGCTTAATTCAAATATCAATATCGAAAATTTACTTTCCCTCAAGGATACAACGATTTTGCAGAACGGAAAAAATCTCCCCGAGCTGCGAAAAATGTCCCGTATAACAGATGACGGTGAGTGGATAGTCTATATCACAAATGTTTCAGATAAAACACTGGAAAATGTGAATGTCACACTGCCCGACACAACACAAAAATGGGCAAGGCTTAATCTGAACACTCTAACAACAGAGCCTATCTACATAAAAAACAACACTGCTGTATTGAATTTCAGTGACGCTGAATCATATCTGCTTGTTTCAGGTGATGATATCGACTGCCAGCCACTTTCGGAAATTCCATCTATCCAAAAGGAGTATATACCTGTTCCGAAAACAGTACGTCTTATAGGAAAGCCTGCTAATATTCTCACGCTTGACACCTGTGAACGCTCGAATGACGGAATAAATTATGATGCTCCGCTATCGATTTACGGTGTAAAGGATAATCTTCTCAGCGAAAGATATGCAGGAAAGGTATATTTGAAATTCAGTTTTACGCTGGATTACACACCGGAAACACTGAAAATCTGCGTTGAACCAATGTATCAGCGTATTTGGATAAATAATAGCGAAATTTTCCCGGATAAAAACGATTCATGGTTCGACAGATCATTCGCTTGTGCAGAAATAAGCAGTCTTACCCACGCAGGACAAAACGATATTGTTATCGAAGTTGAACATTTCCAGCGTGACCATGTTTACCACGTCCTTTACGATGGCGTATCAGAATCACTGAGAAATTGCCTCGTATTTGATACAGAAATCGAGCCGATATACCTTCTCGGTGACTTTGGAGTACGATGTGACGGTGTTTTCGAGGATAGCGAGCGAAATTCCACCATTTTCGATGGAAAATTCACCCTTGTATCACAGCCTAACACTCTCCCGTCCGACAATATAGTGCGTGGAGGTTTCCCGTTCTTCAGTGGCAGAATAACAACAGAATTCGACTATGACTACTGTAGCGGTAAACCCTCGGTACTGCACCTTGACGGAAGATTTGCAACAGCAGAAATTTCTGTCAATGGCAAAGCTGTCGCAAAAATGCTGTTCAACCGTACTGTAGAGCTTGCAGAATATCTTTGCGACGGAAGCAACACTATCACCGTAACTCTATGCAATTCCATGCGCAATACTCTTGGCCCGCATCACAGACATGACCCTGAACCGTATGGCGTAGGTCCCGGCACATTTTCATTTGAAAAAGAATGGCACGGACGTATTTGCAACGGTTATGCAGAACGATATTCATTTGTAAAGTATTCCCTTTCAAATTAAGGAGACACTATATGTATATAGTAGCATCAGACTTCGACGGCACACTCAGCTACAACGGTATTTCTCAAAAAAACCGTGACGCTATCAAAAATTTTCGTGCCGCAGGAAACAAATTCGGACTTGTAACAGGTCGCGATTATGGTATGTATAATATTCTCGAGCATGAAAAGATTGAATTTGATTTTATTCTCTCGCTCAACGGAGCTATGGCAATAAATCCCGACGGCACGTTTATATACTGCGAACATATGCAGAACAAAAACAATACCGTCGGTCAAATAGCACAGTTTCTCGGCGAAAACTATCACACCTTCCTCGACTGCCTTAACGAAAGAAAACGTACCTCCTTCGCAACCGATCCAAGCTATTTACGTTCATACTCGCAGCCACCGTCAAAAATGCCCGCAGAAGCCGCAGAAATCATTGAGTTTACTCATCTGAACACAGTTTGCAGAAGTGATAACGACGCTCGTGATGCTGTAGCAGAAATCAACAGACGTTGGGGCGACACAGTAAACGCACTCCAAAACGGAATTTGTATTGACATTCCGCCGGTAGGAATAGATAAAGGTCAAGGTCTTGCACGATACGCTTCGATCATAGGCGTAGATGAGGACAAGATATACACCGTAGGCGACAACATGAACGATATGGCAATGATAACCAGATTCCACGGATGTGCGGTTGCAAACGCAAGAAATGAAGTAAAACAGGCAGCTGAGGCTGTATACGACGGTGTTTGGTCAGTTATTGACTATGTTATGTCAAAGTAATCGCAAATAAGTCCTTTGATAACGTCATAGCTTTACAATATCAGCGTGAGTTTTCAAAAAAATGACCCGTATCCCCTTTTCCCTTGACATTCACGCCCTTGGATGCTATAATATTAAAGTACAAAAATAGCCCCGTTTTCTGAGGCAAATGGAGGAAATTATGGCAAAAGTATTAGTTGAAACCAGCGCACGTCACGTGCATCTCAGTGAAGAACATATTAAGATTCTCTTTGGCGAAGGTGCTACCCTCACACACAAGAAGGATCTCTCTCAGCCCGGTCAGTTCGCTTGTGAAGAACGTGTTACCGTTGTTGGCCCGAAGAAGTCTATCCCCAATGTTATTATCCTCGGCCCTGCACGTTCCTCTACACAGGTAGAAGTTTCTCTCACCGATGCTCGTACTCTCGGTGTAAACGCTCCTGTTCGTGAATCCGGTGATATCGCAGGCTCCGGTGCTTGCAAGCTCGTAGGCCCTGCAGGTGAAGTTGAAATCAGCGAAGGTGTTATCGCAGCTAAGCGTCACATCCACTTCACTCCCGCAGATGCTGAAGCAGCAGGTGTTGCAGATAAGGAAGTTGTTTCCGTTAAGATCGAATCCAACGGCCGTAGCCTTACCTTCGGTGATGTTGTTGTTCGTGTAAACCCCAACTTCGCAGCAGCTATGCATATTGATACTGATGAATCCAACGCAGCTTGCGCTTTCGGCGAATGCTACGGCGAAATCATTAAGTAATTCATAAAAAACATAACACAAAGCCGATATGTCGATTTTGCAGATCAATGCAAAACAGGCATACCGGCTTTTTCTTATTCACAGCATATTTTTTCAAAAACTCAAACCAATGCTTACTTTCTCATCCATGTTGCAGGAATAAGCATTATCAGCATCGGATATAATTCCAATCTTCCAAGGAGCATGGCAAACGACAGCACCAGCTTAGATATCGCACCGTAATCCGCATAGCTTGACATAGGGCCAACACCTGCGAATCCCGGCCCTACATTGTTAAAGCACGATACCGCAGCAGTCAGATTTGTTTCTATATCAAACGGCTCAAAGGATATAATGAAAAACACAGTCGCAAGACACAGCGCATATAGTCCGAAATATGAGCCAACCCCTCTCTGCGTGTTATCATCCAGCTTCTTTCCGTCAAGTCGAACTGTCGCAACAGCTCTGGGATGTATCATTCTTTTCAGCTCTGCACGCATATTTTTCACAAGTATCAAAGCACGTGACACCTTCAGACCACCTGCGGTTGAACCTGCACATCCACCTAAAAACATAAGCAGAAGAAGCACCGCCTTAGACAAACTCGGCCACAAATCGAAATCGACTGTGGAATACCCCGTTGTGGTAATGATTGATGCCACCTGAAATGCTGAATTTCTCAACGCTTCACTGAATGAGCCATAGATCGACACAATATTTCCCGTTATAACAGCTGTGGAAAGCACAACTATTCCACAATATGCCCACAGCTCTTCATTTTTGAAGGCTTGTCTGAATTTTTTCAGCAGCATTAAATAATACAGATTAAAATTAATGCCAAACAGAAGCATAAATATCGTGATGACCCACTGCGAATACGCTGAATATCCTCCAACGCTGTCACCTTTTATACCAAATCCACCTGTACCCGCTGTACCGAGAGAATGTAGTATTGCCTCAAATACCGACATTTCGCCAAAAGACAAAAGAATTATCTGTACCAAAGTCATGGCAATGTAAATTAGATACAGTATCTTCGCAGTATCTCTCACCTTCGGAACGATTTTGTCAACTATCGGCCCGGGCATTTCAGCGCGCATTATATGAATAGATCGTCCGCTGTTATCGGGAATTATCGCCATCATCAGCACAAGAACACCCATACCGCCTATCCAATGCGTAAAGCTTCGCCAGAACAGGCAACCGTGCGTCATTGCTTCGACATCCCTCAAAATCGATGCACCGGTAGTGGTAAATCCGCTTACAGTTTCAAAAAACGCATCAACATATGATACGATATCACCGCTCAAAACGAACGGAAGCGCACCGATAGCTGACAGCAACAGCCAAGCCGCCGCAGTTATCACAAAGCCCTCTCGTGCGTATATCGTCTGATCGGATTTTCTCGTCAAAAAAGTCATTCCACAGCCAAGCAATATCGCACCAAGCATTGTCACAGCAAACGAAACAGCAGTTTTAGTTTCACCATACCACAATGCCACAGCTACAGGCAATGCAAAAAGCACACCCTCTATTGTGATAATACGCCCTAAAGTATAGCAAATTCGTTTAATATTCATCTGTTGCCTCACTTTACGATATCAGCGAGGTCGGAAAGACGTTGATTTGCAGCAAGAACAATAACTCTATCACCTGACAAAATGCAATCATCACCGCCCGGAACGATAGTACGCCGTCCACGAATTATACCGGCAATAAGAATACCCGTTTTTCTCTGCAAATTCTTTAGCGGGATATCGGTCAAGCCCTCAACAGATTGACGTACACGAAATTCAAGTGCCTCAACACGACCGTCCATTAGCTTATACAGCGTTTCAACACTTGTTCCCTGCGAATTTTCAAGTGCTCTTGCATACTGAACAAGCACGTCCGAAATTATCTTTCTCGGCGATACTATGCAGTCAAGTCCGAGCTTCTCCGCCATTTCCGAAAGCTCATCACGATTGACCTTTGCTATGACCTTTGGTACATCCTGCGACATTGCATATATCGAAATAAGTATATTCTGTTCATCCATCCCCGTGAGTGTGACAAATGCATCTGTCGAGCGCAAGCCTTCCTCAAGAAGAAGCTCCTGTTGTGCGCCATCTCCGTGAATTATAACAGAATTTGGTAAATCCTCTGTCAATGCTTCTGCATTTTTTTCGTCTATTTCAATGACCTTGACATCACTTCCGCCGGCTTCAAGCATTTTCGCAAGGTAATACGCTGTTTTTCCGCCGCCCATTATCATAACGCTTTTTGCCTTTTTTTGAAGCAGACCTATCTGACGCAGGAATTTCTGTATTTCATCAGGTGAAGCTGTAAGCCCGATTTTATCACCGCTTTGCAGAACAAAATCGCCTCCGGGGATATAAACTTCATCTCCCCTTTGTACAACGCAGATAAGCACACGAGTTTTATATTTCTCACGCATTTCCTTAAGCACAAGCCCTACAAGCGGAGAATCATCTTTTAATTTAAGCTCTACCA
>CAYSEF010000056.1:0-9240 GCA_964430105.1 uncultured Ruminococcus sp. | reverse complement strand
CATATAATTATTTTATCATAAATTTAAGTCTAATACAATAGCGATTACAGCAAAGTGTATAATTTTGTAGATTTTTACATATATTTTTTCGTTTTTTTGTAGCATTGCATAAAAAAATCTAATATAACTTTACAAAAAGAAAAATACCGTTCTGTCTCAAAAAAGTCTGACAGAAGCGGTATTTTTGATATAGTGATTTACATTTTTGCAAATGGTGAGATGTAGCTGAGATCGCTGTTAAAGCCGGCAATTTCTTCAAATTCTTTAAGCTGTTCTACTTTACTTACAGCTACAATCGGAACAGCCGATACGCCGGAATTCAGCAGATATGCAACAGAAGCTGAGTTTACAGACACGCCGTTATTTTCCGATTCCTTCTTAAGTGCATTATAGATTTCCTGCTCATTTTGAGGAAGTGAATCAACATCCTTAACCTTTGCATAAAAGCCGTGTGCAGCAGCTGAGAACGGAATAAGCGGTACATTCATTTCGCGGTGCATTTTCCAAAGCTCAATGTCTGTTGTAACAATTCCGTCACCGGATGGCTGTTTTCCGCCCTTTTCAGCCGCCATAGCTTCAAGATGCAGACTCCATTCATTGGATACGCCCACAAACATATCACGCCAGCTGTCGCCCATGTACTCGATAGCAGTTTTCACACGATCTGCAGTATAGTTTGAGAATCCAAATCTCTTTACCCAGCCTTTTTGTACCATTTCTGCCATGAAATCAACGATAATGCGAATGTCAACCTCAGGATTGTCACGATGTGTGAGATATATCGGAATTTCGTCCATGCCCAATGCCTGACGGCTTGATTCGATATCTCGCATAGCTTCTTCCCTGTTCACACGACTGATATTGTTGTGTCCGGGTGCATAATGAACGCACTTTGAAGTTACTATCATATCAGTGATGCTACGTTCTTTGAGCCATTTTCCAACTGTTATTTCGGAATGATTAAGTCCATCCTTTGACCAACGACCGTAAACATTTGCTGTGTCAAGGAATCTTCCACCCATTGCATAGTAATAATCCATCAATTCAAACGACCTTGCATCGTCATACTCATGACCGAATCTTGCAGTTCCAAGACAAACTGCTGAAAGTGGCGTAGGAAATGTTGGTAAGGTTACTGTTCTGATCATAATTCATTTCTCCGCATAATTAAATTTGTCAGGCGAGCATTACATACTCATCACGCATTATTTATTTGATTTCTACCTACAAAAAACTCCCCCGAACATCGAGGGAATTATTTGTCTTAGAATTAATATCTTCTTGGCATACTGCCACCGTTGTTTTGATTGCTCTGATTTTTGCCCATGTTGAGCATCTTGAGAATCTCATTGAAATCTTCGTCGGAGATAGGAGAATCTTCCTTAGGTTCTTCATCCTTCTTCGCTTCAGTCTTTGTAGCGTCGTTATTCACAACAACGGTTTCCTTTACGCCGGCTCTAATCTTGCCTGCCATTATAGGACGGATAGTGTCCTTTTTGCTGAAGGTGGAGTCAAGCTCGTTCTTATTCTGAAAACCGGTTGCAATGATAGTTACCTTCATAGTATCTTCGAGAGATTCATCAAAGGCAGCACCCCAAATTACTGTCGCATCTTCAGCAGCTTCGGAGCTGATAAGGTCGGATGCGATAGTGATATCATCAAGTCCGATATCGGGAGATGCGGTAATACTGATAAGAACACCCTTCGCACCTGTAATAGTTGTTTCGAGAAGAGGACTGGATATAGCAGCCTTAGCAGCTTCTGTAGCCTTGTCCTTACCGGATGCTTCACCGATACCCATGTGAGCGTAACCTGCATCCTTCATGATGGAAGTAACGTCAGCGAAGTCGAGGTTGATGTACTGAGGTACGTTGATAAGTTCGGTAATACTCTGAACACCGTGGCTGAGTACATTATCCGCAGTCTGGAAAGCGTTCATGAGAGTGATCTTTTCGCCAACTTCCTTAAGCTTTTCATTAGGAATGATAATGAGGGAGTCAACATATTCTTTCAGCTTTTCGATACCAGCTTCAGCCTGATCCATTCTCTTTTTGCCTTCAAAAGCGAAAGGCTTTGTTACTACGCCTACAGTAAGGATACCCATTTCCTGTGCAAGTCTTGCAACAACAGGAGCAGCACCTGTACCGGTACCACCACCCATACCTGCTGTAACAAAAATCATATCTGCGCCATCAAGAGCAGCACAAATAGCTTCTTCGCTTTCTTCAGCTGCCTTTGCACCAACTTCGGGATTAGAGCCTGCACCGTGACCCTTCGTAACCTTATCGCCGATAGCGATCTTCTGAGTTGCGTTGGACTTAACGAGTGCCTGCAGGTCAGTATTTACTGCGATAAATTCTACACCTTTAATAGAATTGGTCATTCTGTTGACAGCATTGTTACCGCCGCCACCAACACCGATAACCTTTATATTTACACCGCTTTCGTAGTTGTTATCATCAAGTTCAAATGGCATCCTAATGCCCTCCTTGTCCCATTATTTAAGCGTATATTGGTAATCAAAGATATCAAGACATAGCTTGACACAATAAAAAACATTTAACTACCTTATATAATACATTATGTAAGAAAAATTTGCAATAGTTTTTTTGAAATTTTCACGCAAAATTCTCGATTTGTCTGCAAAAAAGACAGATTCTTGTTGAATTTCGGTGCTTATGAGTTTTTTCATCAATCAAGTTTTAGCGAAGCATCGGGTTTAATTATTGCCTTTCCAACTTCGCTGAGATCTATTCTTGCTGGAAGAAGTGTATCAAATGTCGATGAAGTCATAGTTTTGTATGCCATGCGAAGCTTGAGGTCACAATCTGACTCACCACCAAGTCTTAGCAGGTATCTTCCGCCTGATTCTATCGTTATTTCATACTCATTCGAAAGATCGACCGCATCTATCATTCCGGAATCAGCCAAAGCAGACTCACTGACCTCGGCAAGCACAGCTCTGATAAATCTGTCATGGCGATTGTCAGTAAATTCCAATACCCTTCCGGCAACCGAATACTTTACAGGAGGCAAAACAAGCTCTATCAGCCCGTTTTCAGAAGATATTTCAGCAGATTCGTCTACAATTTCAAGCACACGAAGACCGGCTGAAAGCTTCATCGTATCACCCCAAATATTCGCATAATACACAGCAGTATCGTCTGTAAGAGAAATATTTACAGATTTTGGAATTGTGCGATTGATATCTGCTGACTTTACATACGGACATAAAAAGGTTATAGTACCTTCCGCATCGCTTGCAGTGAATGAATAAAGGTTGTCCCCCAGTTCAAAGCCTGTCGATGCAAGTATTTCTTCATTATTATATATTTCAGAGCCTTCTATATTGACATCTGAAATAACGAAAAACAGCTTATACACAAGCGAAACGAACATTACTGTTACAGCAATGAGGATAATCGCAGTAAAAATAATATGCCTGTAATCAGAGAATTTTTTCCATGCTATAGCACGTTTTTTTGCAATAGCTTCATCGCGCTTGCCACGTTCCTCGATTGAATCGAAAAGGTTTACTATCTTATCGATTATCATTTTGAGTGGCTGAGATTTTACAGCTTCTCCACCGAATGCTTGTCCCGGTCGATACTGATAAGCGTGTGATGTCCTACGCTTATTGGGATCAAATCTTGCACGTTGTCTTTGTTGTTCGGCAAATTCCATACCAAAAGGCCGATTAAACGAACCATTCGGACGACTTTGCCGTGCCTTATTTATTTTATATGCGTGATCTATCTGTCTTTTCTTAGACTCTTTTCTGCACACGCGGTCGTAGATATAGAGTACATCGCCCTCATTTCTTCGATATTCGCGGTTGCCACTATTGTTCACAGCAAAGCCCCCTTTCGGTTTAAGATTCTGCTAATTCAGTATTAAATCCGCTTTACTTTTTTGATTTTTCAGCGACAAGCTTGCATAGATCCTGATATATCAGTTTATTAGAATCCGGAACAGCAAATTGTTTTATCTTTTCCTGCATTTCACTTCTCTTGGCAGCACCATCGTCTGAAAGAAGCATAGCTACCTCATCAATAAGTGGCTTTGCTCCATCAACAAGGTCTTTTTCTTCAAAAAGTCCTGCTGCTCCTGCGTCATACAGTACCTTCGCATTCTTATACTGATGATTTTCAGCCACATTTGGTGAAGGAATAAATATAGCTGACTTTCCTGTAATGGCAAGCTCTGATATAGTCATTGCACCTGCACGATTGATAGTGAGATCAGCAGCAGCCATCTTCACAGGCATATCGTAAATATACTCGCAGAGATCAATATTTTCGCACTTATCAAGTCCCATTTCACGGAACTGTGATGTACAAAGCTCAAGCTCTATCGAACCTGTAGCATGAATATGATATACCTCAGGATGTTTAGCGGTAAATTCCCTCATAAGGCACAGAACCGCATCATTTACCTTTTCAGCACCCATACTGCCTGCATATGAGAGAATAACATACTTATATTTTTCGGGAATACCGAGCTTTGCACGTGCTTCATCTCTTGAGAGGGAGCTAAATCCACCCATAACAGGGTTGCCAACCTTCATAAGCTTAGATTTATCACAAGTCAAGGTATCGCCGGTTTTTTCAAAATTAAGATATATGCGATCCACATATCTTTGAAGCATTTTTACAGCTACACCGGCTATAGCATTCGATTCATGCAAAGCAGTAGGAATACCCATATCTGCAGCAGCTTTCACTACCGGCCATGACACATATCCACCGGTACCCACAACAAGATCCGGCTTGAATTCCTCGATTATAGACTTTGCTTTCATTGGCGAAGTTACCGCAAGATAAGCAGCACGCAAATTCGCAGGCGAAAGCTTACGTCTTAAACCCTGAATCTCAACATAGTGTAACGGATAACCTGCTTTTGGAACGAGCTTATTTTCGATGCCTTTTTTAGTACCGACATATTCAATAACTGCATCGGGATCGTTCTGTTTTATTGTATTGGCAATGGCAAGAGCGGGATTCACATGACCGCCCGTACCTCCGCCTGTAAGTAACACACGCATTGGATGTACTCCTGTTAATCTATTGTATATTTTATAAATCAAAAATCAATTTTTAAGTTCAGTCAAGCCCTGCTCTTATTCTAAGCTCATCTCTCTCCAAATCAATCTTCTTCTTGTACGACTGTCTTGAAATACAAAGCAGTATACCCATCTCTACCATAAGTACAAAAAGCGACGAACCACCGTATGAGAAGAACGGCAGAGTAATTCCGGTATTCATTATTATATCAGATGCAACACACATATTCAAGAACGCCTGAAGTCCAACGTGTGTCGTAATACCGAAAGCAGTGAGCATAGTGAATTTATCAGGAGCTTTTATGGCAATCGTATAGCCACGCCAAATAAAAATCATGTATATAGCTATCAAAAGAATCGCACCGACAAATCCAAATTCCTCGCACCAAATCGAGAAAATAAAATCCGTGTGGGCATTGCCGAGATAATGATACTTCTGTCTGCTCTGTCCAAGTCCGAGTCCAACCAACCCACCTGAGCCAATAGCATAAACGCTTTGTGTTGTCTGCCATACGTCACTGAGAATATCTGCATTCTCATCTGTAAACGAAGTTATTCTTTTCCAAGCATATGGATTTCTATACAAATAAGTAATACCAACACAAAAAGCGACCGGAACTATCGTTGCAAACAGCCATCTGAGTCTGCAACCCGCAACTATCAGCATAAAGAAGCCTATGGCACCTACGATGATAGTACCGGAAAGATGTTTACCTATAAGTACAAGTATACAAGCAACGCCAAGTATAATACAAGGGTATAAAATATTCCACTTATAGCTTGTTAAGCCTTTTGAAATATCCTTCATTTGAGATTCATATTTTTCTGCATACCATGCCAACATGAATATGAGTGATATTTTCATGATTTCAGACGGCTGGAAGGATAATCCACCGGGTAAAACAATCCATCGAGATGCAACACCTTCCGAAACACCTGCAACCGCTGTATATGCAAGAAATACTGCTGAAATAGCGTATGCAACGATCGGAGCCCAGCCTTTGTAGAATTTAATCGGCAAAAATGTAAACACCGTCATGGCTATACCGCCAAGAATCAGGAATCGCACCTGGCTTACGACATAGTAGTTGCTATCTCTGCCCTCGGAAATTGCCAACGGATAGCTTGCGGAAAAGACCGTAATAGTTCCAAGTGCCAGCAAAACCAAAATTATTGCAAGCATAAAGATATCGGGGCCACCGCGTGTTCTTACAACTTCCTTCTGCCACTGTGCCTCCTTACGAGCCTGAGCCAAACGCTTTTCCTCTTTTTTTTGCAATTTGAGTTTATCTGCAGGAGTAAGAGAAGTCACACGTCTGACCGGAGTTCGTGCATTGGAGGATGTTCTGCCCGACCTATAAACCCGGTTATAGTTTGCGTTTTTAGCTGAATTATTGCTTTGTCTGCGATTTTGATTATTCTGCGACTGTCTTGCAGTAGAACTATTTCCGTAAGCTGAGGAATTTCGGGTGACAGATGACGGATTCCTTTGTGCACGTCTTTGCTGTCCGTTATAATTTTGATTATTCAAAGCGATCTCCCCCATTCCTGCGGAAATTATATGTGCGATTTATAAACTATATTATGTAATAAACTTATATTATTATCGATTCGCCTAAAGCTTATTTAAGTCCAAACAGTACACAAACTACTGCCATAATTGCTGTAACAATGCTTGCAACAACAACGATCTTTACTTCAGACCAACCACATTTTTCAAAATGATGATGGATAGGACTCATTTTGAAAAGTCTCTTGCCATGAGTAATTTTAAAATATGTAACCTGTAATATAACGGAAGCAGTTTCTATTATATAAACCAAACCGAATACTACGACAAGCAACGGATTATCCATCATAAATGCGCCACCAACTACCATTCCGCCAAGGAACAGTGAGCCTGTGTCACCCATAAACACTCTTGCAGGATAAAAATTATAAACAAGGAATCCCGCAGTCGCACCTATCAGAAGCGCACCGAGAAGAGCAAGTGGTGCATCCGGATAAGCCATTCCTGTAAGATAAGCGGAAACCGTGAAGAAAACACCGACTACAAGTGTAACACTGGAACAAAGTCCATCTATACCGTCAGTAAGGTTAACACTGTTCATCACGCCTACAATAAGGAAAAGAGCTACTATGTAATAGAATATTCCAAGATCAATTGAAATATTAACGAAAGGAATATTCATTTCGGTATTATTTCCACATACAAGAGCCATTCCGAGAAGGTAAAGCGCCGCCGCTATCACTTGAAGCATGAATTTTTGCGGTGCTGTAAGACCCTCGTTCTGCTTTTTTCTAAGCTTTGCCATATCGTCGATACATCCGATAAGACCACCACATATACCAAGAAGCAGAGTGAATACAAGAGGAAGCGTAGCTCTTATTCCATCGGTCAAGCCAAGGTAAATACAGCCGATAATCCCCGTGATAACTGCCGCAAAGATGAAGGCAAGTCCGCCCATTGTCGGTGTGCCCTCTTTGCTTTTATGCCATCTGGGACCTATATCGAGAATATGCTGTCCCATCTTCTTACTTTTCAAGATCGGTATAAGCTTTTTTGAAATCAGCACTGTACCGATAAATGTAATAACCAATGCTGTAACGAACAAGATGTTGTAATTCATTTGATTATTTGATCCTTTTTGATTTTTGTCTTACTTAATTTATATGCGTCTGCGTCTTTGTCTACGCTTTTTCATACATTCAATTACTCTTTCGGCAGCTATTCCACGGCTTGCCTTAACAAGAAGTATGTCACCGGGCTTGAGTGCGGTAAGAATCATATCAGCCATACCCTGCGCATCTCTTGTATCAAGGCAAACAAAAACATTATCCGCACGGATGCCTTTTTTTATTGCCGCTTCAGCTACGATGTCAGCCATAGAACCGTAGCAGAACAGCTTTTGTACCTGCATCTGAGCTGCATACTGACCAAGCTGATCGTGCATAAGTCTTGAATATTCACCAAGCTCAAGCATATCACCAAGGAGTGCGGCAGGACGAGCTTTTTTCTTAGCTGCCATAGACACAAGAACATCTATCGCTGCTCTCATCGATTCCGGACTTGCGTTATAGCAGTCATCAATGATAGTTATACCACCGATTTCGTAAATATTCTGTCTTTTATCTGCACCAACAAAGGATTTAAGACCACGTCTTATTTGTTCATCGGTCATTCCGAGAGTAATACCGACTGCATAAGCCGCAAGAGAATTATAAACATTATGCTTGCCAAGTGCAGGTATTTCTACATTTGTAACAGCCTTGTTTGAATATATTAAATCATACACTATACCGTCTATCTTCTGACGTATATTAACAGCTCTAAAATCGCCACATCTGTTATATACGCTCATCAGCATAGGCTTTTTCTCAAGATTATCGACTTGCGCAAGAAGAAGCGGTTCATCTGCATTGAGAAGTAAAATACCGTTTTCCGGCAAACCAAGGCGTATTTCCATCTTAGCACGGCAGATATTCTCTCTCGTTCCAAGTGAAGCGAGGTGAGATGTTCCGATATTGGTTATAACAGCAATATCAGGTCGTGCTATCTTAGTCATATGCTCGATTTCACCAAGCGCACTCATTCCCATTTCAAGTACAACTACTTTATCATCGGGTTCTATTCCGAAAATAGTCAACGGAAGTCCCAATTCATTATTATAATTTCCCTGAGTTTTATGAGTCTTAAAGGAGGCTGAAGCAACTGCATAGATAAATTCCTTAGTTGTAGTCTTACCTACGCTTCCTGTAATTGCAATGAATTTTGCATCTGTAAAAGAACGGTAATGAGCTGCGAGGTCGCCTATCGCATTGATCGTATCATCTGTAATAATCGCTGAAAACGGCTTTCCTGAATTTATCGCCGCATCAGGTACATACTGACAGATAAAGCAGGGAGAACCTGCCTCAACAGCCTGCGGAATAAAATCATTGCCATCCACATTCTGACCTTTAATAGCGCAGAACAGAACGCCCGGAGCAGCTTCACGTGAATCTGTGGATATTCGGTTAATTATAGTATCGGTAGCACCATTATAATGCTCGAGCTTTCCGCCCACAGCAGCTGCGATTTCCGATGGAGTAAATGTTCTAAGTTTCAGTTCTACGCTCATCTTTTACACCTCAATTCCGATTGGAATTTATATATACTTCTATTATTTCTATAATTC
>CAYSEF010000055.1:0-9581 GCA_964430105.1 uncultured Ruminococcus sp. | reverse complement strand
AAAAAAACTGTAGTAAACAGGGAATCTTCCCCGTATACTACAGTCTTTTTTATTTGAGATTGCTTGCGATGATTTGACGGGAATCAACCGTTTTCCCATTCTTCAAGCTCTGCCGCAACAGCTTCGTCTTCTTCGTAAAGTTGCATTAAACGATCCTCAACGGTGATCTTACGGTCGGAAAGCTCGGCTGCACGAATATAATCTGTCGCTGCATCACCAAACAGAAGGTCGTCTATTTCCACAAGCTCAGACTCAAGCTTCTTTACTTCTCTTTCGATATCCTTGCGTCGCTTCTCAAGCTTGCGTTTTTCTGCCTGAGATTTCTTGCGTTCGAGATATTCTTCCTTCTGTGATTGCTCTACAGGCTTGAAATTGTGCGTTTCTACAGCAGTGTCAAGCTTTCTTCCTTCTCTCCAAAGCTGATAATCCTCGTATGAACCACGGAAATCACGTCCACCGTCACCGAGATCGATAAATCTTGTAGCAAGCTTCTGAGTGAAATATCGGTCATGCGAAACAGCAATTATTGTTCCGTCGAATTGAGAAAGTGCGTTTTCGAGAGCTTCACGAGATTCAATGTCAAGGTGGTTTGTAGGCTCGTCAAGTATGAGAAGATTCATTCGTGACAAAATGAGCTTTGCAAGAGTCAAACGGGCTCTTTCGCCACCTGAAAGCACACGAACTTCCTTTTCAATATCGTCACCACGGAACAAAAACAGCGCAAGCGTATTGCGTATTTCAGTCTGCGTGAGGTTCGGATATGCGTTCCAAAGCTCGTCGAGAACAGTGTTGTCCTCATCGAGATTCTGGTTTTCCTGGTCGTAGTATCCGACCGTCACGTTATAGCCGAAATCGATAGTTCCGGTAATTGGTTCGAGCTGTCCGAGAAGAAGCTTGATCAGCGTTGATTTTCCGCAACCGTTTGGCCCCCAGATAAACAGGCGATCGTGCTTTTTTACAAGAAATGACAAATCACGGAAAAGTATGTTGGCACCGAAGCCCATTGTAAGACGCTTTATTTCACATACATCATTGCCGGATTCGCCGGATGAATTTAGAGTGAAGCTTATGGATTTCGGAGGAGCTTTCGGCTTGGCAACCTTTTCCATTCGTGCGATAGCTTTTTCTCTTGATTCTGCGGCTATAATATTGCGTTCACGATTCCAGCGTCTTTGCTGTTCAATATATGCCTCAAGTCGTGCGATTTCCTTCTGCTGAAGATTGTATTTCTTTTCAGCCTCCTTGCGCCACGCTTCTTTTTCGACAACATATTGCGAATATCCACAGCCCCACAGCTTTGCACGTTGATTTTCGATATCGAGAGTTTTATTTGTGACTCTATCAAGGAAAAGTCTGTCGTGCGAAACAAGGATTACTGTTTTTGATTTGTTGTAGGAGGCAAGGTGATTTTCGAGCCAAAGCATGGTGTCGGTGTCAAGGTGGTTAGTCGGCTCGTCAAGGATGAGAATATCCGGCTCACGGGAAAGTAACCGTGCAAGAGCAAGTCGTGTACGCTGACCGCCACTCATCTGTGTGACAGGAGCATTCCACATTTCTTCACCGAAGCCGAGATTGGCAACGATACTGCGACAGCGTGATTTATAATGTAAACCACCGTCACGGATGTAGCGATTGTTGAGGTTTGTATATTCTGTAGATAGTCGATTGAGCATGACCTCATCATCTGCCGGAGTTTCGTCAAGGAGCTTTTGAAGCTCTGCCAGACGAATTTCCGCTTTGCAGAGATCGGGAAAAACTGCGTACATTTGCCCAAGTACAGTATTGTCAACCGGGGAATATTCACGCTGTTCTTCCGTAACGGCAAGGTCGATTATATTAAATGCATCGTCCTGATGGAGCATACCAACGCTTTTGTCTTTAGCGATGTAGACAGCTCCTTCATCGGGGGTGTATTCGCCACACAGCATACGGAGAAGGGTGCTTTTTCCACTTCCGTTTACTCCGACGACTCCGAGGTGATCGCCTTCTTCAAGTGCAAATGTTATCTCAGCGAGAATTTCCTTTACACCGATTCGATAGGCGAGGTTGTTTGTGCTGATGGATATCATAGTGTTACCTTAATATTAAATGTTATTATCTTCTGTTTTGTTCACGTCCGGGGATGATAAACTGTCTTGTTTCATCACCGAATTGAGTATTCTGATTCTGATTGTTTACATTATGATTGTATTGAGAATTCGGGTTTTGTCTTGGTCTGCGAACAGTTCCGTCTGCGTTATAATATGTCTGACCGTTAGAAGGTCTGTTCTGAGGCTGACGATTCTGATTCATCTGACGATTCTGCGGATAATTACCCCTGTTTCCGTTTGCTCCGTTTGCTCCGTTTGAAGGGCTTGGAAGCGCACCGTAATTCTGCGGTGGACGGCGGTTGGAGTTAGGTCTGTGCTGGTCGGGATTGCGACGCTGTTGAGCATTACGCTGGTAATTGCCACGATTTCCGTTTCCGTAAAGTCTTTCGTCGTAATAATCGCCCGGCATGGAATAAGCTTTGTTGTTTCTCTTACGCAGTATCAGATTCTGCCATACAAAGGAGAAAATCGAAGCGGCATCGTCGTTGAAGAGCGCAGCAACGAAAAGTGCTACGAACAAAATAATTAAAATCAGAGCTACCCAAAGTACGAATTTGAAAAATCCTACTAAAACAGAACCGAAGGTAGTGCCTTTTTCGCTTTTATCAGTGGATGTAGCTCCCTGATTTTCAGTGTTTTCATCAGCCACAGCATCTTCAAGTGCGCTGACCAGCAGAGAAGAAAGTCTTGTTACAGCTTTGAATACACCACGGTCTATGTTTCCTGCGGCGAAATCTTCTTCAAGGCAGGTGTCACGCACATTAGCGAGGACTTCGTTTGTGATAATCTTCTCAACGCCTACGGATTGTACGAAATAGTAGTTGTTGTCGTCGTTTGCGATAAGTATGAGAACGCCTTCACCAAGCTTCCATTCCTTGAATACGGCACTTGCGTAGTCTGCAATATTTGTGTCACCTGTAGTTTTTACAGTGCAGACAGCAACAGCAGCGCCCACATCCTTAGTGAGCTTTTCGTTTGTATTTTTGATACTGCGGATAGTGTTTTCCGAAAGAACTCCCGCTTCGTCTGCGACCTTATCTGACGGTTTTGGATAAGTGGCGGCAGAAACGGGGATTACAGCGGTAAAAACAATACAGCAGAGCATGAGCAAGGTCACGCAAAGACGAAGCTTAGAGCGATAATTCATTTTTGAGGATATCATAGTATTCATACGACATTAGTTACGCATACCGATGAGCTTATTCTTGAGTTCGGCTTCGATTCTGCCAAGCTCAGCTTCAGCGGCGACTCTCTTGTCGTGTCCCTCCTTCTGGATTTGCTGGATCTCGTCAAGGGTATTGATGAGCTGTTCGTTGGTGTGGGTAAGAGTTTCGATATCGACAATTCCACGTTCAGCTTCACGAGTAACGTTAACGGAAGCCTGACGCAAAGCCTCGCTGTTCTTTTTCAGAAGCTCATTTGTCATATCGCTGACCATTCTGCCGGCTTCCATTGCCTGACGGGAATGTTCTACGCCGAGTGCGATGACCATTTGGCTTTTCCAAAGAGGAATTGTGTTCATGATGATAGTCTGTATTTTTTCAGTCATCATGGTGTCGTTGTTTTGTACCATGCGAATCTGAGGAGACATCTGAATCGAAACCATGCGTGTAAGCTCAAGGTCGTGAAGCTTGCGTTCGAAACGGACACACTGCTCCTCGAAATCGTTGGCAGCCTGAGCATCCTCCGGCAGTGTGGACTTTGATGCTTTTTCCTTTAATTCTACAAGAGTTGTGGCACGTTCCTCTGCAAGCTTCTTTTTGCCCGCAGCGATATACATTGACAGCTCCTTGAAGTAGGAAAGGTTCATTTCATACAGCTCATCGAACATGGAAACATCCTTGAGAAGTGTGATTTGGTGCTGTTCGAGTATTGCAACGATATCATTTACACTGCTTTCGCATTTGTCGTATTTTGTTTTGAGATTTTCGATTTTTCTCTTGGTATTTTTGAAAAGTCCGAGGAAGCCTTTGTTCTCTTCTTCAGCATCCGCGTTCATTTCACGCAGATTTCCGATGAGATTTGTTATCATATCACCAACTTCACCGAAATCCTTGTTGCGTACATTTCCGAGAGCACTGTCACTGAAATCGGATATTTTCTTCTGAGCCGCAGCACCGTAGCCCAGTATCATTGCTGAATCGGTGATATCTATTTGCTTGGAAAATTCGTCTATAGCCTTGCGCTCACTTTCGGAGAACTGTGCTTCGTCAGCTTTATAACCGTTTTCGGCATTATCCTGAGCTGAGGCAGGCGCAGAATTAGGAGCAGTAATAGTTTCAGTCGGATCGGGAGCCTTAGGAGCTGCAGCCATACCGGCATTTGGGTCGAGAGTCAATTTGATTTCGTTTTCCATGTATATACTCCTTTGTTGGTAGAATAATCAGATGTATTAAAGCTTGTTTTCTTCGTTATTTGTTTCCTGTGATTTTTTGTTCTTCTTCTCTGCAGGCGTAGGTGCTGTATATTCTCCGACACATTTTGCACAGCTTAAAATTCGGCCGAATGCGTGAATTCCTATCGCAAGGCAAAGCGCAAGAGAAAGTATAGTGGGATTTGGGTCATCTACAGTAGGCTGGAGCAGGGCAAAAGCTATAGCGCCAAGTGAATAACCCAAAGCTACAGTAGAGGTAACAGCAGAGGAAAGTGCAAAAAACGGAACAGTAGTGCGAGTAACACTTACTCCAAACGAAAATCTGGCTTCTGAGAGAAGATAAAGCATAATAGCACACTTCATTACGGTCGTGAGATTTCGTATCGGACTGTTCAGTGGCAATACAAAGGTGAAATAATCAGAGAACATTGAAAAATTCACTGAGAGTACAGCAAGTATCGCACAAATTTGTCTTATTTTTGAAAATCTCATGCTTGGAATCAACGAAAGTATCGCAGAAATTCCGATAAAAGGAAGAAGTATAGTCGCTATTATCGAGAATTTATTTACTGCTACGCCTAAAGAAATGTCAGTCGCAACTGAAAAAAGACCTGCAAAGCTCATTCCGGCTGAAAGTATCGAGCCGAAATAGGTTATAGGCGATTCGTCAGGTATGCCCGTAAAGGATGCTGAACCATATGATGAAAAAGCAAGCACTGAAGCGAAAATAATAGATAATACAGCTGATATGATCACGATACGGAATGAAACCGAATCGAGTGCGAAATGCCCAATGTCGTAGTCAAAGTCATTTTGCATTGAAAAAAAGAATGAAACTGCAATGATCAATGCAAGAATAATTGTGAGAGGGCGTGAAATTGAGTTGAGAGTAAGGAACGCATTAGGCGATCTCTTTTTGTTTTGATCCATTATGATAGCCTTTCGGGGGTGTTCGTGTTAAAAATATACATTATAATAATACCACAAAAATGGCGTGAATACAAGAGGATTTGCGTAATTTAATGAATCGGGAGGGTTCAAAACGGTTTGTGAAAATCCACAAAATGAAGACGTAAAACTCGTTAAATTTTTACTATAAAAATTCAAGATAAATATCGTGATGTACTTGATTTTGTCGATTGAATATGGTAAAATAATGTCACTTGATGTGCGAAGAAGCGGGAGGTTGCCATAGGGTCAACACTGTCAGACCTTTGTGGGGAATTTCCGTGGAGTATGTCCGAGTAAATCGGGCGAAGACAAACACGCCTTGATTTTTGACGGTTGCGTTTGCCACTTTATTGTGGTTGCGGTTGCCGAGCCTTGTTTATCCTGCGAATTTCTGTGATTCCTCGAAAAATGTGGTTCGGATTCATTAAGTACCGGCACGACACACCCGGAAGCGTGTTTATCGCCTCAAACTATCACATTCATAGCTATTTAGGAGGCATTGAAATGGCAGTACAGGAAAAGATCAGAGTTAAGATCAGAAGCTACGAGCACACACTCGCAGACCAGGCAGCAGCTAAGATCGTAGATATCGCAAAGCGCAACGGCGCAGAAGTATCCGGTCCTATTCCGCTTCCTACTGAAAAGGAAATCATCACAATTCTCCGTGCGGTTCACAAGTACAAGGACAGCCGTGAGCAGTTCGAACAGAGAACCCACAAGAGACTCGTTGAGATCCACAAGCCTTCTCAGAAGGTTGTTGAAGCTCTCATGTCTGTAGAACTTCCTGCAGGCGTTGACCTCGACGTTAAGCTTTAATTTAACACTGAAAAAACAGCCAAACCGAATACCGTACAGAGCGTATCGGACAAGCACTTATTCCGGTGCAAAGCTCCGAAGCTTGATGGCGGTCTGGTCACGTTGAATTCCGTCGGGTGGCTCCCGATAAAATCGGATTCAACCAATAACCTATAATCAGGAGGAAAAAACGATGAAAAAAGGCATCATCGGAAAGAAGCTGGGCATGACACAGATCTTCGCTGAAGACGGCACTGTTATCCCGGTTACTGTTATCGAAGCAGGCCCCTGCTACGTAACACAGAAGAAGACAGTCGAAACTGACGGCTATAATGCTGTTCAGCTCGCATTTGAAGATCTTCGCGAAAAGCTCGTTAACAAGCCTAGCGCAGGACACTTCAAGAAAGCAGGCGTTTCTGCTAAGCGTCATCTCAAGGAATTCCGCCTTGAAGATATCTCCGCACTTAACCTCGGCGATGTAGTAGCTGCCGATACCTTCGCTTCCGGCGACAAGGTCGACATTACCGGTATTACAAAGGGTCACGGTTTCAGCGGTGTTATCAAGAGATGGAATGCTCATCACCTTCGTATGACACACGGTACCGGTCCCGTTCACCGTCAGCCCGGTTCCATGGGTGCTAACTCCACCCCGTCCAGAATCTATAAGAATAAGAAGATGGCTGGTCAGTACGGTAACGAACAGGTAACCGTTCTGAACCTCGAAGTTGTTAAGGTTGATACCGAAAAGAACCTCATCGCAGTTAAGGGCGCAGTTCCCGGTGCGAAGGGCGGAATCGTGTTCATCCGTGACAGCGTTAAAGCATAAGTCGAAAGGAGGAAGAAAAAATGCCCGAAATTAAAGTTCTTAATATGGCAGGCGAATCCGTTGGAACAATGAATCTTTCCGATGTAGTTTTCGCAGCTGATGTAAACGGTGCTGTCCTCC
Source organism: uncultured Ruminococcus sp. (assembly GCA_964430105.1). GTDB lineage: Bacteria > Bacillota > Clostridia > Oscillospirales > CAG-272 > UMGS1696. The sequence goes on along the minus strand of CAYSEF010000055.1, from coordinate 2,425 downwards.
ATGCGGCAGTAAAATCCTATCTCGGTAATCAGAGACAGGGTACTCAGTCCACTCTCACTCGTACCGAAGTTTCCGGTGGCGGTAGAAAGCCTTGGAAGCAGAAGGGTACTGGTCGTGCTCGTCAGGGTTCTACAAGAGCTCCTCAGTGGACACACGGTGGTATTGCTCTCGGTCCGAAGCCTCGTCTCTATAAGACAAAGCTCAACAAGAAGGTTAAGAAGATCGCTATGATCTCTGCTCTCTCCTCTAAGGTTGCAGGCGGCGAAATGATCGTTCTTGATAAGATCGAAACAGCAGAATTCAAGACCAAGACCATGGTTAAGATGCTCGCTGCTGTAGGCGCTGCTAAGAAGACTCTCGTAGTTCTTAATGAAAAGGACGAAAAGGTTATCGGAAGCTTCGCAAATATCCCCGGCGTAAAGGTTGCTCTCAGCAACACTCTGAATGTTTATGACATTCTTAACTGCGACTCCTTCATTGTTGTAAAGGCTGCAGTAGAAAAGCTCGAGGAGGTATACGCATAATGAAGTTCGTTCAGGATATCATCAAGAGACCTCTCATCACTGAACAGTCTATGGATATGATCGGCGACAAGAAGTACTGCTTCGAAGTAGCAAAGAATGCTACTAAGCCGGAAATCGCAAAGGCTGTAGAGGCTATGTTCGAAGGCACAAAGGTTGCCTCCGTAAACACAATCAACATGAAGGCAAAGACCAAGAGACTCCGCTATGCGGAAGGCAAGACCGCTTCTTGGAAAAAAGCAATCGTTACTCTTACAGAGGACTCCGCTACAATCGAGTTCTTTGAAGGTATGAACTAATCAGAGGAGGATAAGCGAATATGCCTACAATCAAATATAAGCCGACTACTCCGGCGAGAAGACATATGTCCGTTCCTTCATTCGAGGAAGTAACAAAGTTTACCCCCGAAAAGAGCCTTCTCGCTACTAAGAAAAAGAACGCAGGTCGTAACTCCTACGGCCGCATCACAGTTCGTCATAAGGGCGGCGGAAACCGTCAGAAGTATCGTATCATCGACTTCAAGAGACAGAACACAGGTGCACATACCGTTATCGGTATCGAATATGACCCGAACCGTACCTCCTACATCGCCCTCCTTCAGGACGAAGCAGGTAAGAAGAGCTACATTCTCGCTCCTGTTGGTGTAACAGACGGTCAGGTTCTCTATTCCGGCGTTGACGCAGATATCGTTCCCGGTAACACTCTCCCCCTTGCAAACATCCCCGTAGGTACCTTCATCCACAATATCGAACTTTCTCCCGGTAAGGGCGGTCAGCTCGTTCGTGCTGCAGGTGCTCAGGCTCAGCTCATGGGTCGTGAAGGTGAACTTTCCATGGTTCGTCTCCCCTCCGGTGAAATGAGATACGTTCGTTCCGATTGCATGGCTACTGTTGGTCAGATCGGTAACATCGAACACGATACCGTAAAGGTTGGTAAAGCAGGTAAGACACGTCACAAGGGTATTCGTCCTACAGTTCGTGGTTCCGTAATGAACCCGTGCGATCACCCTCATGGTGGTGGTGAAGGTCGTTCCCCGATCGGTCGTCCCGGCCCGGTTACTCCTTGGGGTAAACCCGCTCTTGGTCTTAAGACAAGAAACAAGAAGGCTCGTACCGATAAGATGATCGTAAAGCGTAGAAACAGCAAGTAAGGAAGGAGGCAGCTAGTAATGAGCAGAAGTACAAAGAAGGCACCGTTCATTGAAGAAAAGCTCTATGCAAGAGTTTGCGAAATGAACGAAAAGAACGAAAAGAAGGTGCTCAAGACATGGTCTAGAGCCTCTACCATTTATCCGGAATTCGTAGGTCATACCATCGCAGTTCATGACGGTAGAAAGCACGTTCCGGTATACGTTACCGAAGATATGGTCGGACATAAGTTCGGCGAATTTGCTCCTACAAGAACCTTTAAGGGTCACGCAGGTAGCAAGACTTCCAATAACGGTAAATAATCACGAGGGAGGATATAAAAATGGAAACAAGATCTACACAGAAGCACATCCGCATCTCCCCTCGTAAGGTTCAGATCGTCCTCGACCTCATCAGAGGTAAGGACCTCGGAGTAGCGGTTGGCATTCTTAAGAACACCCCTAAGGCAGCTAGCGAACACGTTCTCAAGCTCCTTAACAAGGTGGCAGCTGACGCTGAAAACAACTTCCAGATGGATCCCGAAAAGCTCTACGTTTCTGAGTGCTTTGTATGCCCCGGCATGACTCTTAAGAGAATTATGCCCAGAGGTAAGGGTTCCGCTGACAGAATTTTAAAGAGAACCAGCCATATCACAATCGCTGTGGCTGAAAAAGAATGAGGAGGCAGTCGATAAATGGGACAGAAAGTTAATCCGCACGGCCTTCGTGTCGGCGTAATCAAAAACTGGGATTCCAGATGGTATGCTCCTGATGAAAA
>CAYSEF010000054.1:0-9706 GCA_964430105.1 uncultured Ruminococcus sp. | reverse complement strand
ATTTTACACATGATATTAAAAGTATTATAATATAGATATCGGAGGTTGTCAACACTCTGAGTTAAATTTTTTATAAAGGATGTCTAATTATGGCTGAAATTCTTGAAACCTTAATGCTCGTATGCTTCGGCTTCTCCTGGCCGATAAATCTTTACCACAACTATCGTGCTCGTACTGCAAAAAGCATGAGCCCGTCGTTCATTCTTCTTATCATGCTCGGTTATGTAGCAGGTATTCTTTCCAAGATCATGAACGGTAATTTCTCTTATGTACTTTACGTTTACGTTCTCAACCTTCTCATCGTAAGCCTTAACCTCGTTGTATATTTCCGCAACCGTAAGCTTGACAAGCTCGCTGCAAACAACGATTCCAAAGCAAAATAATAATTATTGGGCTACTCGCACAAAGGAAGAAATTCCCGAAAAGCGTGTAGCCTTATATTTTTATTCCGGCAATAAGCGCATCAAAGCAATCGGGGGCATATATATCCGATACAGCGATGCGTATTCCTTCAATATGCAAATATCGTGCGGCGGCGAAATTATAGCTTGAAAGCGGACGATTCAGCGCATTATTTGAGTGTGACGATACAAGATAACCGCTATCATCAAAGCCGGTTACAAGCAGTGAATGGTAAAATACGCCATCTTCACGCATAAGCTGTATCACATCACCAATTTCAAGCTCACCTGAATTCACTTCACGACCATATGGGCCTATATCTTCATTTGTCGTAAGAAAATTATAGAAATACGTTACACCTGTCCATGCTGCGGCACGATCTGTAGGAGAAATATAATACCATCCAAAGGTTGGAGTATAGTTCATGACACATGAGCCTGCGTAAATGCTTTGTGAAACAAAATTTGTACAATCTCCTCCTATACCGGAATAATTTTCAAACAACGGATTTCGTGACAGCGCCCAGCGTTCAGCATACATAAGAACCTTTCTGCGGTCGTATTCCATTACAACTAACATAAAAATCCCCCAAGATGTGTTTTTATCGATTCTATGCACAGCTCGGGGGATTTATGATTATATGATTATATGATAACATTGAAACAGCTAAGTGTTCGTTTCTACTTTTTCCTCAGCTTTTCCAAAACCTTTTGTATCTCTACGTCAACAGCAGTGATTTCTTCCTTAAATTCTCTTGCAGACATTCTGAGTACACCTGAACGGAATGCCTGAAGCTGTATAAGTCCGTCAGAAGTAACGACACGCACATTGTAATCTCGCCCGATATCGGCTGTAAGCTTTTCGATATATGTGTCACCAAGCTCGCCTTCTTTTGTATATACAACGTGAACTCCGTTATAATCAAACTTTCTTTCTACAGCGCCCTTGACATTATATGCATCGAAAACGACGATAATATCACGTCCTGTGAAGCCTTTGTAATTTGCAAGAATATCACAAAGCGATCTGCGGGCTGATTCAAGGTCATCCTTAGCCTGCGCCGACAACTCGTCCCATGCAAATATGACGTTGTAGCCATCGACGATATACAGCGATTTTTTATAGGTAGGAGCTGTTACATCAACCACAACATTAGACTTTGGTGCACTGTAAACTCTGCGTTTTATCGGCCCAAACTCACGTTCCATTATAGCTTCAAGCTCTTTTTCATCAAGCTTGACGTTCTTTTCGATCACCTTCGGCTTGATAGGCTCCATCAGTGAAACATCGTCTGTTTTAACCTTCGCGCCTTCAAGGTGCATATACTGCGTTACCATAGCCCACGGTACTACAAATCCTGCACCATGTGAACAGAAAACCGAATCTGGAGTGTTGTCAACATCACTTTCCGGCTCATAGCCAAGCTGTGCAACAACCTCATCAGTATTGTGGCACGGGAAATATCCATCTACACGGCAAGAGAATCTGCCTTTTCCGTGAGTATATGAAACGACTTCCTTTGCATAGTCCGACATGGTTGCGACCGGTGCTCTGCCCTGCAATATCGATGTACCCGGTGTAGCTTCATGCTCATCATAGGTACCGTATCTCGCAAGAATATCCGATATCGCCCTACCAACACATTCACCGGGAACTTCAAGCCTGAAAGCATAATACGGCTCAAGAAGAACGCACTTTTTCGCAGTTTTCGCCATCATAAGACCATGTCTGACTGCACGATAGGTCGATTCACGGAAATCACCACCGACTGTATGCTTAAGATGTGCCCGTCCTGCAACAAGAGTTATCTTCATATCTGTGATAGGACTTCCCGTAAGCGTACCAAGGTGCTGTTTTTCCTCAAGATGCGTGAGAATCAATCTCTGCCAGTTGCGATCCAGAAAATTTTCGGAAACAGTCGTATCAAAAATCAATCCCTCTCCATGTGGTAGGGGTTCGAGAAGCAAATGCACCTCAGCATAGTGTCGCAGTGGCTCAAAATGTCCTACCCCCTCAAACGTACCGCTTATGGTTTCCTTATACATAATACGTCCGTCTTCAAAAGTAACATCTATTCCGAAACGATTTTTGATAAGAGAGATAAGAACCTCAGTTTGAACCTGACCCATGACCTGTGCGTGTATTTCTCCGAATCGCTCATTCCATAGGATATGCAAAAGTGGCTCTTCTTCCTCAAGAAGCTTGAATTTTCCAAGCATTACTCGGGGATCTGCATCCTTCGGCAAAGTAATACGATAATTTAATACAGGTTCAAGATACGGCTGTGTGGCAGAGGCTTCATTTCCAAGTCCCTGCCCTGCATATGTTCCCGAAAGTCCTGCAACAGCACATACATCTCCTGCTACAGCCTTATCCAGCGTTTCAAATTTTGCACCTGAATACAAACGAATTCCGGTGATTTTTTCTTCGATTTCATCATCCTCGCCAAGCGGAGTATATTTTATTGATTGTCTAACCGAGATAGAACCACCCGTGACTTTGAGATATGTAAGACGGTTGCCGTTTGTATCATGCCCGATTTTGTATACCTGCGCCGCAAAATCGTTCGGATACGACTTTTGAACAGTATATTTCGTGAGAAGCTGTAATAGCTCTGCAACGCCCTCAAGCTTAAGTCCGCTTCCAAAGCAACACGGAAACAGCTTTCTTTCGCTTATAAGTCGGGCAATATCGCTGTCAGATACTTTTCCCGATTCCATATACTCCTCAAAAACAGCCTCGTCACACATCGCCACACGTTCATCAAAATCAGTCTGATCTGTAAAATCCACGCACGACGAGTCAAGATGTTCGGCAAGGTCGTGCATAACAGACTTCTCATCAGCACCGGCTAAATCCATCTTTGTGACAAAAATAAATGTCGGAACATTGTATCTCGCAAGCAGCTGCCAAAGAGTTTCAGTATGAGCCTGAACCCCCTCAGAACCGCTTATAACCAATATAGCATAATCCAGTACAGCAAGTGTGCGTTCTGTTTCTGCTGAAAAATCAACGTGTCCGGGTGTATCAAGCAATGTTATCTGTAGCTCAGATGTACCAAACACTGCTTGCTTTGAGAAAATGGTTATACCTCGTTCACGTTCAAGATCGTGCGTATCAAGGTAAGTGTTGCGCCAATCAACACGCCCCAGCTTTTTAATTTTACCAGTAGTATATAAAAGCGCTTCGGATAATGTTGTTTTTCCGGCATCCACGTGCGCTAAAATTCCGATAACTTGTTTTTTCATGTCAACTGCCTTCAAATATAATTACGTTTATTATATCATAGATGAAATCAATAGTCCAGTAAAAATATAAATCATACGAAAATTTTGATTTTTTCGCAAATGTTTTGAAAACGCCTTGACAATTCACGCAAAGTGGTGTATAATATCGTAGTAAATTAACACGCAGGGTTAGCGAAGCGGTCATAACGCGGCGGTCTTGAAAACCGTTTGGGGCAACCCACGTGGGTTCGAATCCCACACCCTGCGCCACTATGGGGTTGAAATTCACGTTTCGACCCCATTTTTATTTTTCTCAAGAAAATCTGCTTATTTTTATCGATCATCTTAACTGAATTTTCTGTCGCATCGAGCAGCAAATGTTAAACGCCTTTAATTATATACAAAAATAAATATTTTTTTAATAAACGTATAATTTTCACAATTTTCTCTATTGACTTTGTGATTTTTGTGTGCTAATATAGGAATATGATTAATAAGCGTATAGTTCCGGGCAATGAACTATATAACTACTACTTTAATTTTTGCGAGGTAAAATAGTATGCAAAGACAGATTCTTTCACTTGATCGTGCCTGGAGATTTCATTTAGGTGAAGTTCCGTATAAAAAGCATATGGGTCACGACGCACTTTACAGTGTAACGAAAACTGCATCTTCCAAAGGCGCCGGTCGTCGAGATTTCGATGATTCCTCATGGAAAGTAGTAGACCTTCCGCATGACTATGTGGTTGAAGGTACACCTGTTCCTGAAGAACCTCCGTCACAGGGTTCACTGCCAAGAGAAAATGCATGGTACCGTCGTACATTCTTGCTTGACGAAAATGATCGTGGCAAACGTATCGCACTGCACTTTGAAGGCGTTTGCACCTCATGTATAGTACACGTAAACGGTCAGCCAATGTTCCGCAACTATACCGCAGGCGTAGGCTTTGACGTTGATATCACCGATATTGCCCGTTATGGCGAAGATCCTAACGTAGTTGCAGTTTACCTTGATCAGCGTGAATTTGAAGGCTGGTATTACGAAGGTGGCGGTATCTATCGTCATGTATGGCTCGTTAAATCCGGTCTTGCGTATGTTGATCTGTGGGGTACATTTGTACGTTCCGAGTGCCTTGGCAACGATGATTTTAACACACTTATCGATACAGATATCGTCAATCGTTACAATTCCGATAAGAGCATCACTGTAAAATCGGAAATCGTTGACAGCAATGGAAATATTGTCGCTGTTGCAGAATCCACTGAAAATGTATCTGCAAGAAGTACCTTGACCTTCAAGCAGGAAGCAAAGGTAAATTCCGTTACTCGTTGGAATATTGAAGCTCCCGTACTCTACACCTTAAAAACAACTGTATCCGCAGATGGTGAAATAACCGATACATACGAAACTTCGTTTGGCTACAGAACAATAGAATATACCGCAAGCGACGGATTCCTTTGCAACGGCAAGAGATATTTCCTCGTAGGCTATGGTAGCCATCAGGATTCCACAGGATTTGGTATCGGTATTCCCGACACATTGAGCGAATTCCGTATGGCACGACTGAAATCAGCCGGCTTTAACACCTTCCGTACTGCACATAACCCGTTTGCACCTGCTGTATATGATGCTTGTGACAAGCTCGGTCTTTTCTGTATGGACGAAAACCGCTGGTTCTCATCTTCTCCTCAGGTTCAGGATGAAGTGGTAAGAATGATAAAGCGTGATCGTAACCACCCGTCTATCATTATGTGGAGCTTGTTCAACGAAGAATTCTACAGAGATCAGTATCAGGGTACTAATATTTTCACAACCCTCGCTTCTATCGTTCACCGTCTTGATCCTACAAGACCCACTACAGGTGCAGATAATGTTGCAACTGCTATTCCCGGCATGATGGATGACACCGACCTCATCGGTATAAACCATGTATACAACGACGAAGAAAACGACAAGGTTCGTGAATACAATCCGAATAAGCCTATTTTCTTCTCAGAAGAAGGTCTGACAGATCAGATACGCGAATATTGTCGTACAAGACCGTATATTTTCGGCTGTCTTGGTTTCGGTGGACTTCCCTATCGTGGTGAAACTTCTTATCCGTATCTGTTCAGCGGTAGCGACGATCATTCGACCTTTAACCTTCTCTGCGATCCATGCGACAATTTCTATCGTGAAAAAGCACTTTGGACTACCTCTGACTCCGTAAAGATCGTAGGCCACTGGACTTACAATGGCTCGGAAGGCAAGACTGTTCCTGTTAGAATTTACGCAAGCACAAATGAAGTTGAGCTTTTCCTTAACGGAGAATCGCTTGGCAAGAAGCCCGTTGATGCAAAGACCGCTTTGGCAGTTTACGAAGTTGAATACCAGCCGGGTGAGCTTAAAGCTGTAGGTGTAACAGGTGACGGAAATGTTCTCGAAGACAAGATCGTAACAGCAGGAAAGGCAACCAAGGCTGTTATGTGGCTTGAAAATCCTGATATAATTCACAATGTCCGTGCAAATGGCAGAGATGTTGCCATCGTTTCTGTATCTCTTGTCGATGAAAACGGCGTAATTCTTCCGGATGCACCGAATTCTCTTGTTAAATTCACTGTAAAGCAGGGTGGTAAATTCCTTGCTGTAGGTTCTCCAAATCGTGGAGATCATGCAAGCTGGAAGATTCCCGAAATTAAGCTTTGCAATAACAAGGCTCAGATATTCGTTGAAGCAAGCACAAATCCCGAAACAATCGTTATCGAAGCTGAAATTGCAGGATACGATAAAGCTCAGCTCACTATCGAAAAAGAAGTTGCTGCTCCCGTTGCCGAGGTTCCTGCCGAAGAATGCCGTTTCCTTGACGAATGGCTCTATTCAAGAACCCTCATCGATCAGCCTTGGCCCGATATTGATGCTATGCACAAGCGTCCTAACTTCAATTTCTGGACTAAATATAATCCCGGTCGCGGTAATAACGAAAACTTTACCGGTCTTAGATTCTCCACGAATCATCAGCCCGGTGACGGTTCAGTGGAAAATGCTCGCTTGATACATTTCATCCGCACTAAGGTTCCCGCAACATCACACGATTTTGAAAAAGCTATCGTTCATTTTGAAGTTTTCGAGGGTCGCGGACGAGTTTATCTCTTCTCCGGTGACAAACGCTTCTTTGTAGAACGTGATTATTTCACAAAAGCTCCACTTGATCTCGAATGTGAAGGCTTGAAAGCCGGTGATGAGGTTGAAGTTTGGGCTGTACTTGAAGCTAACACACCATTCTCTGCGATCAACAGACCTGTTCGTTGGATAATGAAATAAGATTACAAGCTTGAGCATAAATATCAATTTAATTCAGACATCGTAAAAGGAGATATATTATGAACGAAAAATTCACAAAGCTTCTTGAGCAGACAGAAGCTTGGATAGAATCACATCACGACGAATTCGTTAAAGAGCTTCAAGACATGACTCGAATTCCTTCTATTAGCCGTGCTGACCTTGCTGAACCAGGCGCACCCTTTGGCCCTGATTGCAGAAAAATGCTCGACTACGCTCTTGAAAGAGGTCGTTATTACGGATTTGAAACAATGGATCACGAAGGCTATGCAGGCTCTATCTGCTATGGTGATCCCGATAATGCACTCGGACTTTTCGCACACCTCGACGTTGTACCTGTCGGTGATGGCTGGATATACCCTCCATTCGACGGAGTTTATCTGCCTGAACACGATGCTATCATCGGTCGTGGCTGTGATGACAACAAGTGCGCTGCTGTAGCTTGCCTGTTTGTAATGCGTATGCTCAGAGAATTTAATTGGCCTCTCAAGCACGGTGTTCGTCTTTTCTGCGGTACAAGCGAAGAAACCGGTATGCAGGATATGATCGCTCTCCGTGAAAAAGGCTTTGAATTCCCGAAGCTCTCTCTCGTTCCCGATGCAGGCTTCCCTGTAAACTATGGTCAGAAAGGCTCTGCTAACGGCGACATTTCTATCGCTTGCGAAGGAAATCTCGTATCGTTCAATGCAGGAAGTGCCCGCAACATGGTTCCCGATGTAGCTGAATGTGTGATCGCAGTTGATATCGACACTGTAAAGAAAGCTTTTGCTGCACTTGATGAAGAAATCACTGCAAAGATCGCTGTTGAAGCAGTAGATAACGGAACAAAGCTTACCGCAACAGGTCGTTCAGGTCACGCAATGAATCCCGGTGGTGCTCTTAACGCAATTATGCTCCTTGCGAGAGTACTGTGCAAATCCGAGCTTCTTGAAGGCTCCTGCAAAAATGCTATCGAACAGCTTTATTCTCTTACTTCAGATTTCAGCGGTAACAATGAAGGCGTTGCATACCGTGATGATATGTCCGGTGAGCTTACTATAGCTTATTGTGTAGCAAATCTGAACGATGGTGTTCTTGCTGTTAAGGCTGACTGCCGTACTCCTATCACCTGCGACGTTGTAGAGCTTGAAGGAAAGCTCAAGGATGCATGGGTAAAGAAGGGCTTCACTGTAATCAGAAGCAGTTATTCTAAGCCGTATTACATTCCTGTAGATGATCCGCACGTTGTAGCACTTCAGGAGCTGTTCCACGATATCACAGGCAGAGATGACAGACCCGGTGTAATGGGCGGTGGTAACTATGCAAGAGTAATACCTAATGCGATTTCCTTTGGCCCCGGTATGTCCACTAAAAAGAGAATCAGTGATTTCTTACCGGCAGGTCACGGTGGGTGCCATGGCAAGGATGAAGCAATCGTTATGGAAAAGGTATTCAACCTCGCTAAGATTTACGTCATCGCTGTAGCAAGAATGGATGAAATGATGGACTGATGGACTGATGCAGTAATGCACAGAAAATCGAATAGCTGAACAATTCATAAAAGGCGCACCGTTTTCGAGCGATGCGTCTTTATTTTTCTTAAACTGAACAGCAAAAAGCAAAAAAAGAAGGAACAGCTTTCTGCCATTCCTTCCAAAATTTGTATTCAATTATTTCTTGCTGAAATATCTTTCGAGAAGACCCTTGAATGCACGTCCGTGTCTTGCTTCGTCCTTAGCCATTTCGTGAACAGTATCGTGGATAGCGTCAAGACCAGCCTGCTTTGCCTGCTTTGCAAGTTCAAACTTACCTGATGTAGCACCGTTTTCTGCTTCAACACGGAGCTTGAGGTTTTCTTCAGTAGAAGTTGTTACAACTTCACCGAGAAGTTCTGCAAACTTGGATGCGTGTTCAGCTTCTTCATAAGCTGCCTTTTCCCAGTACATACCGATTTCAGGATATCCTTCACGGAACGCAACTCTTGCCATTGCGAGATACATACCTACTTCTGTACATTCGCCTGTGAAGTTCGCACGAAGACCTTCAACGATTTCTGCGGGTACGTCCTTGGTATTGCCTTCGCCTACCTTATGTTCGGTTGCCCAGGTCATTTCAGCGGTTTCTACTACTTCTTCAAACTTTTCGCCGGCTGCCTTGCAAAGAGGACATTTATCGGGGCGAACAGGGCTTTCTACGATTTCTCCACAAACTGTGCATCTCCATTTTTTCATGTTTCTGATCTCCTTTATTCTTTGAAATATAATAATTTTTATACCAAATTAACGGTTGGTTCCGTTTGCTTTATTTTTTTAATTGCATTTGACACTCACGGCATATACCGCAAAATTCGATATGCTCATCCTCGACCTTAAAGCCGGAAGCATTTTTTATGTGATTTTTAAGCTCAGGCTCTTTGTCAAACCAAATGTCATCAACTTTGCCACATACCCTGCAATACACATGACAATGTGGAAATGTTGTAATATCAAATCTATCATCACTTCCGGCAACTGTCACACGAAGGAGCTTTCCGTCCTCTGCCATATCCGACAATACACGAAATACCGTAGCACGTCCTATATCCGGATTGGTATTTTGCAGCTCACGATATATCGCACCTGCTGACACATGACTTCCCATCTTTTTAAGCGTATCAAGAATTATCTGCTTCTGCGTGGTATTGCGTCGCTTGTGTCGCTTCTGCATAGAGTCTGTCGTCATAGCGTTTCCTCTGTGTTGCTTATTGAGATTGTGTATCATTAACTGTGATTACATTATA
>CAYSEF010000053.1:0-10111 GCA_964430105.1 uncultured Ruminococcus sp. | reverse complement strand
ATTATAGCTAATTCTATATAATTTTTATATCAAATTTATATTTTATTATTGACCAATTATATGGTATAATATGAGTACGAAAAAATATGCGTGTTTTAAGCCACTTTACTGTATTATTATTCTACATATTTTAACACTGCAAAAAATACTGATATAACGGGAGATTTATAATGCCACACTCGAAGAACAAATCCTTCAACGAAATGACCGCTGACGAGCTTCATAATGTTATTGCAACTGAACAGGCAAAACTCGACAAGTGGTCCGAAATGAATCTTACTCTCGACCTCACAAGAGGAAAGCCGAATCAGGCTCAGCTTGACCTTTCTTCTAAAATGCTCAATATTGTAAGCGACAGAGGTGACTGCTTCAGCGCCAGCGGACTCGACTGCCGTAACTACGGTATTCTCGATGGTCTGCCGGAAACAAAACAGCTTTTCAGTGACCTTCTCGGTATTCCAAGCGAACGTATTCTCGTTCTTGGTAATTCATCCTTGAACGTAATGTACGACACAATGGTTCGTGCTATGCTGTTCGGTGTTGCCGGTGGTTATGAGCCGTGGTCTCGTCAGGGTAGAATCAAGTTCATTTGCCCTTCTCCCGGATACGACCGTCACTTCACTATCTGCCGTACTCTCGGTATCGAAATGATTCCGGTAAAGCTTAACGCAGATGGCCCCGACATGGATGAAGTATACAACATCGCCTGCTCCGACCCGTCTGTAAAGGGTATGTGGTGTGTTCCGAAATTCTCAAATCCCGAAGGCGTTACTTACTCCGATGAAGTTGTTGACATGATCGCCGCAATGCATCCCGCAGCACCTGACTTCAGAATTTTCTGGGATAACGCATACGCTGTTCATGAGCTTTACGATGAGGATGTACACCTCGCAGATATTTTCGCTAAAGCAAAGGAATATGGCACTGAGGATAACATTTTCTACTTCGCTTCAACTTCAAAAATCACATTCCCGGGTAGTGGTCTTGCTATCATGGCTGCCAGCGAAAAGAACCTCGAACAGATTCGTCCTATCATTGCTACACAGACCATCGGATATGATAAGATCAATCAGATGCGCCATGTTAAATTCTTTGAAAACGCAGATGGTATCCGTGCTCACATGAAGCGTCATGCAGATATCATCCGTCCTAAGTTTGAACTCGTGGAATCTCTTTTCCATAAGTATCTTGATGGCACTGACGTCGCACATTGGTCTGAACCCCGTGGCGGTTATTTCATCAGCCTTTATGTACCCGAAGGATGTGCACGCAGAGTATATCAGCTCGCTCGTTCAGTAGGCGTTACCTTGACTACAGCAGGTTCAACCTATCCATACGGACGTGACCCGCACAACAGCAATCTCCGTATCGCACCTACCTTCCTCGAACCGGAAGAACTCAAGCAGGCTATCGAGATCCTTTGCTCATGTATCAAGCTTGCATCTGCCGAAAAAATTCTTAAATCTCAAGATTAAATAAACTTTCCCATAGCTTTGTTTTAGCAATATTGAATATGACAAGGCTATGGGGATTTTTTTGCCTCATAGCACTTCCAAACTTCATATTATTCCAATTATGATACCACAAAACTGTGAATGGTTACTATAAATTCGTCATTTACGCTTGTTTTTACTTATATTTTTTGTTTACTAAGTCAATTTTTTACATCACCTAAAAAATACCCAAAAAACAGCGATATTTTAGTGAATTTTTACATAAGTTCACTACAGCATACCTCTTGAAAAAGAAGAGTGTTAGTTGTATAATATTAACCGTGTTCGGAGTATTTAATTTCGTACATATTAATCACAAATAAGAATCGAGGATATATATATGCAGACTTTGTTAGCACTGTCGATAGCAATGCTTGCCGGACTTCTTATGTCACGTCTGACCAAGCTTTGGAATCTTCCTGCCGTTACTGCTTATCTTGTAGCCGGCATTCTCATCGGCCCGTACTGTCTTGGACGACTCGGCATAGCGGGTATCGGCTTTATTTCTCATGATGACGTTTCCGCTTATTCCCTTATCAGCGACGTTGCGCTCGGTTTTATCGCCTTCTCAATGGGTAATGAATTCCGTATCAGCGAACTGAAAAAAACCGGTCGCCAGGCTGTTGTTATTGCAATTTTCCAGGCACTTGTTGCAACTCTGTTCGTTGATATCTCTCTCGCAGTTGTACATTTCCTTATGCCCGACAGATTCCCGCTTTCCTGCGCTATCACACTTGGTGCCATCGCAACTGCAACCGCACCGGCAGCAACTTTGATGGTCGTTAAGCAGTATAAGGCAGAAGGACCTCTCACAAAGATGCTCCTTCCCGTTGTTGCACTCGATGACGTTGTAGGTCTTATCGTATTTGCAATCTCCTTTGGTATCGCAAAGGCTATTGAGCAGGGCAAGGTCGATATGATTTCTATCATTGTAAATCCTATCATTGAAGTTATCGTATCTCTCCTTCTCGGTGCACTTCTCGGATTCCTCTTTAACTTCACTGAACAGTTCTTCCATTCACGCAGCAAGCGTCTTACGATTTCAGTTACATTCGTTTTCATCGCAGTTGCGCTTTCCAAGGTTCATCTTGAGTTTGGCTCACTTGAAGTAGGCTTCTCCTCACTTCTCGTTTGCATGATGCTCGGTACAGTGTTCTGCAACCTCTGTGATTTTTCCGAAGAACTCATGGATCGTATGGATCGTTGGACAGGACCTATCATGGTGCTCTTCTTCGTACTCAGCGGTGCTGAGCTTCAGTTCTCCGTATTCAGCGATTGGGTAGTAATCCTCGTTGGTGTGGTTTACATCATCTTCCGTTCTCTCGGCAAGGTCTTGGGTTCTGATATTTCCGCTAAATTCACTCACTGTGAACCTACAATTCAGAAGTATCTCGGTGTTACACTTCTTCCGCAGGCAGGCGTTTCACTTGGTATGTCGCTGACTGCACTTTCTCTCGGCGCATCCGGTGTTATCATCCGTAATATCGCTCTGTTCGCAGTTCTGATTTACGAACTTGTAGGTCCGCTGCTCACAAGAATTGCTCTTGAAAAAGCCGGTGAAATTAAGGAAAAGCCGATTCCGCCGCGTATGCAGGCTAAGCTTGATGCAAAAAAGAAATAATTAAATAAAAACTAAAGGCTGTTGCACTGAGGAGATATTCCAAAGTACAACAGCCTTATTTTATTTATTTTCGCTTTCACTCAAAGCTTGACCAACACTGTCAAATTTTGAATGCTTTGTCAACCGGCATAGAAAGAACAACGCCCTGCGCTTCAGTTTTAATTCCAAAGCCTGTGTTAACTGCGTTCATGACCTGTTCCTTGATTGAATCAGCAGCAAGTATTGCGACAATTTCTTTTTCAGATTGCAAATTGAAGCCACCGAACTGTTCTGCCGCTTCTTCTGCTGCCAGGCGAGCCTTCACTATCGTGCCACCTGTAGCACCAGCTTGACGTGCCGCCTGCATTACATCGTCAGTATATCCCTGATTTACTGCTATCAATATTAAACTGTGCTTATGCTCGTTCTTCATCGGTTCATCTCCCTCTTTCGACTGTGCGGTTTCCTGCATTGCAAGAATCGTTGCTACAAGATTGCTCACAGCATTCGGTGAAAACAACATCATTATTCCACGCCAGCGTCTTGCAACTGACATACTATCCGTAAGCTCAAGTGCAACACCTTCAATAGCACTTTGCTTGCCAAGACTAATTACTATATCCTTCTCGCTACTACCAAGGCCGAGTATATCCATCATTTCAGATGATGCTGTGCCCTGACCTCTGCAACGGAATTGACAACCGACGCCACGTTTGCTCATCCACTCGACAAGCTCTTGACCAAATCCACGTTCGGTTATTGACACAAGGACTTTTATCTTTTCCATATTCACTTTTCTCATATTTGCTGAGTTCATTGTGCCACCTCGCTTTCGCTGTCATCGTCATAATACAGCACGCAGTCGTCGATATGTGCGATTTCAACTTCGATCTTCTTGTGCTTTGCACGACGCTTGATTTCTGAATAAAGGCCTATGCACTGTATAGTGATAAGAGGAGTCATTGCTACCATTGCAACTATACCAAAAGCATCTGTGAGGACATTACCGCCAAGTGCAGTACAAGCTCCGACTGCAAAGGGCAGAAGAAATGCAGTAGTCATAGGGCCACTCGCAACTCCACCTGAGTCAAACGCAACGCCCGTATATATCGGAGGAACAAAAAAGCTTATAACAAGAGATATCAAGTAGCCCGGAATAAGGAACCACATTATTGAAATTCCCGTAAGTATTCTGAGCATAGCTATTCCGACAGAAACTGCAACACCGATGGACAATCCAAGTCCGATAGAATGCTGAGAAATTCTGCCATTTGAAATTTCTTCGACCTGTTGTTTCAACACTGCAACCGCAGGTTCTGCCGCTACGATAAAGTAACCCATGACCATACCTACAGGTATAAGCAGATATTTATACGAAGATCCGGCTATTACCTCACCTATAAGTGAACCTGCCGGCATGAATCCGACATTCGCACCTGTCAGGAAAAGTACAAGCCCTACATATGTATAAAGGAAACCGCTGACAATACGAAGTATCTGAATTTTCTTAAATCTTCTGGACACTATCTGGAAAATCACAAACACGCCAACGATCGGCAAAAATGCAGTCATAACCTCCTCAGCATACTTTGGAAGCTCGAGAACAAACTGCATTATCGCATCACGAGTAGTTACGATGTCAGCAATAACGGTTTCAGTTGTTTCTGAAGTTGGCTCAAAAATGATAGAAAGAACCATAACGGACAAAATGGGGCCGATAGAGCATAATGCAACAAGGCCAAAGCTATCGTCTGCGGAGCGTTTATCGCTTCTCACAGATGCCATACCAATACCGAGAGCCATGATAAACGGTACTGTAATAGGGCCTGTTGTAACTCCACCTGAGTCAAATGCAGCCGGAATAAAGCTATTCGGTGCAAATATCGTCAGCACGAACACAAGCGCATAGAAAACCAACAAAAGCTTGGACAATCTAATACCGAAATAAGTTCTCAGCAGTGCCACAACGAGGAAAACGCCAACACCAAACGCCACAGAAAGTATAAGTACAAGATTTGGTATAGACGGTATCTGTTCAGCCAAAACTGTAAGATCGGGTTCGGCAATAGTTATGATAACACCGAGAGCAAAGCATATCAGCATCGATAGCGGAAGCTTTTTCGATTTACTTATCACAACACCAATGCCTTCGCCCATAGGCTGCATTGACATTCCAGCACCCATTGTGAACAAACTCATTCCAAAAATGAGCAAGAATGCGCCGAATAAAAACAAAACTATAACGCCCGTTGTAACAGGTGCAATAGTGATACTCAGTAACAAAACGATCAGCGTGATCGGAATTACTGATGACAGTGATTCAAGCAATTTTTCTTTAAGTTGGAGCATGACCTCATCCTTTTTTGCAAAATTTCTTCCTATTATAGTATATTTATTATAACATAATATTATGTCAGATACAAGGCTGGGATATGAATTAAAAGTAATTTTTTTAGGATGCAAATCAGTCGGTAAAAGATGTAAATATTAAAAAAAAAGCTGTCACACTAAGGAATAACCTTAATGCGACAGACTTTTTTAATTATTTATTTTATCATTCCTTCAAGTACGGCAGCTGCTGATTCAAGAGCCTCTGCAACCTTAGCGATATCCTTACCGCCTGATGTTGCGCTATCGGGACGTCCGCCACCCTTACCGCCTGTAACTGCGGATACTGCGCCAACGAGCTTTCCGGCGTGTGCGCCCTTCTTAACAGCTTCTGATGCTGCTGCGGCAACAAAGTTCAGCTTATCACCGTCATGCACTGCGAATACTGCTACCATATCTGCAAACTTATCCTTGATTGAATCGCAAAGTGCTCTTGCGGAATCAATACCGGAATTTCCAAGGTCAGACACTACAAGACGAACACCCTTTATATCCTTTGCGCCTGCAATAAGAGAATCAAGCTTAGATGCGGCAAGCTTCATATTAAGCGCTTCGATTTCATGCTTCTGCTTTGTGATTTCAGCCTGAAGGGCAGATGCACGTGCAGCCATATCAGAGGTGTTATTAGCTTTAAGAACCTTTGCAGTATCTGCGATAAGTGCATCCTTTTCGGAGATAAGGCTAAGTACGCCAAGACCTGTTACACCTTCGATTCTTCTTACGCCTGCTGCAACAGAAGATTCAGAAACGATCTTGAAAAGACCTATCTTGCCTGTATTGTCGCAGTGTGTACCACCGCAAAGTTCGGTTGAGAAGTCACCCATCTTAACCATGCGAACCTCTGCACCGTATTTTTCACCGAACAGAGCCATTGCGCCTGCCTTCTTAGCAGATTCGATATCTGTAACAACTGTTTCGATAGGATTACCAACGAGTATATTGAAGTTTACAAGACCTTCTACCTTTTTGAGTTCCTCATCAGTCAAAGCCTGGAAATGAGTGAAGTCGAAACGTACTCTCTGATTATCAACATAAGAGCCGGCCTGTTCAACATGATTTCCAAGTACCTTACGGAGTGCAGCCTGAAGCAGATGGCACGCAGAGTGATTTCTCTTTATAGCTTCACGACGCATATCTTCGATATCAGCCATAACTGTATCGCCAACCTTGATTTCACCGTTTACTACAGTGCAAAGGTGGATATAAACTCCGTCTGACTTCTTTGTATCGTAAACATTGAGAAGTGCGCCTTCTTTATAAATAGTACCTGCGTCACCTATCTGACCGCCACCTTCGCCATAGAACGGAGTCTTGTCAAGGATAATTGTGCATTCGCCTTCAGAAACAGCCTGAACGGATTCATCCTCGCAAAGGATAGCAATTACCTTAGCTTCTGTTCTATAGTCTGTATAGCCTGTGAATTCAGTTTTAGGCATATCGGAAAGAAGTGACTTTGATGCATCACTCCAACCGGAAATATTCGCTCTTGCTTCTCTTGCACGAACCTTCTGAGCCTGCATAAGCTTGAGGAACTGTTCTTCATCTATATGGAGATTGCTTTCTTCGGTGATTTCACGAGTAAGGTCGATCGGGAATCCGAATGTATCATAAAGCTTGAATACATCTTCACCGGAAATGGTATCTGCACCCTTTGCGATAGTACCACGAATGATATCGGAAAGGATAGAAAGACCTGCATCGATAGTCGCATTGAAGCGATCTTCTTCAACAGACATAACCTTTTTGATGTAAGAAGCCTTTTCGCCAAGCTCCGGATATCCTGCTACGTTTTCAGCGATAACAACGTCGCATACTTCTGTGAGGAATTCTCTGTCAATTCCGAGAAGCTTACCATGACGTGCTGCTCTTCTGAGAATTCTGCGAAGTACATAGCCTCTGCCTTCATTTGAAGGGATAACACCGTCGCAAATCATAAAGGTTGCACCACGAACATGGTCGGTAATAACACGGATAGAAACGTCATTATCCTTATCTTCGCCGTAGTTCTTGCCGGAAATTTCTACAACCTTATCAAGTATCTTTCTTACGCCGTCAACCTCGAACATATTGTCAACGCCCTGCATAACGCAAGCAAGTCTTTCAAGACCCATACCTGTATCAATATTTTTGTGTTCGAGCTCGGTGTAATTTCCGTTTCCATCGGAGTTGAACTGGGTAAATACGTTGTTCCAAATTTCCATAAATCTGTCACAATCGCAACCGGGCTTACAATCAGGCTTACCGCAACCGTACTTTTCGCCACGGTCAAAGTAAATTTCGGAGCAAGGACCACAAGGACCTGTACCATGTTCCCAGAAATTGTCTGCCTTGCCAAGTCTGATAATACGTTCGGCAGGAACACCTATCTTCTTATTCCAAAGCTCGAATGCTTCGTCATCTTCTTCGTAAATGGAAGGATAGAGCAATTCTTCCGGAATTTCGAGAGTTTCTGTAAGGAATTCCCAAGCCCACGGAATAGCCTGATCCTTAAAATAATCACCGAATGAGAAGTTGCCGAGCATTTCAAAATATGTGCCATGACGTGCTGTGTGACCTACTCTTTCAAGGTCAGGTGTACGGATACACTTCTGACAAGTAGTTACACGATGACGAGGAGGTTCAACTTCACCTGTAAAATATTTCTTCATAGGCGCCATGCCTGAATTGATGAGAAGGAGAGATTTGTCATTCTGAGGAACAAGCGGGAATGACGGGAGACGGAGATGTCCCTTTGATTCAAAGAAAGAGAGATATTTCTCTCTGAGGTCGTTTACTGAAGTCCACTGCATAGTGATTACTCCTTGATATATAATAAAGATAAGATTTTCATAATACTTTATTATAGCACGGTATATAGGGATATGTCAAGATTTGCGTTAAAATTCAGTACGATGTCGCTGTCTGTTTTTATTAAACGATAAAGCAAAAAAACAGGCCGCGCGCATTTCGGGAATTTTTTCCAACTGCGTGCAGCCTATTTTTATTCTATATTATTCACCTGCGTTTTTATAGCTTTCGTTCAAGGTCGTCAGTGTTGATCTTTCAAGAACCTTCTTCATTGAACGATAATCGCTTGCGAGGGTATCCTTGTTCTGCCATACCTGAAGTCTGAGCAGCTTTTGAGGAAGCTCATTCATAGCACTACAGAATATCCAACCACTATCGAATTTTGTATTGCGATAGATAATATTGAGCATCTCTACCGATTCTCTGTCACGGATGTACTTACTTGTAAGAACCACTCCATAATAAACTGGCATTACTGAATTATGACTTTCAACAGCAAGAGCCTGCATAATCAGACCTGACAGCTGAGGATCGGGTGCAGAACCGGGTACAAGCACCATAGATACTGCATCGTGAATAAATCCGTAATAAGTATCCTGCGCTTCGTCATATTTCGGATAAGGAAGCACACCGTAGTCTGATTCCATATTACGCATTTTTTCACGTTCTGTAAATTCTATACGCATTGTTGTGAAGCACATTTGATCATCGTAGAAAATATTCACGTCGTTAACATTATCAACGGAAATTTCAGTCGAATAAATTGTATCCTCTGTCATTTCACAAACGCCCTTGTTGTTCCAAATGTAATTTCTAAGTTTTTCATTGACAACAGAAAGCTTGTCAACATCGAGATCAAGATACAACAGGTCGTCTTCATCGTGCTTTATCATTGAAATATCACACGCACTCCACCAACCGTCGTTCATACAGTTCAGCCAAATACCTATACCGTATGTATCCTTATCATCTGCTACGCCATTACCGTTTTCATCAGTGTAAATATCCTTGGTAAGAGTGAACATTTCGTCAAGAGTCCACTTACCGTCAAGAACTGTTCCGTATACATCTGAGGCTTTTATGCCGTAGTTTTCAGACAAATCTTTATTGAAGAATATTGCATAGTTACGCTGAAAATATGTCAGGGCAATACTTCCGGTTGCAGCAAAGGTTTTACCTGCAATAGTTGCTGTTTCTCTAATTCCCTGTGACCATGCAGGAGATGACAAATCAAGATACTCTAATGTATTGAGATCGTAGTAAATATTGTTTGTAGTGGATGGCATAATACCGTAACAGCTTCCGACAACCAGATCAAAATGTGTATCACCGGCCTGTACCAATGTCTGAACATCGCCCGGGCCATGGTCGCCTGTATCTCTGTATTCACGAAGTATTTTAACATCAAAGCGTTCACCAACTTTGATATTCCGATTGTAAATCGCGTCATTTACAGCTTCACCGTTGAGTTCGTCTACACCCATTTCATTTACTGCTATAGCATGACCACGAGTAAGCATATTAAACTCAAATCCATCATAGGTTACAGCAGGAAGATTGTCACCCAGAGTCACAAACAGTGAATCCGATGATTCATCATCTGTTTCGGATGCATTCTCTCCGTCAGCGGATGTGTTATTTTCGATAGTATTATCCGCTACGGTTTCCTTACTTTCCACATCCCCTGACGCTACACCTGAATTTGTTTCCTGTTTTTCATCGGACGAGCAAGAAACAAATGTCGATGCAGTCATAAGAAGTGCAAGAATAAAGGCAAATGTTCGTTTTTTCATGTGCGTTTTCCTCCTAAATAAAATTTATTTTATATTATTTTCCTATATAG
>CAYSEF010000052.1:0-10992 GCA_964430105.1 uncultured Ruminococcus sp. | reverse complement strand
AAAATTCACAAAAATTTTTTTAGTTTTTTCTGCTTTTACTCTTGACTTTTTCCACAGTTTTTTTCGGAAAAACAGCATATAAAATAGTAAAAATAAAACTTGACAACAGACGATAAAAGGATTATAATTATGCTTACAGTGGATTTTTGTGCAAACTTGTGTTGTACAGCTGTCCACAAAAGATTTCCGAAAATAGCGAATGGAGGTATGCGGATGAAAATCGATGTAAGTGATCTTTATCGACTTGGCGTGATCGAGTTTGATTATACCTTTGATCCGGAGCATACCGACGTTGAATGTGTTCTTCTTCCTCCGGATGTAAAGATTTCCGAGGGTGGCATTCACGTCACCGGAACGGCAGGGGAATCCCTTGGCTGTTTGATGTTTAAGGCGCATATTGTTGTAGATTATACAACCAGTTGTGCACGATGTCTCGATGAGATCAAATCTACGCTTGAATTTGATATTGAGCGTGTGATACTCGCTGAGCGGCTGTATAAAGGCGAGTCTCATGTATCTGAAGATGATGAGTGGGACGGCGTAACCGAGGATGTCATTTATGTAAATGACGCACGCATTATCCCCGACGCTGACATCATGGAAGAAATTTCGCTTGAGCTTCCGACGTTTGAGCTTTGCTCTGATGACTGCCTGGGACTTTGTCCTAAGTGCGGAAAACCTCGCAAAGACGGCGACTGTGGCTGTAAAGAGGAAAAAAATATTAATCCTAAATTGGCAATTTTGCAAAAACTACTTGATAATCAAGAATAAGTGTGGTATAATAAAGTGTAATGTGTCAATAGCACCATCAGAATTATACCGAGGGAGGTTTTGAAATGGCTGTACCGAAGAGAAAAACATCAAAGGCAAGACGTGATAAGAGACGTTCCAATGTTTGGAAGCTCGAAATGCCCGGCATGGTAAAGTGCTCTCACTGCGGTGAATACAATCTCGCTCACCGCGTTTGCAAGACTTGCGGCTACTACAATGGCAAGCAGGTTATCAACACAACAGAAGAAGCGTAAGTTATTATCCGTGCTATCGTAAGGTAACACGGATGCGCTTTTTTTAGGGTAAATTATATTTTGCCCGAAGTCAATACCTATCGTGGAGGTACTCATGCGGTATATACCGGAACAAAAAAATTTGCGCCTTGTCAATATGATAATGGCTGCTTTGCTTGTTTTTGGCGGTGTTTGCTACGCTATACCGGTAGTTTGTAATGCTCAGGGAATTACTGTGCCAATGCCGTGGCTGTTTACACTGCTTACGCTCGTTTCTGTAGTATCGGCAGTTTTTTTTCTTATTCGCTATCGTATGACAAGCTTTACATACCTTGTTCGTATGAGAAGCGATCTTCCGGCTGATGAAATGGAAACTGTAAGTGCTTATGGGGCGGATGTTACTAATGTTCGTCCTGAATGGCTGGATTTTGTCGTGCTGAAGGCGCAGGGTAATAAACCCGGTGTTATGGAATGTGTGATGTCGCTTGACGATCTGGTTGCGGTTATTCCTGTGTCACGAAAATCGGAAGATGGAAAAATGACAATAAAGACTGTGCGTGACAAGTATCGAAAAGGGGATCCGTCCGCTTTTATTTTCTACGATTATACACTGAGCTTTCAGCTTGACGAAGCACTTGAGCTGATCTTCGTTGACGGAAATCGCTATGTGGGCGTGATACTTGAGGTTGACGGCGAAATGAAGAATTATTTAACATCGCTTAAAGCACAGTATAAATAAATCAGTATATAAGATTCTGTTTTACGTTGCAAATTTGCGTAAAATATGTTATCATATACTCAAATGCAAATTTAGGAGCAAAACATGAAAATTGCAATCATAACAGGTGCATCGGCAGGACTTGGAAAAGAATTCCTGCGTCATATGCCTGCGCTGTACCCTGATATCGAAGAATATTGGCTGGTTGCTCGAAGAAAAGAAAAGCTTCTTGAAGCAGCTAAGGATATTCCTGTTCAGTGCAGAATATTTCCGCTTGACTTAACACAGGATGAAAGCTACAGAAAAATTTCCGCAGAGCTTGAAAAGCTGAAGCCTGAGGTGTGGATGCTTATAAATAATTCCGGCTGCGGATTCCTTGGCAATGTTGGCGAAGGTGAACTTGAAAAGCAGATACAAATGGTCGATCTCAACTTAAAGGGACTGACTGCTGTAACTCACGTTGTACTTCCGTATATGCCAAAGGGCTCGAGAATCATCAATGTTTCGTCTATAGCATCGTTCTGTCCGAATGCGAGAATGACGGTCTACAGTGCGTCTAAGGCGTATGTGACTGCGTTTACATTTGGTATTGGCGAGGAGCTTAAAACACGCGGAATCACAGCCACAGCGGTCTGCCCCGGCCCTATGGATACCGATTTTATCTATTCAGGTGAGATAAAGGGCAATTCTAAGACCTTTGATGTGCTTCCGTATTGTAACCCATCCAAGGTTGCGAAGGGCGCACTGATTGCAGCGGGTATGGGAAAGAGCGTATATACACCAAAGGCGTTCTATAAGTTCTACCGTGCTCTTGCAAAGGTCACTCCGACTAAGCTTATGATGAAGCTTAGTAAAACCTGAGAATATAGCTGTTACAGATGTTTTGGCTATTAAATAAGCACTATTTTAATCGATAAATAATCCCGAAAGGAATCCGAAAATATGAATCTCCAGGACAAAGTTGTCGCAACAGTTGCAGGCAAGCAAATTTTTGAAAGCGAGATCGACGCAGCTATCATGCAGATGGGCCAGCGTGGTCAGAGCTACAATAACCCGCAGGGCAGAGCAGTTCTTCTTGAACAGCTTATCAACCGTAAGCTCTTCCTCATGGATGCACAGAAGAATCTTTACGAACGTGAACCTGCATTTAAGGAACAGCTTACACGAGTTAAGGAAGATATGCTCACAAATTACGCTATTCAGAAATCTGTTGAGCGTGTGCGTGTAACTGACGAAGAAATGAAGAAATTCTACGACGAAA
Organism: uncultured Ruminococcus sp.; assembly: GCA_964430105.1. Classification (GTDB taxonomy): domain Bacteria; phylum Bacillota; class Clostridia; order Oscillospirales; family CAG-272; genus UMGS1696. Next base: position 8,009 of record CAYSEF010000052.1, on the reverse strand, counting down.
ACCCCGACCAGTTTGAAGCAGGCGTGACATATAACGCAGCACATATTCTCGTAGCAACAGAGGACGAAGCAAAGTCCATTGCAGATAAGATCAATGCAGGCGAGATCACATTTGCTGATGCTGCAAAGGCACACAGTACCTGTCCTTCCGGTCAGCAGGGCGGTGAGCTTGGTGATTTTGGCGCAGGTCAGATGGTACCTGAGTTTGAATCAGCTTGCGAAGCTATGGAAGTTGGCACAATGTCTGAGCCTGTTCAGTCGCAGTTTGGTTGGCACCTCATCTTCCTCAATAAGAAGGAAAAGGGTGGCATGATGAAGTATGAGGATATCCAGGGCGATATTCGTCAGGCACTTCTTGCAGAAAAACAGCAGGCAGCTTACCAGTCAAAGGTAAACCAGCTCAAGATTTTGTTCCCCGTTGATAAAGCAGGACTTTAATTGAATAAAACAGGGACGTGTCGCAGGTAGTATAAAGGTTTGTGGGCTCAAGGGGCAACACCCTTGTCGAATCTCGCAACATTTGAAACCCTTAGGACTTCAAAAAAGTTCCTCTTTTGGCTTCTTTTTCTCCTCACTAAAGGAAAAAAAGAAGAAACGAACACTGTGATATAAAAAATACTGCACGCATTAAGGAAGAAAATTCCAAAATGTGTGCAGTTTTTTTGTTATTCGACTGTTGTTGATGAACCAATCATAGCTTGTGGCTGTGTGAGAAATGGTATATTCTGTAATTTACTTCAGGAAACGTAAATTTTTGATAATCGGAGGTTCCTTTGCTTCACCCTTGCATACTCTAAAGAAGCATACGATATTTATAGCAAGCGAAACTAATGAATAAATTCCGATAGCGATCCATCCGATGATCGGGATAAATGCGCCGACTATCGATACAAGCGTTGCAACGATTTGTATTTTCAGTGCTTGCTTTACATGAAATGCTGTGTATGGTGAGGCTCCTGATGCGATAAGGGCGATGATAATTCCTAACCAGCTAAAAAGATATGGTAGCATCGCAATAACTTTGTTCTGCGAGATATCCTCGGGCGAAAATTCGGCAGTGTGATCTGTGTGATCGTAGTCACTGAGTGTCTGTGGTGGTATGTAGGTCAAGGGATTTCCGCAATGTCCGCAAACATTGGCTGAATCATCGTAGGATAAACGGCAATTCGGGCAATATTTCATAGTATACCTCCATAATTTGTTGTTATAAATACATTTTATCAAACAAAAGCTAAATTGTCAATTAAACAAAGATTAAAGATTGAAAATTAAAGATTAAAGATTGATAAACTCGATAAAATTACATCAGCTTTACGTTTCGTATGGCAATAATTCTGCTGTGAAGCCTTTTTTGCGCAGTGCAACTTCTATTTCGTCGAGCGTTGATTCGTTTTCTGCCGCTATGCAGTGGAAATGATATCCTGACGTGACGTTCATTAGTGGGACGGATTTTCCGGTGCGGATTCCGTTCATGAATAATTGAACATCACGACGATTTTTGATTCCCAGAGGCGCTGTAAGCTTGCCATAGATGCGATGATTGACCATAACATCAACGACAGTTCCGCCAAGATCAACGATCAGAGTAAGCTCATCCTCGGTCTGCTCATTGGTGTGGCGAACTTTTACGATTCGAGTGACCTGCTTTGGTTCGTTAAGTATGTATCCGCGAGCAGTTGAGATTATTGGAAAATTTTCGCTTTTTAGTATAGCAATGTCCTGTACAATGACCTGACGGCTTACACCGACCATATCGCCGATTTTTTTGCCTGATAGTGGAGCGTCAGCTTGTCGCATTAATTCGATTATCTGCTTTCGTCTTTCCTTTGCTGCCATTATGGTACCTCCGTTGCGGTTGATTTTACTGTATTATATCACATATCGTGTCATGTGACAAGACAGATCGGCACAATAGAGCGCAAAAAAAACTCCCGCACCGATTGGCACAGGAGTTTGAAAAATCCCAAAAGGGAAAACTTATCTCTTTGAGAACTGGGATGCACGACGAGCGGCTTTGAGACCGTACTTCTTTCTTTCCTTCATTCTCGGGTCACGAGTGAGGAAGCCAGCCTTCTTGAGAAGCGGACGATAAGAGTCGTCAGCGAGAAGGAGAGCACGGGATACACCGTGACGAATAGCACCTGCCTGACCGGAGATACCGCCACCGTTTACGTTAGCAACGATGTCGAACTTGCCGGTAGTGTTGGTGACACCGAAGGGCTGGTTGATGATGAGCTTGAGGGTTTCAAGGCCGAAGTAATCGTCAACGTCACGACCATTGATGGTGATCTTGCCGGAGCCGGGATAAAGTCTTACTCTAGCAACGGAGCTCTTTCTTCTGCCCGTACCATAGAAATAAGGTTTAGCACTTGTATACATTCTTTTGTCCTACCTTTCCTTACATTTCAACTTCGTACGGAACAGGCTTCTGAGCCTGCTGCTTGTGTTCGGAACCTGCATAAGCGTGAAGTCTGGTGATAGACTTAGCGCCGATGGAGTTGTGAGGGAGCATACCCTTAACAGCGAGTTCCATAGCGAATTCGGGCTTTGTAGCCATGAGCTTGCGGTAAGAAGTTTCCTTGAGACCGCCGATATAGCCGGAGTGAGTGCGGTAGAACTTCTGATCGAGCTTCTTGCCGGTCAGAACAGCCTTAGCACAGTTAATGATAATTACGTTTTCACCACAGTCAACGTGGGGTGTGAATTCAGGACGATGCTTACCGCGAAGAATGTTAGCAGCAGCAGCGGCAGTCTTACCGAGCGGCTTGCCTGCAGCATCGATGATGTACCAGCTGCGAACAACAGTTTCGGGCTTAGCCATGTATGTGGACATACTGAGTTTCCTCCGATTAAAGATAAAAATAGATAAATTTTTCGAACGATGAGATTATAACACTTTCCGTTGCTCTTGTCAATACTTTTTTGCAAAAAAATCCGATTATTTTAATTTAGCATAACGAAATCTCTTGAAATCACGCTTTTTTGAGCAAAATGACACTGTTTTCTGCCTGACCATGATATGTTCTTCACATAACACTGCTTTGTCGAGCTGTTTTCACCTGTATTTCGGGTATAACGATATAAGGGAAATCTCATATATTATTGTCATAACCTCGACTATCCCTTCATAGAATACAGCAAATCCAAATTTATCGGGGTACAAAAATGAAAGAACACAATATTTATAAGCCGGAAGGAACAGTGCGGACATATCAGAGTATCGACAGACATTTGCTTGAACGTGCGGCAGAGCTGGGAACTATTCTTGAAGCACCGTGCGTGATGTGCGACTGTAGTACAATGCAACTTTCTGTTGACCTTGGAAACGGGATTCGTGGAATAATACCGAGAAATGAGGTGTGCTGGCAGGCAAACGGGGCAGAAACAAAGGATATTGCAATAATAACTCGTGTTGGAAAGCAGGTGCAGTTCAAGGTTCGAGATATCTATGAAAATGAGCGTGGAGAGATAATTGCGGGGCTTTCGAGAAGGGAATCTCAGAAGGAGTGCAGTGAGCGATACTTGTCAAGCTTACAGCCGGGCGATATAATTCCTGCGAAAATCACTCATCTGGAGCCGTTTGGGGCGTTCTGCGACATAGGCTGTGGTGTGATATCACTTCTCACGGTAGATAAAATATCGGTTTCTCGTATTTCACATCCGTCAGACAGATTCAGCGTGGGCGAGAGTATATATGCAGTAGTTTCTTCAGTCGAGGAAAGCGGAAGAATATACCTGTCACACCGTGAATTGCTTGGAACATGGATGCAAAACGCCGCCGCATTTCAAACAGGCTCTACAGTGACGGGAATCATTCGTTCTATAGAGGAATACGGTGTGTTCGTTGAACTGGCACCGAATTTAGCCGGACTGTCTGAATTATGCGACGGCGCAAAACCGGGGGATGTGTGTTCGGTGTATATAAAAAGCATTATTCCCGAACGCATGAAAATTAAATTAGTGATGATCGATTCCTGTACAGCAACAGATGGTGCATTGAATTACGAAAAAATGCCATGCCGGTATTACATAGATATCGAAAAAGTCAAGCATATCGACAGATGGAAATATTCACCTGATGGATGCAAAAAGAATGTTGAAACGATTTTTGACGAAGAACGATGCCTTGTAAAAGAATGATCGCTTAATGTAGTTGTTACTGTAGGAAATATGTTACGGTAGCCACTATAACTGCTACGGCAAGAAACGCCCAACAGCCGACCGGAAGCATTGCAACAAAGCCTTTCATGCCCAGCTCTTTTGTGTCAAGGTAGCGGAGGACTGCGATGGCACAGAAAAACACTGCGTATAACGGGAGCAAAAGATCCAGCACAACAATATCGGTGTAGAGATAGAGCAGTCCGAGTACTACGGCAACAGCGCAAACGATAAGCTCTATCACACGGTATTTTGTGAATGGCTTTACACCCGGTGCGACGTTCAATGTTTCCGGTATTTCCTTTGAGGAATTCTTTGTTTTGTCGTTTTTCATAATTATCTTTTCCTTGTGTTGATATTAGTGCTACGCTCATTGTAGCCTTGGCGTGAATTGCGGCGGTTTTTTGGAGCATTTTTCAGCTCTGCTTCTCTCTGCTCAACTTCTTCTCTGTCACGACGATTGAGAAGTACCACTACAAATATCGTCATCATTGCGATAATTGAGATGAAAAGTACAAATGATATAAAGTCATTGGAGCTTTCGGGAGCATTTACAGAGGAGAACAGCGAAGCTAATTCGTCTTTGTCAAGTGTCATGCTTGATGCGCTTACGGTTGACAAATCGAGTGCAACTTCATAATCTGCATATAGCATTATGCCGACATAATCGACAGTGCTTCTGTATTCGTATTCTGTGAGGTCGCAGGAAAAATGTAGTGCTTCACCGTATTTTATATTGTCAGCGTAATATTCTGCACGACGATCGTCTGTTCCTATAACGAAAACTATCGTTACATCTTCATTGTCGAAGGAAATAGGTGAATATTCGTTGTCACCATCGAGTTTTTCGAGAGAAAATGTAAAATCGATACTGTCAACTTCGGATAGATCGTATTTGCGTTGGAAATTACGCAGAATTATGCCCGCAACGCCTGTGGAATCCTCTGATTCAAATGTGGAACGGAGAACTCTTCCGTATTCTGTGGTGGGGTCTTTGATAAAACGTGTGCTTGGAACAGTGTAGCATGAGCTTACGCCACCTCCTGCGAGCCAATCAAGCGAATGGTACTTGTTTGTGAAATCCCATAGAGTATAGCTTGATGAGTTGCTTTCCGATGCGATATTTGCACGGGAATCATACACAAATCGGTCTGACTGTCCGGCTTTTTTGAGTGCTGAATAGAAATTATGGTCATTCTTTACTGAAATTCCGTCAAGCGAGAAGAATACAGCACGCGCCTTGTAGCTTTTGTAAAGCTCACACAGCTCGATAAATGACGATGCGACAAAGCTGTTGTATTCGGGTGATTCGCTGTCAGGTAAAGCTTTGTTGGCCTTTGAAAACTCTGACATAAGCGTTTTGTTGCTTGGCTTGCATAGGAACATTGTAGCACCCGCACCTTCGATTTCGAGATCGTACAGGAGCTTGTTTGTTGAATTTACAATATCGGGCTTTGTTTCTGAGTCGTAGAGTGTGTAAAGGAATGCCCACGGGATTTGTCCGATATCAGCAAAACGGTCAGAAAGCATGACTGTAAGTGTGCGTTCCGATATCCAAGAAGCACCGTCATTCGGAACAAACGGTATTATCACAAGAATATCGGGAATAGCTGTCGATGAAGCGTTGTAAGTGACTCTGCACATATCTGCTATGACGGAAGCATAGACGGAGATATCCGAAAGGTCGGCTGATTCGACAGTATCTGAGGAATTAACACCGTCACCGAGAACTATACCGGCGATACCACTGTAACGACGTGTGAGAAATCTTACGACAGCCGCATATCTGTGTATGTAATCCGGATCATTTGGTGCATTATAGAGAAGCTCCTCGGAGGAAAACAGTAATTTCAGATAAACCTCAATGCCTGCGGAGATATAAAATTTGATGTCACGATCAAGTGAATCAAGAAGTGGCATACTGAAATAGAGCTGTTTCGTCAATGCAGAGCCGTCATCACCGCTTCCGTATGATATGTAGGCTGTATTTGCGATAGATGTACTGTCGGATGTGATAAGCTCGTCAAGTGAAATATCTACTATAACATGAGAAACGTTCGATTCAAATGCACCGACTGTTGCTGGATTGTGCAGACCTACATTTGATACCTTCGATTCGGATATAGGTGAGCCGTCGGCATATCTTGGGTGAGAGAGAGGGAGAATTATTTCGTTTCCGCTTTTGTCCTTTGTTTTTATTGCTGCATAGAACATGAAGGTGTCACCAAGAGAGGGGTACTGCGAAAGATCGAGAGTGCTTTCAAATATGGTGGATACCTTAACACGTCCAAGCTCTATGGCTGTTGACTGATCGTCCGGTGAGCTTCCCGGAATTGCGTAGAAATATATGCTTTCTCCTGAGGCCTGCTTGACGAAATCTCGTTCCATTGTTCCGTCTAAGGTAACGCTGTCACCATTTCTTTTTATGGAGCTTACAGTGCCAATAGCGGAATTTCCTGCAAGTAAAGCCTTTGCACTGCCATACAGCTTTATTGAATTGATAATAAAAGAACCGTTACATTCTACATTATCGAATTGAAGTGAGAACGAATATATATCATCGTAAACCTCTATCGGTACGGTGTATATTCCATTCTCGGCAGAAAGAGATATTTTTTTTGAATATCTTCGTTGCTCATTCGTTGTTCCCGCATAGAGAACGCTTATTGTCAAGTTGCCTTGAGTGAGATTAGATAGCTTTATCTCGAAATATGCGGAGGAATTGTGGGCAGGCTGAGATCTGACTGCAAGCATTGCGTCAAGATAAGCCATACCACTGTTATCCGGAATGACTCTGCCACCCGTCAGTGTAACAGTGCCGGTTTCAGCGGAAAGTCTTGCTGTCGAGAAGCGTTCTGCATTTGAAAAGCCTGCTGTTCTGTTTGTTGTCGCATATGGTAGAGTGCATCTTACATGATATGGTAAAGATTCGCGTGAATATTCTGTTTTTACAGTTAAATTAAGTAGCTTACCACTGATATCGCTGAGATCGAATGTGATAAGGCTGTATTTTAAGCTGGCTTCATTTGCTGAAATATACGTTTTAGCTTCGTATATTCCATCCGTTGTTTCGAGCTGTATTATAACAGGATAATGAACAGCGTCACCTTGGATACATATTCCGAATCTCAGACAGTCGTAGTCTGTTAAATCATATATTTGATTGATGTAATCAAGAAACAGAGTAGTGTGGCCGGAAAATTCTTTTTGCTCCTCGTCGTTTGAATTGCCTGAGTCATATTGTGAGATAAGCTCATCTGATGTCGGCATTTCAGCAATGAAATTTTGTATTCCGAAGCTTGCGTGTCTGCTTTGTGTGATTATGTCACCGCTGTAATTCCATTTCTTGCCCGAAAGATTTAGTATCATATAATTGGGTTCTTCGTCCGATTGAGCAGTCGGAGCAAAGAAAGTTTCAGAACCGCTGTAACCATCCTCGGCAAAGCTGAGAACTTTTGTTACCTCATCAGCGGAAACGGCAACAAGTGAAAAAACAAGGAATATTATCGTAAGAAAAAAGAAAGATATAGCCTTGAATGGGGAAATAGCGCGTTTTCGCATGAAATGACCTCCCATGGCAATATATGAAAACATTTTAGCATACATTCTCGTGCATTGTCAAGAAACATAGTGTTAATTCGGATAAATGGTATAAAATGGCACGAAATGAGTGGAAAAATAAAAAATGCAAAAAAATCAAAAAAAGTTTTAAAAAACCCTTGACAACGGGAGAATGGTGTGGTATAATATCAAACGTCGACGGGAGAGAGCAAAAAACAATCCCGAAGACACAAGAGAAATGGAAGCATAGCTCAGTTGGGAGAGCATCTGCCTTACAAGCAGAGGGTCATA
>CAYSEF010000051.1:0-11798 GCA_964430105.1 uncultured Ruminococcus sp. | reverse complement strand
AAATGCTGGGTATCGAATATCCTGTGTTTCAAGGTGGTATGGCTTGGATCGCTGATGGTAAACTGGCTGCTGCCGTGTCCAATGGCGGAGGTCTTGGAATTATTGCAGCAGGAAATGCTCCCGGCGATTATGTCAGACAGCAAATTCAAGTTGCCAAGAGTATCACCAGCAAACCTATTGGTGTAAATATTATGCTGTTGAGTCCATTTGCGGATGAAGTTGCAAATGTTGTTATAGAAGAAAAAGTTGAGGTTGTAACCACAGGTGCAGGAAATCCATCTAAATATATTAAAGAGTGGCTTGCCGCAGGGATTAAGGTGATTCCAGTTGTTGCTTCGGTCGCTATGGCAAAACTGATGACCAGACTTGGTGCATCTGCTCTTATTGCAGAAGGCGGTGAAAGTGGAGGTCATGTGGGAGAACTTACTACAATGGTTCTTGTTCCGCAGATTTGTGATGCAACGACTTTGCCTGTTATTGCCGCTGGTGGTATTGCAGACGGCAGAGGTGTAGCCGCAGCATTTATGCTTGGTGCACAAGGAGTGCAGATGGGAACTCGTTTTTTAAGTGCAGAAGAATGTTCTGTCCATCCTACATATAAGGAGAAGATTTTAAAAGCCACCGACCTTTGCACTATGGTAACCGGCAAACGTCTTGGTCACCCTGTTCGAAGTTTACGTACACAGTTTGCCAGAGAGTATTCTAAGGCTGAATACGGAGGAATGCCGGATGAGGAACTTGAAGCACTAGCAACAGGAGCATTAAGACTTGCTGTGCAAGAGGGTGACAACGAAAAGGGGTGTTTTCTCTCAGGTCAGATTGCGGCCATGGTTAAGAAAGAACAACCTGCGGCAGAAATTGTTAAGGAAGTTATAGAGGAAGCTGAGCCTATTCTTCTGAGGGCATCACAATGGATAAAATAGCATTTGTTTTTTCAGGTCAGGGTGACCAATATTCCGGTATGGGAAAAGACCTATATGAAAAATATCCGGTTGCTCAAAAGATATATGAATTATGTGACGAAATTCGTCCGGGCACTTCTACACAATGCTTTGAAGGCACGGAGGATGAATTAAAAGAAACCAAGAATACGCAGCCTTGCATTTTCGCTATGGAACTGGCAGCAGCAAGTGTTCTGATGGAAAAAGATATTGTTCCAAATGCAGTTGCCGGTTTTTCTCTCGGTGAGGTTGTGGCGGCAACTATCAGTGGCACTTTTAACAACGAGACAGGTTTTCGTCTTGTTTGTAAGCGTGGAGAACTAATGCAGCGTGAAGCTGAAAAGTTTGACACTTCAATGGCTGCAGTTGTGAAGCTGACACCGGAACAAGTGTATTCGCTTTGTGACAAGTATGCAGATGTTTACCCCGTGAACTTTAACTGTCCCGGTCAGATCACCGTTTCGGGACTTTCCTCTCAGATGGCAGACTTTTTTGCAGATGTGAAAACTGCGGGTGGAAGAGCGATTCCTCTTAAAGTTAAGGGAGCCTTCCATTCTCCATTTATGAACGAGGCGGCAAATGCGTTTGCCGAGGAATTGGCGAGTGCAGAAATTAAGGAAAGAACAGTTACCCTCTATTCCAATATGACGGCTGAGCCTTACACAGATAATGTTGTAGAATTGCTTTCAAAGCAGATTTGCAGCCCTGTGCAGTGGGAAAAAATCATCCGTAATATGATTGACGATGGTATCGACACATTCGTTGAGATTGGTCCTGGTAAAACGCTTATCAATATGATTAAGAAAATCAGTGCAGATGTCAAAGCGGTAGGCATTACAGAATATTTAGCGGAGGTGGAATAATGTTAAAAGGAAAAACAGCTGTTGTAACAGGGGGCTCACGTGGAATCGGTGAAGCTATTACGTACAAGCTGGCCTCTATGGGTGCTAATGTTGCAGTCATCTATGCAGGAAATGCAGAAGCTGCAGAAAATGTATGTATTAAATGTAGAGAAGAGAACGGCGTGAAAGCCAAAGCATATCAGTGTGATGTTGCAGATTTTTCTGCTGTAAAAGAAACTGTTGCAAAAATTAAAGAGGATTTCGGAACAGCACATATTCTCGTTAACAATGCAGGCATTACCCGCGATGGTTTACTTGCTATGATGAAAGAAGAAGATTTTGATGCAGTTTTGGATACCAACCTTAAAGGCGCTTTCAATATGATTAGGCATATGACAGGACTCTTTATCCGAGCGCATGAAGGTTGTGTTATTAATATTACTTCAGTTGCCGGTATGATGGGAAACGCAGGACAGTGTAATTATTCCGCATCCAAAGCAGGATTAATCGGTCTTACAAAGTCTGTTGCAAAAGAGTTGGCAACAAAAGGTATTCGCTGTAATGCAGTTGCTCCTGGATTTATCGCAACAGATATGACAGGAAATCAGACAGACAATCCGCTTCTGAATATGATTCCCCTTGGCAAGATGGGCGAAACAGGGGACGTGGCGGACGCAGTAGCATATCTTGCAACTGCAAAATATGTAACTGGCGAAGTGCTCCGTGTTGACGGCGGCATCGCTATGTAAGGAGAAAATTATGAGTGAAAACAGACGAGTTGTGGTCACCGGTATTGGTGCAATTACCCCATTGGGCAACAATGTTGCCGATACATGGAATGGTATAAAAAATGGCAAAAACGGAATAGCCCCTATTACACTTTTCGATACAGAAAAATTCAAAGCAAAATTGGGGGCAGAAGTCAAAGGCTTCGATCCTAAAGAATATTTAGAAGTAAACGATATACTTCGTACTGACCGTTATACACAGTTTGCTGTTGCAGCAGCACAGCAGGCGGTAGATGAAAGCAAAATTGATGGAAAGGTAGAGCCGGAACGGTTTGCAGTTCAGTTCGGTACAGGCATTGGCGGTATTGGCACTTTTGAAACTGAGCATACCAAACTGATTGAAAAAGGACCTCGTCGTGTATCTCCCTTATTTGTTCCGATGATGATTGCCAATATGGCGGCAGGAACAATCGCTATTCGTCACAATTGTCGTGGTTCTGCACAGCCTTCCGTTACGGCTTGTGCTTCCGGCTCCAATGCCATAGGAGAAGCTATGCGAATGATTCGCCATGGTTATGCTGATGCAGTGATTACTGGCGGTGCAGAAGCTGCTATTATCCCATCTGCTATTGCAGGATTTGTCAATATGCAGGCACTATCAACGTCCGAAAATCCAGATGAAGCATCGTTGCCTTTTGATAAACGCAGAGGTGGATTTGTTATCGGTGAAGGCGCTGTTGCATTGGTTCTTGAAGAATACGAGCACGCAAAGGCTCGTGGAGCAAAAATTTACGGTGAAGTATGTGGCTATGGTTCTACCTGCGACGCATATCATATTACCGCACCGCATCCGGATGCACGTGGCGGAGCACAGGCGATGATGGATGCTATGAAGGAAGCTGGCTATACAGATAAGGATACTGTTTATATTAATGCACACGGCACGGGCACTCCGATGAACGACATGATCGAAACAGTCGCCATAAAAAAAGCACTTGGAGAAGAAAATGCGAAGAAGGCATATGTAAGCTCCACAAAGTCTATGACCGGACATATGCTTGGCGCTGCAGGTGCCATCGAAGCATTGGCCTGCCTTTTTTCATTAAATGAGGGTATTATCCCTCCTACAATCAATTTGAATGAGCAAGATGAAAAGTGTGATCTAAATTATGTTCCGAATGTTGCTATGAAAGCAGACATTACATTGGCACTTTCGAACTCTCTTGGATTTGGCGGTCATAATGCTTGTCTTGCTTTTAGAAAGGTGTAATCCGATGAAAGAAATAGATATTCGTAAATATGCTAAATTGATGAAGGAACTTGGGCTGACTGGACTTGAGATTACAGAGGAAAATAGCAAAGTTCGCTTGGAACGCTCTATAGCAGTTCAGACAAAAGAAAATGCGTATGCTATTCCGGAGTCAGCTCCTGCTGTACAGCATACCACAGAAGACAAAGATTATATTAGCGTGAAATCTCCGATTGTCGGTGTGTTTTATGCAGCTCCTGCCGAAAATACAGATTCTTATGTAGCCATCGGAGACAGTGTAAAGAAAGGTCAGACACTTTGTATTGTAGAAGCGATGAAGCTGATGAATGAGATCACCGCAGAAGCAGATGGTATCATCTCGGAAATATGTGTTACCAATGGTCAGGTTGTAGAATACGGCACAGAGCTGTTTCGTATTAAGAGGTAAGAGGATGAACAGAAATGAAATTATGAGCATATTGCCGCATAGGGAAAATATGCTGCTTTTGGATGATGTGGAAAATAAGAATGGTATTGCTGTCGGACATTATAAAGTTCGCGGAGATGAATTCTTCTTGAAAGGACATTTTCCTAATAATCCCATTGTTCCGGGCGTTATTCTCTGTGAAATTTTGGCTCAATCTGCTTGTGTGCTGATGGAAAAGGAACTGGATGAAGGAAAGTTGCCGGTTTATACCGGGCTTAACAATGTAAAATTTCGATCTTCCGTAAAACCTGGTGATATCGTTGAAACACAATGTCATATTAAGAGAGCAAAACATCCTTTCTATTTTGCAGAAGGTACAGTGACTGTGAAAGGCAAACTGTGCGTGTCTGCCGAATTTTCTTTTGCGATTACAGGAGAGTAAATTATGTTTTCAAAAATACTGATTGCCAACCGTGGCGAAATTGCTGTTCGTATTATTCGGGCGTGTAAGGAAATGGGGATAGCTACGGTGGCTGTATATTCTGAGGAAGATAAAAATGCCTTGCATGTGGCACTTGCCGATCAAAGCTATTGTATCGGTAGCTCTGAAGCTTCCGAAAGTTATCTTAATGAAAAGCAAATCATAAGTACTGCCATTTTATCAGGTGCTCAGGCGATTCATCCTGGCTATGGATTTCTTTCTGAAAACGCACACTTTGCCCGAGCTTGCAGAAAACATGGATTGGTATTTATCGGCCCGGAGCCGGAAAACATGGAACGGTTGAGTGATAAGGCGATGCTAAAAGAGCTTTTTCGTAATACGGGGCTTTCAGTAATCCCGGGAACAAAGACAGTGACCTCTGTGGAGGAAGCTAAAAAAGCTGCTGAAAGAATCGGCTACCCGGTGATGCTCAAGGCGTGTGCAGGTGGCGGTGGCAGGGGGATTCGCTTGATTCACTCTGCGGATGAACTAGGCGAAGCCTATTTACAGGCAACGAACGAAGCAATCAACGCTTTTGGTGACGGAAGTGTATATCTTGAAAAATACATCTTTCCCGCAAAGCATGTGGAATTGCAGATTCTGGCAGACGAACATGGGAATGTCGTGTGCCTTGGCGATCGTGACTGTTCTCTTCAGAGAAGAAATCAAAAATTACTGGAAGAAACGCCATCTCCAGCAGTAAATGATGAGCAGCGACAAAAAATGATTGAGCTTTCGGTGGATGCTGTGAAAAAAATCGGTTATGTTGGTGCCGGAACGCTTGAATTTTTGCTTGATAAAAATGGTAACTTTTGGTTCATGGAAATGAATGTTCGTTTACAAGTGGAACATTCCGTTACGGAAATGTTAACGGGGATTGATCTTGTAAAATGGCAAATTCGTATAGCAGCCGGCATCCCATTGAACTTTACACAAAATGATATTAAGATAAATGGTTCTGCAATAGAATGCCGTATCAATGCAAGAAACTGCGGAACATTGAAACTACTACATGTTCCGGGTGGTCCGGCTGTCAGGTTTGATACTTATTTGATTAGTGGTACGGTTGTATCACCGTATTACGATTCGCTGTTGGGTAAACTGATCGTATATGCCAATACAAGAGAGGAAACCATTCGTAAAATACGAGCGGCGCTTTGTGAATTGGTCATTGATGGAATACCGACTAATATCGAAGAACAGCTGCGGATTGTTGAAGATGAACGCTTTACATCCGGAAATTATGATTTAACTTTTATGGGAAACAGGTGATGAAATGGCATTGTTGAATTTTTTAAAACCTAAAAATTTGTTAGAAGAGGGTGGGCGCACCTCAGCTCCAATTCAGCGTGATGCCGGTGAGCCTGAGAAAAATTGCCCGAATTGTCACAAGGATATTCCGTTAAGCCGTCTTTGGGCAAATGATCTGGTTTGTTCTTGTGGGTATCATTTTCGTATGAAAGCACGACAGCGTATTCAAATGATTGCCGATAAAGGAAGTTTTTACGAATTGTACTCAAACCTGCAAGCGGATAATCCTTTAAACTTCCCAGGATATAATGAAAAGATAGAAACTGTTCGTGTGGCAAGCAGTGAAAAAGAAGCTGTCATATGTGGTACTGCTGTAATTGGCAAGCAAAAATGCTGCTTGTTTGTGATGGAATCTTATTTTATGATGGGCAGCATGGGAAGTGCTGTCGGTGAGAAAATTACTTTACTGTTTGAGTACGCCATACAGCATCGTTTGCCGGTCATTGGATTTACAGTATCCGGAGGTGCTCGTATGCAGGAAGGATTACTCTCTTTGATGCAGATGGCAAAAGTAAGTGCGGCTGTAAAACGTCATAGCGATGCAGGATTATTATATATTGCAGTTTTAACTGATCCGACAACAGGTGGTATAACAGCGAGTTTCGCCATGGAAGCGGATATTATTCTGGCAGAACCCGGTGCAACGATTGGTTTTGCAGGTGCAAGAGTAATTGAGCAAACAACAAAAAAGGCACTTCCAAAAGAATTTCAAAAGTCAGAATTCGTCTTGGAACACGGATTCATTGACAGTATCGTTTCACGTTCCAATCAGAAAAAATATTTAGCTGAATTGCTGAAAATCCACAATAGGAGGACAATTGGATGAGTGAGATTGCGTTCGAACGTGTAAAACTTGCTCGTGATAGCAAAAGACCGACCGGGCTTGATTATATAAAAAATATTTTCAAGGACTTTGTCGAATTTCATGGCGACCGTCGTTATGCAGATGACCATGCAATCGTTGGCGGCATTGCAAAGCTGAACAATATTCCTGTGACAGTAATTGCAATTGAAAAAGGTCATACTGCAAAAGAGCGCATTTACCGTAATTTCGGTATGCCTCAGCCGGAAGGATACCGAAAGGCATTACGTCTTATGAAACAAGCAGAAAAGTTCGGCAGACCAATTGTTTGCTTTGTGGATACATCTGGAGCATACTGTGGAATTGGTGCTGAGGAACGAGGACAAGGACAAGCAATTTCCGAGAATTTATTGGAAATGTCCACGCTCTGTGTCCCTATTATATCTATTTTGGTTGGTGAAGGCGGAAGCGGCGGTGCACTTGCACTGGCTGTAGCGGATCGGGTTTGGATGCTGCAAAATGCAGTATACTCCGTTATTTCTCCCGAAGGATGTGCAAGTATTCTTTGGAAAGATTCTGCCAAGGCGGAAATGGCTGCAGAGAGTTTAAAATTAACAGCCGAGGATGCAAAAAGTCTTGGTGTGGTTGAACGAATCTTATCAGAGAATGCCATAGGTAAAAAAGAGTTTTATGACCGAATTCGTATTCTTTTAGCAGAGGAACTTAATCAGCTGTCAGAGGATATCGATTTGACACAGACACGATATGACAGATACCGAAATTTAGGTGTCAGTGCAGTGGTTAAGGAGTAATTATGAGTGTATACAAACAGTATTGTAATGAAATTGTCGATGAAAACGGCAGATTAAAGAAAATAACACTTGAATATCCCGACAACTTTAATTTTGGTTATGATGTTGTCGATAAGATTGCAAATGAGACACCAGAAAAACGTGCGCTCGTATGGTGTAATGTTGAAGGTGAGGAACATATATTTTCATTTGCGGATATAAAAAAATACAGCAATCAGATGGCAAATGTGTTTCGTAGTGCGGGAATCGGTCATGGAGACCGTGTTATGTTGATTTTGAAGCGTCACTATGAATATTGGTTTGCGGCAGTTGCTCTGCATAAATTAGGGGCTGTAATGATTCCTGCAACCCATATGCTGACGGTCAGCGATTTTGTATATCGTATCAAAGCTTCAAAAGTAAAGGCGATTGTATGTAGTACCCAAAACGAGGTGCCAGAAAAAATCACTGCAGCGCTCAAAGAAACTGACATGACAGTGAAGCTCTGGTGTGTTGGAGAGGAGGCAGAAGGTTTTGAAAATCTGACAAATGCCATGAAATGTGTTTCCGAAGCTTTTGAACGTATGCCGACTCAGGTCACAGATCCAATGATGCTGTATTTTACTTCCGGAACTACGGGTTATCCTAAAGGTGTAATTCATGATCACAGCTATCCACTTGCACATATCGTTACAGCAAAGTATTGGCATCAGGCAGAGGATAACGGCTTGCACTTTACAGTAGCGGAGACTGGATGGGCAAAAGCTTCATGGGGGAAAATATACGGACAATGGCTGGTTGGCAGTGCGGTTATGGTATATGATTTCGATAATTTTGAGCCGAAACAATTAACTGCTGTTATTAATCGCTATGGAGTAACCTCTTTCTGCGCCCCACCTACCGTCTATCGCTATCTTGTACGTAAGGGCATTCCAGATATGCCAACACTTAAACACGCAACAACAGCAGGAGAAATGTTGGCACCCGAAGTATTTCGTAAGTTTACAGAACGCACCGGACTTCAGCTGTGTGAGGGATATGGTCAAACTGAGACAACTCTGCTGATGGCTAATTTCAAAAGCTGTGAGGCAGTAGAAGGCTCTATGGGAACACCTTCCCCATTTTACAATATCGAGCTTCGTGGAAAAAATGGTCAGCCGGTTGACGTTGGTAAAGTTGGCGAAATAGTTATAGTGCCAGAAAAAGCGGGAAAACAACCTGGTGTGTTTTCAGCATATCTTGACAATGAAGAACAATATCGCTATGTTTGGCGTGATGGTGTGTATCATACAGGTGATGCGGCATATATGGATGAAAGTGGTCGTTATTGGTTCCACGGACGCTTTGATGATATTATCAAAACAGGCGGATTTCGTGTAGGCCCTTATGAGGTAGAAAATGTACTGATGGAGCATCCAGCTGTTTTGGAATGTAGTGTGATTGGTGTACCGGATTCACTTCGAGGTCAAGCAATCAAGGCTGTAATTGTGCTTGGCGCAGGTTATACTCCTTCACAGGAGCTTGAATTGGAAATTAAAAATTTCTGCAATCAAAAGCTTGCTGAATATAAGTGGATTCGTATTATTGAGTTCGTAACTGAAATGCCTAAAACAATCAGCGGAAAAATTCAAAAGACTGTACTTCGCAGTCAGAAATAGGTGATAAATGAATGGTTTAATTAAGGGAATTGGGTGCGATATTGTCAGTATTTCCCGCATTGCTGTATTAATAGCCGATAATAAGTTTCTCAACAAAGTATATACGGAGCAGGAACAGAATTATATAAGCGGCAAAGGCACACAGACTGCAGCTGGTTTATGGGCAGCAAAAGAAGCTGTCAGTAAGGCTCTTGGAACAGGATTTGTTGGATTTACAGCAAAGGACATTGAGATTAGGCATAATGAAAGTGGAACACCACAAATAGTGCTTTATAACGGAGCTAAAACAATAGCTGACTCTGTTGATGTAAAAAATATACATATCAGCATTTCACATGAGAAAGAACAAGCGTTAGCATTTACTGTAATTGAATAATTCAAGTAATTTCACAGAAAAGCAAAAAATCGTCACAATTTTATGCTATAATATAATGTAAATTTATATACAGTCCCATTGGCAGAGGTAGAAACTCTGCAAAAGGAGATATTATGAACAACACACTAAATAATATAGAAGAAATACTTGCTCAGCAAATCTGTGGCTTTCATCAGTTTGTATTGTCACCTACTGTTCATTTGAACTATGTTAGCCGTAATTTGTGTGAATTGCTTGATGTTGGAGAAAACGAACTATTGGATGATAACAATGATCTTTATTTACAACGGGTACATCCTGCAGACCGTGAAAAGTATTCCGACTTTATCCAAAAAATAATTCAGAAAGAACAAACTCTTACAGGTGAGTACCGCCTTGTAAAAAAAGATGGTACCATTATTCTTGTAAGAGATACCATCACGCCTAAGAGACTAGACGATGGAACACTCATCGGACATTCTGTTTTGACAGACATAACCGATATTAAAAAAGAAAATAACGATCTGCAATTTTTGAATGAAACAGTTCCTTGCGGATTTTTAAGATATACTTGTGAAAAGCAACCGAGAATTATATATATAAATCCTCAGATGATTGAACTTTTGCGTTTTCCAGAAACGAAAGAGGGCGAAATAGATTATTTGGAAATGTATAAAAGCAACATCTTTTTAATGATTCCAATGGAAGAACGTCGCAGATTTTCAAAATATCTTAATCGTGTTTACTCTGCGGATGCTCCTATCGCTGGAGATATGACCTTACTTCGTTGCGATGGAACCCGAGCACATTTTTTCGGATGGGTTACAAAATGTATCAACGAACAAGGAGAAGCAGAGTTCCAAAGTGTTTGTATGGACATTACGGAACGTTATCGTGCACGAAAGAAGAACGAAAGCAAACGCTATCTGCAAGCTCTTGCCGATGTTTACGATATGATTTTCGAGTTTGATTTGGATGCCAATACTGTGAAATGCTTGCACTGTAAGGAAGCATCTTATTTTAAGCGTTTTGAAAATATAGCAATGCAGATTGAAGAAGCATTGGAAAAATGGATAATTGCTTCCGTAAATGCTGAGCAGCAAGATACTATTCGACGATTTTTTAAGGATTTCTGCCAAAAGAGGTTGAATAGAGTTGATGGCAAACCACCGCAAATTACCTATAAAGCTCGTTCTAGCGATGATAGCATCAAACAATATACAGGTATGTTTATTAAAGTTGATGAATCTGTGAGTTTTTATTGTTGTCGTGAAATAAAAGAAATAGCAGATTCTGTAGAACTGAAAGCTGAAAATAACCGTTTAAAAGGAACAATGCGAGATTTGATTATGAAATTTTCTGATGGGATTGCAGCTTTTGAAGTTTCACCAGAGGGTTTTGTAAAGCCGCTGTATGCAACTGAAAATGTTTACGAGTTCTTTGGTTATACAGAAGAAGAATGGCTACATCTGACCG
Organism: uncultured Ruminococcus sp.; assembly: GCA_964430105.1. GTDB lineage: Bacteria > Bacillota > Clostridia > Oscillospirales > CAG-272 > UMGS1696. Next base: position 737 of record CAYSEF010000051.1, on the reverse strand, counting down.
AACGATTTACTCCTATAGAGAACTTCGTTGCGTATAGTGAAGCCCCTTATGAGAATTTTACAGAATTGCTAAGAACGGGAAAAGCAGAATTCTCTTATTTTGACTATAAATCTGAGACAGAGCGCAAAATGAAAGCAATCTGTTCTGAGAAAGAAGCGAGTGCTAATTCTTCACGTTATGTTATGCTTTATCCGGTAGAGACTAATTCGGAAGATGTTAAACAAACTTTACCTGAAAACCGCACAGTATCTATTCGTACTTTTGGATATTTTGATGTTTTCGTAGGAAATACTCCAATTGCGTTCCGCAATAAAAAATCCAAGGAGCTTTTTGCTTTGCTTGTTGATCGTAAAGGAGGATACATTACGTCAGAAGAAGCTATCAGTTTCTTATGGGAGGATGAACCGACAAACGCTTTGACACTTTCAAGATACCGCAAGGTCGCTCTTCGTTTGAAAAGTACATTAGAGGAGTATGGGATTTCCGATGTTATTGAATCTGTAGATGGAAGGCGTCGTATCGTACTAGATAAAGTCGAGTGTGATCTGTACAATTATCTTTCCGGTAAAGAGGAATATGCACAACTTTTCAAGGGTAGTTATTTAACGAATTACAGTTGGGGTGAAATGACTTTGGGAGAGTTGTTAAATAACCAGAAATGAGTCTTTTTATGAGTAAATATATACATAAGGTCAATTATTATGAGACCGACAAAATGGGAATAACCCATCATTCAA
>CAYSEF010000050.1:0-12041 GCA_964430105.1 uncultured Ruminococcus sp. | reverse complement strand
CATTATTTTGCCTTTCGTTAGGTTTGGGTAAAGCACTGCGTCTTGCGTCGGGCTTGGGTTAATCTTATTGGGTAACATTGCTATATTTCACTTGTTTACTCTTGCGAGTCTGTGATTTTTGGGATTGTTTTTATTCTTCTTAACCTTCCTCTTGGTTTCACATGTACACCTTTCACAGCTTTGGCAATGAAAAATACTTTTATTTCTATCTACTGTCATGCCGGTAATCGGACACATGTTTCCTTCTTTGATAGAGTGGCGAATGTACATCTGTGCTAATTCCGTTTCGAGCAGTTTTGAAAATGTCGATATAATCGTGTCTTTAAAAATGTTTTCATAATCCTTCTCAGACATGCCATCTTTATCAACTTTCACATTTTCCTTGTTAATGTACTTGCCTGCAAAAATTTCTTCACCATATGTAGTGATGGTTAGCATAGCTTGCACAAAAATCTCCTCTGGATTATCATTTCGGATGTTGATCACTTTACCAATTGCAGACCCAATACACTTTCCATTCTGGGAATATTCTATGTCTTTTATATCTTTGATATAACTTATGTAGGTATCAGTTACTGCCATCTTATCATTTTTGAAAACTGTACCGCAATTTTGAAGTAATGCATAAAATGAATCATTTCGGTTTACATAATCCGAAGTTTTGTTCTTATTACCCGAAGTATTACCACTTGATATTAATCTCCAATCCAGAATCTCATTTGATTTCTCATCCTGTTCATTTTTATAACAGTAAATCAAATCAACTACAACATTTCTGTCATTAAATCTTTCCGGATCAATGTCAATAATGCACTTTTTTAAGCTTATTAGAATGGAGCGGATTTGCTCATGAACATCATATACCAAGACATTTTCTCTGTAATTTATAGGATTCCATTTAGGAACAGTTCCATATGTATATCGGAATATCTCCTTGATTTTTGAATGGTTGGAATCATATAATGCATCAAAAACGGCTTGATTGATCTGATTCTTCTTTTGTTCGCGCTTATGCTCATTTCCTTTTGTCATAAGATCATTCATGTGTTTGGCTTTATCATAATACAACTTACCTATACCTACCCCCGCAGCTATAGCCCCACCTATTACTACCCAAAAACTAACGTTTTTTTCCTCATTTATTATACCCAATATGGCAGTTGGTATAGAAATAATTGTTAGGGTTGCAAGAATCACACCAATTACAATATCTAGCCATCTGTCTTTATATTCAGCTTTTTCCTTTCCGATTTTTGCTTCGTTTTTCTTTCTATACATAGTCTTTTCCTCATACTTTCTATAAATCCAAATATGATTTATGCCCTTAGTCTTTGCTCAAAACTCATTAAGGAACACAATTTTTTTAAATACTATGTAATTTAGGGTATATATCATTTTCCTTAAGTGTTGCATAAAGCAACTGCATATACATATATACAACCATTACCCGAAATTTCTATCGATCCAAGCCTCTTACTGCCATCAATCGAAATTCTCTTAAGATACACAAACGAATCACTCTTAACAACATTCGCTCCCCACCCAATATTCTTACACGCACTTGCATAATGTATAACATACTCATCACGAACAATGCGCTGACACCAGTCACTTACCGTGAACTTTACTTCCTCATGGGTTCCATCAGTGTATGTCAGATTAAGATATGCTTCCTGACAGCCATACAGAGCAGTAGCAACCAGCAATATATCACTATACTGTCCCTCGGGAACTTCAATCTCTTGATTCTGACATGCAAACGCATCATATTCCTGTTCGGTATCAAATATCTTGACAGGAAATCTGATATCTTTGTATACAAGATAGTTGTCCGAGTTGATCTCACAGTTCATCGTAAATTCACGCAAGGATTCGTTTACACGCGCGTTATTGGGATTATCAAGTGAGTTTGTAAATGTACGGTGAGTTAATAGATTATCAATATTCACATGAACAACATCAGTTGTAGAATAGCTGTAATCCCATGTAAACATTCGCCTGAGGTCGCTTCTGCTCAGTCTTTTGTACTCATGCGCAACCATACCGTAAGAAATCAGATTGACAAATTTCTCTTCGGCAAGAAACTGATTGCGCAGAATTGCTTCCTTAACGAATTTTAGCGATGAACATACATCGTTAAAGAAATAATTATCTTCTCTGTAAATCAGATTTATCTTATTCAAGCCGAGTGCTGTAAATCCGTAATCCATCACAGAGAGCGTCGCTTTAAGTAAGTCGCCAAAATATTTATTTTCTGCTATTTTCGTATATACACAAGCACTCTTGTTCTGCTTGTCAAGATTATATATTGATATGTAGCCAACTGCAATGGCTTTGTCGATTATTTTATAAATATCAGCTGAATTGCCGGATATCATGTGATAATCAAACCAATCATATTTGATATCTGTATCAATCGGGTCAAGGTTGCTGATGTCCTGGTACTCACAAAGACGAAGTTCGATATCGCTGTATTTTGAAATATTCATATTTATCAGACGCTTTCAAATACATTACGGTTGTATTCGTAGTATTCGGACAGCGTTTTTTCCTCCATTTCCTTCAGAATGTCGATGCGTTTCATCATATTTTCAAAATCGGTCTTATTCCTGAAACCGGTCTGATCAAGTTTTAATGCCAGCATCGCGAATAATTGCCCTGCTCGTTCAACAGTTTGAAATTGTTTTTGAAGTTTAATGGGGCATTTCAAGTCGGTGTGCTGATCGAGATATACAACTCTTTCTTTCATCAGCCGCTTATGATCGTATATACAGTACATTCCGGGCATATCGATATGTGTTCTTCTTTCGCGCTCATAAGCGATCATATATTTAATTTCATTGTATATATTGATCCCGAACTGAGGTTTATACAATGCTACTTCATGCAGGTTCTCACGATTGTATGTATTGATGCCTTCCAGATAATCAAGAAGATAGTTGCCGATCTTATCAATATCAATCCTGTACTCATCTTCTTTCTTTTTGTAAAGAGATGTGTAATGATATTGGTTCTCCTGATGACCTGAATCGTATGCCAAAGCATATTCTTCATACGGAATATCATACTCTGTAAGTTTGGGACCGTGATATGAATACACATGAAACACCTGCTGTTCGTCGTTATATCCATATATCATTAAGTCATGAATATAATGATTTCTGTATCCAAAGGAAGAGATGTAGGATTCATCGACAAAATCATATATGTACTGCTCATTGTCAAGGAATGCTCTGTATGTGTCAATCACATTTGCTCCGTTCACGAGTTTCTTAGGAGTAATGACTGCATCATATAAAGGTTCATATTTGAATTGCTCATTTTTCTTCTTGTATAGGCGAACATCAACATGCTCATCTGCGGTGTCACGGCTGGTTTGCAGCTGAATTAGTTCATTATGATGCCTCAATAAACTCAGGTGTGTTGTTGGGATCGTCCGCAGTAATCTTCCTGAGACATCTGTGATTCATTCCGCAATATTCGGATTCGTTTTCCGATATATTCGTTGTTGACACTCATATAAATCATTCCTGTTTTATTGATAAAATAATTATATATGAGTATTTACAAATAATAAATATGTTATGACAACCGCACAATTATAACGATTACTATTGACATATAAGTTGCTTAATGCTACACTAATTTATATTATCAATATATTTGGAGTAAACACATGAAAAACAAAAACGGCTTGATTATTACAGAACATCATGACAGGAGAATCATTTACAGCGAGTGGACAAAACATGAGTATATATTCTTTAATAAAGATATTGAAAAAAACATAAATTTAGAGTATACTATAGGCATGAGATACGAAAAAATCCGCGCGGATGGAAAAATAATCGCTCGCGGAATAATTTCTATAACATAAACTTCATGGAAACTATTGACATATGGTTCTATGTGTGATAGAACAAGCACAGAACCACTTATGGAAAGGAGAATGGTTTTGAGTGATTATGTGTATTTAAAGCAGCCCGGCATTCTGTATGATATGATGTTTGCGCTGAAACTAAGATTCAACGGTGAACGCGCTATTCAGGCATTGAATGAAAAAGTTTTATCATCTGATACTGAGCAGCTTTACAGGCAGGTAATTCAACAGCTAACCGATGTATCTGATAAACTTCTTCCTTTGTTTTATTGGAATGACACCCCAAAGAAAAAGACCGGCTTATTAGCATATATGCATCAGCACATGTACCTGCTGCATTATACAGAAGACGGGCTTATTGATGAGTTTTATGATTCTCTCAGGGATGTTCAGCGGCTTAAAAAATTCATTTACATGAATTACATTTCGGAAGATTGCCCCGATGTGATTGACATAGGCACTTTCGGTCAGATCAGAGAAAGTTTATATAACGCCGATCTGCCTGCCGACGTGAAAATGTACATGATGGACTTTTTCCTTTATGGCGAAAACGAAATTGACTTTATCATTTCCGAACTCAAAAAAGCCCAGACTATTTGCGAAGAATTATATAAGATTCACTCCGACAAAGTAGAGGAACAGATCGAAAAGTTCGACGATAAAAAGATCGAAGCCTTAAGCAAACTTCAGATGTGGGATATAACGAAATTCAGTCCGATTTATCATACATATTGTGTATTAAATAAGTATTCTGTATATGGTGAGACATATAGCGACGATTATATGGCATATCTTGGAGTTGAATCTGATGATTCAATATTCGAACATATTGATGTTGGCATAGATTTATATGAATTAGGGCGAATATTATACGATGAAACACGTCTGAAAATATTGGGTATGCTGAGAGAAAGACCAATGTACTGTGCGGAAGTTGCTAAGGCATTAGGATTGAAAAACAACAGTACATTATATCATCTTACAATGATGGAGAGACAAAGGCTGTTAGTTACGTATCACGGTGGTAAGAAGATTTATTATAGCATAAATGCGAATTACTTGGATAGTATAAAAAAATTGATTAGTGATATAAAATTGGAGATTATACAATGAATAATAAAAAGAGAGTTTGGCAGAAGCCTGCTTGTAACACAATCAAAAAAGAGCAGATTGAAAAAAGCATATCTATTTCTGCTTGTTCTAAATATATGAGTGGCGCATGTATTACGGGAACAATTTATCTTGACTCTTTCCCTGGCAATGGCAAACCCATTTTCATGTAATAAGAGAATAATAAAATCCACGGTTACTTGCTAAAAGTTTCCGTGGATTTTTATCTTAGATGATATTTCAAATAATGCTTTAGCCTGAAGTCACACTCGCAGTCCGTCGCAAGGATATCTCCGCAGTTTGCGACTGCTGATGCAGGACATCCTCTGGAGCATAATGGATTCAGCAAGCATTTTTCGCATTCATAGCTTGTCTTCATGCGCGTCTGCGTGAGATTCTGTAGTTCCTTGAGATTGCGAATGACTTCGTTCTCATCGAATGAATATGCACTGCTCAATTTATAGCGTTCGTCGTATAGAGCCTGACACGGCATGATATCACCGTTGACTTTAACCATGCAGCCAAGCTTTATTCTGTCGTAATCATCGGCAAGAGGACAGCTGAACGCAGCAGACGGAAGTTCAACGTGCATGGTATATTTCTGATTGCACTCGGTTATCATGCGTAATGCGCTCATTTTCTCCGCAGTGGATAAACTCATTTCATCCCAATGATCGCCGCCGTTTCCGAGAGAATTCATGAAAGAAAACCGTGGCTCACAGTTATATCTTACCGCGAGATCAAAGTAGGCGGGGATATCTGCAAGATTGTATTTTGAAACAACCATTTTCAGGCGATAACCGATCGAACGACCACAGTTATGCAGTGCACTAAGCAAATTTATGGTCTTATCGAAGTTATGCGTCCCTCGTGTACGAGTATTAACTTCTTCACACGAACCGTCGAGGCTGATCTGAACATATATATTAGGTATATTCCGATAAGCTTCAAGAAGAAACTCCTGCTTGACTGTTCCATTAGTCGAGATCGTAAATGGAACATCCGGCATTTTTCGTGCTTCTTCAAACAACCCCGCGATGTGATCGTACAGCATAGTCTCACCACCGCTGAGCTGGAATGACTTCGCGCCGTATGATCGGCATAATTCTATAGTTCGCAAAACAGTTTCCAACGGAAGCTGTTTTTTTATTTTGTTCAAACCTGAGCGATTGTAGCACGTTTTGCAGTTCAGGTTGCACAGGTTGGTCAGCTCTATGTACGCAGATTCAATTTTCATTTTCGTCAGCAATTATAATGTTCTTTGCAACTAATTCATCAAGAAATTCAATCGTGTCAGCGCGTATTTCGTCAGGATCACCCTCGAACATATCAAGCAGCTTGCCGATCAGTTCGTCCGACGTCATAGGAGACAAAAGCAAGTCAAGAATGACAGCTGATGTCTCATCAACATAATGGATGTCGCCGCTTTCGTTGTCGTGGATTACCTGTTCGGTTTCGTCGAGGGGGATGAATTCCATGCTTGGGTTGGTTTTGTATTTTTTCATGTATTGATGCTCCTGCATATTGTTCTATGAACAGTTTAGCATAAAAGATAGTAAATGTCAATATTCTTCTTGGAAATTCTATAACATATAGACTAAAGCGCCTAATAAATCAGTAAAAATGCTTGATTTTTGTTGACAATTATCAAAAACGTAAAAGTATTGTTGGAAATTATGTTTATTGACAGTTAAAGGAAATGATGTTATAATAACCATAGAACATAGCACTAAAGAGTCGAAGCGTATTAGAACAAATGTACAATCATGTAAGAATAGTGTCTGTCCAGCTATGAAAGGATGAACATAATGAGCCGTGTAGCATTAATAGGCGAAAATTCTGTAGAATATATTGAAAAGCTGCTTGATATATGGAATGACAATGATTGCGCAGTACTGATAGATTGCCAAATTCCTGTTTTGACAGCGATTTATATGATGAATTAAGCACATGGAATTTTTAACACACTAAACAAACATCAGTCTATTTTGAAATCGTGCAATAACACAAACTTGCTGTGAAGGGCTTTATCTGTCGAATAAAAAAACATATATTGCTTTTTAGAAACATAAATCATCAAGTGTCTACAATTCTAAAGCAGGACAGCATCATATCTGTAAATTCAAGGCAATGAAGATACGCGACATTTTCATTCATCCTATTGTTGCTCCGGCTCTTAATAATTGCAAAGCTGTTTTGCTTTTTTGCAAAATGGCATATTTATGGAATTTGTATTACAATAGTTAAGCTTATGTAAAATTCAAAAGAGGATACTACTAGTGAGAAACAATCAAAAGAAAAACAATTGGAAGCGAACTTTTAAGAACAATGGCTATATGCTTGCTCTGATCATCAAAGCTTGTCCTGGAGTACCGATATTGGCTTTGATCTCAACTGTGCTTGGCTCGGTTCATTCGTTTTTGCTTAATACATATCTATATCAATATGCCCTTAACGCATTACAAGAGGGCAAAGAATTAAAGATCATTCTGATCACGCTCGGATGTATGTTTGGGTACTCGATTTTGTATATGCTTTTCCAAAACATTTCAAACTGTTATTTTGAACTTAAATATCCAAAGGTAGAGGCTTACATTCAAAATCTGCTTCAAAAGAAAGCGGTTGAAGTCGATCTCTCCTGCTTTGAAAGCTCGACTTTTTACGATACATACGTTAAGGCAACGGGTGAAGCTTTAATCAGAGCCTATACAGTTATGAATAACATTCTCGATGTTATTGGGATTACCATTAATGTTGTTGCAGTAGGCACTCTGATTATCACCATTGATCCCATATTCTTGCTCATCGCATTTTTGCCTTTTCTGTGTACACTTCTCATTGGCAAGAAACGTAATCGTCTAAAATACAACTACAATATGAGAAACAAAGAAGTGGCAAGGCAGCGCGACTATGTACGCAGAACATTCTATCTAAACGACTTCTCCAAAGAGATGCGTCTTACGGAAATGTGGAAAGTAATGTATAAGCGTATGCACTCAAGTATTTCCGAAATGAAGGAGCTCGTAAATAAATACGGCTACAAGATGATGTTTTTCCGTTATCTGTTTGATTTCGTTTTCGATATTGTCGTCGATTTGGGTTCGATCATTATAGCGGCATATAAAACTTTGGTTGCAAAGAGTATGCTACTTGGAGATTGCTTTGTAGTGATTAACTCGATCTCCAATATAGCGGGTAGCGTTAACTATATAGGTGACATTTTCTTCAAAATCGATGAAAACTCACTTTATGTTGATAACCTTCGTGATTTCTTGGAGTACGAGGTACATATTACAGAGGATGAAAACGCACCTGCTGTTTCTTCCTTCGAAAAGCTTGAACTTAAGAATATAACCTTTGGATATGAAGGTCAAGAAACACCTGCACTTTCCAACGTAAATATGACGGTGAATGTTGGCGAAAAGATCGCTATCGTCGGATATAACGGTGCAGGCAAGACAACCCTTATCAAACTATTGCAAAGACTGTACGATCCGAGTGAGGGCGAGGTACTTCTGAATGGTGAAAACATCAAGAATTATCGTCTTTCCTCTTATCGTAATCTATTTGGAACAGTGTTTCAAGATTACCGTCTCTTTGCCACAACTGTTGCAGAGAACGTTATGCTTCGTGGTAATATTACCGACGAGGATAGAGTTGTTGTTAAGAATGCCCTAAAAAAATCGGGCATATACAGCAAAATCGAATCTCTTTCTAACGGTGTTGATTCCAACGTAACAAGAGAGTTTGATAACGAAGGGGCAATGTTCTCGGGCGGCGAAGCACAGAAGATATCCATCGCAAGAATATTTGCAGGTAACCAAGAGATCGTTATTATGGACGAACCAACTTCTGCTCTTGACCCGATTGCCGAGCAGGAAATGTACCACAATATGTTTGAAGCTTGCGAAGGTAAAACGGTCATTTTCATTTCACACAGACTTTCAAGCGCAACAAAGGCAGACCGCGTGTATATGTTTGAAAACGGTGAGATCATCGAACAAGGCACACATAGCGAACTTCTTTCTATGAACGGAAAGTACGCGGATATGTGGCACAAGCAAGCAGATACTTATGCGGATGCAGAGGAGGTGACAGTATGAGCAAGGATAAAGAGAAAAAACATGCCCCCCTAAGAGTATCCAAAAACATATGGTTTATGCTCAAATACTGCATCAAATATACGCCTTCCTATATTCCCGTCACGCTTGTAGAAGCGCTCGGTAGAGGTGCATGGCACATTATAGGTGTATTGTTTACCAAATATCTATTTGATGCAATCGAGATGGGGATTGATTTTAAAGTCGTTCTTTTTTGGGTACTAATTGTGGCTGTGTACAATGCGGCGTTTGAACTCTTCAATAAATGGCGACTTGAAGTTTATGTCCCCAAAGTAAGACTTACACTTCATGAAGAGATACAAAGCGAGCTTTACAAAAAAGCTCGAGAACTTGACTTAAGCTGTTACGATGACCCCGAGTTCTATAATAATTTCGTATGGGCGATACGCGAGTCGGATGATCGTGTTGTGCAGGTTGTGGGAACAATAGAGATGTTTATCAACCGTATGGTATCAAGTGCTGTTATTCTCGGCTTACTTGCATCAATGGATTGGATCATAGCGATCGTACTACTTTTCTCTGTAAGTCTTGGATTCATTATCAAGAATAAACTCAATAAGATTCGCTACAATAAGAATCTTGATATGAATCCGATCAACCGAAAACTTAGTTATATCGGACGTGTATTTTATCTTCAAGATTATGCAAAAGAACTTCGTCAAGGCGGTATTGCAGAGCATTTGAGAAACGATTATAAGATAACGACCGACATAAAAATTATCTGCATCAAAAAGTATATGGGTAAGATTTTCGGATTGTCTTTGATCTCAATTATGCTTACTAATATTCTTCCATCAGCAGGTATTACGAGCTATCTGATCGTGCGTTATATTGTTGATCCTACGCTCTCGCTCGGTAGCTTTTCTGCAAGCATAAATGCAAGTTTTAAGCTCTATTGGACAATTAACGACATTGGAAACTATCTCAATAAGTTTAATGAGCATAGCCTTTACATTGAAAAGGTTAAAAAGTTCATTGAATATGAACCACAGATCAAAGGCGCAGAAGACGAGGTTCCTACATTTGAATCGTTGAAGGTAAAGAATCTTGATTTCGTATATCCTTTTACAAAGGATGAGAAAAAGACGCTCAAAGGTCTTAACCTTGAGATCAAGAAGGGAGAAAAGATCGCTTTTGTCGGATATAACGGTGCAGGCAAGACCACGCTTATAAAGCTTCTTTTGAGATTATACGATACCACTAGTGGCGAGATCCTTTATAATGGACGCAACATCAACGAATACGCTCCCAATAAATACAGAGAGCATATCGGCGCTGTGTTTCAAGATTATAAGGTTTTTGCGTCGACAATCGCAGAGAACGTAATAGGTGGCGAATACACCGACACCGATGAAGAAGCAGTTATGTCTGCACTCCGAGCAGCATCTTTCGACGAAAAACTCAAACAGTTGCCAAACGGAATCCACGCACAACTCACAACAGAGTTCAGCAAAGAAGGAGTGGGACTATCGGGCGGTGAATCACAGAAAATCGCCATCGCTCGCGTTTTCGCGAGACCGTTTGAGCTTATCATTATGGATGAGCCTTCAAGTGCGCTCGACCCTATTGCAGAGTATGAACTTAATCAATCCATACTTAAAAACGCCGAGGGCAGAACGGTCATCTTCATATCCCACAGACTTTCCACCACGCGAATGGCAGACAAGATCTACATGTTCGATGGTGGAGAAATCGTTGAAATAGGCTCCCATGACGAGTTGATGGCGCTGAAAGGAAAGTATGCAACAATGTATAGGATTCAGGCACGTAAATATAAATCACCATAAATGGATACATTCAAAAAACGTGACATCTATGAAATGTTCATTGTTGACGCAGCAATACATAAGCCTACATCAATTTGGTAAGGACGTAACAGGTATAAACTGAACGAGTGGTTGAACATAATCAACATATTAAAATCAGTCACACATAACCGTATTAAGCATATGCATTGAATGATAAGGACAATATCATGACAAATGCACATATGTTTGATGAAGGCATAACAGTTGCGGTAAGGACAAGCTCCTGTCTTGATAAGATTGATCTAATGAAAAAGCCGATTGATCTACACTGCGGTGATATTCTGATGGCAGCATCTGCTTTGCATTTGATCATGCAAGATTCATCGAGCTGTTACCTGAAGTATATTATCTGCTTGATTAGTTTTCTTCGCAGGCAGAATATGTTAATATTTCGAAATATGCGAAAAATCCCTGATACATTAAACTGGAAAATATGTTGGCGTATTATTGGGCGTTCATTACATACAAGAAACTGAATTCATCAGAACTGTCAAAAGACAAAATTGATCAGTCGAAGAATGTGTTAACAGACTGTGATTGCGATGCTTTAATACACATATTAAGATGCGGTCAGTCTATCGAAAGAAGGACTCTTGTTCAATCTGTTTCGTTGACATTTAGACTCAATCTTAATTTACTTAATGGAGTAGTTTAAAGTGGTAGTAATTTTTGAGTTATATTGTTCAATAGCAATACTGAGAAATTGATATGTATAATTGTGTTTTTTGGTAGTTTTGCTAAAAAAAGCAATTACAGTCAGTGAAACATGACTCTAGTTTGAGAGAATGTTCTAGCCAGCAACAAAGAACATTCTTCAAATGGTAATAACAGTTTTTATAACCCCATTATACTTTGATCTTGCAGTAATACTATCCGAATTTTGTGATGTTTTTGGCTTGATATAAAATCTGAGCTTGTCGAACTGGTATCTAGGTTTCATAATCTCAAAGATTCCATTCGAGGAAAGGTAGTTTATAGGAATGTATTTTCTAAACATTAATTTGCCTATGCGGATGCCATTCTCTGTCGCGACAAACGCAGAAAAAGTAGTTGATTATGTTAAAAATTATTATGGCATGTATGTAATAGAAGTAAAAGAAATAGATAATCAAAATATAATAT
>CAYSEF010000049.1:0-12086 GCA_964430105.1 uncultured Ruminococcus sp. | reverse complement strand
CAAGCCCTACAAGCGGAGAATCATCTTTTAATTTAAGCTCTACCATTTCAAAGCTTCGGCCGCTGAAGGTTTCAACTTTAACAGCAGAAGGCATATTGAGAACGTCAAACAGCTCTCTTGCGGCAAGCAGCTCGGGATTTATCGACAATGACAATCCAAGCTCACGCTTCATGAAATCGAGAGAAGAATCGTTATACTCAGGATTTCGTATTCTTGCGATAGTATATCCTGCACCCATTCTTTTCGCCAAAAAACAGGCGAGCATATTGACCTCATCGGAATTAGTGACTGCAATAAACAGCTCCGTCTTAGAAACACCTGCATCATCGAGAGTTTCGCAGTCCGCACCGTTTCCGCAAACGCCCATAACATCATATATGTTAGTCATTTCGCTTATGACATCAGCATCATTGTCAAGCGCAACAACGTCATGCCCTTCCGCAGCAAGACTGGCAATTATAGTAGATCCTATCTTACCGCATCCACACACAATTATTTTCATACTCTCAAACCCTTTTCAAGGCAAAATTTCATATTTCGATTATACCACGAATTGGAGAGAATTGTCAATAGCGCAGAAGCTGTGGTTTTGTCATGGGGGGATTTCTAATATATCTCCGAATGATCCCCAAATCCAATTCGCTGAGAAGAAAGCTTGCGGGCGCAGTAATATGAGCCACTTGAAACGCAGTGATCACCGTATCGTTCTCTGAGAGCATCAATAGTGTGTTCAAGCATAAGAAGCTCGGACTTTTTCGCAGTGTCAGTGAACATATCAACCTGTTCAGGTGAATTTTCAGCCGAAAGATAGATTGCACGAACAGTCACACTGCGAATATCAGTACGCCAAACGTGCTTGCGATGAAACAGCTCCATTGCAGCTCTCGAAAGCTCTCGTGTAAGCTGAGTAGGCGTGACAAATTTCATTTGATATTCCCTACACGAAAGATCGTTCTCACGTATTCCGACGACAATTCCACCTGCCTTCAATCCGTTTTTGCGCAGCTTTGTTCCAACCTCCTCCATCAACTCGATTATTATATCGAATACCTCACGCTCATTTTCAAGATCTGCTCTCGTTGTAGTTCCATGCCCGATAGACTTGATAGGACAGCGTTCCCCATCCTGCATTACAGGCGAATTTTCGTAACCGTTCGCATATACCCACAACACCTCGCCTGCCTTACCCAAATACGATCTCATAAGCTCAGGCGAACAATGTGCTATATCTCCGATAGTCCGAATACCTCTGTAGTACAGCTTCTTGTAGGTTTTCATTCCCACTCCAAGCATTTCGTTTGCAGGCAAGTTCCAGATTATCTCCTTAAAGCTGTCGGGCGGTATTACCGTTGTCGCATCAGGCTTTTTCATATCAGAACCCAGCTTTGCGAATATTTTGTTGAACGATACACCTACCGATATCGTCAATCCCGTTTCCTCACGCACCTCTGCCCTTATCCGATTTGCAATAGTTTCACCATCTCCGAATAAATATTGACTGCCCGTTACATCAAGAAAACATTCGTCTATTCCCATAGCTTCTATCTGATCTGTGTATTTAGCGTATATCTGCCTTACACGACGTGAATATTCCATATATTTGTCATAATGTGGCTCAAGCACTATCATACGCGGGCATTTGTCGTATGCCTGGCGTACAGCTTCGCCAGTAATTATGCCGTATTCCTTTGCAATATAGTTTTTTGCAAGCACTATCCCATGCCTATCTTCAGTAGAGCCACCCACAATGACAGGCTTATCTCTTAGCTCCGGATGCTCAAGCAGTTCAACGGATGCAAAATAATTGTTAAGATCGCAGTGCAAAATAGTTCTGAATCTCGGCGGTGCAAGAAATCTACTCTGTTTTCTATCGGAACTGTGCAATAGTTCGGAATCTCGGTAGAATTCAGAATCTCGGCAGAGTTCGGAACTTCGGTAGAGTTCAGCTGGCTTAGTTCTAAAAAACGACGGCTGTGTCATTGTATCACCTCATCCTCATGCATATGAACACTCGATTTTGTTTTCCATATATTTCCTTGGCTTCGCATTATTTTTTTGATTTTCCTATTGACAAACGCACCGATATGTGTCATAATATACTCACCGACAAACGAACATTTTTTCTTTACTTCAACCACATTATACACAAACAACCGTTCATTGTCAATAGGCAATATCAAATTCTAAAAATAATTTGCAATAACACAAAAGGAGCGATATCATGTGTGGAAGATATCAAGCATGGGTAGAGGATGACGAGCTGATGCGCATTATCGAAAGAGAAAAACGAGGCAATACCATGCGATTTTTCAGGCAAAACGAGGTATTTCCGGGTAGCATTATTCCGGTTCTGTATGGTTCATATTCAACTGTTCGTGCACATTTATCGACTTGGGGATACGATGTAACTCTTTCCGAAAATTCAAGCAGTATCGAAGACTACTCAAGCAGTGACCACAGCGAACGAAAGTGCAGTACATCCTTTCTCATCAATGCACGTTCTGAGAGCGCACATAGCAAACCTTTGTTCCGTGATTCACTCATGCAAAACGATATTCACGACCGCAGAGTAGCGATAATCACATCCGGATACTTTGAATGGGCTTCACATGAAGGCACAGACAGAAAAAAGGTACGCTATCTGATACGACCAAGCTCCCCATCAGACGCACTTCTGCTATGCGGACTTGAAACAACGTATGGCAAAGGCGAATATCATCACGTCATACTAACCACCTCCGCATACGGTTCGCCATCACGGATACACCACCGAATGCCACTGTTTTTGCGTCGTGATGAGCTGAATTCCTGGCTTTACGATACAGATTTCGCACTAAAAAAGCTTCGTGAACGGGTACCGTGCGACCTTGAGGTGATTCGTGCGTGACACACAGGCTCAATAGAAGCCGACACCGCCTATCACGACACTGTATTTGCTCAAATCCAAGGACTTCTCGAATTCCGGTCGATTATCGCTGCGTGAAGGCGTTGGAATACGTTCAAAATACAATGCACCTCCGGTAGGATCAGCTCCGGACAGTGCAGTTAAGCAAGCATCTCTCGACAATCGCAGTGATTTTTCATCGATATTTCCTGCTAAAATTTCGCAATTAAAGCCGGAATCCTCTGCTGAGATAACAGCCGAAGCAGAATCAGGAAATCCTTTCGCCTGCATACGATTCAGTATAACAGCGACAATTCCCACCTTAGCACCAAAGCCGACATCAGAATACGACGATGAAGTTGCGCGTGAAACAAGCTCAATTTCCGACGAGTTAAGCAAGCCATCCGCATTGACAGTCACAAACGACGAGGTTATAATCAAAGCTAAGGTCATAACCACAGAAACTGCAAATTTTCTCAATATTCTCCCCCCTTTTGTATTATGATTTCAATTTTTCTGCGTATTATGTGAAGCAATTTTTGAAATTTGAAAGAAAAAGCTATGCAAAAAAACAAGAGGCTGCCCGCATTTTTTGGAATTTTCTTCCTTAATGCGAGCAACCTCTTTTATTTACAAACCTTCAACCAAATCAGTCGTTAGTATAATTATCAAAATAACCCTGTACGAGTACAACGGGAGTACCCTTATCACCGGAGCCTGATGTAAGGTCACAGAGAGAACCGATGAGGTCGGTAAGCTGGCGAGGAGTTGTTCCCTGAGAAGCCATATTGCCGACAAGGTTGGAATCCTTCTTCTTAATGCTTTCGCTGATAGCATTCTTGAGAGCTTCACCGGAAAGATCCTTATAATCGTTATCAGCAAGGTACTTGAGCTTAAGCTCATTAGGTGTACCAATAAGACCGTCTGTGAATGCAGGAGAAACTACCGGGTCTGCAAGCTCCCAAATCTTACCCTGAGGATCCTTGAACGCACCGTCACCGTATACCATAACTTCAACGTGCTTGCCTGTTGCATCGAGAATATTCTTCTGGATATCGAGTACAAGCTGTTTGCAGTCACGAGGGAAGAGCTTTACCTTATCTTCTGTAGACTTATTAGAGCCGAGAAGACCATAGCTTTCGTTGCAGCCGGAGCCATCAACGGGAGCATTCATGATATCATCAAGTCCACATACAATCTCTGCACCTGCCGCCTTAAGAAGACGCTTTGTTCTCTTGCGAGTATGGATATCGCAGGTGAGGACATTCTTTGTATAATTCAGTATAGCCTTAGCCTGATTTGCGAACACAACTTCGACCTCTGCGCCCATTTCACGGATGAGGTCACTGTAGTAAGCAACGTAGTCAACGCCTGTGAAAGGATGCTTATTTTCGCCGAAAAGCTCACGATATTTTTCAAGAGTGAGGACATCGGAGTAAGGATCGATGCCGGCTTCGTCGAGCTGATCGAGAGAAACAAGCTCATTACCTACTTCATCGGACGGATAGCTGAGCATAAGAACGACTTTCTTTGCGCCCTTAGCAATACCACGGAGGCAGATAGCAAAACGGTTTCTGGAAAGAATCGGGAAAATAACACCAATTGTTTCACCGCCAAGCTTTGCACGAACATCGTCAGCGATATTATCAACAGAAGCATAGTTGCCCTGTGCTCTTGCAACGATGGATTCGGTTATGGAAATAACGTCGCGGTCGCGAATTTCAAAGCCTTCGTATTCAGCCGCTTCGAGTACGCTTTTGCTTACGATCTCGGCAAGGTCATCGCCTTCTCTGATAATAGGACAACGGATACCGCGTGATATGGTACCTACTCTGCGTTCTTTAGATTCCATTATATATGATTCCTTTCAGTGTACGTGGTGGATGACAGCTGAATTTTACGCTTGCTCCGACACGTGCTGGAGTTTCTGATATTGTTAAGTTGAAATTGTTCCTTGTGCGGGGTAATTTGCTTTGGTTTAGTATGAAGTTTATCTTTGAATCTCACGAATTTTACCGTTTCGGATATTCAAGGACAAGTGCATATTTGAATAAATAACTTTCACAATATCCCGTCTAATATTATACATCAAACCTACGGATATTGCAATATCTTCGCGAATAAATTTGCAAAAAAAGAGATAAAACACGGACCGCACAAATTATAAGCGTACAAAAAAACAAATCAAAAAGAGCCCGACAAAACGTGGGCTCTTTGAGGCATTTAATATTAGTCTACATCGTATTCAAGACCTGCGATGAGGTAGCAAACCGCTGCGAGGTCATAACGATTGAGATAGCGATTCTTTTCGTAGGTAGTATTTGTTACCATATCGATAGCGATCGCAGCATCCTTTGCATTCTTGATACCGTCAAGATCTTCGAAATTGATATCATTGATATCTTCGATAGCTCTGAGGTATGCATAAACCATATCGCAAGCTGTCTGAACGTCGCATCCTACGGAGAGATCGTCATCTTCTCTTACGATACCGTTCTTGTCAGCCCATGCAATGCGTTCAGCAGTATCATCGAGCTTATCAGCAGTGTCTGCCATTTCAGCAAGAGCTTCAGCGAAGGATCTTACAGAAACCTTTACATTACCGTTGAAGTAATGCTTATTGTTTACAACTGTACCAATAGTCATGATACCGGATTCGGTAACATATTCTACTGCTGCTTCATGAGAATCCTTAACGTCAACGTATGGATTCTTCCATTCAAATGTTACAGTGATCTTTGTATCTGCGCTGAGCTTGGATACAGTGTAGGAAGTAGGTGCGCCTACAGATCTGCCGTTAACCTTAACGTTTGCAACCTTGTAGTTAGCGGAAGCAGGAACAAATCTGTATGTTACAGTATCAGTGTAGTTAGCCTTAACGGAATCGGAAGATACAGCAACGTCATTCTTCTTTACATAAACCTTACCATTGCCGGTAGAGGAAAGTGTTACGGTGTAATCCTTGAGGGCAGTAGCCTTTTCAAAGTATGCACGAACAACAGTGTCACCCTTAACAGTGATCTTAATCTTATTATCGGAACCAACCTGAACGCTTTCACCGTCTACAAGGACATCTGTGAGAACATAACCCTTGTCAGCGTAGAATTCAATGGTCTTAACTTCGCCGTAATAAGCATCAGTGCCACCGGTAATATCGTAATCACCACCGCGTGTGCATCTTACATATACGCTGTAATCGTTGAAATCATAGTTTATATCAGAATAAACTCTCTTATCTGTAGTATGTTCAGCGCTGCATTCATAACGAGCATAGAGCTTGCCATTTGAAGTGAAGAAGTAATCAAAGTAAGCTATCTTATTGCAGTTGTAATGAGAGCAGATTACATATTCATAGATATAATCGTCATCTGTATACTTGTCATCTTTGGTATCAACATAGAAGTTGTTTCCGCAGGTGTGGCAGTAATACTTATTCTTGATAGAGGAGAAAACAATAACAGTATTTTCAAAGCTTGTTGCGTAGCTGCCGCAGTTATAGCACTTAGGGCCTACGAACATACCTTCATCAATCTTGTCGTCGTCCTTATCGTCAGCGATAATTCCACCGCCTACAACGCCTGTCTTACCACAGTCATTTTCGAGGCACTTCCAGAAAATTTTTCCTGCTTTAACATAGTGGAAAGAGAAGCCATCACATTCGGGGCACTTGTCATACCACCATGTATAAATGGTATCGCCCTTATAATTTATAGCACCGCCATAAGGAAGTGAGAGGTCAAGCAGGTCATAAATATCAAAGATATCGCTGACTGTTACCTTGTCGTTCTTACTTGAAGAACTAACGTAACCGTTACCGCTGGTGTCCACGATCTTTACCGCAGATGCACTGATAGCCATAGATGTAAGCATCAGCACTGCAAGCACAAGTGAGAGAATTTTTTTCATATACTTGATTCCTTTCATGATGAATTAAAATTTCTTACTTAACACCAGTATAACACATCTGTAAACTGTAAGTGTTAAGTTTTTTTGAATTATTAAGGAAATAAATCAACTTCCTTCATCCATACCCATTAGACGCTTTTTATGTGAAAAAGTTCCATGCTTGTGATATTTTTCTGAAATTATTTTGCAAAAATAATGTTATCAGCCTCTAAGTATCTCCTCTACTGCTTGATTTATCAATACAGTAACGGGAGAATCCTTTATTCCGACTATGGTTGTATCGCACGGTGTACGATTCATCGGGATAAGAACACGCTTTGCATTAGCTGTTGCAACTGCCGCCGCAGCTTTTTCAGTAATCTCACCCAGCATTGCGTCAGCCATGATTATACCGATAGGCCCTGCAATAACATCCGCTTTTTTTGACGCTACAATTATAGAATTTTCACCGGTTGCAGCGCGAACAGCTCCGCCCTTGAGCATATTTGACGTTGCGATTGAATTTGTACCGACAGCAGTGATTTCAAAATCCCCCGAAGCTTCAAGTAGCTTTTCTATAAGGGCACGACCTATTTTTCCACCCTGACCATCAATGATAAGTATATGTTTCATATTCCCTCTCGGATAATTTTTTCTATATTGTACTATATTATACTATATATTCCCATTTGATGCAAGCGAAAACAAAAAATGAAACCGCCAAACAACACGTTCATCATGTTGCACTTGAAATAATTTTTATATCATGCTATAATAAAACAGACTATTTTTCCAAAAGAAAGATAAAAAGGAAGATAAATCTGTATGGATAAAAACAGCATAAACAGACTGACACACACTCTTGTACCTTTTATAATAATGGCAATGGTACAAAGACTGCTTATTTTGATATACGGACATTTTGAGCTTTACGGAAGGCTTGCAGAGCTTTTGGCATTTCTTCCGGCAGTCGGCATAGCTGTTCTTCTGTTTCGTGTAAAAACGTATCATATTTGCGAGGAAGAAGAACACACAGAAATCAAACCGCTGAGTAAAAAAAATACGCTGTTCTCATGTTTACAGCTTCTTATAACTATGGCCGTTATGATACTGCTTATGTATGCAACCTCATCCTTTATCAGCAGTATGGCATATTCGTCCACAAACAGTACAGAGCTTTCTCTGCTTACCGTCGTATCAACTCTTATTATTCATCCGTTTCTTGAAGAATATCTTTTCCGTTATTTGTTCTACGGTGAATTAAGACTTCTCAATCCTATTTTCGGCTGTATGATGCAGGCTGTAATGTTCGCTATCATTCACAACACTGTCGAAAGCATGACATACGCCTTAATAAGTGCGGTAGCTCTTGCAATACTGTATGAGCAGACAGGGGCTATGTGGACTGTTATCTCAGCACACATATTCATAAATCTTCGCTCACTTTTGTATCTCACATTTTTAGCAGGAAATGACAGTGTCATAAGACTTTTAGATACGGTGTTTATAGCAATCGGAGGCCTGGCGTTTGTTTTTCTCGGAATTACTGCAGGCAGAATTTCTGCAGGCAGTATTACTGCGGGCAGAATTTCTGCGAATAATGAAGATGACAGCGAAAATGACGCAAATGGTGACAGCGATGCTTGAATTACAAAATGCGAGAGAAGCAAAAATCATAGAAATTCTGACTGAATTTGAAAACGCTCATAAAGCAGAACCGAGAACTGACGAATTTTACATGAATGTGGCATTAAAGCTTGCCGAGCAGGGCGCAAAAGAAGGCGAGGTTCCCGTGGGATGCGTTATTGTGCGAAACGGAAAAATCCTCACAGGCGATTATAACGGCAGAGAAACCTTCCGTGATGCGCTTTATCATGCAGAATCGTCGGCAATACGTCGTGCTTCACAGATACTCGGTGGCTGGCGTTTAGTCGGATGCACGTTATATGTAACACTTGAGCCTTGTCCGATGTGCAGTGGTGCGATATGGGCGGCAAGAGTTCCGAAGGTCGTGATCGGTGCAAAGGATGCAAAGGCAGGCTCAATGGGTTCGCTCATCAACCTCAATTCCTATCCGCTAAATCACAAGCCCGAAGTAAAATTTGGCGTAAACGAAAGGGCTTGCAGAGAAATACTCAGCAGATTTTTCGCAGAAAGAAGAAAAAAATAAGGCTGTATCCACAAAATGAAGAAAAAAACATTGTTTATATCAGACCTGGACGGAACACTTCTCGATAAAAACGCAAAGCTATCAAAAGACACTGCCGAAAGGATAAATGCTCTGACAAAAGCCGGTGTAATGATAACCTATGCTACAGCGAGAACCGTTCGCTCAGTCAGTCATATTTTGGCTGATATCGACTTCACCTCCGCAGGAGCGCGTCCCGTAGCACTAATGAACGGTGTGCTTGTGCGTGATATGTCGGTCGGGAAATACGTTCGTGCAGCAGTAATAAATAATTCCGTTGCCGAACAGATACTGACTGCGCTTGACGAAGTAGAAGGTATAGAGCCGTTCGTTTATGCTATCGATGACGAGCATCCAATGCAGGGCGATCCGCTTTACACCTATTACCGTGATATTGTGAATGATACAATGCGTGATTTCATGAACGAGCGTGTTGTAAAATACGGCAAGCCGTTTACAAAGATAAAATATCTTTCGGAAATTGTCGGTGATGTGATTTATTTCGCAATTCTCGGAAACGAACGCAATATTAGCGAAGCGGTCGAAAAAATATCGCAAATTTCCGGAATACGATACACTTACTACCGTGATTCTTACGCAGATGAAGTTTGGTATCTCGAAATTTTCAACGAAACAGCCTCAAAAAAACACGCAGTCGAATATCTGAAAGCTATAACAGGCGCAGAGGCTATAGTTTGCTTTGGCGATAATCTGAATGACATTCCGATGTTTGAAGTGGCTGATGTATCGGTTGCAGTTGAAAATGCAGTAGACGAAGTAAAATCTCGTGCTGACTTTGTAACAGCGAATGTCGTTGATTTTATTGAAAAATGGCACGATAAAACAGCACTATAAGGAGAGTTTAATAATGGAACTTTTGGAAATAGAAAGAAGCGCATATAATGCGGTAAATGAACTACTTGAAATTGCAAAGGTGCCCTGCGGTGGAATTTTGGTCGTAGGATGCTCATCGTCCGAGGTTTGCGGTGGTGTTATAGGTCACGCCTCATCCCCTGAAACCGCTGATGCCCTGTACAGAGGAATATCACAAGCAGCAGAGGAACACAGCGTATACGTTGCTGCGCAGTGCTGTGAGCATCTCAACCGTGCTGTGATAGTAGAACGTAAAGCTGTTGAAATGGGCATAGCGAGTGGAGTGATACAGCCTGTAAACGTCGTTCCTCAGCCAAAAGCAGGAGGCTCATTCGCAACAGCAGCTTACAGAGAAATGAACGCTCCCATTGCACTTGAGCACATCAAAGCAGACTGTGGTATAGATATCGGCGGAACTCTCATTGGTATGCACCTCAAAGAAGTAGCAGTTCCGGTTCGTCTGTCGGTTAAAAAGATAGGTGAAGCGAACATTACCGCAGCAAGAACAAGAGCGAAATTCATCGGTGGAAATCGTGCAAATTACGATGAGAAGCTGATGTGAATATGCAAAGCGTAAAAGCTAAAAAGGACGTGTCGCATTACATTTAAGAATGTAATTTGCAGCACGTCCTTTTTATTATATTTTATCTTGTTGTAATAATACCGGACCACGCAATAATAAGGCAATACAGCACGAATGACGGTGCCATAATGATATACCAAGTACCGATAAGAGGTGCACTGATGAGATGCATTGCTATCACTACTGCTGAAACCACAATAGTAAGTGTACGGCCTTGCTTTTTCTTAAACTGATTTAAGATTATCAGTGATGCGGGCAGATTCAGCACCATCGTAACAAGTGCGAAAATGAACGATCCTGTAAAACCATCGAGCATGATACCCATTCCAAGGCACGACAGGCACGGAATTATGTAAAGTATATTCGCAATACAGCAAAATACAAATCGATTTTGTTTTTTCTCGCTTGCTTCAGTAAGATCAGTGGTTTTTCTTGACATTTACTACTCCTTTAACACTACTTTTAAGTTATTATATCATATTCGATAGAGTTAAGATAGAGGTGAAATGTTAATAAGCAAATGAAAAAACGAAATTTTCGCACAAACAACCGGCATTATGATCAGTCGATATCAGGTATAACGGTCGGACGTTCATCGAGCTGATGTGGATTTTTAACTATCTGTTTGAGAAGGCGCAAAGCTGAAGCGTAGTAAAATCCGTCACAAATACGCTCATCTAAAACAAATTTGAAATCCAAATAGCTCTTACGCTTCACTGCACCGCTTGAATCAAGCTCATATACACGGCGTTTTGCTCCGAACGAGAAGAAAACGGGGCAAGAACCGAAATCGTAAAGGTGATGATAGATCGGCGGAATTCCAAGCGATCCCATAGATGTAATGAAATACGAGCAGTGGAATGGGCTGACCTTAGCCAAAAACTTCGGAAGCAAGCTGAAATAGTCAAGGAAACGCAGGAAAGCTATAACAAACTTAAAGAGAAGTCCGGGCAGATATGTCAGCACTTTAGCTGTATTATCGAAATCTCCGCCGGGATTGTCACGGTAATTAACAATCTCGTTGTTAAGAGCTTCATAGACTTCTGCAAGTGTAGCATCCGGCGGAAGTGTGATCTTCACGACAGTGTCGGGCGATTGCAAAGTCATTTCCTTTTTGATGGTGAGTGAAACCTCGACATTTTTGCGTGTCCAAACTCGCTGACCTCTGATAAATCTGTTAAGGGCCGGGCGTTGTGAAACGATTCTGATGTATGCAGCAATCATAACGTGCATCATAGAGAGGTTCGTCATGCCCTCAGCCTGCTTTTCTTTTATATACTTTTCAACGTGTTCAATATCAAACGAGTCACTGATAAAATTTTGCGAGCCTGTGCGGTTTACCATAATGTAAGGAATAACCACGGACATAGGCGAAATGCTTTTAACGCGTCGACATTCTTTTTCTTTTTTTGTTTTTTTATGTTTTTTGGGTTCTTCGGCGGTAATGATGTTGTTTTTATCTTCCATGTTATCTGTTCCGTCTTTAATGTAAATAGTTGTTAATAGTTTGTCTTTTTTAAGTAACTATGAACATATTATAACATAATTTTATCAAATATGCAATAGGTGAGTTGCATTTGAGTAAATCAATATCGCAAAAAGTATGCCTCAGCCATATTTTGGCTTAACTTATGCTCAAAAAACACATCAGCGAAGGCTCATGTGAGATTTTG
>CAYSEF010000048.1:0-13212 GCA_964430105.1 uncultured Ruminococcus sp. | reverse complement strand
ATATTATATGAAAGAATTGCAGAAATTGCTAAGCACCACTCGTCAGGCGCTTGAGGAGTAGGACGTGATAACCGAACATCGAATCCGTATTCACGCAGTATGTCTGATGTGATCCGACCGATGTTATATACAAGATCTTGTTCACGGAAACCGTTTCCTTCAGCTCCTGCATTGGGATTTACTGGATTATGACCTTGATCAATATAAATTTTTGGCATGGAATCATCCTTTCAAAATAGAAATCAGTAATATTATATGAAAGAATTGCAGAAATTGCTAAGCACCACTCGTCAGGCGCTTGAGCATTATGAAATGATAGATGACGGAGATAAAATAGCAGTAGGTTTGTCTGGTGGAAAGGATTCGTCTGCACTCCTCTTAGCACTAGCAAAAATGCGCACATTTTATCCTAAGAAATACTCACTATGTGCTATAACTGTAGACATGGGTTTTGACGGTGGGAAAGAATCATTTGAAAATGTAAGAAAATGGTGTGATTCATTAGATGTACAGCTGTATACTGTCGAGACTGAAATAGCTAAAATAGTATTTGATGAGCGTAAAGAGAAGAACCCATGCTCCTTGTGTTCAAAAATGCGTAGGGGAGCATTGATGAATGAAGCAGTGGAAAGAGGCGTAAATAAGCTTGCACTTGGACACCAGCTTGAAGATGCAGTTGAAACATTTATGATGTCATTGCTTTACGAAGGCAGAATAGGTAGCTTTATGCCGGTAACAGTTTATGAAGATAAAGCTGTATCAGTGATTCGTCCGCTGATCTATACAAAAGAAGCTGATATAAAAGCTGTAGTTAAAGCAGAAAATATTCCTATAGCAGTGAGTCTTTGCCCTGAAAATGGTAATACTGAGCGTGCAGAAATGAAAGAAATCATTCGTTCTTTTGATAGAGATCACCGTGGAGTCTATAAGCGTATACTTGGTGCTATGGAAAGAAGAGAAATAGACGGATGGAAGTAAAAAATAATACTTACATAATTAAAGTATATTGTTCAAATAATGAAATTATTGTGAAAAAATTTGCAAATCATGGAACTTTTAATTAAATAAAACGTCTAAAATAATACTGAATTAAAAAAGAGCGGTCGTTGCAAATGAAATCAAAAATTGAGAAAAAAAAGAATCTTTCTATCGACGAAACAGCTGGATTACACATACCGAAACAGCGGTCACGAATATCAAAACGAGATCGTGCAGAGAGAATGCGTACATCTGTGTTCATGGTTCCGTCGATAATTGGCGTAATGGTGTTTTTTATCATTCCGTTCATGGTAGTTATCTATTATTCTTTGATAGATACTACAACAGCAGCAAATTTTGTTGGACTTGATAATTTTATAAAATTGTTCAAAAATTCTGCGTTTAAGCTTGCGTTGAAAAATACCGGAATTTTCTCACTCACCGCAGTTCCTTTGGTAGTAATATTGTCTTTAGGATTGGCGATACTGCTTGATGCGAATATTCCATATAAAAGTACATTCCGTACTATTTTTCTATCTCCAATGATAGTGCCGGCTGCATCCATAATTCTTATATGGCAGGTATTGTTTGATTATAATGGAGTTATCAACGATATTACAGCGATATTCGGTGCAGAACCTATTGAATGGCTGAAATCAGATTATGGTTTTGTCGTTGTAGTACTACTGTTTCTTTGGAAAAATATCGGATATAACATGATCATGTTCATGTCAGCGTTGTCAGCTATTCCAAAGGGAATTATAGAGGTTGCAATGCTTGACGGATGTGGCGCAGTAAAAAGATTTTTTATGATCAAGTTGCGTTATTTGGCTTCCACTATTTCGTTTGTAACGATCATGTCGATGATAAACTCATTCAAAGTGTTCCGTGAAGTGTACCTCCTTACGGGTGACTATCCATACGATTCGATGTATACCTTGCAACATTTCATGAACAATACATTCAATAACCTCGATTATCCTAAGCTCTCAAGTGCAGCAATAGTGCTTTGTGTGATCATGATAATCATTATTTCAGTGTTGCTTTGGGTGGATGACCGTGCGGGAAGGGGGATTGAAGAATGACGGACGATATCAGATTGGATTCTGCAAAATTTCCTTCAGCATCCAAAAGTGTTAAGAAAAAGAAGAAGGTAAAGACGAGCAGAATTATATTTCTGTTTGTTGTAATGATAGTTCTGATTACGTTTGCGTTTCTTTTTCTTTTTCCAACAGTATTTACATTAACAAATTCCTTCATGTCTACAACTGAGATATCAGCAAATTACGGTAAGATTTTTACAGGTCTTGGTGTATCAGGCAATGGCGGACGTGTATTCATAGCAGAAAAAGTAAATTTACAGCTCATACCAGATAAAGTCAGTTTTTCTCAGTATTCGACAGTACTGTTCAGAAGCCCCGAATATCTTGTAAAGTTTTGGAATTCAGTTATTTATGTATTGCCTATAGTTATATTCCAACTTGTAGTTGCAGCAGGAGCGGCATATTCTTTTGCCAGAGTTGATACAAAATTCCGTTCTATCGTGTTTTTTGCATACATAATCCTGATGCTGATGCCTTATCAGGTAACACTTGTGCCTAACTATATAGTTCTTGATAAGATGTCGCTTCTCGATACAAGATGGGCAATAATTTTGCCTGGGATATTCTCACCGTTTTCGGTATTTATACTTGTTAAATTCATGAAAAGAATTCCAGGTGCTGTAGTAGAAGCAGCAAAGCTCGATGGTGCAAATGAATGGCAGATATTCTCAAAAATATATATGCCGCTTTGTCGCAGTACATTGTATTCAGTAGCAATACTCGTGTTTATTGATTACTGGAATATGGTAGAACAGCCTCTTATTCTGCTAACGGATTCAGAAATGTATCCACTGTCTGTATTTCTTTCAAAGATAAATGAAGGCGATACGGGTATAGCACTTGCAATAGCGGTAATTTATATGGTACCGCCGGTATTGCTGTTCCTTTACAGCGAAGACTACCTTATCGATGGTATAGCGTATTCCGCATCCGTTAAGGGATAGAGATCAAAAATTCAAATAATATCAAGTAAACATTTTCATAGGAGATAAGTCATGGCAAAGGATTCTGAACGCCGTCGTGCATGGGTGAAAAACGTAGCGATTATTTTTCTAACAATACTCTTGTTGCTTACGTTTTTCTCGAATACGATATTAAATTATTCACTGCCTGAGGTTTCTGCTCAGTATGCCAAGTACGGAACATTGACAAGCGCAGTCAAAGTTTCAGGTACTGTCAAAGCAAATGCAAGCTATAATGTTGTATACGAAGCTGAACAAGCAGAAATTGAAAACGGAACAGTCCAGTCAAGAAAGGTAGTTTCCGTGTACGTTAAGGAAGGTGACACTGTAGAAAAGGATGCACCTATCCTCGAATTGCAGGGTGGCGCAAGTGCACAGCTTGAAGCAACACAGAATGAATACGATAAATTAAAGCGTGAATATGATCTTGCAGTTTTGCAGGATACTGTTGATGGACTTACAGCCGATAAGACTATGCTCGAAGCCCAAAAACAACTTTCTAACGCAAAGGAAAAACTCGCAGAATTACAGCAGGAATATAATGCTCTTTTGAATGGTGTTGATACAACTTCAATTATTGAAGATAAGATTGAACGACTGGAAGAAGAGATAGAAGCTATTAATGATAAGACAAACACAGTTTCTGAGATTATCGCTGAGATAAATGGAAAGATTAGTGCTGCAGAGAGCGTTATTGAGGAAGATATTTTCTCTAATCTTACAGTTACTGAGAAGCTTGCAGTAGCAGAGGAAGACTACGCTTTACTCGAAAGATCATATAAACAGCTTACAAACGATTTGGAATTCTATAAAGCAAGACTTGACGATATTAAATCATCAGCAGGTGATATTGGCGAAGCTAATACACTTACAACAGAGTTGCGTTCTCTTGAAGATCAACTTGCAACTTTGGAAAAACAGTATAGATATGATAAAGAAGATTATCTCGAACAGCGTGAAATTTATATTGAACAGATAAAAAAGATTGAAGAGACTGAGGATGATACTACAGAATCTACTGATACAGATTCAGACACTGTTAGGGCTACCGTCACTCCGTCAAATTCTACTTCAGTAGCTGATAAAATCAAAGACATAAAGGATAAGATTGCAGCACTTGATAAGTCTTATAAGCGTTCTTCAGAAGATGCATGGGATAAGATTGAGTCTATTAGAGATAAGATAGACGATATCGAAGAAAAGCTTGATATTATCGGTATGCCTGAGGTTGATGATGTTATTGACTATGCAACAAATTATGATCTTGCTTCTGCACAAGCTGACTATGACAAAGCGAAAGCAGATCTTGATGAAGTTACAGAAAGATACAATACTGCAAAAACAAATGTAGAATCTCTCCGTAAGCAGAGTGCAGCGGAAGTCAATCTTTCCGAATACGAACGTCTCCTTGATACATATGAATCTGAACTTGATCAACTCAAAGCTGAACTGAAGCAGAAAAATAAAGAATTGAGCGAGGCTAATAAGGAACTTTCAA
Source organism: uncultured Ruminococcus sp. (assembly GCA_964430105.1). Taxonomy (GTDB): domain Bacteria; phylum Bacillota; class Clostridia; order Oscillospirales; family CAG-272; genus UMGS1696. The sequence goes on along the minus strand of CAYSEF010000048.1, from coordinate 8,671 downwards.
ATAACTCCACTCCGAAGGATCCTGAAACAATTGCAGATCAGATCAAGGAAACGCAGGACACTATTTCCTCTCTTGAAGTACAGCTCAAAATTACTGAAGCAACACAGGAAAAGACCGATACTGATATCAAGCTGACACGCGAAGATCAAAAGAAAAAACTTGATGAACTTTCAGCAAAAATAGAAGCATATAAAACTGCACCTTCAACAACAAGCGTAACTGCACCTATCGCAGGTAAAATAGTTTCGATTAACTTTGTACCTGGTGATTCAGTGACAAGTGGTAACACAGTTGCATCCATTGAAATTGCAGATAAAGGATACATCAGTGAGATCACCATGGCCTCAGAAGAAGCAAGAAAGATTCAGGTTGGCTCACCGTGTACAGTTGTAAACTCATGGTGGTATTCTAATATCGAAGCGTCGGTTTCTCAGATACGCTCAGATCCATCAAGTCAGGGTAAAAACCGTATCGTAATAATTGAAGTAAAGGGAGACGTTTCAGAAGGACAGAGTTTGACATTCTCAATTGGTGATAAGAGTCAGTCGTATGATACAGTATTGCCGAATTCTGCCATACGTGAAGATAATGACGGAAAGTTTGTACTTGTTGTTGAATCAAAGAATAGCCCTCTTGGAGTACAGTATACCGCAAGACGTATGAATATCGAAGTAGTCGCATCAGATGATACACAATCCGCAATATCAGGTTTGTACGGAAGTGAATTTGTGGTTACAAACTCTACAGTACCGATATCGGATGGTCAGCGTGTCCGTCTCGCTGAAAAATAATTGATAGGTGTAAGCTGTGAACGATAAAGTAAATAAAAAAGTGCTTGGTGCATCAGGCATTAGTGCAATAATTTTTGTAGCCTGTGTATTACTGCTCGGAATATTTGAGTTTTGTGTATTTCTTATGCAGGGGCAGATTGAATTTATCGATGCAGGCGAGAGATGGTCATCAAATGGTGATAATTATGCCACGATAACAATGTATACAGAAAACAGTTCAGCTGTAACAGTAGACCAGGTAGGCTCATGGGCACATTCTATGGACAATTCGCTCCTTTCTGCGTCAATCACACCAAAGGAAGGAGCACGTTCATGGGCATATTGCTACATTACTGAGGATACACTTAGTATAACAGGCTCAAAGGGAAGTACTACAGCAGAAGTAATGGCAGTAGGTGGTGACTTCTTTGTATTCCACCAAATGAAGTTTACTTACGGTTCTCCTTTTCTGAATGATGATTCCAACCCAATGGGTATCGTGATTGACCGTGATCTTGCGTGGAAGGTATTTGGTGCAGAAAACATCATCGGGATGACAGTTACAATTAATGATGTGGAATTTGTGGTGGTAGGAGTAGTCGAAAAAGAAACCTCCGGTGGAACATATGGTTATACTTACGGCGATCGTCCACGAATGTATATGAACTATGCCGGATACTCTAAAATTGTTGGAAATAACGCCAATATTACTATGTTTGAAGTGACTTTGCCAAACTCAGTAAAATCATTTGCTATGAATATATTCAATGGCGTTGTTAAAATGAATGAGGAGACAACCGAGATTGCAGAGACTTCTGATAGATTTTCAATCACAAACCGCTTCAATAATATGAAATCTCTGAAATATTCATGGATAAAACAGAATAAAATAGAATACCCATATTGGGAGAATGAAGCAAAGGTGTTAGATTACACCTGCGCAGTTATGATGATTTTTGAAGTTGGACTTGTCGCAATAGGCGTAACCGCAATGCTTCTTTCGTTCATACTACTTCGTGTTTCTGGATATACTTTTACTGATACCCTGAAAAATACATGGCAAAAAATCGAAAAAAAGCAAGCAAAACGTAAAAAGAAAATAAGAAAATCGAAATCAACAGTTTAGTGAGGTTATAACATGAAAAAAAGAAGGATTATTTCCGCAGCTCTTGCAATGATTATGGCATTGTCTTCACTCTCTGTTCTGTCATCTTGTAATAAGACTGGGACAGAGCCGGTGAAGGAAAAGCGTACAAATGTTTACAGCTCTACTGATCTCAAGTTGCCGGAGAATATTGATTATATCAACCGCCTCTACTATGCGAATGGTACTGCTTATTTTACATATTATAAAGAGTATACCATAACACATAACGAGCTTGGCGAAGAAGTTGAACGTCGCGAAGGTTATTATTATCAGTCAGGATCAGGCGTATATGAAGATTTTGAAGTAATGCCGGCTGTAGATATTCCTGTAGAGGAATTTATAGAAGAAGTTGAAGTTGAGATTGATGATATCAACGGTGTTGCTATTGTTGATGCTGTTGCTGATGCTACAGTTGAAGTACAGACAAATAAGGTGGCTCCCGCATTAACAGGCGCAGTTGTAACTGAAGTTGTTAGTGAAGTTAATGGTGACGTTGAAGGTGATGTGCTTCCGGATGGATGGTGGTTTAGCTATTCAAGTGTCCAAATCCTTTGCTGTCTCTCTATAGATACCGGTGAAATTACAGAAATTCCGCTTGATATTGAAAGTAAGGGAGACGGTTATCTTAATAATTTTTCTATAACAAAAAATGGCGAAATTACTGCAACTACGAGTTCATGGGAATATGATGAGGAGCTTGGTGAATCATCATCAAAGTATTATTTCTTGATTATTGATGCATCAACAGGTGATATATTTGATGTTTATTTGAATGATATTATTACAGAAGCAGGACTTGACGTTAATAATGTTTATGTAAATAATGTCGTTGTTGCTTCTGATGGAAACTATTATATGTCATTGGAAAGTACCATAATCATTCTTGATTCCGACTTCAAATATACCGGTCAAATTGAAGTCGAAGCACGCTGGATCAATAATATAATGAGTATTGGTGACAAAATATACCTTACATACTATAGCGATGGATATAAAGTAAAATACATCGAGAATGGACAGCTCTTTGATGTGGAATCCGAAATACTTAAGGATATATTCGATAATTACTATGGAATTATTGGATCAGATTCCGAAAAGGTATACTATCAGATGAACTCAGGTGTATATGCATATGATATTGCAACTGATACCACAGCGGAAATCCTCAATTATATTAACTCAGATATAGACAATTCAAACTCTTCCTATATGCTTGTAATGGATGATGGCAGAATTTTGTTTGCAAGTACTGATTGGGAGGCAGAAGGAGGAAGAAGTACAACATTACAGGTACTCGAGAAGGTACCGGATGAACTCCTTAGCGAAGAAATAATAGTTAAGATTGGATGTACCTCCTCTGATTACAATCTCACAAGAGCTATCATTCGTTATAACAAACGAAACACAGGCGTTCGTATTGCGGTTATAAGCTATGATCAATATAATAATGAAGAAAATCAGTGGACTGGTGCAGTACAGCAACTAAATAATGATATCATTATGGGTAAAGTCCCGGATATGATATATCTGAACACCAGTCTTCCGGTTGAAAGCTACTTCCAGAAGGGAATCTTTACTGATCTCAATAAATTCATCGACGACCCTGAAATAGGCATAAACAGAAATGATTATTATACAAATATTTTTGATGCAAACTCTGTTGATGGAAAGCTTTACTCCATGATACTTGGCTTCTCAATCAACACTCTTGTAGCAAAGACTAATCACGTTGGAAAAGAACCGGGTTGGACTTTTGAAGAGATGATGGCTTGTATCAACAGTATGCCCGAAGAAATGACAGCATTTATGGATTGGGATAGAGATGACATTGTTAACAATCTGTTTGACGTATCGTTAAACTCATTTGTTGACTGGGAAACTGGAACTACACAGTTCCAGTCACAGGGCTTTATTGATTTGATAAAATACATTTCAACTTGCTCAGAAAAGAGTTACTGGGATGCATACTACGATTCAATGGGACCTGATTATATATATGATGAAGAGTTAGAACGTGAATTTAGCGAAAAATATAGTCTTCGTTTCTATAAGGATTATGCACTGTTTAATTCTGTTTATATCTCATCATTCACAGAAATGCTGTATCAGATGAATGAGTTTGCAACAAGTGATATTATTGCTATTGGATATCCAACGAATAACGAAAATGAAAACGGTTCAGTTATCGTTCCTCGTATGGAATTTGCAATAAGTGCTACTTCAAACGCTAAGAATCAGGCATGGGATATTCTCAAATATTTCCTTACAGAAGATGAGGGAATCAGCTATGGTTTCTCGATCAAGCGTAGTGTAAATGAAGAAAGAAGCGCAACTGCCTCTGATAATTATTATTATAGTGAAAACCAAGATCAAGATTTCAGTTGGGCAAGAGATTACGGATATTCTGAGGACTATATCAACTATTTGAAGGAGTCAAACAGACCGTTCGATCAGGCAGGTGTTGATATGGTACTTGATATAATTGAAGGTGCAGGTCAGATCAGCCGTACAGACAGCTCTCTCTTGGAAATAATTAAAGAAGAACTTTCTACATTCTTTGCAGGCACAAGAAGTGCGGAAGAAACTGCTAGAATTATCGCCAGCCGTGCAAGTATTTATATCGCTGAAAATTCATAATACGAACAATTTCAGTATAATTAAAAACGTGTCAAGAATTACATTTGTAATTCAGACACGTTTTTTGTTTTCTGTATATACTATTTTATTGTACCATTTTTCTTTCGATATGCTAATGGTGAAATATGGTATCGATTTTTGAATATCTTTCCGAAGTAGCTTTGACCGGAAAAACCACACGCTAAACATATATCAAGAATTGACATTGTGGAAGTTTTCAAAAGATATTCAGCGCGCATAAGTCTATAATCGTTTATGTAATCAAATGGCGTTTTACCTGTATACTGTTTGAAAAGCCTAAAACATTCACTTCTACTTATATGTGCGTGTTCTGATAGAATATCTATAGAGATAGAATTTTTGTAATTCTCCTGAACATATATAAGAAGCTGCTTTATTGTTTCCTTTTGCGGAGAACCGGCTCTTTTGGTATAGCTAAAAATATCAGCATTATTATTTACATATTTTAAGGTTTCGAGCCATAGCTCACTTACCATCGAAATGATTTTTAGTTCGTATCCAAATGATTTTTCTTCTATTTTAGAAAAATCACATAGAATGTCATGTATTTTTTTCCCTTCAATAGATGCTTGAGAGATTTTAAAGCCATTTACGGAACTTTCACGCATTGGTTGAAAGTATTTTTTATTTATAGAGCCATTCTTATTTTCCGCAAGTAAAGAAGAATTAAAACAAACAATGCAGACTATAGCATCTTCCGATGTGCTTATTTGTTTACTGCTGTGCAAGGTGTTTGAATTAATAAAAAAGCATTCACCCATATCGAGAATAATGATTTCATCGTCAATATGCATTTCAATTTGACCTGCTAAAACAAGTCCAAATTCAATTAAATTATGCCAATGAAAGGGAAGCGCATTTCCATCCATTTTCTGATACATATCCATATATATTCCGAAAGGAAAAGAATTATCATCAAAAGAAATAATCTGACCCTGTTCTTCGTCGATGCTTATCCACTTAGCCATGGTAATTCTCCAGAAACTATTGTTATAAAATAAAGTATTTTTGTTATATACCTTGCAAATTTTATGCACTATAATTATAAATAAGATATAACCAAAAGTCAAGTGAGACTATTCTGAAAGTTTGAACATTTACGAATAATAAATTCACTTTGAAAGGAATTAAAATATGGAACGAATAGTGATGAATCTGGATCATGATTGGCGTTTTCATCTTGGAGACATTGCAGTACAGAAGGTAAATAGCCATGCAGAATCATACGGAAGTTCTAAAGCAGGCGCTGCAAGTGGACCGGCAGGTAAGAACTGGTATGATAGTGATTGGCGCATAGTCGATCTGCCACATGACTATTACGCAGAAAGCGATTTTTCTGCTGAAAACCTTCATTCTCACGGCTATCGTACAAGAAATAATGCTTGGTATAGAAAATCTTTTGTTTTGGATGAATCATTGTCTGAACGTGAGTTGTTTATCTGCTTTGAAGGAACAGCTGTGAATGCTGAATTTTACTTCAATGGTTCGTTAATGGAACGTTCTTTTAGTGCATATACCGAAACCATTTTCAATATTACCGATCGTGCATATTTTGATGGACGTCCAAATGTTCTTGCAGTATATATAAAGGGATTTGAGACTGAAGGTTGGTGGTATGAGGGTGCCGGAATATATCGCCATGTTCGACTTTATGCGAAGGACAAACTACATATCGCACATAATGGTATTTTTGGAAAGCCTAAGCTTGTAAATGGCACAAAAAATAATTGGAATGTTGAAGTTGAGACAACTATTGAAAATAGCGCATATGAGAATGTAAATGCTTCAATTCATTCAATGATACTCGACGGTGACAAGATTATTGTAGAAAAAACAACAGATAACATTAACTGCGATTTTGCTTCACAGGATGTTATCACGCAGAAACTTAGAGTATCTCGCCCTATAAGATGGGATATAGATAATCCAAAACTTTATACACTGCGAGTTGAAGTTATTCGAGATGGAAAAGTTGTTGATGAAGAAAATGTACGCATAGGTTTCAGAACAATTGCAATCGATGCTGAAAAAGGCTTCTTCTTAAATGAGCATCCTCTCAAGATAAAGGGCACTTGTAATCACCAGGATCACGCAGGAGTCGGTGTTGCACTTCCTGATTCAGTACAGTATTATCGTATAAAACGACTCAAAGAACTCGGTTCAAACGCATATCGGTGTGCGCATAATCTTCCCGCAAAGAAAATACTCGATGCCTGTGATGAACTTGGAATGATAGTTATGGATGAAAACCGTCGTTTTGAATCAAGAACTGAGGTACTCGAATACATTGACATTATGGTAAAGCGTGACCGAAATCATCCTTCTGTAGTATTCTGGTCACTGTTTAATGAAGAACCTTTGCAAAATACAGATGAAGGTGCAAAAATTTATCGACGCATGAAAAGCCGTGTGCTTCATCTCGATGATACACGTCTTTTGACAGGAGCTATCAATGGTTCTATGGAAGGTGCTGGCTTGGAAATGGATGTTACCGGTATCAATTACGGTATAGGTGCTATTGATAATATGCACAAACAGCATCCTGAGCAGCCTATTATAGGTTCTGAAAATAATAGTGCTGTATCAACAAGAGGATGTTATAGAAGCGACTATGAAGGCGCACAGGTACTTGCAAACTACGATGAAGATATAGTTCCGTGGGGACAATCAGTTCGTGAAACATGGAACTTCGTTCGTAGCCACGACTATTTTGCGGGTTTCTTTGTTTGGACAGGCTTTGATTATCGTGGAGAACCTACTCCGTTTACATGGCCGTCGGTTTCATCTCAGTTTGGAATTATGGATACATGTGGGTTTGCCAAAGATTCATTCTATTTTAACAAAGCTTGCTTCACTGATGAACCAATGGTACATATTCTTCCGCATTGGAATCATGTGGAAAATGAGTCTGTACGAGTTATGACTGTTAGTAACTGTGAAGAAGTAGAACTATTTCTGAATGGCGAGTCTCTGGGAAGAAAAATATGTGATGTTTGTGCACCGGCTGAATGGCAGGTAGAATTTGTGCCAGGTTGTATTAGCGCAAAAGCATATAGAAATAATACTTGCGTAGCAGAATCAGAGCAGAGAACAGCCGGAAGTCCTTATGCAGTTAAAATTTTACCGGACAATACAACAATAAAAAATGATGGGGCAGATACTGCGATCGTAAACTTCTGTATAGTCGATAAAAATGGTGTCGTTGTTCCTACGGCTGATAATTTGTTGCGCTTTGATGTTATCGGTGACGGATATGTGCGCGGTGTTGGCAATGGAGATCCAAACAGTCACGAATCAGATGTGATCCCTGAACGAAAAGCATATTGTGGATGGTGTCAAGCACTAATTACAGCTAATATTGGCGCAAAGAACATTACATTAAGAGTACATAGTGAAGGACTTGTTGACGCAGAATTCACATTTGAAATAGTTAATGTAGCTCCACCAATATGTCCTGCTCCTGTAACGGATTATCTTCTAGGTGGTTTTTCGATGTCAGCAGTTACTGAATATAGACCTGACCCTATAGCAAAAATTGCCGATAATGATATGAATTCTTTCACTCCGGTACAGTTTACTCGAGATTTGCGACAAAAAGATTTCATGCACGGTTGGAGAGTTTACCGTACTACTCCAAAAATCATTCGGAATGGCACATATAAAATAGAATTTTCCAATATTTTGTTTGACACTGCTGAAATATTTGTAAACGGTAAGCAAATAGATTGTATAAATGTTCAACATGAAGGCAAATATGTTACATCATCATTTGAGTCTACAGAAATGAATGCTGATATACGTATTTTGCTGTACGCAGACACTGACAATGATAAAGGTGCAGGTATTGCAGGACGTGTTGAACTGAAAGAGAGCATTTGATAAAGAGTACTAAAATAGGGGAAACAGTTATTTTCAACAGTGATGACCTCGTTTTTGCAACGGTGAAATTAATGTAACAGTAGTTATGACTGTATATAATATCCCATATTACATCAATACAAAAAGAACAGAGCCGATAAAACGACTCTGTTTTTTGCTCATGTTCTAGATTTGCTTTTGAATATAAGCGAAGCGCAAAGACCAAATAAAAGTGCTG
>CAYSEF010000047.1:0-14393 GCA_964430105.1 uncultured Ruminococcus sp. | reverse complement strand
TATACCACATGATATTGGGTATTGTCAAGGCGAAATTCATTTTTTTGTTAAGTTAAATCTTGAATATTCCAAATGTATCAAGAATAGAGGACACGAGTATCAGTACGATGAAAATCGGCGCAATATACTTTATCATAACGGAAAACAGTTTTTTACGCTTGAATTTTACACCGCCTATCTCAACTTCATCGATAATTGACTGTGGTTTTATTACAAATCCTATAAAAATACAGGTCAAAAGCGCTACGATAGGCATGATAACACTATTAGAAATGAAATCAAACATATCAAGGATAGACATTCCCATAACGCTGACACCACTCCACACGCCAAATCCAAGTGATGACGGAATTCCAAGAACGATGCAGCCTATGAAAACGACAATGCAGGTCTTTTTTCTGCCGAGCTTAAATTTATCTTCTATTATAGATACGACTGTCTCCATCAGCGATATAGAAGATGTGAGAGCAGCAACCAATACAAGAAGGAAGAATGCTGTACCGATTATCGAACCGCCAACCATGCTATCAAAAACCTTCGGCAATGTGATAAACATCAGACTTGGCCCCTTTCCGAGTGCAGATTCATCTCCACCGGAAAATGCAAAAACAGACGGAACTATCATCATACCTGCGAGAAACGCAACGCCTGTGTCAAAAATCTCGATCTGGGATACTGAGGAGTCAAGATTTACATCTTTTTTCATATATGAGCCATAGGTTATCATAATCCCCATCGCAAGTGACATAGAATAAAACAGCTGTCCCATAGCAGCAAGAACTGTCGTTACAGAAAACTTACTGAAATCCGGCTTGACATAGTAAATAAATCCTTCCATCGCTCCCGGTATGAACAGTGTGTAGATCGCAATAAACAGAGTAAGAAGTACCAGTACGGGCATCATAATCTTACTGACCTTTTCTATACCCTTTTCAACTCCGAACAAAACCACTACTGCCGTAACAGCTATAAACACAAAAAACCAAATTATCGGCTCACCTGTTTGCGAAATAAAATCGCTGAAATAATTATCAGATGCGGACGCATGAGCCTGACCGGTTGCAAATGCAGCAAAATACTTTGTGACCCAACCACCGATAACTGAGTAATACGGAAGAATTATCATAGGCACTATTGATGCAATGACACCGATAAACGAGTATTTTTTATTAAGTGCCGCAAATGCACCCGATGCACTCAGTCCAGTTTTTCGTCCAAGTGCGATTTCTGCCGTCATCAATGTAAATCCGAATGTTACTGCAAGTATTACATAAACAAGAAGAAATATTCCGCCGCCATATTTTGCCGCAAGATACGGAAAACGCCAGATATTTCCAAGTCCAACAGCAGAACCCGCTGCTGCAAGAACAAAACCGATTTTCCCAGTGAAACTGCTTCTTTTTTCTTTCATCCAAGCTCCTTTCGGCGGAGAGGTCATTTCCGCTATAACGAATTATGTAGTTTTAATCAGTCATATGACTATTATGACACATTTTTACTCAAAAATCAATGTTTTCATCTCATTTTTATTCACATTTTTACTGTTATTTATCAAATTTCACGATTGATTTAACCGCTCGGATATGTTATACTACTTGATAGCACACCCACATATCACATATTTTGAGGTATAAAGTAATATGAAAGCTATCGTTACAGTTGTAGGTCGCGACACAGTCGGTATCCTCGCAAAAGTAAGCACAGTATGCGCTGAACACAAGGCAAATATCGTCGATGTTACCCAGTCCGTTATGCAGGATCTGTTTACAATGGTCATGCTTATAGATATTTCCGATATTACAGGAGATTTCTCTGACCTTCAGAATTCGTTTAACGCTCTTGGTAATGATATTGGCATGAAGATTCACGTTATGCACGAAGATATCTTCAACTCAATGCACCACATCTAATCGGAGGATGCTCTTAAATTATGATCAATACAACTGATATTCTTGAAACCATTCGTATGATCGATGATGAAAATCTCGATATACGCACGATCACAATGGGCATTTCACTTTTGAACTGTGCCGACAGCGATATACACCGCTCCTGTGATAAGGTTTATGACAAGATCTGTCGTCTTGCTGAACGTCTTGTTCCCGTTGGCGTTGAGATCGAAAAAATGTACGGTATTCCGATAATTAACAAAAGAATCTCCGTAACACCTATCGCTATGCTGGCTGCTGTTTCCGGTGGCAATCCCGTTGAATATGCTAAAACACTTCAGCGTGCAGCAGAAACCGTCGGAGTAAACTTTGTCGGAGGCTATTCTGCACTCGTTCAAAAAGGCTTCTCAGCAGGTGACCGTGAGCTTATCCGTTCTATCCCAGAGGCTCTCGCTGTAACTGACCGTGTTTGTTCCTCTGTAAATATCGGTTCAACAAAAGCCGGTATCAACATGGATGCGGTTGGTATGATGGGTTCTATCGTTCTTGAAGCCGCAAAGCTGACACAGGACAAAAACTGCATGGGTGCCGCTAAAATTGTTGTTTTCTGCAATGCTCCGGAAGATAACCCGTTTATGGCCGGTGCTTTCCACGGTGTAGGCGAACCCGACTGCGAAATCAATGTAGGTGTATCAGGTCCCGGTGCAGTTAGAAGTGCACTCGCGAAGTGTCCTGACGGAGATTTGACAGAAGTTGCCGATGTTATCAAGAAGACTGCATTCAAGATAACCAGAATGGGTCAGCTCGTTGGTAATGCTGCTTGCGAAAGACTTGGCGTTCCGTTTGGTATTGTTGACCTTTCTCTTGCTCCGACACCGGCTATCGGAGATTCCGTTGCACATATCATTGAAGAAATGGGTATTGAAGTATGCGGTGCACATGGCACAACTGCTGCTTTAGCATTGCTGAATGACGCTGTTAAGAAGGGTGGCGTTATGGCTTCTTCACACGTTGGCGGTCTTTCAGGTGCGTTCATCCCCGTTTCCGAGGATGCAGGTATGATCGATGCAGCTCGCTCGGGTGATCTTTCTATTGAAAAGCTTGAAGCTATGACTGCTGTATGCTCTGTTGGTCTTGATATGATCGTTATTCCGGGTGACACACCGGCTTCTACTATTTCTGCTATAATTGCCGACGAAGCTGCTATTGGCATGGTAAACTCAAAGACAACTGCTGTTCGTGTTGTTCCTGCAATTGGTCTTAAGGAAGGCGAAGAGCTTGAATTCGGTGGACTTTTCGGTTCCGGTCCGATAATGAAGCTCCACAACGACCGTTCATCTGAAAAATTCATCGCACGCGGTGGTAGAATTCCTGCTCCGATGCAGTCTCTGAAGAACTAAAGCAAAATCAATTACTTACTATATAACTAACAGTGCTTTATCAGTATCGGTGATTATCAGTGCGAAGCATTTATTCCACAGTTTCTCTGATACTGATATATGCCCTGATTATTAACCAAAAATTGGAATTTGGTGAGTTCGTAACCATCCTCACCTAAAACAAAACTACGGACAATCTGCGTGATGCGGACTCATGTTCGTTTCAGGCAGTTTTTTTGTCCCACGAAAGGGATTCATAATTATGCGCAAAAACATTCGTTTTCTCACAAAAGCAAGCATTATCGCAGCAATTTACGTCGTATTGACTCTTATTTCCGCACTTTTCGGACTGGCTTCCAGTGCTGTTCAAATAAGAATATCCGAAGCACTCTGTATTCTGCCGATATACTCGACAGCTGCGATTCCAGGCGTTGCTATTGGCTGTTTCATTTCAAACATCATCTGCGGTGGTACAATTTACGATATTGTTTTTGGTACAATCGCAACCTTCGTAGGTGCTGTCGGTGCTTATCTTGTACGCAAATTCCCGTATATTTCATCGCTTCCAACAATTCTCTCAAATGTAGTAATAATTCCTGTCGTTCTTATTTCATCAGGTGTTGGAGGATGGAATTTGTTCCCGTATTTTGTGGCTACTGTCGGACTTGGCGAAATTATTGCGTGTGGTATACTCGGTACTGTACTTATAGTTTATCTAAAAAAGCACCCCTCGTCACGAAAGATGCTTTTTGGTAATGATATTTGATTGATGCAGCTGCAAGGTCAGCTTTAGTTTTCAGTCAGCTTCTTGATATACAATGTTCCGTCATCTCTTTTTATCACAAGAGCAAAGTATTCATCTGACTCAGTAGCTTCACCTATTACCTTAAATGTTACTCTGTAGGTTTTCTCGGTTTCCGAAAGAGATGTGATATCCGCTGTCAATCCGCTTGATGTCGGCATTACAGGAGAGATATATGCACCAACTTTATCGAGATATTTGAATCTTGCGCTGTCCTTATGCGTTATCATGACATTTCCGCCGAAATAGCGATACATTGTCGCTTCAAATTCCCTTTCGGGAATGATCTGTGTGATATTGTATTCCGGATATTCGCGTTCCGCTTTATCGATCAGTGCGATATTTCCGGAATATTTTGAATATCCGGTATCAAGCATATACGTTAGAACTGCGTCACTGTATTCCTTTATCGCATCGTTCATATTCTCGAATGTGGCAAGATTCGGTGAATCTGTTATGAGTATTTGCAAAAACTCCTCAAGCTCAAGTGAAGTTTCCGATTCGATATCATAGGTCAAAAGCACGTTTTCGCTCATATAGTCGTATGTATCAAATCCCAGCTTATCTGCTATTTGACAGGAGGTAAGGGTCAATGCGGACAAAAATATTATAGCTGTGCGTGTAGGTTTCATCTTACCTCCGTATTTCTATAGTCACTTTATGTATTCCGTTATTGCTTTCTTCACGTCTGCATACATATACAGCGAGCCTAAGCAGACAAGCGGTCGTACTTCGCTTTTTGCATGGTCTACAGCTGCTCTTACACCGTCTGCAAGCTCCTCAAATGCTTTTCCGTGAACACCGAATTCTTCAAATTCATGCTCCACGTTAGCAGAATCAAGTGAGCGAGCATTTGCAGGAGTTACGGTAAATACAGCTTCTGTATACGGTGCAAGCATTTTTATCATTTGCTCATGATCTTTATCAGCCATAACGCCCATAAGAAGCGTGATCTTTCCGTCATTCGTCAATGGTGAGAGATAGTGTCTGATATTTTCAACAGCACCGGAAATTCCCTGAGGATTGTGAGCACCATCATATATGATGAGCGGTTCTTCCGAGAGCATCTCAAATCTTGCTTTCCATTTTGCGGCAGCAAGGCCATCGTTCACAGCTGATTCGGGAATATTCAATCCGCAATCACGCAGCATTTCAACTGCTGTTAAAACTGTTGCTGTATTTCGTGTCTGATACAGTCCGTGCAGATTTATCTTCACTTCATGTCCATCGAATTTGAAGGATGTTCCGTGCAAATCAGTAGATATATCTGTGATTTTTGAGAAATCCGTGCGTCTGTATGGCGAATTCTTACTTTCAGCAGTTTCACGAATGACCTGTTCAGCCTCGTCAACGCCTTCACCAAACAGCACCGGTACACATTCCTTTATGATACCTGCCTTTTCCTTTGCAACTTTTGCATGAGTATCTCCGAGGATTGCTGTGTGATCAAGGTCAATTCCGGTTATGATTGACAAAACGGTAGTTTTTATGATGTTTGTGGAATCAAGTCTACCACCGAGTCCACACTCAAATACGACATAATCGCAATGCATTTTCTTATAGTATTCAAGTGCAATTGCCGTAATAAGCTCAAATTCCGTTGGACTATCCGCCATTGTTTCAGCCTTAGCACGTACTCTTTCAGTAGCCCATGCGAGGTCTTCGTTCGTAATATTTTCGCCATTCAGCATGATACGCTCATTGAATTCCTCAATATACGGAGATGTGAACAAGCCCACACTGTACCCTGCTTTTTCCAAAATTGATGCAAGCATACGACAGGTTGAGCCTTTTCCGTTAGTACCTGCAACATGGATAAATTTCAGCTCATCCTCAGGATGTCCAAGCAGTTCACACAGCTCGGAAATTCTCTCAAGCCCCGGTCTGCTTCCCTTCCATGTAACAGAATGTATATATTCAAGCGTTTCGCTGTAATTCATGGATTATCCTCCTTATATATCTTATATAGAAGTATTTTTTATAAGTGATGATTTACGAAGCTGATCACAAAGCTTGAGAAGCACAGGCGTAATGATCAAATTCATTGGGATAAGCATTGCATATTCGGGAAGGCGATAGAGGAACCAACCGCCGTAAGCCTTAGAAGAATACAGCATTGCAACCCAGACAGTATTGACAACCAGTCCAATTACTATATTATTTACAAATGCGGGAATTACAACATTAGGGAAAAATTTGAGCTTTCGAGCTGAGCCTGCTTTTTGATAAAGACACAGCCCATAGACAAATCCCATAGCAACAGCGCACAATGTAAATCCGGGATGATAAGGGCCAATCGGAAACAGTATAGCTCCGATCAAATCTGAAAGACCATAGACAACTGCGGCACAGACAGGTCCGAAAAGGTTCGCTGCAATTACTATCGGAACAAAGCTGAAGCCTATTTTCAGTCCTGCGGTGTTGATAGAGCAGAATCGGTTGAGTACGATCTCCAGTGCTATCAGCATAGCGGAGATTGTCAGCATTCGGACGTTGATTTTTTTGTTCATAAAGTAAAACCTCCCATAAATATGTACGGAAAGAAAGACTTCCGCCTGCACATTTATGAGAGTGAATGCTCTTTATAATGACAGCGGGATGCGATACCATGACCGCAGTTTGAGCTTATCACTCAATACTTTCGTCTGACGAACAACTCCCCGTTTCGACAGCACTTGACGCCACGATATCTACTCTGATCTAAAATTACAGAAACAAACTTTCCGCATAAGAATTATACCACAACAGCATTATGTTTGCAAGAGGAGTAAGAAATATCTTTGGAAAATCTCATCTTTCAACAGTGTGCAAAAGCCATGTGATGTATTTTTATGCGGAAAGCCACAAATTTTTGTATATTTTTTATATCGTATCCTCTGAAAGACCCATGCTCTGCAAAAGTCTTTTATTGAATTCCTCAGCAGTATTATAACCCATCTTCTTCTGACGGTTATTCATTGCAGCTATTTCAATAACTACAGCGAGGTTACGGCCGGGTTTAACAGGTATTGTAGTCGTTGGTATCTTGATACCCATAATATCGGTAAATTCGGTTTCAAGTCCCATACGATCGTACATTTTACCCTGAACCCAAGGTTCAAGATTGATGATAATATCAACTTTTTCAGTGGATTTTACTGAACCCATACCAAAAAGTCTACGCACATCGACGATACCTATACCACGCAGCTCGATGTAATAGCGAATTAGCTCCGGTGCGCTTCCTACGATAGATTTTGCAGAAACCTTGCGAAGCTCAACGGCATCATCTGCAATAAGTCTGTGACCACGCTTGATAAGCTCGATAGCAGTTTCACTCTTACCTACACCGCTGTCACCTGTAATGAATATACCTTCACCGTAAACTTCAACAAGTACACCATGACGTGTTATCTGTGGTGCAAGCTTAACATGGAGATCGGCGATAAGCGCAGCCATAAATTCACTGGTATTTTCAGCAGTCCAGCACAGCGGTATCTCAAAATATTCCGCTATTTCCTGAAGTATCGGATCGATCTCATTTCCGTGAGTTACAACGATAGCTACAGGGTTGCGTCGGCAAAAATCAGTTAGATGCTCACGACGAACATCCTCCGGCATCTGCTTAAGGTAAACAGTTTCAGCATTACCTATGATCTGTATACGCTTAGGATCAAAATAATCAAAAAATCCCACAAGGCCAAGACCGGGTCGGCTGACATCAGAAGAACTTATCATTATTTTTTCCGGATCATCAGGAGTATATATAACTTTAAGCTCCTGCTCGTCTATTATCTTTTTCAAATCAACTCTTGAAGTAAAATCATCCATATTTTCACCTGCTTTTCGGCATTATTTGATGAAATTATACCATAGTTTCTTCACAATTGCAAGAGGAAAGAATTAATTGGACGAAGTTTTGAAAAAACAATAAAATAATCATATTATTAACCGAACACACTATATCTGTTCACAATTTATTCACTACATTATTATATAATTGATACGCATACTCAATATAACAAAAAGAAGGACTATTAAAATGAATAACATAAAAAGATTTTCTGCTTTTGCTTTAACTGTCGCACTTCTTCTTTCATGTACTGCCTGCGGTGATGACAAAGATCTCCTGAACAGCACAAAGGAAGAACTTACGGTTGTAAAAACCATTGATGGATTTGATGTTCCAATGGAGCTTTACCGCTATGTCGCACTTAACTATAAATCTGATTTTGAAAAAGGTCAGTCGGGCGATTTTTGGCTTGGCGAATCAGGTCAGGAACAGCTTTCTCTGCTTAATGAAATGGTAGATGAGCATCTTGTAAGAATGTATACTACCCTCTCACTATGCGATGACTATGGTATAGATGCTGACTCTAAATTTATTGAAAATACTGTTGAAGCATCAATGCAGAACATATACGACAGCTATGACGATGATTACAAGGCATACCTTGAATATATCGGTGAGTACAACATGAATGATGGCGTATATCGTTTTCTTGTTCGCAACGATATTCTTGCAGAAGAGCTTGTAACCAAAATGATCGACCTTGGCGAAATTCCTAACGATGACGATGAATTCCGTTCTATATTCGAAAGTGATACGTTTATCCGTGTGAAGCAGATACTTATTTCCTCTGAAAATGGCAAGACAGATGAAGAAAACCTGAAAACAGCAGAAGAAGTCTATGCTAAAGCTATGGCTGGTGAAGATTTTGAAGCACTCATTGCTGAATACGGTGGAGATCTCTTTATGTTCAACAACCCTGATGGTTATTATATTTCTGCCGGTTCATATTATAAAGAATTTGAAAACGCAGCATTTGCTCTTGAAATTGGCGAAATAAGTGATATCGTAAAAACAAATGCAGGCTACAGTATCATTAAGAGATACGAAAAAGAATCTTCGTACATAAACAAGCACTTTGACGACCTTAAGGAAAACTATATAAACGGTCAGTATAATGTTGCTCTCGAAAATCACGAAAGTACGCTGACCGTAGAAAACACCGATAAGCTCGCCGAATATTCGATTTTCGCAATGACAAGCACGTCAGAGGAATAACGCTTTGAGACACTACAGAAGACAACATTCAGGTGGAGAACGTGTCAAAAAGATAATGTTCCGTATCCTCTTCGTACTTATAGCCGCAGCTGTAATAACCTTCGGCACTATTTTGATAGGCAATTATTTACAGCACAAGATAGATGAAGCAGAAAGACTACTCTTACAAAGCGACGAATCAGATGATATTTCCGAGCAAAACAATGAAATATTTGAAAACAGCGAAAACTATGATTCTCCGACAGTATTTGGTGCAACTATTCATCTTAGCGATTATGATAACGAAAGTGATATTATAGTTGCAATCAATACCTTGGCGCAGTCATATGACACTGTTATCATGTCCGTAATAAATTCTGACGGAATGTTATTCTATGATTCTCCTGCGCTGTCTGAGCTGGTAAGAATGCCTGTAAATGAAGATGATGCAAATTTCAGACTTTTTTCCTCCGCAGCTGCTGCCATTAAAGCAAAGGATCTGCGACTTTGTGTACTTCTCACTCCAAATTCTTCAGTTTCAACATTATATGATGCTGCATTGACAGACGGTACTCTAATATCCGAGCTTGCTTTATATGGTGCTGACGAAGTGCTTATCACACTCCCCGACGATATACAGGATATCAGTTCGGATTTTGCGGAGGATATCCATAATTACATTACCAAATGCCGTAGGATATCAGGCAATGCTTGTCCTATAGGGATAATGCTTTCATCAAAGGTATATCTTGACGACGATTCAGTTAAACAAATACAGCAAATCGCTTCCGCTGCTTCATTTTTAGCGATTGAATTTCCAACCGATGAAGATTCTACCGCAGTTTCGGCTTACAGATATGTTTCAAGAAGCATAACCTCGCTCCTTGGCAGTTTTAATGTTTACAATATGCGAGTGATACTTGACGGTACGACTGAACATCTTCCTGCAAAATACAGAGCTTGCAGTGACAGCGGAATTTCAAACATTTGCGTTGCTTCATTCGTACTTCCTTCCGAGCTTGAATACAATGCACAGTCTTCCGAGGCTGTCGAAAGTACACTGCCACAGGACAAGACTGTAGATCGTGAAAAAAACACTAATCCGTACGCTACTGTCGCAGATGATGAGCCATAAGCACAACATATTTACAATTCCATAATAAGCATCATCTGAGTAATAGACTTGATTTTAGAATTATATGTTAGTGAGATTACGCTATGTACAAACTTCCATGTCTGATATTCAACAGCAATGCCGAGCTTATGCACGCATACAGACTGTCTGAAGCTGAAATCGACAGTTTATTTACACACGCCCTTACGAATAAGGATATACGCGTCTTCAAAAGATTTTGTTCAACAGAATTTGATTCGGAACGTGCGGATTTCAAGCTGTTTAATCTGTCTGATGAATCAAAATACAGTTTCGCCTTTCTCGAAAAAAACAAACTGAAGGGTGCTACGTTGAATTTTGTATATCTTACGGATGATTTATCGCATTTCTATCCCCTCATGTCACCGACTTCACAGCATTATCGAGAAACAACAGGTCGCTTTGTACATGAAATGCTCAGTCTGAGTCACACAAAAGAAGAAGACGTACCTTTTCTTACGCCTTCCGCTTTTACAGTTTTAAAATCAATTTCCGGTTTTCGTGATGTAATTTTTGCCAATCCTCGAAAACTTGAATTTTGTGATTTGCAAATCATAACAGAAAGAATGATAAAGCAAATAAAAAACGTTCCTACTTTGAGAAAAACAAAGTTCGTTTTTAATTGCCAAAGCTCAGACAAAGCTAATTCTGCGGGGCTTATTGATTTTTCGATAACAGCGTATATTTACCTATTCGTTTCACTAATATATATTTTTCATGTACTTTCTTTGGAACATACTGTAAATATCAGTATTGATTTCGATTCACTACAAGGAAACCTGTGTTTGTCAACAACAATCTCAAAATATCGCACCTTCAATGAAGAAATATCCTCTCTCGCACAGCTTGTCGAATTTTTACCCGGTATAGATAGTATTGCAACAACCGCATCCTTCGTTTCATTTGGTACAGATTTTGCTACAGTCGTTTCTTACGACAGTGTGACACGCACGCTAAGCACATCTGTAAGGCTCGGCGAATCAAAAAGTCTGCCACAGTTCCGGTACCAAGATACTTGTTCCGATATTTCCGAAATTTTTCTCGAGCTCTCACATTTTTCTCAAACCCTGGTCAATCAAATATGATGCAATCTATTTCGATTCATATCCTGCCATCAAAACAAGTGCAAGAACCAGTGCCTCCACGCATATCCCATCGGATGAAATAAGAAACATTGTCATAAGTATTATCAGCTCCTCTGTACCTATTTTACCTTGAAGGCTTTCAATTAGCCCTCTCAGTGGTGATTCTTCATTTGGTTTTATCTCACTCTGTTCTATAGGCAATGCTTCTTCGTCAACATTGCGGTGTGCTGTTAATTCCTGGATATCCTGTTCGGGAACATGGTGCTTCACCTCGGGATTTTCCGAAAATGCTGTACCGACATAGCCCGGTGGCGGTGTGTATCTCTTTGCTGTATCCTGTCTGACATTGCTTTGGTGGCTACTTCGAGTATACATTTAAGTACCTCCCTCACCTTTATTACCGGATTTCATTAGGCTGTCAAGTCCACCCAGTGTGCCCATAACATCACTCAGCTGCATTACTGACACGCATTTATCAATAATATCGCTACGAGTTCCATTAAGATACGGCTTTATGGCAAAAAGCAGCTTTTCTGCTTTGGCTTTGTCGTATTTTTTTGGTATGATATCATTGTTCTTCTCACTGCTTGATGTGCTTTCGGACTTTCCAATAATTGGTGAGAGCATCGCCATTACATCGGGAAGTTTAGCCATCATATCGGCTGTTGTATCTTCTGTGGATTTTGAAGCATCAACAGACTGTGCATTATTCCCCATTTCTCCACGAAGCTCTTTCACCATATTTGAAAATTCGGGATTCTGCATTATCTTTTGTATCATCGAAGATATATCGCTGTCCATTTGACTTAACCTCCATGTTTGTATACATCTACAAGATAGGTCACACGTTCTATATCAGCATCGGTTATATTTGAAAGCAATGCACGTATCCTTCGTATGGTCTTTTCATCGATTTTTTTGTCACCCATATCTATCCCAGAGCTTCCAAGCAACATTCTCAGCATCGCAAGTAGTCTGTCATCGGGCATATCTAACATCTTATCTATCATACTTTTATTGAACATAGCAGTACCTCCGTTTTGTCTTCATGATCATTATATGACAGAGCGTGGAAATTGCTTCATTTTTTAGGAGTGCTTATGAAAATTCTTGTTTTCTCTGATTCTCACGGTAAACGCAACAGAATTGAATCTATAATAAATGAACACATGAAATTTGGTGGAATAGAGCACGTTTTCTTTCTCGGAGATGGACTTCGAGAAATTATCGAGCTTGAAAAAATATATCCGCAGATAAAATTTGACTATGTCAAGGGAAACTGCGACGATATACTCATAACAAACACAGGCGATCCAAATTCTATATATGAAAAGCTGGTGGAAGTCGGTGGTGTTAAATTTCTGTTGATGCATGGTCACAGATACGATGTAAAAAGCGAGCATCAACGTGCTGCGGATCATGGAATAGCTGTACAAGCGGATGTTCTTCTCTTTGGGCATACTCATAATGCCGAGGATATCACAATCGATGGCACGAACGGCGGTCATATCCGTATGATAAATCCCGGTTCATGTGGTGCATGGTTCGGGGCCTCGTTTGCCCTGCTCGATATCGTCGGCGATAACTTAGTATGCGGATTCGGAAATTACGAAAAATAAAAAAGGGGCAGAACCTGCTATTTTTGTAATAGTAGGTTCTGTTTTTATATATAATATATTATTGACAAATTATACTGCTTTGTGCTATACTGAAACCATCGAAATTGCCAAACGCAAAAGCGTAAAGGAGATAAACAATGACCGACAAGCTTTCTCTACAACTTGCTGACGCTATCATGGCGCGCTATCCTCATCCAGATAATTTTCCGTTCAATTCATGGACCTATTCGCAGGGATTCATGCTGATGGGCTTTATTCGACTTTACGAGGACACAAAAGAAACAAAATACCGTGACTATGCACTGAAATACGCTGATTTCCATGTTGCTCCTGACGGCTCTATGTATCGCTTCAAGGGTGACAGTATGGACAGCATGATGTCAGGTGCAGTTATAACCTGGGCATATCACGAAACAGGAGAAGAACGCTATCGCAAAGCAAGCGACCTCATTCTATCAAAATTCGCTGATTATCCACGCAATTCTCACGGCGGTTTTTGGCATAGCAAATGGGGAGCAGGTGAAATGTGGGTAGATGGTACTTTCATGGGTGGTATGTTCCTCACACATTACGCAACCTACGTTGGAAAAACAGAAGAATGCTTTGCTGAGGTAACAAAACAGCTCGATACGCTTTTTGAACTCTGCCATAAGCAAGGTGGGCTTCTTTACCATGCATGGAGCGAACGCAAAGGAACTCCATGGGCTAATAGAATCACAGGCAAATCGACGGATGTGTGGAGTGAAGGACTTGGTTGGTATGCAATGATCCTTGCTGAAACTGTTCGTCTTATGCCCGATTCATATGATGCAAAAGCTCATCTTACCGATCGCTTGATACAGCTTTTAGACACGCTCTCTACTGTTCAAAATAAGGATACCGGTTTATTCTATCAAGTTGTTGACAAAATCGAAAACGAAGACAACTGGACTGACACATCAGGAAGTGCTATGTTCCTCTACACCTTTACACAAGCAGTCAGAATGGGTATAGGTGATGTCGATACATACAAGCAGGTCATCGAAAAAGGCTACGAAGGCATACGCTCAAAGGCTCGCCTGAACGCAGAAGGTCTGATAGATGTTTATGATGCTTGTGACGGTCTTGGCGTTCAAAACAACTACGATGCCTACATAACATTCCCTAAGGCGATTAACGCAAAGGAAGCGGTTGGTGCAGTACTTTGGGCATCAGAAACTATAGAATGGCGTCTGTAACACTTCGTTAGGCGTTTATTCTCACATAATAACAAATATGAAAAGCTATTGCATAGAGGTTTTTCACCGCCAGCAATAGCTTTTTTGGATTTACCTTGGCATAAAAGTGCAAAACAGCAACTACTATACTTGCTACAGGCACGAACGCATTAAACAATGCTCCGGTATAAGGTATGTAAAGTATGTGCATTTAGAATTACAGTCTACCATCAACGCTGTAAAC
>CAYSEF010000046.1:0-14459 GCA_964430105.1 uncultured Ruminococcus sp. | reverse complement strand
GATAAGACATTCCTGCTTACCTGCGAGAACTTTACGGCTCTCACCGGGGCGTGGATCCTGCGAAACGATGCGTCCTTTTTCAACTGTATCGCTGTAGACATAGGTTATCAAAGGCATTTCATACTGTTCGCTTTCCTTAAACCAATCTTCAAGCTTTCCTTGATAAGTAGAGTTAACGAAGTTTTCGACAGTAATATCGATATAATTATTCGCCTCACTGTTAAAGAACAATCTATCGAGCATATAATAACCGGAAATTCCCGCAACAATGAGAAAAGCCAACGTAACACCCATGATTATCGGGAACATAGTGCGACTTGTTTTATTTACGGGACGTGAAGCTTTGTCCTTCTGTTTCTGCTTTTGTTTCTGCTTTGATGTTTTGTTTTCCTTGAAAATTATTTTAGGATTCTCACGCAGTTTCAGCAGATGAGAGAGCATTTCCTCTGCACTTTGATATCTTTCCTCAGGTTCTTTTTCCATTGCTCTTGTTATTATCTGATCAAGACCTGTTGGAATATGCGGATTTATCTCCTTTGGCTGAGGAGCTGTTTCATTGACCTGCATGAGTGCTACTGACACAGGAGTATCCGCAGTAAAGGGAAGCTGTCCTGTTGCCATTTCGTACATCATGACACCAAGCGAATACAGGTCACTTCTTGCATCTATATCACCGCCTGTAACCTGTTCGGGACTGATATAATAAACCGTTCCGATAGCTTTATCTGTCATTGTGACCGTTTCGGAGTTCGGACGTTTAGCTATTCCAAAATCCATCACCTTGATAATGCCGTTTTTCAGAAGCATTATATTCTGTGGCTTGATATCTCTGTGAACGATACCTTTTTTATGAGCATGATCAAGTGCACGCAGTATCTGTGTTGTATAGCTTACGATTTCACGCAGATTCAGGACTTCCCTGTGCTGCATATAGTTTTTCAGCGTGATGCCTTCTACAAATTCCATAACGATGTACTTGATATTCTCTCGTACGGATACGTCATAGATATTTACAATATTTGGGTGAGACAGCATTGCGACGGTTTTTGACTCATTGATAAAGCGTTTTACTGATTCTTCATCAGCAGAAATTTCATCCTTGAGAATCTTTACCGCAACAGTGCGACGCATGAGCAGGTCGGTAGCCTTAAAAACAACAGCCATACCTCCTATGCCAATGACGCGCTCTATGCGATAGCGATTATCGAACACCATCCCGACATATTTAGCAAATATTTCGTTCATTCCGGCACTCCTGAGTTATATTGACAGAATTACTGCGGTGATATTATCAAGTCCACCACGATCATTTGCACGTGCAATAAGAGATTCACACGCTCTCTGTATATCATCAGAGTTGTTTATATGCATTACAGTCTGTCGTATCTCAGATGGTTCGACGTGTGTTGTCAATCCATCGGAACAAAGCACAGCAACAGAAGATGGAATGACACGAATAGAATAAAAATCCGGGTCAACCGTCTTTTCAGTACCAACTGCGCGTGTTATCATATTCTTTAACTTGGAGTGTTTTGCATCTTCGGGAGTCATAGTTCCCTTATCGACAAGCCACTGAACATACGAATGATCGTGAGTGACCTGTACTATAGCTCCATCTTCAGCTATATACAAACGACTGTCTCCGACATTGACGATATAAGCATTTTCTCCTACGATGATACAAGCGACCAACGTAGTTCCCATACCAAAGAGAGACTCATCACCTGATGCACGGTCGAAAACGGCACGGTTAGCCTTTGTGACCGCTTCTGAGAGGATATCAATAATATCATCCTCATTCATGCCGAAAAACGAAGGATGCTCACGTTCGCACTGATCTATCTTATCAGCAAAAGTCTGTGCTGCAAGAGAGCTTGCGACATTTCCTCCGTTGGCACCGCCCATACCATCGCAAACGACAGCAAGAAGCACATCGTCAGAGTATTTGCGGATCATGAAGTTGTCCTGATTAACGGCACGTCTTTGACCGATATCGGTCTTACCGTAAAATATCATAGTTTTTCCTCTGTATTTTTGAGAAGTTTTGAATAGTCAAATTGCGTAAAGATTTCTATATGGTATAAACATTAGCGGAATCAACTCATTGCACTGTAATTTTCGGTTACAATGTAAACGAGTTCGCAGTGTTCATATAAATTACAGCCTTTATATATTAGACTGTTGTTTTATACATTTTGTTCCGTATTTGAGTTATTTTGTGCCAATTTTTTAAGTCTTAGCTGTCCACATGAGGCATTTATATCCGAACCGAGAGTTCTTCTGATAGTAGCGTTCACTCCATGTTTTCCCAACTGAGCGGCAAATTCCCTTGCTCTTGCTCTGTCAGGCTTTTTAAGTCCTGTTTCAGCTACTTCATTCAGCAATATCAGATTAACGTGGCAGGTAGTACGCATTCCTTTTTTCAGTACTGTTGCGAGTCTATCTGCATCTTCCCGAGTATCGTTCTTTCCTGCTATCAATGTATATTCAAACGAAACTCGTCTTCCGGTTTTATCGAAATAATTACGGCAAGCCTCAAGAAGCTGTGCTATTTTATATTTGCGGTTGATAGGCATTAGTGCATCTCTTGTCTCATCGTCTGAGGCATGGAGCGAAACAGAAAGCGTAACCGGCAAGCCTTCCTCTGCAAGATCATAGATTCTCGGAACAAGTCCGCAGGTTGACAGCGAAATATGTCGTAGTCCTATTCCAAGTCCATTTTCAGCAGACACAAGACGCAGAAAACGTACAGTATTATCGTAATTATCGAGAGGTTCGCCTATTCCCATCATTACAATACCATCGACTCTTTCACCCGTATCATGAGTAACTGCCGCCACCTGACCAAGTATTTCCGATGCTGTAAGATTTCTTACACGGCCATTTAAGGTTGAAGCACAGAATTTACATCCCATTGCACAGCCTGCCTGAGATGATACACAAAGGCTTGTTCCATGCTCATAATGCATGAAAACAGATTCAACACACTCACCGTCTATGAGTGAAAAAAGGTATTTTCTTGTTCCGTCGATTTCGGAAACATAGCGTTCTTCGATCTTTGGAAGTCTGTATTCAGCACAATCCTCAAGCTTCTGTCTGAATGCTTTCGGCAGATTTGTCATCTCGTCAAATGTACATCCCTTGTGCATCCACGAAAAAAGCTGTTCCGCACGATATGATTTCTCACCCAGCGTCGCAACAAATTCTGTCAGCTCAGGCAATGTCATTGACATGATATCCGGTTTATTTGTTAATATTTTTGTTGACATTTTTAATTTATGTTATTTTCTCGTCATTTTAGCCGCGAAGAATCCATCACAATTATCTTTATGCGGAAGAAATGTTCTCATTCCGTTCTCAAGCAGACTATCAGCTGTAAGTTCAAATTCACTGTGATTTTCAAGGAACTTCGTCACGACTTCTTCGTTTTCTCTTCGATTTATAGTACACGTTGAATAAACAAGAGTACCGCCGGACTTCACATATTTTGCAGCACCACACAGCACATCATATTGTATATTCGGCAGACGCATGATATCGTCAAGATTTTTGTATCTTATATCAGGCTTTTTCGCAAGAACACCAAGTCCGGAGCATGGCGCATCACACAGCACCCTGTCAGCCTTTCCAATGAGTTCTTCACACGGCTTTCTTGCATCTCGTGCTTCCGCATGAATGATCGTTATGCCCATCTTATCAGCGCCTTTTTCAATAAGCGAAAGCTTATTTTTGTGTAAATCAAACGAATAAAGCAAGCCATCATTGTGCATATCGATCGCCATAGAAAAGCTCTTTCCGCCAGGACACGCACAAGTATCCACAACGGTTTCTCCTGCTTTTGCACGAACCGCAAGAGATGTTACACGCGAAGCTTCATCCTGCACGAACCAAAGCCCCTGCTCCACACCTTTGCGTACAGTTTCATCGAAGGATTCAGCAAACACCACATCAGGAACAAGCTCGGATACCGTTCCGTTTACCATTGCCACAGCTTCTTCCGGCGAAATTTTTAACGTATTCACACGAAGTCCTATATGAGGTTCACGATTCATTGCTTCAAGAAGTGCATCAAGCTCATCTTTTGCAACGGATTCAGCGAACAATTCGATAAGTGGTTCAGGTACTGAATGTTTAACTGACAAAAATTCGATTGTTCTATCCTCGGGTGGCATTTTGTATTTTTTATGCTCCCTTAGGAATGAACGCAATACAGCATTCACAAAGCCGGTTCTCGAACCTGTAACAAGGCCGGCAGTTTCTCCGACAGCAGCATGATCCGGAATCTTATCCATGTATAAAAGCTGATACACGCCAAGTCTTAACGCACATCTTACATCGTCGTCAAGCTTTTCTGTCGGGATTTTTGAATACTGCGAAATAATATAGTCAAGCGTTATTCTCCGCTCTGTAACTCCATAAACAAGTCTTGTATAAAGAGCTTTATCATTCTGTGATAGGTTTGATTTTTCTATAGCGGAGTTTATTTCTAAATTGGTATACCTTCCGTCACGCTCAACTGCAATAAGTGAATCAAGTGCAATAGAACGTGCAGTTAGTTTATTTTTCGTATTTTTCATTTATCAAAATGTTGATTTGTCGGTGTTCAAGTCATCGACGATCGTTTCTGTTTACAATAGAGATAAGTCTTAAAAGGTTTGCAATCGCTGTAGCAAGTGCAGCAACATAGGTCAGTGCAGCAGCTGTCAGAACTTTTTTGGCAGCAGATACACTTTCGCTCGACATTCCCGAATTGTTCAGAGCCACAAGTGCACGTCTGCTCGCATTGAACTCAACAGGCAAAGTGATGAGCTGAAAAACGACAGATAAACTGAACAATACAACTCCAAGCATAGCAACCGGTCTCCAGGAAAGCACTATTCCGAGAATCACAAGTGGCCACGCCAAGGTTGAACCCAAATTTGTCGCAGGAATTATCGCAGAACGCAGTTTAATTGGCACATATCCTGTTGCATATTGAACTGCGTGTCCAGCTTCGTGAGCCGCCACACCAACAGCAGCCGCAGTTTGAACGCCAAAAACCGACTGCGACAATCGTATAACATTACTTTTCGGATCATAATGGTCAGTAAGGTCACCGGCTACAGCTTCTATACGAACATGAGAAAGTCCGTTTGCGTCAAGAATTAACCGTGCAGCTTGATAACCTGTCATTCCCCTATCTGACGGAATTTTACTGTATTTCGAGAATGTAGATTTTACATTGTACTGTGCCCACATAGCAAAAATCAATGCAGGCAGAACATAGACGATATACGACCAATCAATTCCATAATAAACTGGCATATTTACTCCTTAATAAATGCAGAGTCTGACTTAATATAAGCAAAACCCAACACGATTTTACACGCGGTTTTTGTCATTCTGCGCGCAAAGTATATCTCCTACGCTGATTTTTCTTCCTCTGATAAAGTCTGCTGCCGCCATACGCTTTTTGCCCTCGGGAACGACTCCTGTTACAGCTATTTTTCCACCGCCACAGGAAATAATTATTTTACCCTCTCCCTGTGTTTCAAGTGCAGTAACTTCGCCAAACGGCTTATCACATTCTTCGCCGATTACTACAGCAGATGTAAGCTTAAGAAGTTTTCCGTCGGGTGTTCGTGTCATAGCATAAGGCATGGGCGAAAGTCCACGAATTTGGTTGACAACATCACGAGGTGAACGGCTGAAATCTACAATAGTATCTTCCTTTTCGATCTTCGCAGCATATGTCGCACCATCATCTGACTGTTTTTCGCGTGTTATGGTACCGTTTTCTATCTGATCGATAGTCATGCACATTGCCTCACCTGCAAGCTCTGCAAGCTTATCATGCATAGTACCGAAATCATCGCTCTCGGTGATAGGACAAGTGAGCTTGAGTATCATATCGCCTGTATCAAGCCCTTCTGCCATATACATGGAGGTTATACCGGTTTCTGTTTCGCCATCTATAATTGCACGCTGAATAGGGGCGGCACCACGATACTTTGGCAAAATTGAGCCATGAGCATTAATACAGCCATATTTTGGATAATCAAGCACATATTTCGGCAATATTTTACCATAAGCCGCAACGATGATAAGCTCAGGCTTTAATTCATCAAGCACCGACATGAACGCACCATCCTTCAATGTCTGTGGCTGATAAACCGGTATATCATGCTCTATTGCGTATTCCTTGACGGGCGAAAAGACAAATTTCATGCCACGTCCCTTTTGTTTATCGGTTTGGGTAACGACGCCAACTATTTCCACACCTGCTTTTTCGTGAATCCTGCGAAGGCAGATCATAGCAAGCTCGGGCGTTCCCATAAAGAGTATTTTCATATATTACCTCACCTATTTACGCAAATCTTTAATTGAAACGCTTATTCGCGCATTGCAGCGACTTCTTCGGTTGTAAGAATTCTTTCAACTTTATCAATAAAAAGATGTCCGTCAAGGTGATCGATCTCGTGGCAGAAGCAACGTGCGTTCAGTTCTTCGCCTTCAACTATTATTTCTTCACCATATCGATTAAGTGCCTTTACTTTAACCTTTGCAGGTCTGTGAACTATACCCCAAACATCAGGTACAGACAAACAACCCTCAACTTCTTCCTGTTCACCTTCGGTTTCGATTATCTCAGGATTGATAAGCTCGAGAAGTTCTTCATCTCCTGTATCAACAACAGCTATTCTGCGCAATATTCCAACCTGTGGAGCAGCCAATCCCGCGCCGTTTGCCTCAATGAGAGTTTCCTTCATGTCGTCAAGAAGCTGGAGAATTCTGGGTGTGATCTCAGTAACGGGACGACAAACCTTACGAAGTGTAGGATCGCCTTCTTTAACAATATTTAAAATAGCCATTTATAAATACCTCGTTGTTATGTAATATGATTTCTTTTTATTTTTCTGATAAAATTGTATATCTTTGTCTTAATTAAAAATATTTTTTACACGTCAAACAGTGCTGGGGTTCAAGTCAACCGTCACGCTTACACGAGGATTACTCTTGACCGAAGGCATTGCTCTAACGTATTTTGCGGGAGTAGAACGGTTAAATTCACACACAAGCTCGGAGAGAAAGTCACGGGTACGCTTATTCAATCTGCATTTTAAGACAAATCGCATACGGCACATATTCTGCACACGATAAACAGGTGCCTCAAACGGGCCATAGAGAATAAGCGGAATATCGCTGAAATCATGACGAGTATGTTCTTTTATCTGCTCAAGCATACGTGTAGTCACAAGTCCGAGATAACCTTCATCCTCACTTGACAATGTAATAACGGCAATATCGCAAAACGGCGGAAAGCACAACGCCTTACGCAAACGTATTTCAGATTCGTAAAACTGTGTATAATCCTGCTTTACCGCAAAATGCAATACATCGTTATCGGGACAGTAGGTCTGAATTATTGCTCTCCCCGGAACATCCGCACGTCCTGCACGTCCTATCACCTGAGTCAGCATTGCAAATGTTCTCTCACCTGCTCTATAGTCATCAGCCTGAAACGCAGCATCGGCATTAAGCACACCAACTGTAGCAACCTTCGGGAAATCATGCCCTTTTGTTACCATTTGTGTGCCGAGGAGTACGTCAGCTTCACCGTTTCTGAATTTCGTCAGGATAGCTTCATGTGAAAACTTCGCCTGTGTAGTGTCGAGATCCATACGCAAAACTCTGAGTTCAGGGAACATCGACACAATATCGTCTTCAGCTTTTTGTGTTCCGCAGCCAAGAAAACTGAAATGCTCTTTACCACATTCGGGGCATTTTTCAGGCACTGATGTTCTGTAGCCACAAATATGACAGGTTAGATATCCGTTTTCTCTGCGATCCTTTTCAAAATCTTCTTCGTTAGCAGATGCATGACGACCCTTGCGTGAATGATATGTCAGTGTCACAGAACAGTGCGGACATTTGATGCTCACACCGCAGCTACGACACGCAACGTAATTATTATATCCACGTCGATTTAGAAACAATATCGATTGATTTCCATCGGCTTTATCATCACGCAGTCTATCTGCGAGAAGTGCTCCGACCGGCGAAAGATTTCCTCGTGCAGTCTCATTTCGCATATCGTAAATATCGACCGTCGGCAGAAGTGCTTTTCCGTAGCGTTGTTTTAGTTCTACTAATGTGTAGGTTCCGTTTTTTGCTTTATAATAGCTGGATATCGACGGAGTTGCAGATGCAAGAAGCATTACTGCGTTATGATCTCTGCAACGATATCGTGCGATGTCATGTGCATGATATTTTGGAGGCATATCGGATTTATAGGTATACTCATGCTCCTCGTCGATAACAATCATACCTATATTTGGAAGTGGTGCAAATACTGCTGAACGTGTTCCTATTACAACAGGGGCAAGTCCATCGCGTATTCTTCGCCATGCATCATATCTTTCACCTGCTGACAGTCCTGAATGTATCACAGCGATCTTATCACCAAAGCGACGCATGAAAACACTGACAGTTTGAGGTGTTAACGCTATTTCCGGCACAAGCATAATAACGCCACGCTCATCAGCGAGAACCTCATCTATCGCCGCCATAATTACATTTGTCTTTCCGGAGCCTGTAACCCCATGCAGAAGTGCTGCACATGGCTGACCGGAATGATATAAGCTGACAATAGTATCGCAGGCTTCCTGCTGTTCATCAGACAGTGTAGGCTTGACATTTTCCTCAACCGATTGTTCGGCAAAAGCCTCGGGTGAGAATGGATTGCGATATTCTTCCTCAAGAGTTATGCTCACATGACCATATCGCAGAAGTGCATTCAACGCAGTTTTACCTGACGATGCAGTAACCTCGGCTTCTGTGAAAAGCACATTTTCCGGAAGGCCCTCCATGTCATGCACAATTTTTAATATTTTCTTCTGATTTTCGCCTCTTAGTGAGCCAAGAACTGCATCAAACGCACCTGCATCCGCTTCAATAGCCTGTTTCAAATTATCTGACAGAGCTACTATCCTTCTCTGTTTTACGTTTGATTTTTCCTTGATTTCAACGCATTTTTCGCAAAGTCCCAGCCGTTCCATATCAGCGAGAATTCGTGTACAGTCGAAATCTGTCTCTGCTCTGAGGTATTGCTTTGTAAAACGCTCTTTTTTTGCAGCAAGCGTATAAACAAGCCGACCGCGATCACCGATGGTTCGCATTGCAGACTCAAATTTAGCCGGAGAATCCATTTTTTCCTTCGGTATCACGCGGTAGTATGTTATTACCTTTGCCAGTGCCGATGCAGGTATGACAGAACGTACTGCGTCGCCAAACGTGCATAGGGTATATTCTTTCATGAACAGGCACAGCCCTATCAGCTCGTCCGACAGAACTCTGCCCTCACCGATAACAGCTGCAACAGGCTTAAGCTTCGCCTCATTAGCCTCGTTTGATTCTATAACAATTTCAGCGACTACGCCTGTGACTCGACGATTTCCCTTACCAAAAGGAACCTCAACGACAGCGCCGGGTATGACGGAATCTTCAAGCGACACAGGAATCTCATACGTATACGCTTTATCCGCATGATACGGGATATCGAGTATGTATATCTTAGCACATTTCGTCATACTTGCGCTCCTTTCGTCAAGTCTATACAAATTTCATTATAGAATAAGTTTATGCCGGAGCTTATTCGTTAGTTTCAGATTCAGCGGATTCTTCCTTAGGCTCATCTGCAGCTTCAGCTTCATCAGCCTTAGCTTCATCTTCCTTTACGATTTTGAATTCGCCACTGTAAAGACCGGCAATAGCATTCTTTACTGCCTTTTCATCTCTGTATTCACGCTTTATCATAGATGCGATGTTTGTTTTCTTATCGTTTTCTTTGCTGAGAGAGAGCTTTTCTGCAATTTCTCTCTGCTTAATATATTCGTCAGTAATAATTCTTGCACACTTTGCAGTTGCAACAACCAGAGTGTAGCGATTGATTTCGCCGTTATTTGTGAGTTCACCAATAGAAGGATGTATCATATTATTATCCCAAGCCTTTCGATTTATGTAAAATTATTTTCAACTGATTTAGTAAGTGTTATCGGTTAAACCTTTACTCGAAATATTCACCGATATATGCGTTCATTCTGCGTGATTTTCTATGTTCCGCTTTAATTATAGACATTATTTCGGCAGCACATTCTTCCGTTCCGCCTGTTTTATTTACAACAACATAGTCGTAATTAACAGCTTCTCGAATTTCAGCCTTTGCTCTGTCGAGTCTGCCTGCTATTACATCGTCTGTTTCGGTACCACGTCCGCGAAGTCTTCTTTCCTGTTCTTCAGCAGAAGGAGCGATGAGCATGATAGTCACACAATCATCTCCCATAAGACGCTTGACCTGTCCTCCGCCGTCAACTTCTATTTCGAGGATAATATCCTTGCCTTCCCCGATAATACGTTGTACCTCAGATCTCAGTGTTCCGTAGTAATTACCATTGTATTCAGTATGCTCCAGAACCTCGTCAGCTTCAATGAGAGCTTCAAATTCCTCACGGGTCTTATAGTAGTAGTTCACACCTTCACGTTCACCTTCACGGGGTTTGCGTGATGTTGCGGAAATTGAAACTCCTGCATCCGGGTATATTTCACGAAGTATCTCTACAACAGTTCCCTTGCCACTTCCGGACGGACCGGATATAACAAAAACAATGCCGTTATTCATTTGTATCTCCTTCGCTATCATCGTCATCCGTACCACTCAGACGGTTAGAAATAGTTTCGTTCTGTATTGCTGAAAGAATTATGTGATCTGAGTCCATGATAACCACAGCTCTTGTCTTTCTTCCACAGGTACAGTCTATTGCACGACCATTATCCTTTGCATCTTGAATCAGTCTCTTTGCTGGAGCAGATTCAGATGCTATTACAGCAATAACACGTTCAGCATTGATCACGTTATTAAAGCCTACATTTACGAATTTCATTTTTTGTCTTATCCTTGAAAAAATATTATTTATCTTTTGATCAAACAGGAAGCAGTGAAATAAAGTGTTTAACCTTACTCGATATTCTGAATCTGCTCACGGATCTTCTCAAGCTCTGTCTTCATGTCAACAACCAGGTGAGCTATTTCAGCATTTCCGGCTTTGGAACCGATTGTATTGATCTCACGGTTGATCTCCTGAACCAGAAAATCAAGCTTTCTTCCGACAGGTTCGTCAGCTCCAAGTATATCGTCAAGTGCCTTAAAGTGAGATGACAAACGCACAAGCTCTTCATCAATAGCAGCTTTATCCGCAAATATTGCCGCTTCTGTGAGTATGCGCTGTTCAGTCGTTTCAACATCAAAATCCTTCAAAAGCTGACGAATACGTTTCTCAAGCTTTTCAGGATAACCGGCAATATCAGCCTCCGAAAGCTCCTTAACTTTTGCGGCGCAATTCTTGATATTTTCAGCTTTTTTAATGAGGTCCTCAGCAAGATTTGCACCCTCGGCAGTTCTCATTTTATTATATCCATCAACCGCCTCGGAAAGAACTGCGCGTATTTCCTGCCAGTCCTTTTCCAAATCATCATCCGGCTTCTTCATTGTAAAAAGATCGCGGTTTTGAGCTACAGACATGACAGAAATATCGTCTTTAAGATCAAAATTGTCGCGTAGCTTTTCAAGTGCTTTGATATATGACTTTGCGGCTTCTGTATCAAGCATAACTTCCATTCCGCGCTGTTCAAGTACATCTACACCGATATAAACCTCGACCTTACCACGGGTGATTCCGGCTTCAGCGAGGTATGCTTTAACTTTTTCTTCTAAAAATCCGTACATTCTCGGCAAACGCACATTGCAATCGAGATAGCGCGAATTTACACTTTTTATCTCCGCTGTGATATCGAGCGCATTATCCTGCGACATTCTGCGGGCACGTCCGAAAGCGGTCATACTTTTGAGCATGGTAAATTCTCCGAAGATATATTTTTATATGGCTTACAGCCACAGAAGCATAGATACCCATATTACTTTACTATATATTATACTATAAAAAAAGCTCCATTGTCAACGAAATGAAGCCATTTTTATTGAATATATACTGATTTTATTTTTTTAGACGCAATCTTTTGCGTAATTTCACCAAATAAAATGTCGCACAAACTGTCAAAGCGAAATCATACAGAAGCAGGAACAGTGATCCTACTATCACCGTCACTACATTCAGGGCAAAAAACTCGTCTCCGGCCATAAAAACGTGCTCTGAAAGTACGATAGTTACAAGCAGGAGCATATCCATAAACGACAGCTTAACAAGAGTTGCAAAAATCGGACGCAGGCGTTCAAAATACATCTTCATTACCGGATAAACCGCTGCAAAAAAGACATATTCAAGCGCATACAGCTTTGACGGCAGAAGGATTAAAGCAAGAACTCCGGTAACTGCGACATATATCCACGCTGTTTTATCCCCTGTTTCTACCACTATAAGCATTGTCATGAGCGCACATACGACCAAAATCGACAGATCAAACACAGTCAGACCGCCAAAATACATGAACGCAATAGACAGTGCCGCAAAAACACCGCAAAGTGCTATTTTCTTTGTTGATGATAAATCATTCTTGCGATTCATAAATACCTCCGATCAACAGCATCCGATGAGATCGCCACCGCAACATTCGCAGCAGGAATCACAGCATATCAGCGTCGAGCAAACACCGCACAAGTCGCAATCGCCCGTATTATTTGCCGTTCTGAATGGCTGACCGTAATTTTGTGAACGAGCACGCATACGGTTTTTAGCCTCACGATATTCTGCATTTGTTGGATCAAGATAGCAGGCTATTTCAATATAGCGAATAGCATCGTAGTAAAAGCCACGTTGTGTAAGCAAGCAGCCTTTCAGGTAGTTCCATTCTGCGCCTCTATCACCTGCCGGAGTTGAATCGATAATAAGCTCTGCATCAGAATAATGTCCCTCTGAAATAAGTCTGCGAACCTCATAGAACGATGTTGTACCGGAATTTGTATAGGTATGATACGAGCCTGCACCGCCATAGGAACCACCGGTCGATCTTCCTCTACCCTGACGTTCCTTTTGTATAGCGTCGTAAGCTTCGTTTATCTCTTTCATTATTTCTTCATTGCCAGCTGCCTGAGCTGATCCGGCAAAATTATCCGGATGATACTTACGCGCCAGCTTATGGTATGCTTTCTTTACCTCGTCATCTGTAGCGGTACGAGGCACGCCCAGCACTTGATATGGGTCTCTCATTTGTAATCCTTTCCGGAGTTAGAAATATACGGCTCAATCATGTTTGCCGCTCACTGCTTTATCAATTGCGTTTGGGAGTCCAAGGTAAACGATATTTTTAACTATCGGAGTCATTATATGGTTTTCATCAAGTTTTTCGACACATTCCGCCAAATCCTCAAGATCAAGCGGAGCTGATGTCTTTATACTTTCACGAACCAGCTCAGACATTTCACCTGTTTCACGGTCTATTGCCAATTCTCCCCATCCGAGCGCAATGGGATTATATCTGTTTTTCTTGATATCCTCGGTCATATCGTCAGCCGCATCACAGAGATAGACAAATCTTCCTATGCTTCTGCCGATCTGCTTTGCAAGCACTTCTTTTTCACCTTCAAGTCCGATTGAAAATGCAAGTGCAAGAGTACTGCCAAAAACCTCTGCTGTTTCATCTGCCGATGTGCATTTATTTTTTTCAAGCTCGGTCAAACCGCTTAGCAGAGAAAGTATCTTTTCGTCTGTACCTTCAGGGAGCTTTCTATTCGCCTGCTTTGTCATATGTGTGAGCAAAGGCTTAGCAATTATCGAACGTGCTTTCTTCAGACCGTGCTCATCCACGAAATCATCGGAATTTTTTGCATTCGCCAGAACCGCACTCATCGCAGCCGTATATTGCAAAGCATTGTTATCGACCATTATCGAGCGTTTTTTAGTTGGATGTGCGAGGCAGGTATGCTTTTCAAATTCAGGCTCAATATTCTCGAGAATCAGCCTTACAGCCGCAAGAAAAACAAAATCATACGACAGTGTCAATCTTGAAGTTTGTCCGGTCACGTTTCCCATAGACCGACAAAGTCCGCAATATGCCGCACGATAAATTTCATATTGTGCAACCTTCAATTCCGGCACAAATGGCTTTACATATCCAAACATAACAAGCTCCGCAACAATTTGACTTTGGGATCATTGAGAATCAATATTTTCACAACCAACGTCATACTATATGTTAACTCAAACCAATGCTTTTTACAATAAACTTTTTGTAAATATAATATTAATCCATTCAACAAAAAAAGAAAAAAGCCTCACGGGGTTTACCGTAAGGCAAAGGGTGAATGATGGGAGTCGAACCCACGACCTCCAGGGCCACAACCTGGCGCTCTAACCAACTGAGCTACATCCACCATGTGCTGAAAGACACAGCGTTCGTTTCGACAATCTGTCGACGTGCCTTGGGGGATTCGAACCCTCGACCTACTGCTTAGAAGGCAGTTGCTCTAT
>CAYSEF010000045.1:0-15866 GCA_964430105.1 uncultured Ruminococcus sp. | reverse complement strand
GACTTCGCTATATTCCCCTTCGGGTCACTGGTTCGAGTCCAGTTGGGGGAGCCACAAAATCTCGGTCAATAGATCGGGATTTTTTGTTTTTTCAGCTTCCGCTGGTTCGATGTCCAGTCGCGATACTATCGCAGGGGGAGCCATAAAGTCTCAGTTAATTCTGGGACTTTTTTGTTTTTCTTCATATTTCTAAGACAACTTAATACACATAAAGATACTTACAAGCCCATGAAAATTTTCAATCATGGGCTTTTTTTCGTGCAAAAAATTTCAGAAAGGTATTAAGGTTTAGTCATGGAAAACATAATCGAAGTCAAAATAGGGGATCTGCATCCTTTTCCAAACCATCCGTTTCAGGTGAGGGATGATGATTCAATGAAAGAAACGGTCGAGAGCATCAAGGAATGTGGTGTCCTTTCACCGATAATTGTAAGACCAAGAGAGGAGGGCGGTTATGAGATCGTATCGGGTCATCGCAGAACACACGCCTGTGAATTAGCAGGGGTAGAAACAGTGCCTGTGATCGTCCGCGAAATGGATCGCGATGCCGCCATTGTGGTTATGGTTGATTCGAATCTTCAGCGTGAAAATATCCTGCCGAGTGAACGAGCTGCGGCGTACAAGATGAAATTGGAAGCTATTAAACGTCAAGGTCAGCGAAATGATTTAACTTCCCGACAACTTGTCGGAAAGTTAGAGTCTGCTGATACGGTTGGAAAAGATAATGGAGAAAGCGGAAGACAAGTTCAACGATACATCCGCCTAACCGAACTCACTCCTGAACTACAGCAAATGGTTGATGAAAAGAAAATCGGCATGACACCTGCCGTTGAAATTTCATACCTCAAACCCGAAGAGCAGAAACTTCTGCTTGAAACAATCGAGAGTGAGCAGTCAACACCTTCACTTTCGCAGGCAAAACGCATGAAGGAGATGAGCCGCGAAGGTACGCTGAATGACGAAACGATGCTGTCGCTCATGTCGGAGCAGAAGAAGCCAATAAAAAACGAAATTGTTCTGCCATACGATGCTTTACAGAAATATTTTCCGAAAAATTCCACACCGCACCAGATGGAACGTATGATTTACAAACTGCTTGAGAGCTGGCAGAAGAAAAAACAGCGTCAACGCGGCGAAAGATAATTAAATATACTTATGAAGGACAAGTTGATTCACAAAATCGCTTGTCCTTTTTTCATTTCAAGGAAAAATATGAAATACAACAATAAAACGGAGGAAAACAATGTCGGTATTCAGAGTAGACAAGAGCCGTGAATTTACGGTGATCGCAAACTGCGTATTCAAGGATAAATCCTTATCAGCAAAAGCCAAGGGACTGCTTGTAGAAATGTTATCCCTGCCCGAAACATGGGATTTTACACTAAAAGGTCTTACATATCTTTTCTCTGACGGTATGGATTCAATCCGTCAGGGCATACGCGAACTGGAAGAACATGGGTACATCGTCCGTGAACGCAAGCGTGATTCTAAAGGCAGGCTCGGAGGTATGGAGTATGTGATTTATGAAACTCCGCAAAAGTCTCTTGAAAAATCTGCTCCAGAAGCCGATTTGGAAACTTCTGAACCTATAACCGATATGCCTATTTGCGCTTGTCCTACGACGGATTCACCTACAACGGAAAATCCCACATTGGACGCACCTGCGCAGGAAATGCCCACGACATATAAAGAAATAAATAATAAAGAACTAAATAAATCTATTACTTATGGATCAAATCCTAATCAATCTATTAGTGAACCTGCGCCGATGGATGTGATGGGATATGAGGAAGCGCGGGAGCGTGTTACACAAAACATCGAATACGAAATCATGTGCGAACGCTACCCTAAAGAACGGCTTGACGAAATCGTGGATATTGCTTCGGAAGTACTGTGTACCCGACGGACAACCTTTACCCTCGGCAAAGATACATACCCGTATTCGCTGGTGAAGGACAGGCTGCTCCGGCTGAGCGCTTCGCATCTGGAATATATTTTCACTTGTCTTGACAAAAATACAACCGAAATCCACAACATTAAGCCATATCTTCTGAAAACGCTCGTCAATGCTCCGGCAACGATGGAGAGTTACTATACCACAAAAGTGAATCATGATCTCTACGGCGGTTCAAATTTCTGAATCGCCGTTTTTTCATGCCCACGGAAAGGAGGAACATGACTGACTATCTGCTACGCCGATTGGTAGTACCGCCTTAGTGCGGTGATTCCACCGAAGACACCACCAAAACATACGCCGCAAACCGGCAGAAGGAGAAACAATATGAACCATTCCGCACATCCCAACAAGAACAACAACCGCAGAGACAGTAGAAACAGTAACAGAACCATCGCTATTGTGATCGGCATCCTGCTTGTGATCGCCCTCCTGCTTGTAGCCTTCCGTGGCTGCGAAGGTGACAAGCCAATTGAAGCTGGATTTACCCGAATTGAAGGAAATGATCTCACTTCTGCGGCGGTCAAGCAACAATTTGAATCAGATTGCCAAAAGAATGAACCAAACGGGGCGATTGTACGGTGAGGATTTGGATGATATACTCCAAAATCATGAACGCTTGTGGCAGGCGGCGAATGAGATATTGAACAGACTTTCAGCGTTGTGAAAATGGGGATTGACATCCTTGCGGGAAGCCAAAAAACATGGTATCCTATTCTTACAAAGACTGGAGGTAAAATATATGCTTAGATTTCTCGTAATGCTGCCGTTTCGGATTCTGTTTCTGCCGATTCTGCTGTTTCTGAAAATCGTGTTTTGGATTTGCTCCGGACTGCTCTGCATGGCGGAGTGGATATTCGGACTTGCAAGCGGTGTGCTGTTCGTTCTCTCTATTCTTGGCATGATATGGGTATCGGTGCCGCAGGGGATCGTGATGCTGGTGATTGCTTTCCTTATCAGTCCCTACGGTATCCCGATGCTTGCGGTGAAGCTGGTGGTACTGGCGGAAGTGATGGCGCAGTTTGTGTGGGATGTTGTATATTGAGATAGAAAAGCGGTGGATTTATGATCTACCGCTGTTTTCTATCGAAATTTTCATAATTGTATGGTATAATATAACTCATAAGATCGTAAATGGAGATGCAAATGGGCAAGAGCAATAAGGTCTGTCCAAACTGCGGACGGAAGATGAAACAGCAATTTATTGGCTTACAGCACTGCAAATGTGGTATGAGTTGGAGCAGGCATGACGGATATTTTGAACGTACCGGCGATATGGTCTTCTGTCTGAAACGTGTAAAGAAAGGCAAAAGACCGCACACCAAGCAAGTGCCGGTGATACGGTATAAGGAAAATGACAACAAATAAAATCAACAGAAAAACGCAAAAGCGAGAGCTTGGAAATCTTTCCTGCTCTCGTTTTTTTGTTGTTCAATATCACTTCATAAGAAATTCATAACCGGAGGTGAAGCCAATCGCCACAACACGAATCATTCCCATGCACCATCTGAAAGGGAAGTCCATCCTGCAATGCCTTGGTGAACGCATCGACTACTCTGCCAATAAAGACAAAACCGCAAATGGAGAAT
The DNA here is from genome assembly GCA_964430105.1 of uncultured Ruminococcus sp. Taxonomy (GTDB): domain Bacteria; phylum Bacillota; class Clostridia; order Oscillospirales; family CAG-272; genus UMGS1696. The sequence continues at coordinate 12,323 of CAYSEF010000045.1, read as the reverse complement.
ATATTTCCACATACGAATGTGATCCCACAACAGCGGCAGCGGAATTTGCATTATCGAAGCGTGAATACAGCATCCGTTCGGGAAGGGAGCAGAAAAGTGATGTGATCGCCTATCAAATTCGCCAGTCATTCAAACCCGGAGAAGTCACGCCCAAAGAAGCCAACCAAATCGGCTACGAACTTGCCATGCGTTTTATGAAAGGAAATCACGCGTTTATTGTCTGTACACACATCGACAAAAAACACATTCATAACCACATCATTTTCAATTCCACCACACTGGACTGTACACGAAAATTCAAAGACTTCCTCGGTTCAGGCAGAGCTGTCGGACGATTAAGTGACATCATTTGTCTGGAACACGGACTGTCGATCATTGAAAATCCGAAACGGTACACCCACAGCACTTACGACAAATGGCTGGGAGATAAGAAGAAGCCATCCCACCGGGAACTGCTCAGAGTTGCTATTGACGATATACTGGCGAAACAGCCGGCCGATTTTGATGCCTTTCTGCAAACGCTGAACGAATTCGGATATACCTACGTTCGCCGTGGTAAGAACATCACCTTCCGACACTCCGACTGCAAAAATTCCATCCGCATGAACTCCCTCGGCAAAGGCTACACCGAAGCGGATATTCGTGCGGTTCTCTCCGGCGAACGTCAGCATACGCCGAGGAAAAAGCGCGATCCGCTTGCACCGCAGAAGGATTCTCTGCTCATTGACATCCAACGAAAAATGGGTGAGGGCAAAGGCGCAGGCTATATAAATTGGGCGAAGAAATTCAACATCAAGCAGATGGCGCAGACGGTGAATTATCTGCGTGAGCATGGCTTGATAAACTATGATGTGCTGAAGCAGAAAGCCGCCGATGCGACGGAAAAGTATAATCGACTATCCGATGAAATTAAGTCAGCGGAAAAGCGCATGGCGGAGATTGCCGTGCTGAAAACGCACATCATCAATTATTCAAAGACACGGGATGTTTACACCGCATATCGCAAATCCGGCTACTCAAAAAAGTTTCTTGCCGAGCATGAGAGCGATATTCTGCTCCACAAGGCATCGAAGAAAGCCTTTGACGAATCAGGCATGACGAAGCTGCCCACGGTGAAATCCTTGCAGGCAGAGTACGCCGATCTGCTGTCGAAAAAGAAAGCGGCGTATGCGGAATACCGGACTGCCCGTGATGAAATGAAGGTGTTGCTGCTTCATAAATCGAACATTGACAGGATGCTGGAGAGGGAAGAGGTGAATCATAATGAGCAAAAGAAAAAGCATGAACGCTGGTAATGACGCTCATGCTATAAACTCCGTAGGAGTGCAGCCGCAGATTTTTCTGCGATCAAAGGGTTTCAGGGATGCTTGCCCTGAGAAATATTGTGTTTGGAGCACCAAAGACCCTGCTTGCCCCAACTTTGCAGAACCGTATTCATCTCAGTTTCGTCAGATTTTCCCATGTTGTCGGATACCCCATAATCTGCATCACGTCATCAATCGAAATCGTTGATAACTGCTTGGACAGCTTACGGAAAGCACCGTTCATCGAAGAAACAAATTCCTTGATATCGGATTTATTCAGAATCATTGCGAATATGATCGCAACGGCATACGCATCATTGATGCCGGACGGATACGAACCGCTTGCATCTCTGGAAAGATTGAGTACATTGAAATTTGCGATACTGCGTGTATGCAGATTCTTGCGGAATTTGATATCAAAAAATCGTTCATCATGAGCGCACTTATTTCGAGCCAAGCTGCACATATCCATGTATTTATGAAGTTCAGCACTCTGTACACCGAATTTCCGAGCCACAGTCATCTTATCATTGGACTTCATAAGGCTGTAGAAAGTTGTGATCTTGCCGAACGTAAGGACATTGACCAGCACCCAAAGCGGGATATATCCATACTGCGACATATAGTGAGTAACCACTTGATGATGCTTGCTCATCTGCCGTGCAATTTCCTGCTGTATATCTCCGATCAGTTTGATAACAGAGCCAATGTTTTCTTCGGAACTCAGCTTCTGAATCTTCGGCAAATCACTTCTTATATCAAGGTGATTAATACTTGCGATCCGTTTCAATACTTTCTGATCGGGAGATGGACCGATCTCAAAATTTTCAAGTTTCAGATAATTATCGTGACCGTATACCGCTGAAAATTCATGGGAAAGAACCGTCTTGAATGTGTTCTCAACTTTCAGCAGATACTTGAGATAAATATGCCGCACATCACGGTCGAAGCTGTACAGTGCGTACACTTCGTTAAAGGTAGTTCCGGCTTTATATTTTTCCGCGGCAGGGGTAGAAGCAGGGTCTAAAAACAAATCCTTGTACCCGTTTATGACGTTATAAAAATTCTCCTGTTCCAGAATTTCCATCGCACGGGAACCCTGAGAACCTTTCTTTATATCCATCCCTCTGTCACGCAGAATCGTAATCAACTGACGATATGTTTTATATTCCTTGTCCGACATTATGTATAATCCTCCGCAATAAGAAAGCCCCCGGACCCGAAGGACACCGGAGGACAAACTGGCATTTCAGCAATGATATTATATCATTCCACACGGTAAATGTCAATACCTTTGGGAATATATAATTAATGCCTTTCTGCCGTTATATCATATGCAGTTTCCCTGCGTATTATTTACGAATAGATTATATCATTCGGGAAAATATAAATCAAGGAGTTTGCAGAAGATGATTCAAAATTGTGTTTAAAACAATCGTATTGGCTCACGCGCAGTCTGTTCGGATGACAGTTGAGTAATTTAGGTTACCATATAAGACGTTTCACAATTTGTGTTTACAGTATATATAACACGCCTTGTGAGATGATGAAAAGAATAATATAATTTTGCAGGAGCTTCCCGATACGAAGGCTCTTTTTTGTTTACAATAATTTAGAAAAAGTCAGGAGGTTATGTATGGCAGTATTTGGGTATGTCCGAGTTTCGGCACAAGATCAGAATGAGGATCGGCAAATAATAGCTATGGAAAAAGTGGATGTTCCAAGATCACAAATATTTATTGATAAACAGTCAGGAAAAGATTTCAACCGCCCGAATTATAAAAAACTCATCAAACGATTAAGGGAAGGCGATACATTGTATATCCTCAGCATTGACCGTTTGGGACGTAATTACGAGGAAATTCAAAATCAATGGCGTATCATTACGAAAGAGAAAAAAGTTGATATTGTCGTGATTGATATGCCGCTGCTCGATACCAGAAGGGATAAAAATCTTTTAGGGACGTTTATAAGTGATATGGTTTTGCAGCTTTTATCTTTTGTGGCAGAAAATGAGCGTGAAAACATTCGATCTCGTCAAGCTGCTGGTATTGCGGCGGCAAAAGCCAAGGGTGTAAAATTTGGTCGCCCTGTAAAAGAAGTCTCGGAGGATTTTATCAAAGAAGTTGAGCAATGGGCAAAAAAGAAATCCCACTGGAGGAGATTTTGCAGAAATATAATATATGCAAGGCAACTTTTTACAGACGAGTAAAAGAACTTGAACTGACTAAACGCAGAAAACGCTGAGTTTTGTCTCAATATGTCTACTTTTTGAGACAACGATAAAATAAGTGTATTATTCCTGAATAAGCTAGGAAATACTACATAAATCATATCATATAAAGTATAATTTTGTCAATGAATATCTGCAAATTCATGAAATAAAATATATAAAAAAGTAGACTTTTCTATATATTTTTACATTGACATGTCGTTTGAATCCATGATATACTAATTATATATAGCAAAAAGAACAGGAGAAAACTTTGTGATTAGTATATTAATGGCTATTGATGACATTGAAGATGAAAATGAACGAGAGATTGTGAGTAGCTTATACTCAAAGTACTCATCTAAAGTAAAAGCCATTGCATATAAAATCATGCGAAACAATCAGGATGCAGAAGATGCTCTTGGAAATACATTTATAAAAATAATAAAATATCGAAATAAATTTATCGGAATTGATGAAGATGAAATAAAGCGTTTAATCGTTATATATACCAGAAGCACTTGTTTTGATATGCTCGATAAAAGAGACAAGTTTGAATTTATTTCTTTGAGCATGGAAAAAGAGAATAATGACAGAGAGGGATTTATTTCTGAAACTGCTTCGGATGTAAATGTAGAGAACGATTTTATAATGAAAGAAATGGTAAAAATAGTCACCGAAAAGATTCAAGCTCTGCCAATGCCGGCTAAAGATATAATGCTTATGAAATATTATTTCAATATGCAGAATACAGAAATTGCTGACATAATCGGGATGAATGTGTCTACCGTAGGTACTATCATACAGAGAAATACAATAAGAATTAAAAAAGAGATGGAGGCATATAAAAATGATTGACAATACCGATTTCGATATTATAATGAAACTTGCCTCAAAAGCATGTCTTGATGAAGATGTTTCGGAATACGATCAACTTGACACACAAAACATTGAAATTGATCAGAAAACAACGCGGAGAGTGAAAAGAGCATTGTTCTTTAAGACGGTTCAAGAATCACAAGGCGTCATTGTTCTGAAAAAAATTACGGTTGCTTGTTTACTTGTATGCACTATCGTTTTTGGAGTAGCAATGAGTATTCAGCCAGTGAGGGCAGCATTTTTTGATGTTATCGTAACATGGTATGATAAGTATGTAGGTATTTTGCTTGTGAATGATAGTGAAATCGAATATCCGAATATCATTGAAGAAATAATAATTCCACCACTAGATGAAGGATGGAACATTGAAATTGTTTCAGAAACACAGACACTTGGGATGTATGTAATGACGAGACCGCAAGGAGATCGAATTATATATCAACAGAAGGTTTATGATTCCAATGAGATGAAAATCGACAACACTGACTATGTTCTTGAAGAAATTATTTTGAATAGAAATGTTAAGGCATATATTTGTTCTTATGAAGATGGAATGAACATATTATTGTGGGAGGATCGTTATATTTTTTCACTCATTAGTTATAATGTGTCTTGTGATTATTTAATTGAGTTAGCAGAAAGATTATATAATTAAATTAGGAACTGTCGCAAGTTCCTCAGCAAATCAAACAGAATAAAAAATGCACACAAATCTAAGGGTGGAGTCAAATCCATCCTTTTTGTGTACCTGCAAGCATATTTTCATCCAATCAAGCTACATCCACATCAAATAAAGCTACGCCAAATCGCCCGGTTTCCAATCTATTGCAAAGTTTACGGATATTGTACGCAAAAGCAAGCAGGAAAAACTGTGTCTCCGTCTTCCGTTTTCCCCGGGTGAGAAATCTCCTGAATCCATAATCTTCCTTGATTACCCCAAATGCTCCTTCCACCTGTATTGAGCGATTAACTCTCAGCTGGATTCCCTCCGGTGTATTGATCCGCTCCGATGCTTCACGTTTCTGTCTGACAAAGGTCTGAGACAGCGATATCTTCCGGTTTTCGTATTGTCCCTTGAAACACTTCTCCCGGTGCGGACATCCGGCACAGCTTCCACAGATATAGTTTTGCTTTGTCTTTCTGAAACCGTTTTCAGATTTGGGGTGGGTATCGTATGTGTGGAGCAGTTTCTTCCCATTTGGACAGGTAAAGCTGTCACTTTCCGGATCATACGGCATGTTTTCCACACGATAGATATCCTTCCTGAACTTCCGTGTCTTTCTCATCTCATAATCCGCAGGCTTGATGTATGCCTTCTGTCCGTTCTGTTCCAGATAGGTATAGTTTTCCTCACTGGCATACCCTGCGTCTGCGGTGATGTTTTCCACCTTGTGCCCGGACATCTCCTGTACCCTGTCCAGAAACGGCGGCAGGGTGGTGGTATCAGTTGGATTCGGGAACAGTCCCAGACCGATGATGTATTCGCTCTCCACACCGATCTGCACGTTGTACGCCGGTTTCAGCTGTCCATTCTGCATATGGTCTTCTTTCAGACGCATGAATGTGGCATCATGATCGGTTTTGGAGTAGCTTTTCCGCTTGCCGAGGGTGTTCTGATGCTCTTTGTAGCCTTCTTTTCTCTCATAAAAGGATGTGAGAAGCTCGATATCTCTCTGCAGCTGCGTTTTGTGCCTGCCTTTTCCGCTGACAAAGCTGAGATTGACAAGATTCGCCACTTACTGTAAATGCGCAAGACAGTCTTCCAGAGATGTATCCGCGAACAGACCATACCGCAGAGCCACCTCCGGGACTTCCTTGGCAATGCGGACTTCCAGTTTTTCCAGCTGCTTTGCCACTGCTTTTGCCCAGACAAAGGTATAGCGGTTTGCATTGGCTTCGATCTTGGTGCCGTCCACAAACATATTTTTGTAGGACAACTCCCCCATCTGATAAAGCTTTTCTGTCAGCTGATAGAACAAATCCTCCATCACGCCTGTCAGACGCTCGTTCTGAAATCTGGCGATGGTGGTGTGATCCGGCACGGGTTCGTTCTGCAGAATCCACATGAATCGGATATCGTGGCGGCAGGCGGCTTCGATATCGCGGCTGGAATAGATTCCGTTCATGTACGCGAACACGAGAAGCTCGAACATGGTACGGGGATCGATTTTTCTCCACTTTCGGAGGTATGTTCTGTACAGGTCGGTGTAATTCAGTTCGTCGCAGATTTCGATCAGTTTGCGTACGGGATCTTTTTCGTCGATTCGAATTCCCAGATCCAGGGGAATTACTACTTGATTTCTGTTTCTCATTATGTTATACTGTACCTGCTTTCCGGTAGGGTTTTGGTCGACTCTATTATACCACGAAAGCTGCGACCGGGCTATCCTTTTCGGACAACCCGGTCGTTTTGTGTTATGGGGGGCTTGCTTAGTGCAACAGGCCCTTTATAAAATTTTTTTGCGAAAAAATTTTTATATAAAAAATTTTTATATCAGGTGAGATGCATCTGTGCCATAACCGTTATATATACCAGAAGCCCAAAAATCTGACATAAAAAGAAAGGAATATTGACATGAAAAAAATGATTTCCGTTATTTTGGCTTGTGTACTCATAATTACAACAGGGATGAGTACATCTGCAGCACTCCCAGAAACTATTGAACCTTTATGGGATAATATTGCAACCATAGTAAATGACATGTCATTTAATGGGACAAGTGGTAATGCTTCAGCAAGCATCGTAGGTAAAAGCGGAACGACAAAAATTACAGGTACATTGACAGTTTATAGGCAGTCTGGTGACAACTGGATTTATGTTGGGCAGGACAGTGATACTGTTACGACCGGATATATGGCATTATCAGTTGATTTTAACGGATATTCTGAAGTAAATTACAAGTCGGTTTTCTCGATTACAGTTACAAGAAATGGTATGAGTGAATCCGAGAGTGATACTGCTTATAAAACTTGCCCAAAGTCATAAGTTGTTTCAAGAAATAATCTTTTAATAAGTAGGTGAGTCCAATGTGGATATTTAATCCTTGATAAATGTTTATATATAAAAAACTATGCTAAAATAGAAATTCATGGAGGGAATTTATGAAAATAGAAATAAAATATTATGTTCGTATTTATTACTGATTGTATTTCTAATAACTCTGCCTGTTTATGCAAGTGCAATAACAGTTAGTTTTAATTGTAAAGATAATAGTGATAATTACATTGCATCAAGTACTTTGCAAGTTGTTACTTCAACAGGAATAACTCGAGAACCATATTCTATGCCATCAGGTACCAAATCACTCTCTATGAATGCCGGAGATAAATTTGGGTATAATATGGAGGCTAATAATTATGCGAAAAGATATTCATCAAGTTCTATGAGTACTGTTCCCAGTACGAGTTTGGCTTGTACTTTAAAATTAACACCCAAATCGACTTATCAGAGTTATGGTTATAGTTCACCGTTATCATCACTGACAGTCACATCCGAATTTGGTTGGAGAGTTTATTCTAATGGTAGTTCTTATACACGAGACTGTCATTATGGCATAGATTATGCAGGTAGTGATGGTGTAACTAATATTTATAGCATAAGTGATGCTGAATCATATTCAACAGGTTGGGACAACAGCTCTGGTAATTACATCAGTATTGTGTCAGATAGCTTTACAATTACATATAGACATATGGCATCATATTCAAGTACTGTGACTGGAAATAAAACAGTTAGTGAAGGTACGAACATAGGGAAAGTCGGACAAACCGGTGGGGTAACAGGACCGCATTTGCATATTGATATATATGCAAGTGGGACATATAGAGATCCGGCAGCATTTTATAATTAATGGAGGAAAATTATATGTTATCAGTTAAAATAAAATCAATCAGCTTTGTTATATCTTTTATAACTCTATTCTCATTTACAGCCTGTTCGTCGGAAACAACTAACAAAGTGGTTCTGGACAGTACTAATGAAGAATTCGTCGAAAGTGTAGTTGAAAATAAAGAAGTTTTAAACACTATCGAGCAAACAACTCCCAATATTGCAGACGAAGAAACCATTTTAAATATACATAAAAGTGAAGATATATCTGTAACAAGTGAAAGTGGAGTTGGCGGTAACCTGCCACCTTGTGAACACTGCGTTATACTAGAGAATGGAACGATAATTGATGCGTCATATCATCAGTTTTCTGGGAAGCTTATCGAATATATCGGTTACGAAGCATTTCAAGAGTGGACCGAAAATTACAGCGATCCGGAAGATATTAATATACTCACATATATAAAGGATAACGATGTTCCTCGTGAATATATTGATGAGATTAATTCGATGTATGGATCAGTATATTATTTCTATGATTACAATACAGAGGCGTTATATGGTGATGATGCAGAAGGATATTATACTTCAGATAGAGTAGAAGAAACGTTGATGCGGGCATATCTACTTAATTTTAAGAGTGGTCTTTCTGCATGGATAAAAAAATCCAATTCGTATGAAGATTGGATAGCAGCTAAAGATAGTGTATCACTTAGTAGAAACTCTACAACATTCGATGGGGATATGAGAAGATGGAGTATCTCTGAAGTTATCAGCGATTTTAATATAAGCCGTGATGTGATCGCCGATCTTGCTGAGCGCGCTTCGGTTTCAACAATGGGATTGTGCGAAATTGACATTGATGCTCTTTATGATTTATCTGTTATCGAGATGGAATCTTCTGGTGTTAACGGTGTAGATCTGGTGATTAATAATACAGAGGATATGCCGAGTGATGAGTCACTTGTTTCATTCGATTTCTCAAAATATATAGAGAGTGAGGAAATGCTTGCTGAAGGTTTTGAATACAATCCTTAAATAATATTATGATAAAAATATTGGTCGTATCATTAACTTTCATTCTGTTGCTCACAGGGTGTAGCAACGCGAAGGCTGCTGAGGAACAAGCGATAAAAAATCTGAATCACTATTTTGAAACCCGTTATTCAGGATTAACTGCCGATAATTTCAAAAATCGTTTTGAAAAAATGGAAAAATATTACTCTGATATATTAAAAAATAGCGATTCATGGCTTGTAGACCCTTTAAATTACGATAGTACATATCATAATCTTCATGAAAACGGTATTGAAACTGAAATATTATATCTAGATATAAAACATGAGAAAGATGATGTGTATAACACAGGTATAATAGTAAAGTACAATACTGCACACAGTGAACATTCGTATTGTACGGAATACAGATTCAAGGTGGTGTATAAAGATAATGAGATATTGGATGTTGAGAGAATAGCATACGATGTGATTGTTATCGGTGACGATGATTATACCATCTCAGATGGTAAGATTGTAATGCAATAAAAGATGTAAAAGTCTAATGCTCAGGACTAATACATATAAGCCCACCAAGGTCTGATAAACAATATACAATTATCATATTGAATATCTAAAAGGAGAAAAATTTGAAAGACAAACTGCTTTCAGTATTATTAACTCTGCTTATAGCTGTACAATTAGTTTCATGTAAAGTGGAAGAAACAGATGATATGTCATATGATGAAACTAAGGAGAAAACAACGATAATAACAAACATCTACGATCCTGTTGAATGTAAAATGCCCGACGGATATTCATACGAAGAATCAGTGACGCCATTTTATGACGAATATACGGGTAATCTTACAGTTGTCGGCAGTATCACGAAGGATGAGACAAGCGATGACGGGAGTATCAATGTTTTGTACAATTATAAGCTGTTTACTTTTGATCTGAACGGTGAAGTCATCGGAAATACCGCTGTTTCTTCCGACAATCCTGTATATATCGCAGCTGGTATGATTGAAAAAGAGTACCTTCTTTATATAGAACAAGATCAGAGTGATACAGTTCTGGTGAAACGAGACTGCTCGAGTGGTGAAATAATATCGGAAACTGCCGTTAGCGATCTGTTAGGCGCGGGTGCTGACTATAATTTTACATATCTCCTTGAAGACGGCGACGGTGATATCTGGCTCGGGAACGAGAGCATTGGGGTGGTGGTAGGAAGCGATCTTACACTGAAAGAGAATTTCTATTTTACAGATTTCATAAGCAGTCTTGACTGCGGAAATGACGGTAAAGTGTATGGTTGCCTGTCGCGGCAGGGAAGTAAATATTTCATTGAGCTCGACAAAGCAAACGGCGAAATAAAAGAAATCACATCCATTGATATGGCGGCGGAGAAAATTTCTTTTGCCAAGCATACAGACGAAGATGACACCGGATATAACTTCTACTATAACACTTCTGACGCGGTATATGGAGTACTGCTGAACGCTGACGGAAGTGTCAGCGAAGAGGTTCTTCTTGATTATGTAAATTCAGGTATCAGAAACAACGCCGAGATGAAATTAATGGGTATTGCCGCAGATGGAAGCGAATTCAGTGCGGCATATACTGAAGATCTGATGCTTTTCAATAAAACCGTATACAATGACGGCGAGAGGATCGTATCTCCCGTATTCTACCGTACTGCGGAGGATATTGATCTTGCCGAAGTAACTGTGATCGAATTTGCCCACGCATATGCGCTTGAAGACAATATTTATGCACAGGTCATCGCATACGATCAGGCTGAAAAAGACGTGAGCGTGATCATTCACGACTACAGTATATACAACAGTTATGAAAATCCTGACGGCGGTGCTTGGATGCTTGTGACGGATATCATGAACGGTATAATTTCGCCGGATATCGTATTCGGAAATCCGAATGACACCGAAATAACACAGCTCGTCGAGAATAAACTGTATACCGATCTCACGCCGTACTTTGAATCGGATGACACGGTAAATCCCGACACAGTTTTCGGATGTGTCCAAAACGCTTTTACTGATAATGAAGGTAAGATGTGGGGGATTACACCGTTTTTCTTCCTTAGTTCTATTCTTTCCACGAATGAAATTTTGGGTGAATACGCAGACGGAGATACATGGACGTTTGAAGAATTTCTCGACTTCACGGAACAGTACGGCGCGAATCTTATGTTCGGTCTGACACAGGAATTTGCCTCTGAGTACATGGAAAGCGTATATGGCATATTCTGTGATACCGAAAACGCGGTCTGTACGTTTGATTCACCTTTGTTCAGACGTTATTTGGAATTTTTACAATCTTTGCCGACAGATGAAGAATATGAAAGAACTGAAATCGGTGAAGTGGCGTATTCCGACTGGTATTATTATCACAAAGACGGAACAGTCCCTCTGCGCGAATTCAGCTTCGGTGAAGGACTGCTGGGACTGAAGTATTTATTCGGCACGGATGATTTCAAGCTGATAGGCTTTCCTACCGACGGAGACAGCGGAGCAGTACTGTTTTCGAGGATGGCATTTGTTATGACGGATATGGCAGAAAATCCCGAGACTTGTTGGGAATTTATTAAAGCATTTATGCACAACGACTACGGTATGTGGATGAGCGGACCGGGTACTACCGCGATGAAAGACTTATATACGGAAAATGTCTATAGAAGCCAAGGTAAAATGTACCGCAGATACGAGGACGGAAAATATTTCGAGGATGAGGAGGCGAAGATGTACGATTCTATAGGCATTCCGGTTAGCACAGCGCCATATACGCTTGAAGAATGGGATGAAAAAACAATAATCAAGGGTATTGAATATCTCGACAGTGAAGGTATGCGCCTTTCTGACAGACTTCCGTCCGCTGTGACCGATATAATATACGAGGAAATCTCCGCATACTTAGCAGGTCAGGGTATGGTTGACGACTGTGCAAAGAAAATTCAGTCCAGAGTTTCGATTTGGCTGAGCGAGAACGCAGATTGAATTTCCATATTCTCCCCTGCAATGATTACTTAAAGCCCGACGCAAGACGCAGTGCTTTACCCAAACCTAACGAAAGGCAAAATAATG
>CAYSEF010000044.1:0-16187 GCA_964430105.1 uncultured Ruminococcus sp. | reverse complement strand
CTCGTGCATTATTCTGTCAGCAATCGCATCTACATCGAGTCCACTGAATTTCATGAGATAATCTATATCACCATGCGGTATGCGTGTATTTTCAATCGCATGAATAGCAGTTTTCTTCATTATTCTTTCGTCAGACGCAAATTTTTCTGCGATTCCGCCTGCACGAACGCCTTCTTCCACAAATAGCAGCTTATCTGCACTATTTGATATTTCGACAAGCTCATCATTAAGCGGAAGCGGTTTTATCTGCTCAAAAACAACAACGGTGAAGGAATAGTCATTGCAATTCTCAGCGACCTTCGACACTGCTGACACGACATTTTTCGCAATTCTACCGTAGGTCAGCAGAAGGAAATTCTTTTTATCGGCAATTTCCTCTTTGGAAATCACGCATAATTTATAATTTTCCTCACGCTTCCATGTGATTTCATCGGAATACTTCGCTTCACAACCTTTTGGATAACGAATTATCGATGTACCGGAAAATTTGCAAGCTTTATTAAACGCCCATCGCCAGCTTTCGTAATTATCGGGCGAAAAAATAATGGTATTATCAAGTGATGAAAATAGCGAAACATCATATATTCCCTGATGTGTAACACCATCTCCCGGAACAAGTCCACAATGGCTCAGACATATCACGACCTGCGTTCTTTGAAGCACTACATCATGCCAAAGCTGATCAAAGGTACGCTGTGCAAACGTAGAATAAAGTACAGCCACGGGAAGCATACCACCAAGTGAAAGACCGCCCGCCATTGTAACTTCATGCTCCTCCGCTATACCAACGTCAAAAAATCTGTCAGGATAGCGTTTTGCAAACTCAGAAAGTCCGCAACCGTCAGTCATAGCGGCAGTTATAGCGCATATATGAGTATTCCGTTCGGCAGCACGAACAAGCTCGCCACCAACGATATCCGTAAATGTTATCGTTTGAGGTGTGCTTACATTCAAATCAACATCACCGTCGGGAGAAAATCTGCCAACGCTGTGATAATTTTCGGGATGCTCCTCAGAGGGTGCGTATCCAAGCCCCTTTTTAGTCTTTATATGCACGATAACAGGGCAATTTTTATTCTTCGCTTCTGTCAAAACGGAAGTCATCTGTGTAATATTATTGCCATTTGCAGTTCCGATATACTCAAGTCCGAACGACTCGAACCATGTTTCGGAATTTGTCATACGCTTGACAACATCACGCAGAAATCTTGCACCGCTCACCATTCCGTTGCCGATTTTCGGTATTCTGTACAGTGCTCGCTTAACATGATATTTGAAGTTGAAATATCCTTCGCTTATTCTAATGTACGCAAGGTACTTTGAAAGACCTCCGACATTTTTTGAAATCGACATTTGGTTATCGTTAAGCACGATGATAAGCCTCAGGTCGCGTGCGGCAAGCTGATTCAGAGCTTCATAGGTCATGCCGTTTGTAAACGAACCATCACCAATGACCGCAATAGTCCACGCACTGCTTCCCTTGAGCCTATTCGCTTCAGCAACACCTATAGCTGTAGAAATAGATGATCCGCTGTGTCCTGCTGTAACAAGATCGAATCCGCTTTCATCACGATTAGTAAATCCTGAAAGTCCGCCGGCTTCACGCAAAGTCGAAAATTTATCATACCGTCCTGTCAGAAGCTTATGAGTATACGACTGGTGACTCACATCAAACACAAACGCATCTCCCGGGCAGTTGAAAACACGGTGCAAAGCTATCGTAGTTTCGACCATACCGAGATTCGATGCAAGATGACCGCCGTTTTTTGCCGTTGTTTCGATTATCGTTTGTCTTATCTCACCCGCCAACTCGTCAAGGCAATCGGAATTTAACCGTTTCAAGTCATCGGGAGAGTGTATTTCTGGTAAAATGTGCATTTTTTCATCCAAATAATTTTTAATTTGCCGAGTGCAATTAAAAAGCTAATTACAGCGATGAGCAGCACCGGCGATAAACCCGAACAGAAAATCAGCCTTCGCCCATTTCACGGGCAAGGTTTGTGAATTTTGTAAATCGACCTATCCATCCAAGCTTTACTTTTTCAAGTGAACCGTGACGGTTTTTCGCTACGATAACCTCCGCAACCGACTGATCGACAGTTTCTTCCTTATAATACTCATCTCTGTAGAGGAAAAGCACTATATCTGCGTCCTGCTCGATTGCACCGGAATCTCGAAGGTCAGAAAGCATAGGACGTTTGTCGGGTCTGTTTTCGGGGCCACGGGAAAGCTGAGCACAGCATACGACAGGTACATTCAGCTCCTTTGCAAGAAGCTTCAAACCTCTGGAAATTTCGCTGACCTCCTGTACACGGTTATCCTTATGACCATCGCCCTGCATAAGTCCGAGGTAGTCAATGATAACGAGTCCCAGATTTTTAACTCTGCGGAGCTTTGATTTCATAGCTGTAACTGTAATACCCGGTGTATCATCGATCAAAATATCGGTTTCTGAAAGGCGTGAGGATGCATGAGCGATAGCATTCCAGTCCTCTGCTTCAAGATTTCCGGAACGCATTTTATAGCTATCGATTTGTGCTTCACTTGAAAGCATACGATTTGCAAGCTGTTCCGCCGACATTTCAAGGCTGAATACGCACACAGTTTTTTTCGTTTTGATGGCAGCTTCCGTAGCGATATTCATAGCGAACGAGGTTTTACCCATACCGGGACGTGCACCTACAAGAACAAGGTCGGAATTATTCATACCGACGATGACATTATCAAGAGCATCAAAGCCGGTTGGAGTACCTCGCAGCGAATCGGGGTTCTGTGAGAGCTTAGTAAGTCTATCATAAACCTGAATCAGCGCATCACGGATATGTACAAAATTCTTATTTTCTCTGCCCTCAGCAATTCTGAATATTTTAGATTCAGCATATTCGACTAAGGTTTCAGCCTCATCATCACCGGCATAAGCTACTTCGGAAATATCTTCACCGGCTGCTATAAGCTCACGAAGGATAGCTTTATCTCTGACGATTCTTGCGTAGTCCTTTGCATTCGCAGCAGTCGGAACAGCATCGGCAACAAGGCGAAGATATTCACGTCCACCGGATTCATCGTATGTTCCGGAGCGTACAAGCTCCTCAATGAGAGTTACAACGTCGATATTCTTAGATTTGAGATACATCGACTGCATCGCACGGAATATTTCCGAATGTTCGGGCATATAGAAATCGTCCGCTGATGTTATGACAGCTATTTCGTCCATGCAAGCCGGATCAATGAGTATCGAACCAAGCAATGACTGTTCTGCTTCAAGCGAAAACGGCATACGTCTGTCAAGCTCGCCGTTCATGAGAAACGCCTCCTTTCGTTAAGATAAGATTTAATCTATATCTCACGCATGAACGAGAACGTTCAGCTTTCCGGAAATTTCGGGATAGAGCTTTACGTCAACGCTGTAGTTGCCGTATGACTTGATATTTTCGTTCAGCACCATCTTACGCTTATCTACATCAATACCAAACTGAGCCTTGAGTGCTTCGGAAATATCCTTTGTGGTTACAGAGCCATAGAATTTTCCGTCTGCTGCGCCCTGCTGAACCTTAATCTTTACTACTATTCCCTGGAACTTTTCGGCAGTTTCTCTTGCGGCCTGCTTTTCAAGCTCGATTCTATGCTGTTTTGCAGCTTCCTTATTCTTGATATCGTTCATTATCTTAGGTGTTGCTTCAGCAGCAAGCTTCTTCGGGAAAAGGAAATTTCTTGCATATCCGTCAGATACTTCAATGATCTGTTCCTTCTTACCCTGTCCCTTTACATCCTGTAATAATACAACCTTCATTTTCATGTCCTCCGTTATATAGTGGTTTGTTTTTTCTTATTTATTGGGCAGATAAATACTTATTTTGTATTTCTGCCATATATTTCAAGCAAATCCATATTAGATATGCTTGTCTATAGCATTTCTGAGATCAGAGATGACCTGTTCTACTGTCATATCTTTACACTGAGCAGCAGCAGTATCGTAATGTCCGCCACCGCCAAGATCCTCCATAATCAGCTGAACATTGATCTTTCCTGAAGAACGTGCAGAAATATGCAATGTATCACCGAGGCGAATTATTGCAAATGACGCATGGATACCGTCAACCTTCAGGAGATTATTAGCAGCCTTTGCAGCGATTGCACGGTCAGCACTTCCGGGATCGTCAACTATCGTAATAGCGCAGGCATTTCTGTAGACCTCAACATTCTGACGGAACTTTGCTTCACGCATATAGTCGTCAAATGATTCCTTGAACAACTGCTGAACAGCTGTAGGATCTGCTCCTCTATCTCTCAGGTACATTGCTGCCGAGAATGTGCGTGTTCCCGTATTTTTTGTAAACTGGTTTGTGTCGAGTGTAATTCCCGCAAGCATTACATTCGCTTCGGAAGCCGAAAGATCATCCTTCGGAAGTACCTGTTCAAGCATTTCTGCAACTATCTCACAGGTTGCCGAAGCAGAAGGCTCGATATATTCAACGTCAGGCTCACGCTTGAATTCAGCACCCTTACGATGGTGGTCTATCACAACGAGTTTTTCGGTTCTGTATGCAAGCTCGGGAGCCTCTGTTCTGCTCAAGTCGTTTACATCTGCAACAATTACAAGTGTGCCTGTTTCGAGAAGGTCAAGTGCAGTTGATGAATTCACAAGCACTCCGAGAAAATCCTTTTCATGATCGAGTATTGCACGGCATCCCATGAGATTGCGGTCAGCCATATTTATAACGATATTTACCTTCGCACCACAAAACATAGCGATTCTCGCAAGACCGACACACGCACCGAATGCATCAAAATCAGCATAGGCATGACCCATTATGAGTACGTTTGAGGCCTCCTTCATGGCAGACATAAGCTCATTTGATACGACTCTGGCGCGTACATTCGTGCGTTTTTGAACTGTTTTTGTGATACCACCGTAGAAATCGATCGAAGAATCACCCTTTACGGCAGCCTGGTCGCCACCTCTTTGCAAAGCCATATCAAGAGCTGCATGAGCCGCTTTTTCCTTATCCTCATACGATCCGTGAATATTCGACACACCAACCGAGATAGTCAGCGGAAGATTTGTGTCACCCACCTTAACTGCTCTCACACGGTCGAGAATGTCGAATTTCTGCATAATCAGCTCGTCAAGCACCCTGGCTTCTGTGATAAAGAGGTATTTATCTCGTTCATACTCCTTCAAAATACCACCGTAATCATCTGCCCAATCACGCAGAACATCGTCTATTTTCGCAGCTGCCGGACGATATTGTTCGCTATTATACTGCATCATTTCGTCAAGATTATCTATAATGATGTAGCATACAACAAGCTCACTGCCGGCCATTCTCTCGCTCATTTCGTCAAGTTCAGTCGTTTCAGCAGTCATAACAAGTGCGAAATCGTTATCATCGGTTTTAATATGGTTATATTTAGCAAGAAAAGAACGACCCTCGCAGGTGATTTTTGCGCCCTTTTCGTTTCCTGCACCTCTGATATCTGCAAGAGTTACTCCGAAAAGCTCCGACACAGATTCGCCATACAGCTTATTTTTTGTAGAGTACAGTGCCTCTGTAGCGGTATTGTACCATATTATTCTTTCGTTAGCGTCACAGATAAAGACGGGCGTATTCATTTTTACTACCGCATCGAACATTATTCTACCCATAACGGGTGCAAGAGCTTCATCACGAGCCTTACTCAGCGGACGTTTTTCGAGAAAATAATACACCATCGCACCAATTCCCGAATAAAGCACAATCAGACAGCATCCGCAAAAAATCGGGTTAATCTCTGTTTTCGACGTGATCAGCATATGCAGCACGAGCGTCAAAAATCCGCCTATGCCGAACACAGCAGCAGTCTCACCTCGGACTCCGCGCAGTTCATTATTTCGTTTACTGTTTTTTGGCATAGTGTGTGCCCTTTCCTAATTTACTAATGGATATATTAAAGATAAATCAAGGATAATATCGGTAATTTCAATATTGCTTCGACAATTTACTCAGTCTGACGGCAAAAACACAGACAGTGAACGCAAAAAACTATTCTTTATCGGGCTTTTCTTTCACCAATTTTTCTTTAATAACGACACCTGCTCCTATAGCCGATGTAGCAAGAAGAAACGGTGAAATTCCTAAAAACGCAAATGCGAACACCAATATCATAGCTGCGAGAACCTTTTCTCTTGTGAGATAATACAGCTTATCCTCAAGTGAGTGCATAAGTCCTCTCACACCAACAGCAGCACAAGGCAAAAGCATGACATACAGCACACTTTTCAGCATAACGAACAGCATTGGGTTATACTCTGACGATGTGAAAAATGACATAACCAATACCGAGGAATAAACTACTGCGTAGCTGAACGGCAAAGTTATCTTATTTGTGATTTCGATAAACACATCTTCGCAGTCGAGTATTTTGAATGCCGAACAAGCCAGATAATCTGTGAACCACGCAAGCAAAATAGACAGCACACCCAAATATGCAGGGCACATCACAAACAGCTCCCGTGCCATTTTATCAAGATAAAACGCAGGAATTTCCGTAGCTCCTCCCGCAACATTGTTTACATACGACGAATACAACCGTCCTATGAGTGTCGGTACCTCAGACATATATGCCTCAGTGAATTCCGAAAAATTCTCAAAATTCAAGCCTATCCACGCAACCAGCGTAAGAAAAATGCACAGGGCGATAGCAATAGTTAATGATGTTATTCTGCGAAATCTGTTTTCCCTTGAAATAAGTGAGGTTGCATAGACATACGCAACGAGCAAAACCGACACGCTTATTACTACTGTTGTAAACATATCAACACCAAACGCAAGCATAACAGCAAAGGTAACGGGAGTAGCAAGAAGTGAAGCAAATCTCCGCCAAAGCAATATTATAAGTGCGAATAGGCAGGCAGAAAGCGGGAGAAAAGGCAAACAGGCAACTGCTCCGACAAAATTTTGCGGAACAAAATGCAAATATTGCATTGTTTCAGCCGCAGGAGAGGCAAGCTTTGCTCCGGCAGACGAGAATATCGCCACGCCGAAAATAAGCAATACAGCAAGCGGAAGCGTCATCTCAGGCAGATCATCACGTCGGCGCATGACTGAAAAGACTCGTCCCAAAAAGCCGTGATCACACTTCATGTAAGTCACCCTTTCATACTCACAATTCACCCATTTTATTCTATTATTATATCACAAACAGGTGTCTGATACAAGATATAAACCAAAATTTCAATATAGAAAAGAAGCTGTTGCATTTTTGGAATTTCTTCCTTAATACAACAGCCTTTACTTTATTTATTATCCCTTGATTGCAGACTTAGCCAAAAAAGCTTTTGTTTTCTCAGATTTTGGATTTTCAAAAACCTCATCCGGTGTACCCTGCTCCTCAATAACGCCATCAGCCATATAGATCACACGGTCTGCAACTCCACGTGCAAATTCCATTTCGTGAGTTACAACGATCATTGTTCTTCCGGTCGTTTTAAGCTCTCGGATAACTCTAAGCACTTCTCCGGTAAGCTCAGGGTCAAGTGCAGAGGTTGGCTCATCAAAGCAAAGAATATCGGGTGACATTGCAAGTGCACGAGCTATAGCTACTCGCTGACACTGACCGCCCGACAATTCGCACGGATAGCTTGCCAGCTTTTCTTCAAGTCCGACAGTTTTGATTATCTCACGCGCACGTTCTTCTATCTCACCGGCAACTTTTTTCTTTTCATCCTTGAGAGAGCGTGACTTATCTGCCTTACATTCTGCCTTCAGTCTTTCAAATTCGAGCAATTCGGGTGCAAGAGTTACATTTCGCAGAACATTATACTGCGGAAACAGATTAAACGACTGGAATACGAGTCCGAAATGCAGTCTGTTTTTGCGAATTTCGGTTTCATTCTGCTTTGCGCCTGCTTTATAAATGACATTTCCGGCAACAGCAATTTCACCCTCACCTGCTTCTTCAAGAAAATTAAGACAGCGCAGCAGAGTAGTTTTTCCGCTTCCGGATGAGCCGATTATAACAAGAACCTCGCCTTTATTCAAGGTAAAATCTATGCCTTTGAGGACTTCTACTTTTCCAAAGCTTTTATGTATATTTTTTACTTCAAGTATTTTTTCAGACATTCCACACCTCCGTACATCAGCCCTTATAGTAATCCATCTTTCTTTCAAGCCAACCGAAAAGCAGTGTCAGCACTCCAACAAATACAAGGAAGTAGACACCGGTGTAGAACAGCGGCCAAATAAGTCCCTGTGAGGCATATCTTTCAGCCGATCTGATAATTTCAGCATAGGCGATAACTCTCGCAAGTGATGTATCCTTTACAAGTGTAATAATTTCGTTACCCATTGGAGGTACGATACGTTTGATTACCTGAAACAGCACTACCTTAAAAAAGACCTGCGATTTTGTCATACCGAGAACCTGTCCTGCTTCATACTGTCCATGAGGAATAGCTTCGATACCACCGCGATATATCTCTGAAAAATATGCGGCATAGTTAATGATAAACGCAATCAGCACAGCGGTAAGGCGTGACTTCATAGGCGTTCCGAAAACAAGCCCGGGAACATACATAACCACAAAAAGCTGTAGCATAAGAGGAGTTCCGCGAATGATCCAAACAAAAGTCTTTGCAATGGCACGAATCGGGTAGATCATCACACTTTTCCCGCCCGGAAGATATATCTTCCAGCCGAGATTCGACATAGTACCGAATGTGATGACTAATCCCAGCGGAATAGCACCGAGCAAAGTAAATACAAAAACGAGTATGTTCTGCCCGAAAGCTTCAAGCAAATCGAGCGTGATCTGTCCGAATGACATAATTATTCTCCGAAAATTATTATTTGTTAACCCTTACAAAACAGCAAAATCCGGCAAGAGAGTTCCCCTGCCGTTTTCTGCCATATATTTGGATTTAATTGGAAGTTTATCTGATTGATTACTTAACGAGCTGACCTTCGAGCTTATATTTAGCTGCGATAGCGTCGATAGTACCGTCTGCCATCAGCTCATCGATAGCCTTCTGGAATTCAGCAACAGTATTAGGTTCAGACTTACGGAATGCGATACCGTAGTATTCCGGGGAGAATTCGTATGCTTCCACAACAGCAAGACCGGAGTAATCAGTGCCTTCACCGATCATACCGATTGAGGTAACAAAGTCAACCACACAACCGTCGGATGTACCTGCCGCAACTTCCATAATAGCGTTTGCCATAGTGGATACAGCGGTATATTTTGCACCTGCGAAGGTTGCATCTGTAGTTGCGATGGTTTCGCCTGCCGATTCAGCTTCAGCACAGATAGAAGCACCTGCGAGGCCTTCAACTGTAGAATATTTTTCAACATTTTCAGCCTTAACAACGAGAACCTGCTTATTTTCCATATAAGGATTGCTCATACCCATATTAGCGATACGTTCATCATCGATAGTCATACCGTTCCAGATACAGTCGATGTTTCCTGCATTAAGTTCGGTTTCCTTAGTGCTCCAGTCGATTTCAACGAATTCGGGAGTATAGCCGAGCTTTTCGCAAACAGCGGTAGCAAATTCGGTTTCAAAGCCTGTAAGCTTACCGTTTTCATCGAAATAGTTCATAGGTTCAAAATATGTAATACCGATAACAAAATTGTCATCATCACCGCAGGCAGTGAACAAAATTGCAACCGAGCAAAGCATTACAGCCGCCAGAACGATAGAAATGATTTTTTTCATAAAGACCTCCACAAAATAATGTTCATCAGCGCATTATCGCTTTAATGTTCTAAAGTGTTAATATATTACCACATACACGCGCCAATGTCAAGGGTAATGTTGCACAATTTTAGTCTTTAATATTATGCAACATTACCCCGTGTAAAAGCGACAGTGCATATATTTTCATCAAATCACTTGAAGATATGACTATAATATGCTAAAATATACCTAAAATCATCAAAAGAGGTTTATTGCTATGCTGTCAGTCACTTATTCTGCGGCGGTGTACGGCTCTGATGGCTATGAAGTCATCATTGAATGTGCAATGAAACGCGGTCTTCCTATGTTTGAAATCGTCGGACTTCCCGATACCGCTATTCGTGAGTCGGAAAAACGCCTTTTTACAGGTTCGGAAAACTCCGGACTTTCTATTCCGCCGTCGGAAATATCTATAAACCTCGCTCCGGCAGATAAGAAAAAGGAAGGCACTGCCATTGAGCTTGCTGTACTTGTAGCAATCTATAAAAGCGTTGGCTTTCTTAACTGCAACACTGACGATATGTCATTTATCGGTGAAATTTCTTTCTCAGGTGAGGTGCGTCCCGTTCGTGGCGTTCTCGGAATGACAATCGCAGCTATAAACAATGGCAGAAAAGAGATTTTTGTTCCTCTCGCCAACCTCGGTGAGGCTTCTGTCGCCTGCCGTGACGGAATATCTATCTATGGCGTTCCGTCAATAATTGCGCTTGTCGATCATCTCACAGGTCGTGAACTGCTAAAGCCTGCCGATGTCAATCCATATGAGCAGCTTGAAGCATACGTTTCACGAGATGATTTTTCTCAAGTAAAGGGGCAATATCGTGCAAAACGAGCAATGCTCACAGCCGCCGCCGGAAGTCACAATATTCTGCTGATAGGACCACCCGGTTCGGGTAAATCTATGCTCGCAAAGCGTTTGCCGACAATCCTGCCACGCATGAGCTATGAAGAAGCACTTGAAGCAACAAAGATTTATTCCTGTGCCGGTATGCTTTCAGAGGATATGCCTTTCGTTTTAGAGCGTCCCTTCCGTTCACCGCACCATTCTCTCAGCACGGCAGCACTCGTCGGAGGTGGAAAAATTCCAACGCCGGGAGAAATTTCGCTTGCTCACAACGGTGTTCTGTTTCTCGATGAATTTCCGGAATTTCGCAAGGATGCTCTTGAAGCTCTGCGTCAGCCTATCGAGGACAAATGCGTTACTATAACTCGTGCGGCAGGAAGATTTACATATCAATCGTCGTTTATGATGGTATGCGCCATGAATCCATGCAAATGCGGATATTACGGAAGCAGAAACGGTCAATGCACCTGCAAGCCTGCCGAAATTCGTACTTATCTTTCAAAAATCAGCGGGCCTATGCTCGACAGAATAGATATTCAGGTTGAAATGCCTGAGCTGAATTTTAACGAATTGGTTGAAGCAAAGCCTTCGGAAACATCAGCTGAAATACGAGAAAAGGTCGAAGCGGCACGAGAATTGTCACGCAGACGTTTTCGTGAAGCAGGCTTCAAGGACTACGCTGTACGTTCAAACGCATTGATGCAGACAGATGAGCTTGCGGAATTTTGCTCACTTGATGAGGATTGCAAGAAAATTATGGAAGCTGTATTTGCAAAGACCAATCTTTCTGCTCGTGCTTATGACAGAATACTCCGTGTAGCACGAACACTATGCGATCTTGAAGCTGTTGAGAAAAAGATAGGCACAGAGGACGGAATTATCGGTGGCAGATTGAAAAAACAGCACATCACAGAGGCCGCACAAATGCGTGTACTCGACAGAAAATACTGGTAACAACGTGAATATACAAAAAAGGCTGTTCGCACGGAAAAATCTCCGAAATGCGAGCAGCCTATTTTATTTTTGAATTTACACTTTGATCGACTTATTCTTCCATTTTCCGCGAGCATAGAAAATGGCCGTCAAAGCTGCACAACAGAGCCATGAAACGAGAAGCGATATCTGGATACATTCGCATCTGCCATGCGGAAGAGCTTCTGTTGTTGTAAGCCAAGAAATGATGTATGCAAGAGGCACACGAATACATACTGTCTGAACGATAGATATCCACATAGGAGTGATAGTATCGCCGGCACCACGCATAATACCTGACAGCGACTGTGTTACAGCCATTGCGATATAGCCTACTGCGAGGATTCTCATAAGTCTGTAGCTCAAATCTACAAGCTCGACAGTATCGGTGAAAATACCCATCAGACCCTTACCAAACACAAGTATAGCAAGTGTGATTACTGTAGAACAGCCTACCGCCATAAGTACGCCCTGCTTTGCACCCTTTGTAACACGGTCGTACTTTCCTGCACCGACATTCTGTCCTGCAAAGGTAGTAAGAGCAGTACCAAATGAGAAGTTAGGCATCATTGCAAAGCCATCGACACGCATGATAACTACGTTAGCCGCAATAAACTGTTCACCGAACTGATTTGTGAGAGATTGTACAACGATCATAGAGGACGAGAATATCGCCTGAGTAAGACCGGAGGGCAAGCCAAGACGAACGATAGTTTTAACATAGTTTCCGACAGGCTTCAAATATTTCAAGCCGAAATCAAAATTCTCACGCATTCTTGTAAGCTTGAGCAGACAAAGGATAGACGAAACGCACTGTGCGATAACTGTAGCAAGAGCAACTCCACCTACGCCCATACCAACAACTGCAACGAAGAAAATGTCAAGCACAATATTGATAACAGTAGCTACAAGAAGGTATATGAGTGCAGAAACCGAGTCACCCATACCGCGTATAATACCGGAAAGAATATTATAATACGCAAGACCTGCGATACCTACGAGAGATATCATAAGATAATCCGCACACCAGTCAATGATAGACTCAGGCGTGTTCAATGCAACCAGCATAGGTTTAATAAACGGTGATGCAAAAAGTATCAGCACTACGCAGCATATTGCCGTTACTGTTATACAGTTACCTATACTATACGACAATGCTTCACGATTCTTTGCACCGAAATACTGCGATACCATGATACTTGCGCCAGCTGAAATACCGATAAACAGAACGAGCAACATATTGATGATAGGGCCGGCGCTTCCTACTGCCGACAATGCGTTATCACCTATGTATTTTCCTACTACGATAGTATCAACTGTGTTGTAAAGCTGCTGTGCTATATTGCCAACGAGCATCGGTAACGTAAAGGAAAGTATGCTTTTCCACGGTGTACCGACTGTCATATCAGTAGCTCCCATTAAATTTTTAGCCACGTTTTATCTCCTTATTCACAAAAAATCTCATTATATATTGTAACACAATATGTCGATTTTTGCAATAGGCAGTTTTCAACAGATAGATTCATTTCTCCCAAAAAAATACCCATCAAAAAGCTCAAAATCTCTACAGCCGAAACAGCTGTGTCAATATAAGCTCTTTGATGGGAGCGACAGTGTTTTTACTTTATTTCCTCAAAATCAGCTACGCCATGCTTGCAGAGTGGGCAAATAAAATCTTCGGGAAGTTCATCTCCCTCATAGACATAACCGCACACCTTGCAGACAAATCCGTGCTTACCTTCAGTTTCCGGCTTAGGCTTTACGTTGCTGTAGTAATAGGTGTAGGTCATGGTATCCTTATCAGACAGCACTCTGGCTTCGGTGACAGAGCAGATGAACATACCATGTGTATCGAGATCAACGTACTGTTCAACCTTAAGCGACATAAACGAATTTATATATCTCGGAAGGAACGCAAGTCCGTTATCAGAGCGAAGAACCTCGCTATTTTCAAATTTATCGACATTTCTGCCACTTCTAAAGCCAAAATCTTCAAATACAGAGAACGGAGCATCTGTTGTCAGGCAGTTGATGTTCATTTTTCCGGTCTGCTTTATCACATGATGAGAATAATTTTCCTTATTGATAGTAACAGCTATACGGTTAGGCGTATTTGTGACCTGAGTTACTGTATTAACGATAAGGCCGTTGTCCTTTTTGCCATCGTTGGAGGTAACAACGTAAAGACCGTAGCCTATATTAAACAGTGCGGTAAGGTCGTTTTTGTTAGCTGTAGAATCCTGTCTTGCCAAATATTCCCTGCAAAGCTCATCGGCAAGGGCGTTAAGCTGTGTAGAGCTTTCTTCATTGAGTGCAGAAAGTATCTTAACTGTATTTTCGGCATAGGTGAGATTTTTGCTCTTTTCAAGCATATTTTTCATAACCTTTGCCGCAAGAGGTGCCCAGCTTCCGTTTTCGATAAATGCGACTGTTCTGTTGCTGAAATTGCGTTCGGTGAGGTGATTTATAAACTCACGCATGAACGGGAAAATCTCAGCGTTATAGGTAGTTGTCGCAAGCACAAGCTTACTGTAACGGAATGCATCCGCAACAGCCTCAGCCATATCGCATCTTGCAAGGTCATGCACAACGACCTTCGGGCAACCGTTTGCAGTAAGCTTTTCAGCGAGTATCTGTACTGCTTTTTTAGTATTTCCGTAAACCGAAGTATATGCGACAACGATACCGTCTTCTTCCGGCTGATAGCTTGACCATGTGTTATAGAGATTCAGATAATATCCGAGATCCTCCTTCAAAACGGGGCCATGAAGCGGGCAAATCATGCTTATATCAAGTCCGGCAGCTTTTTTAAGGAGAGATTGAACCTGTGCGCCGTACTTACCAACTATGCCGATAAAATAGCGTCTTGCTTCATCTGCCCATGGTTCATCTGTGCCTGGAACACCGAATTTTCCAAATCCATCAGCGGAGAACAGCACCTTATCAGTGATATCGTATGTCACGAACACCTCAGGCCAATGCACCATAGGAGCAGAAACGAAGGTCAGTGTATGTTTGCCAAGGGGCAATGTGTCACCCTCAGCCACAACTACGCGTCTGTCTGCGAAATCGTTACCGAAGAAATTCTTCATCATAACGAATGCCTTAGCGGAAGAAACTATAGTTGCTGTGGGGTAAGCTTTTGCGAATGTGTGGATATTAGCGGCATGGTCGGGTTCCATGTGCTGAACCACGAGATAATCGGGTTTTCTCGAACCGAGAGTATTCTGGATATTATCAAGCCATTCATGAGTAAAGCCTGCATCGACAGTATCCATAATAGCGATCTTTTCGTCGATTATCGCATAAGAATTGTAAGAAATACCGTTTGGAATTTTATATTGACCCTCAAACAAATCTGTCTTGAAGTCATTTACGCCAATATATTTGATGTCGTTTGTAATCAGCATTAAATTTAATTTTCCCCCTGAATTATTTGGCACCTACAAGCTTGACGTTGCGGTAAGCCCGTTTTTAATATTATTACCGTAAGCTATCCACCGTAATCATCCGACAAGGCAGTTTACTCAGCCTTTTCATCGATATCCACGTTATATTCGGCAATATATGGTAAATTTCTGTAATATTCAGCGCAGTCAAGTCCATATCCTATAACGAAAAGGTCGGGGATAGTGAAAAGCGACATATCAGCCTTGAAATCGACAAGTCTTCTGGACGGCTTATCAAGCAAGGTAACTACTCTGAGAGAAAGAGGATTTCTTGATTTAAGCAATTTTACGATATCGCTCAGAGTACGTCCTGTATCGATGATATCTTCAACGATAATAACGTGATAGTTACTTACATCCTGTTCGAGATCCATAGTTATCTTCACCACGCCTGATGAAACTGTGCCTTGATAGTAGCTTTTCGCACACATAAAGCCGATTTCGCAAGGAACGGTGATAGCACGACAAAGATCAGCCATAAAAACGAAAGCACCTTTAAGTATACTTACGAGAAGTATCGGCTTTCCGTCATAAGTTGCGCTGATTTCCTCGCCGGCTTTTTTGATAGCGGATTTGATTTCTTCTTCTGAAATGATCACACGTTTTATTCTGTTATTAAAAGCTTCTATAGAATTTATATTGTTCATAATAAGCTCTCCTTATCTTTTCAGAGTCATTGATATTTTAATAGGATTATAACATATTTCCAGCCATATTTCAACGAATTTCGAAGCAATAATGCAAGAAAAAAACACGCCACGACAAGCCGTTATGCTTATCATAGCGTGTTTTATTTATATTTTGGTTAAATCTTTAAGCGATATATCCTAAATTAACCCTTGATAGCTGCCTGAGCTGCTGCGAGTCTAGCGATCGGCACACGGAAAGGAGAGCAGGATACATAGTCAAGACCAAGCTGGTGGCAGAATTCAACAGATGTCGGGTCACCACCGTGTTCACCACAGATACCTACATGGAGGTTCGGGTTAACAGGTCTACCGAGAGTGATAGCCATGTTCATGAGCTTACCAACACCGGTCTGGTCGAGCTTAGCGAAAGGATCGTTTTCGAAGATCTTCTTGTCATAGTAAGCATCAAGGAACTTACCAGCGTCGTCACGGGAGAAGCCGTAAGTCATCTGAGTAAGGTCGTTGGTACCGAAGCAGAAGAAGTCAGCATTTGCAGCGATTTCGTCTGCGGT
>CAYSEF010000043.1:0-17378 GCA_964430105.1 uncultured Ruminococcus sp. | reverse complement strand
ATATGTATAAATATTCTATAAAAAGAGCGTGAGTATTTTTGGATATAGCCGAAATTTGTCAGTTTAAGTCATTGCTCCTTGACAAAATTGTCGTAGAGAGGTATAATAGTCATAAATATTTTATGCTGAAAAGTATATATTTGCTGTGGATATAAAACGAATTCTGCTGTATGTATATGCATACAATGTGTCCATATGGGATTCTTTTGCGTCCATATGAATTAAATTTTTGTTTATGTTTCCTTAAAAGGGGTTGAA
This sequence comes from uncultured Ruminococcus sp., assembly GCA_964430105.1. Taxonomy (GTDB): domain Bacteria; phylum Bacillota; class Clostridia; order Oscillospirales; family CAG-272; genus UMGS1696. The sequence goes on along the minus strand of CAYSEF010000043.1, from coordinate 17,120 downwards.
TCAATGTATAAAATCATTCGTAAAAAGGTGCTTAATCCTACAGTTACTCAGATGGAAATAGAAGCGCCTCTCGTTGCAAAAAAAGCTAAGCCCGGACAGTTTATAATTCTGCGTGTCGATGAAGACGGTGAAAGAATACCGCTTACCATAGCAGGTGCAAATGCCGAAGAGGGTACAGTAAAGATCATTTTCCAGGTTGTCGGCGGAACCACAGTTCGTCTTAACAATAAAGAAGAAGGCGAAGCTATCAGCGACTTTGTCGGACCTCTCGGAGTTGCAACACATACCGAAGGTATCAAAAAGGTTTGCATTATCGGTGGTGGTGTAGGATGCGCTATCGCTATGCCGATCGCTCAGGAATTCCATAAGCTCGGCGCTGAGGTTACAGCTATTGTCGGCTTCAGAAATAAAGATCTCGTAATTCTCGAAGATGAATTTACCGAATGTTCCGATAAGCTTATAAAGATGACTGACGATGGATCATGGGGAAGACACGGTAATGTTACCGTTCCGCTTGGTGAAATGCTTGAAGCAGGCGAAAAGTTTGATATGATTATAACTATCGGTCCTCTTGTAATGATGAAGTTTGTTGTCGCAACCGCAAAGCCGTACAATGTTCCCGTAACTGTTTCCATGAATCCTATCATGATAGATGGTACCGGTATGTGTGGCGGATGTCGTTTGACACTCAATCAAGACGGAAAGAAAGTTACAAAATTTGCCTGCGTAGACGGTCCGGATTTCAACGGATATGAAGTTGATTTCGATGAAGCAATGTCACGAGGCAGAATGTATGCGGAATATGAACGTCATGCATACGAAAAAGCCTGCAATCTGTTTAAGAAGGCGTAAGGAGAAACTACAATGGCGATAAATCCAAAGAAACATGAAATGCCCACTCAGGAGCCTGCTGTAAGAGCACGCAATTTTAAGGAAGTGGCACTCGGATATACAGAAGAAATGGCAGTAGCTGAGGCAAACAGATGCCTTAACTGCAAGAATCACCCGTGCGTAAACGGTTGCCCCGTAAATATCAACATTCCCGACTTTATTGCAAGAGTTAAAGAAAGAGATTTTGAAGGTGCGTACCAGATTATTACAAAATCTTCATCTTTGCCTGCTGTTTGCGGTCGAGTATGTCCTCAGGAAACTCAGTGCGAATGTAAATGTACTCTCGGTGCTAAGTTTGAACCGGTAGGTATCGGCAGAATTGAAAGATTTGTTGCGGATTGGCATAACGAACATACCACTGAAGCACCCGTAGTTCCGGCAGCTAACGGCCATAAGGTCGCTGTAGTAGGTTCAGGCCCGTCCGGTCTTACCTGTGCAGGTGATCTTGCAAAGAAGGGATATAAGGTAACAGTATATGAAGCTCTCCACACAGCAGGTGGCGTGCTTGTATATGGAATTCCTGAATTCCGTCTTCCGAAAAAGATAGTTGCTAAGGAAGTTGAAACCTTGAAGCAGCTTGGCGTTGATATAGAAACAAATGTAGTAATCGGTAAGACACTTACAATTGATGAGCTGTTTGAAATGGGCTATGAAGCTGTATTCATCGGCTCCGGTGCAGGTCTGCCTAACTTCATGAATATTCCCGGTGAATCACTCAAGGGCGTATACTCTGCAAATGAGTTCCTCACTAGATCAAATCTCATGAAGGCATACGAGGATGATCCGCAGACACCTATTATGAAGGGTGGAAGAGTAGCTGTAGTCGGCGGCGGTAACGTAGCAATGGATGCAGCAAGAACAGCTCTCCGTCTTGGTGCCGATAAAGTTTATATAGTCTACAGACGTTCTATGGAAGAGCTTCCTGCAAGACGTGAAGAAGTTGAACACGCAGAAGAAGAAGGAGTAGATTTCCGCCTCCTTAATAATCCTGTTGAAATAATCGGCTATCAAAATCCGGAAGATCCGCGTGATCCCAAAAACGGCTTCGTAACAGGTATGCGTTGCATTAAGATGGAACTTGGTGAACCCGATGAAAAGGGTAGAAGACGCCCTGTTGAAATTGCAGGCTCCGAATTCGTACTCGATGTTGATACTGTGATCATGGCTATCGGAACATCTCCGAATCCGCTTATTAAGAATACTACTGCAGGTCTTGAAGTTAACTCTCGTGGCGGTATTATCGTAAATGAAGATGGTCTTACATCACATGAAGCTGTTTATGCAGGCGGTGATGCTGTAACAGGTGCGGCTACCGTAATTTCTGCAATGGGCGCAGGTAAAACAGCAGCAAAGGCTATTGACGAGTATCTTTCAAAGTAATTCTCTTGAAACTGACGGAGGACTAACATGAAGCTGTTGATATGCGCTAATACATCAAGTGAGCGGCATATTGAAGCGGTGAAATTCTGCATTGAATCATTTGAAAAACAATGCGGTGCGGAATTTTGGCTGTCACAGGAAGAAAACCGTGCTGTCTTTGGAAAGGATACCGTTCAGGAAATTCCGAATGACTGCGATTATGTTGTCGCTATAGGTGGTGACGGAACGGTTCTTCGCGCTGCACAGTATGCGGTGAACATGGATAAACCTCTGCTTGGTGTAAATAACGGTCGGCTTGGCTATCTGTGCGCCGCTGAAATATCCGATATCGAAAAATACGGTGTGGATATTTTTACAAGACTGGATAAGTCTGAGCGTTCGCTTATTTCGTTTAAGATTGGTGACAAAGAGCATTTCGTTCTCAATGATGTCGTTGTGACAAAGTACAATATGGGCGTGAGTGTGCAAATGGAAGCGGAATATCGTGGCGAGATTCTTGCCGATTGGCGATGTGACGGTGTTATAATATCCACTCCCACAGGCTCGACTGCATATAATTTCTCTGCAGGAGGTCCAAAGCTGTTCACTGATCTGCCGTGCTTTGTTATAACACCTATTTGTCCGCATAATGTCAATACAAGATCTATAGTTGTCGATCATAATGACCCGATAACTATATCTATCACTGAACGTGCGAATAAGAGAGGTTACGTTTTCGCTGACGGCATTGACTGTGGCGAAATAAACGAAAGCTTGATAGTATCGCATTATCATAAAAATTTGACATTGCTCACAAGAAATATCAAAGACTGAACTACCTGACAAAAGAGGGAGCACAATGAATAAGATCACAATTATCGGTACAGGCAGTGTAGGCTCTACGATTGCATATACTCTTACCGTAGAAGCTATTGCACAGGAGATCGTAATGATCGATGTCAATACCGAAAAGGCACTTGGCGAAGCACTTGATATTCGTCAGGGTATTCCGTTCTGTAATCCTTGCACGATCTATGCAGGAAGCTATATGGATGCGGTTAACTCTGATATCGTAATCATTACATCAGGTGTTGCAAGAAAGCCGGGACAGACAAGACTTGATCTTGCACAGACAAATATAAATATTCTCAAGAGTATTATCCCAGAGATAACAAAATACGCACCTCACGCAACGTATATCCTTGTTTCAAATCCTGTGGATATCCTAACCTATACGTTCTGTAAGTGTTCCGGAATTCCGGAAGAACGTATAATCGGTTCGGGTACTATACTTGATACAGCAAGACTTCGTGCGCGTATTTCAGAATATTATTCCGTAAATCAGAAGAATGTCCACGCATATGTTCTCGGTGAGCACGGCGATTCTTCGTTTATTCCGTGGTCGCTTTGCAATATTTCCAATGTTCCGATTCAGGATTATCCTGCATCTCTTGTTAATTCGACTGATTATTATCCGGAACTCAACCTGAGTGAGATAGAAACCTATGTGCGTAAATCAGGCGGACGTGTAATAGAACGCAAGGGCGCAACATTCTATGCGGTTTCCGTTTCTGTCAGCCATATTTGTAAGTGCGTTCTTGCCGGTATCGATACTACAATGACGATATCTACAATGATGCATGGAGAATACGGTATTGACGATGTTTGCCTCAGTACACTTGCATTGGTTGGAAATAACGGAATACAGAGTAAGGTACTCCTTCCGCTCAGTGATGACGAGGTAGGACTTCTCAGACATAGCGCACAGTGCCTTAAAGATATAATAACAAACGTAAAGATTTGACGAAACGGGATCATAATATGTCGATAGAAAAAGTACGAGCATATTTTCGTTCACTCAATATTGAAGACCGAGTAATGGAGTTTGAACATTCCAGTGCAACAGTTGAGCTTGCAGCTGAAGCACTTGGCTGCGAACCAAAGAGAATAGCAAAAACCTTGTCGTTCAAAATCGGTGAAAATGCTATCCTTATTGTTGCAGCAGGGGATGCGAAAATCGATAACGCAAAATATAAGTCAAAATTTGCTGTAAAAGCAAAAATGCTTACATATGATGAGGTTTCTGAGATGATCGGTCATGAAGTCGGAGGAGTGTGTCCGTTCGCTGTAAATGAAGGCGTGACTGTGTATCTTGACGAATCACTTAAACGATTTGAAACTGTATTTCCGGCTTGCGGAAGTGCAAACAGTGCAATAGAATTGACGATTCCGGAGCTTGAAAAATATTCCTCTTATAATGAGTGGGTCAATGTTTGTAAGGCTTGGGAAGAATAAAATTAAAAAAAGGCTGTACGCAGTAAGGAAGAAATTCCTGTACTTTAATGCGAACAGCCTCTTTTTTTATATTAAAATTAGTTTTGTGTTTCTTTTAGTTTTGTGTTTCTTTGACATCGAAGAAAACAAGCTCACCGTTTTCATCAACATTTGCTTCCATAAATGTCAGTGTGCCGGCATAACCACCGATTCTCTTAAATCCTGTGAAAATAATTCTGTCATTCCAAATAGCAGCCTTGGGAACAGCTTCGCATGGAATATGCGGATTTGACGGAGTTTGCCAATCAGTGAACGGTTTGTCGGAAATTCTGTACTGGGCAGTGCCGTGATGACTGAAAATGAGGTAGTATTTGCCTCCGAAACGGAAGTAATCGGAACATTCAGGTTCATCTGCATCAGGACCTGTGTAAATATCACCGATTTCAGTCCAGCAGTCACCATCCTTTGAAGTGAGGTGCACTAAACAACCCTTTCCGCTTTCGAGATTAGTTGTTGTGACAAACATATGAAGAAGTCCATCCTCTCCGCGAACGATTTTTGGGTCACGCGCAGAGCTTCCGCGATATTTTTCACTGAGAGTAAAACGGAAGTCACGGTCTTTTTCATAGTGGAAGCCATCGTTTGAAATAGAACGACAGATAGGTGCAGAAGAACCGTCAGACATACGAACAGTGTAGTAAAGCTGATGCTTGCCACCTTCACACATCCATGAGCCTGTGCATATCGAACCTTCGTCGGGATCGGTGATTTCAACTACCATTGGGTGGATATCCCAGTGCTTGAGATCAGCTGAAGAAATGTGTTCCCACTGATGCGCACCCTTGTGCCATTTACTGCGGTGATGATGACGGTCTTTGAGATAAAGTACATGATAGCGATCACCGTCGGCATAAGGCATACAGTCACCAACATAGATGCCGTTACCCGGTCTCCAGCCTTCACCACCCTCAAATGAGCCGAGAATGTTTGGAAGCTCCTTCTTTTCGGGAATAGGTAACTCAGTTATGTTTACGTTTTTCTCTACTTCAATACAATCTTCGAGGTAGGTTTCGCCAAAAGGCCATTCTTCGTCAACAGTGACACCACCGATTGCAAGCTCAATTCGCCATGGATATACGGTAAGCTCAACAGTATCCCAATCCTCAGCGGCAGTACGAAGTATGAGAGGGCGTTCATTAGCAGTGTAATGGATAGCTACAGAGAGAAATCCACTATTAAAATTTGCTTCAAATATGCTCTTTGAATCCTTGACATAACGGAATAGACATCCGTGTGTCGAAAGAGTAAATGCGATTTTGAATGTTTTGTCGTACATAATTTTAAATCCTTTCGTGCGGAATTTAATTATAAAATATTATAACATTCTTCTGCTTTATTTGTCAATGTTTATGACGAAAAACCGTAAAATTGTGCTGAACATTGACTTTCATGTGTTATTGTGATATAATATTTGTGACTGTAAAGCATCTTTTGCTTCGGTCGTTATAAGGAATTTTCGGAGCGAATTATGAGCCTGATTAAAAATGCGTTTGAATATCTTGAATTAACTGCCCACCGAGTGCCTGATAAAATAGCATTTTCGGATGAATCGCAGTGTTATACGTTTGCACAATTATATAATAACGCTTTAGCTGTCGGGACATTTTTAGCACATGAGATAGGCAGAGAAAACTGTGGCGTACAGAAGAATATTGTGGTACTCGTCGATAGATGTGCACTCTCCCTTGTTGGAATGTTAGGCGCACTTTCAGCCGGATATACATATGTTCCGCTGGATGTGAAAATGCCCGCCGAGCGTCTTTCTGCCATACTTGATACAGTTAAGCCTGTAGCTATACTGTTTAACGAAAAAGACCGTAAATCGGCTGAAAAATGGACAGAAACAGCACCTATATATGCGCTGGAAGAACTTGTTAAGGTTTCGCCTGATTCTGAATTGCTTTCTGATATACGAAAAAAAGTCCTCGATATCGATCCTGTGTATATGATATTTACATCAGGTTCTACCGGTATGCCGAAGGGAATAGTTATTTCACATCGTGCTTTGGTTGATTTTACGGAGTGGATGGCTGAGGATTGCGAGCTGTCTGAAAGCGATATTCTTGCTAATCAAGCACCGTTTTATTTTGATTTGTCAGTTAAAGATATTTATCAGACATTGCGAAATGGCAGCACAACGTATATTTTGCCGAAAAAGTTCTTTATGTTTCCGACTTTGCTCATAGACTTTTTGAACGAGAATAAGGTGAATACGCTTATTTGGGCAACTTCCGCTTTCAGAATGACAGCAGATTCAGGAGTTTTTGCGAAAAAAATTCCGGAATTTGTACATAAAATAATTCTTGGTGGAGAAGCACTTCAGGCAAAGCACCTTAACCTTTGGAAAAAAGCGATTCCAACGTGTGAATTTATCAATCTTTACGGACCGACTGAGGTTACTGTGGATTGTACTATTTACAAAATAAATCGTGAATTTGCTGACGGCGAACCTATACCGATCGGAAAAGCTTGTCGCAATATGGAAATATTGTTGCTGGACGATGATTTGAAGCCTGTTGAAAAAGGTGAAAAAGGTGAGATATGTGTGCGTGGCATAGGTCTTGCGCTTGGATATTATGGTGATATCGAAAAAACAGCTACAGCCTTCGTGCAAAATCCGCTGAATCCGTATTATTACGATAAACTCTACAGAACTGGTGATATAGCAAAGATAGGTGAAGATGACGAGCTTTATTTCCTTGCTCGAAAGGACGATCAGATCAAGCACATGGGATATCGAATTGAGCTTGGTGAAATAGAAACTGCGTTGAATTCACTTTCGGATATACGCTCTGCTGTGTGCTTCTTCGATGAATCAGATGACAAGATAGTATGCTGTGCAGTGACTAAATGCGAATTATCACTTATCACAAATGAGCTGAAAAAACTCTTGCCTGCGTATATGCTTCCTAATAAATGGAAAATACAGGATCGCCTTCCCACGAACGCAAATGGAAAAATCGACCGTGCATTGCTTAAGGAGCAGTATTTTAATGAGAAAAATTGAATCCTACAATGAGCTGAACACGTTGATAATGAAGCAGTTTCGTCGTGGAATGCTGACAAATTCATTTTTATCAAGGAAAGAGTACGAATCTGAAATAGCAAACGGAACGCTGGAATTTCATGAATATGAAAGCGGATTATTGATATTCCGAAAGCGTCGTGAGCATCTGATACTCAATTTTTGGCTGAATGATCGCTCTGTACCCGGTAATATTGATTTTCAGCCGAACACAGTGCTTGAAATCGCACATCGTGAAAGAGATATCGAGCTTGTGAAAATCGTTGAAAAATGGAATGAAATAGGCTTTGTGAGGGAATTTCGCAGACAACGAATGACCTTTGGAGAATCGTATGAAGGCTCAGCTGATCCGTGTATAAGGTTTGCTGGAAAAAACGATTTTGAAGCAGTGAAATTTTTGCTTGAAGAAAATTTTTCGTCGGTTACAGGCTGTATTCCCACAGATGATACACTGACAGAAGATATCGAAAACGGTAATATTTTGCTGTACGTCGTGAACAATGATAAGCTTGGACTTTTGCATTATACAAAAGAAAAAAATAAAACAGAGCTTAGACATCTGTGCGTTTCCGAATCCGAAAGAGGGCAGGGAATCGGAAAAAGACTTGTGCATCAATATAATAGCCAAACAAACGATATGTTGCGCCATGTGTGGGTGAAAAGTGACAATTTACCTGCTGTAAAGCTTTATGAAAGCTGTGGTTATCACGCAGACGGAATGTGTTCCGATGTGTTGATATACCTGTAAAATCATATAAATTACATATAAATAAGGAATGAAATTATGGAAAAAGATATGGAAAAGCTTATCGCTATACTTAATGATGTTAGACCGGATGTAGATTTTTCTGCTGAGAAATCACTTATTGATGACGGTATTATTGAATCTCTTGATATCGTAGCTATCGTGACAGGTATCATGGATGAATTTGACGTGGAAATCAGCGTTGACGATCTTCTTCCGGAGAACTTCAATTCAGCTGAAGATATTCTTGCAATGATAAACTCCAAGCTGAACTGATATGGTTTTTATTTCTTGGACATTTGTTATCTTCCTCGCCGTGACAGTGGCGCTCTACTATCTCGTGCCAATGCGGGCAAGATGGGGCGTTCTGCTTGCGGCGAGTGTTGTTTTTTATGTTTCCGGCGGATGGAGAGCAATACTTTATCTGCTTTTTACTACTGCCACAACGTATTTAGCGGGAATAATACTCGATTTTCTCAATCAAAAACGTTCCGATATACCAAAATCCGATAAGTCAGCGCAGGAATCACTCAAAAAGCGTAAAAAAGCAGTTGTTGCTGTAACACTCGGACTTAATTTCGGAATGCTGTATTGCTTAAAATATCTTGATTTTACAGTAAATGCGGTAGCTTCTGCGTTGAATCATTTCGGAGCTGATATTTCTCCTCAAATACCTGAACTTTTGCTTCCGCTTGGTGTGTCGTTCTTTATTTTCCAAACATCGGGTTATGTTATCGACTGTTATCGTGGGAAATATCATGCACAGCGGAATTTTGCAAAGTATGCATTGTTCGCATCATTTTTTCCGCAAATGGTACAAGGGCCTATCTCAAGATATGATAAGCTGACAGCCACACTTTATGACGGCAATAAATTTGATGCCGAGAATTTGCGTCGCGGTATCCAGCTCATGATGTGGGGATATTTCAAAAAAATGGTAATAGCTGACCGTGCGGCAGTTATTGTTAATTCTTTTTTTGCAGATTACGATAAATTTGGCGGTGCGGTAACAGCATTTTCGATATTTTTCTATTGCATCAATCTTTACTGCGATTTTTCAGGCGGTATAGATATCACGATAGGTGCAGCCGAAATGCTTGGCGTGAAGATGGAAGCTAATTTTGCAAGACCAATATTTGCTACATCGCTTGCAGAATATTGGCGCAGATGGCATATTACCCTCGGAGGATGGATGCGTGACTACGTTTTCTATCCGATATCACTTTCAAAGCCCTTTGGCAGATTGGGAAAATGGTCGAGAAATCACCTTCCTGCGAAGCTTGGAAAAATATTTCCAACATCGTGTGCGACATTTATTGTGTATTTGCTTATTGGTATATGGCATGGCGCAAATTTCCGTTATATCGCATACGGCTTTTGGAATGGTGCGATAATTACAGCATCTCTCTTGCTTGCGGGCGTATACAACAAATTGAAGGAAAAGCTTCATGTAAACGATAAATCGTTGTGCTGGAGATTGTTTGGAATCGCACGAACATCATTTATTGTTTTTCTCGGACGCTATATTACTCGATCGCCACGACTGCTTGTGGGACTTAAATTGATAGTCCACACATTTGTTCCGTCAACCTTCAATGCTTCTGAATTGTGGAACGGTACACTTGGTAATATGGGATTAACGGCGATGGATTTTGCGATAGTGGGAGTTTCGGTGATCGTCATGCTTCTTTGCGAATTTTATGAAGAAAAGCATGGCTCTGTGCGAAATTGCCTTGCAAAGCAGAATACGTTCGTACAGTGGCTGGCGATAGCGATACCTATGCTGGTGATTTTGTTGTTTGGCATCTTCCGTGGCAGTTATATATCGTCAGAATTTATTTATAAGCAGTACTAAAGAAAGGAGAGCATATTATGACCGCTAAAAAATGGCTGATTTCATTCGTGTTGACAGCATTGGCTTTTGCTCTCCTGCTTGGGATGTTCAATATTCTAACAGATTCGTTCGGTGTTTTTGGAGATCCGTTAATGGATTGGTGGTCATATAATATGACAAATAATCCACGAGCCGCAAAAATGACGTGGTTGAATGAGCATTTTGATGAATATGATTCATATATTGTCGGTTGCTCATCAACATCGTCGTTTTCTGTTGACACATTGAACGAGTATACCGGTGCAGATTTCTATAATCTCATAATGTACGGTGCAGATATGTTAGACTGCGAACAGACAATTAGATATCTGCTTGAAAACGATGATGTAGAGAATATTTGGCTGAATGTTTATCTCGATAATGGTGCGGAATACGATACCGAATCTAATAAATACACACACTCGATGCTTCCTGCTGTAGATGGTTCATCTTCTGTAGCGTTTTATTCACGTTTTTTATTTTTGAATCCCGAATACGGTGTTGCAAAAATAAAAAGTCGAATGAATGACACATGGCTTGCACAATCGTTTGACGTTTTTGATGTTGAAACAGGTGCATACGACAAGAAAAAGCGTGATGTCGAGCCAATCGGTGACATTGATAGCTACCTTGGAGCATATCCTGTCTTTGCCGATTATCCTAAAGGAGATGGATACAAACTTCCGAAAATCGAAGAATGTATGGCAAGCGTAGCAAGAATCAAGAAAATGTGCGAAGAATACGGCGTAGAATTGACCGTAGTTACAGCCCCTGTTTACGCTGATTATATTGCATATTTTGATTACAATGACATTGCAGACTTCTATAGTTCACTTGCTGAGGTTACAGATTTTTGGGATTTTTCGTTCTCGTCTGTCAGCTTTGAACCACGCTATTTCTATGATTCCACACATTTCAGAAATGCTGTTGGTGACATGGCGATAGCGAGAATTTTCGGTGATGATACGATTTATATACCGGATGATTTCGGCAGATATGTAACTTCAGACAATGCAAACGAGATCTTTGCAGAAGCAAATACCGCAAAGCCCTTGAATGATGATGAAATATCCGCAGAAATACCGGTGCTCATGTATCACCATATAGATGATTCTATCAACGATGTAACAGTTACGAAAGAAACATTTGAGAGCCATATGCAGGCATTGAGTGATGCAGGCTTTACAACGATTTCTACAGCGGAGCTTTATGAATATGTGATGGGGAACGGAGTTTTGCCCGAAAAGCCGTTGCTTATCACATTTGACGATGGCTATTTGAGCAATTACGATATCGCATACCCGATACTTGAAAAATATGGCATGAAAGCAACGATATTTGTCATAGGCTCGTCGGTTGGTAAGGATACCTATAAGGATACATCTGTATCGATAATACCGCATTTTGATGAAACTGCAATGGCTGAGATGTCAAAGTCTGGTGTTATTGAAATTGGAAGTCATACGTACGATATGCATCAGGCGGAGCAGTATGAATCAGGTGTCGCAAGAGTCGATATTGGAATGCTCGAGGGTGAGAATGAGTCGGATTATCTTGAGATTGTCCGTAACGATGTTGAGAAATCACTCGAAAGCTTGAACTCTGCTGTCGGGGAAGATGTTATAGCGTTGGCATATCCTCGAGGCGTTATGACTGACGAAGCAGCTTGTATATTGAAAGATGAAGGCGTAAAGCTGACATTTTCGACAACCGAAGGAATAAATACGGTGGTTCGTGGACTTGAGCAATCTCTGTATGGAATGAAACGATTCAATATCGGTGGAGAAATTACAGCAGAAGAATTGCTTGAAAAGCTTTCGGAAAAGCTTGGATAAAAGTCGTAATTATGAATCAAGAAATAATTATTTAATAAAACAAATATGCGAATAATGATACAAAATATTAAAAATTACTAAATTTTTAATATCAGATTTGGTGAATATTTCGTAAAAATGTGATTGTATTCTGAAAGAAATTGTGCTATTATATTAATGTAATTTAATAGAAAAAGCAGAGGTGCAAATCCGATGAAATTCACGCTGTTAAAGTCCTTGGAATGGATGTTGGTGTGTTTTGGGGCGTATTTGCCGAAGACTGACTCTATTTTAGAGTATTCCAAACAGTCTGGGACGCATTGAAATACGGTGCGTACTGTCACATCCGTGGAGAGCTGCTGTTTCGATCTGACAATTTCATTCTGATAATTTCATTCGTGACAGGCGTTCTATAAACGGACGTCTGTTTTTGTTCGGAAAGGAAATTATATGAAAAAGCACTTTTTCAAGATTCCGGGAAGTCGCACGATGTTCACTTTAATAGTGATGCTTGCGGTGCTTGTTGTCACAATGAGCGTTTCTGTATTTGCTGAAAGCGCAGTTGTTGAGGGCGACAGCACAGAAGTCGTTGTGTCTACGGAAGAAACAGTTGAAGAATCTTCAGAAGATGAAGATGGCGGTGTGTCCTTCGCATATGCCACGGCATTGTCGCTTTTGCCACCGGTTATAGCGATCGTTCTCGCACTTATCACAAAGGAAGTTTATTCCTCACTGTTCATTGGTATTTTGGCAGGTGGTCTGCTTGCTGCGAATTTCTCGGTAACAGGCACGATCGATGCTGTTGTTAAAGATGGATTTATCGCCTCCGTTGAGGGTAGCGCAGGTATTTTCATTTTCCTTGTTATTCTCGGAATTGTAGTTGCACTTCTCAATAAGACAGGTGCTTCTGCCGCATTTGGCTTGTGGGCACAGAAGAATATCAAAACTCGTGTTGGCGCACAGCTCGCTTCCTTTGTTCTCGGTATTCTTATCTTTATCGATGACTATTTCAACTGCTTGACTGTAGGCTCTGTTATGCTTCCTGTTACAGATAGCCATAGAGTTTCACGCGCAAAGCTGTCTTACCTTATCGATGCAACTGCTGCTCCCATTTGTATGATCGCACCCATTTCTTCATGGGCAGCTGCGGTTTCCGACTATGCTGATGGTACCGGTTATTCAGGTTTGTTCCTCTTTATAAAGGCTATTCCTTATAACTATTACTCACTTCTCACGCTTGTGTTTATCGTAGCAATTACTCTTATGAAGTTTGACTACGGTCCAATGGCTGTTCATGAAAAGAACGCTATCGAAAAGGGTGATTTGTTTACATCCGGCAGAGAACACGATGCTCAGGAAGGCTCCGCAACAAACGGCAAGGGCAAAGTTATCGACCTTGTTCTTCCTATCGTAGTTCTTATAGTTATCAGTGTATTTGCTCTTGTATATGTTGGCGGTATCCTTGATGGTGTTCCTTTTGTTGATGCATTTGCTAATACAGATGCTACATTAGGTTTGCCGTGGGGTGGTATCATCACTCTTATTGTTATGGTAATATATCTTATTGCACGTAGAATCATTACTTTCAAAGATGCAATGGATTGTATTCCCGAAGGCTTTAAGGCAATGGTTCCTGCCATTCTCATACTCACCTGTGCAGGTGCTCTTAAAAATATGACAATCTCCCTTGGCTCAGCACAATTCGTTGATAATTTTATGAAGACTTATGCTGAAGGTCTGTCATCATTCCTTCCGGCAGTAATTTTCATTGTAGCTTGCTTTATTGCATTCTCAACAGGTACATCATGGGGTACTTTCGGTATTCTCATTCCGATCGTTACAAGTATTTTCCCTGCATCATCTGAACTTATGTATATAGGTATGTCAGCTTGCCTTGCAGGTGCTGTTTGTGGTGACCATTGTTCTCCCATTTCAGATACAACTATCATGTCCTCTGCTGGCGCTCGCTGTGACCATATTAACCATGTTTCAACACAGATTCCTTACGCTGTAACAGTTGCAGTTGTATCATTCGTTTCATTTATCATTGCATCCTTCATTCAAAATTGGGTGATCTCGCTTATTATAGCAGTTGCATTGATGCTCGGAACATTGTTTGCAATCAAGTTTATTACAACAAAAAAGAAAGCGTAAGTTTAATATAATCAATAGAAAAAACCTGTGTGTCTGAATAGTCATGCAGGTTTTTCTGTTGCATATATGCTGAAAATAGCGTTAAACAATGCTTTGAATTTAATCAAATCTGTTGACATTTTCATCAAAAAAATTTATAATAAACATATGTGAATGTTACAATACCTTTAATGGTGCACCACAGAGTTTTGAACAAAGTTCCGACGGTGTACTAAGATAATAACACTACTTGTATAAGGATAACTGATATGAAGAAACTGCTCGCAATATTGATCTGCGTATTGATGATATTTTCTGTTGTGCCTGTTTCGGTTTCAGCTGTAGGAGAAACGCTTGAAGCTACATTTGCAACACCTACAGTGGATGGTATCATAGATGATGTTTGGAGAACAACCTCACGTCAGAAGCTGAAATATGCTTTTCAGGCTAATGGAAAAACAACAAACAAAGCATCATCTACCGTTTATGTTTCGTCACTTTGGGATGGAAAGGCTATATACTTCCTCATCGAGATAATTGATGACGATTTTACATTTGGCGGAGAGGGTAAATACGATAACGATTCTCTGAATATCTATATTGATGAAGCTGACTTGTTTGGTGAAACATGGCAGGAAGGTCAAAATTGCATTTCTGTTGTGCCAAATGAGGGGGCCGGTGTAAAGGTTCTTCATGGTGAAGTCAGTCCGAAAACTCAAATAGCGTATTCCGAAGCAGGAGATACCATAAGAAATATAGAAATTAAATATGTGCCTACACAGCTCAAACTTTGGAGAGGGTTAAAGCTCCTTGTGGATTTCAAATATATTGACGTCAATGAGGAAGGGAAGCTTGAAAATACTCTTGCGTGGTCGGATCAACTTGGTGAAGGAGATAAGGATAGCTCAAACTGGTCATATCTCAAGCTTATTGATAAAGCCTCATCATCTTCCGGCTATCAGACAGCTGAGCTTGCTGCACTTTCAATAGGTCAACCGCTGATAGAAAAATACACATTTGTCGATGGTACAGATGGCTATAATAATGAAGGACCGGATAAAATTTGGGATGGCGATACCGGAACAAAATTCTGTACAGGCGATTTTCCGCAAAGATCATACGCAAAACTCGATGGTGAATACTATATTTCCGGTGTGATTATGGCTACTGCAAACGATAATGCCAACTATAGTGGAAGATGCCCTGACGACTGGAAAATACAAGGTTCAGTTGATGGCAAAAATTGGGTTACGCTTGCTGAAGGTGACGAAAAAGCACTCGGTGACGAGAACTATACTTTCTATGCAAAACTTGTTAAACCAAGTGAAATCGCATTCAAATATGTTCGCTTCGTAAATAACTCCGCCGAATCGGGACTTTGTCAGCTTTCGGAAGTAATGGTTTGTGGTATTAAAAATACAGCAAGTACGGAAGAGATAGACGTATTTTTCGGACGAACTGAAAATAATTCCGATGGTAATGAATCGGGAATGCTGAAAATAGTCGGTGCCCATGACAATATTTATTCTGATGATATAATAGATCCTAATGCACCGCTGAATAACGCAGGTAATCTTGCCTCAACCTCGACAGCACTTGTAACGATTATTGCCTCAACAATATTTCTCCTTGCGCTGTGTGGCGTTATAGTGATGCTCCAGTCGAGAAAGGAAAGAAAACATTAGGACTTGCCTGAAACATAAGCTCTAAAATACAAATAAAAAATAACCTCCGATCAGATAATTCTATCAGGAGGTTATTTTTTGTTGAATTTAATTGAAAATCAGTAAATTTAACGTAGAGCTGTTATTTCTTGCTCTTTATCCATGATGGAGTACCTATTATTCCGTCATGTTCAAATTTTAGAATGATCGACAGAGCTACAGGGAACAGGAACATTCCCCAAATTCCAACGAGCTGTAGTCCGAGAAACATACTGATAAGCGTTGCGAGAGGATGTAGTCCGATTTGCTGACCAACAAGGCGCGGCTCAACAATATTTCGTATTACCGTGATAATTATATACAATATAAGCATACCAAGTGCATACGGAATATTTCCCAGAACAGCCGCTATAACAGCCCAGGGGAGAAGTATAAGTCCGGTTCCCAGTACAGGCATGATATCAAGTATTGCAACAATAAGCCCAACTATAACTGCATAAGGCACTCTGAGAATCAAGAAACCTATACTCAATTCGGCAAACGTCATAAGAAATATAAGACAGTATGAACGAATGAATATTTTCAGTGACGAGAATGTCTTGTTCTTTACAGCCTCGAATGTGTTATATAGCTTGTCAGGTGTAATTTTGCGAAGAAATGCTATTATGCGATCGAAATCTATAGCGAAATAGAAGGTCGATATAACAGTGAGAACTATTCTGAGGATAATCTCAGGAGTTGCGGCAGCTATTCCGGAAAGAAGCTTTACGGCTGAAGTGGAAAGGGAAGTGATCATTGATGTCATCGAGTTTGTGAGTTCTATGAACCATGCATCAACTTGTTCTGCGGCAGCAATGTCAAACTGTGCCAAGAATTCCTTTATAGCATCTATGCAACGATTGATAAACGGAAGTAGCGTGTTTGTCAGCATATTTGGAAGCTGTTGGACAAATTCTTTAAGAGCAGAACCGATTTGGCTTCCTGTAAGCACGAGAATATTTATGATAAGTACATAAAAAACAGCTGTAAGCACTGCTGCGGGTAATTTTGGTGAAATATGAAATTTGTTCTTGAAGAATGTTGTCGGCCGTCTAAGTATCCAGGCAATAAGAAAACCTATTAAAAATGGTACCAGTGGCGGAACGATAAAACGAAGCGCAAAATATGCGATGATAACAATAACACCGTAATATGCAGCGGATATCAAAAATTGCTTTTGTTTTTCGCGGTTCATTTAAGCCTCCTTCAACAAGAGAATTTTAAATTTACCAATATATTATAT
>CAYSEF010000042.1:0-17899 GCA_964430105.1 uncultured Ruminococcus sp. | reverse complement strand
AAGAGTACTCTTACCTGCATTTGTATATCCAACTATACCAACTTTGGTTATGCCGGACTTATCACGCTGTCGTCTCATTGTCAATCGATTTTGCTCAACTTTACGCAGTTCCTCTTCAAGCGCAGATATTTTCTCTTTTATTCTGCGTCGATCGATTTCAAGCTTTGTTTCACCCGGCCCTCTCGCACCTACTGAACCTGATGAAGCTGTGCCACCCTGACGAGAAAGTTCCTTACCTCTGCCGACAAGACGTGGTGATGTATATCTGAGCTGTGCAAGTTCAACCTGAAGACGCCCCTCGCTTGTTCGAGCATGATCGGCAAATATATCAAGTATCAGCATACTACGGTCAATAACTGAGACATCGGCATTGATATCGTCCTCAAGTGCTTTTATCTGAGAAGGAGAAAGATCGCAGTCAAACACTACAATATCTGCTTCTGTAGATTTGCAAAGTTCGGCAAGCTCATCAACCTTACCTTTTCCAAGAACAGTACGAACATCAGGCTTTTCACGATTTTGTGTGACAATTCCGACGGTTTCGCAATTTGCGGTTTCGGCAAGACGTTCAAGTTCACCGAGCGAGATACGGCATTCTTCTTCAGTACTACTTGTATATATCGCACACAGAATTACCTTTAGTTTAGATTCAGTCATTACGTTGTTTTCCATATGTTATCACCTCCGCACTTTGTCTCTGTTATTTTGAACTTTACTTAACGCTTAATTAAATGTTTCAATAATCAATTTTCTTGTAATGAAAAAATTCGGGCAGGATAGTAAAGCCAAGCCTATCTACCCTGCCCGTCGGACTCAGATTTTTCGTTGAGCGAAAATTATTTACCTCTCGCTTCAAGACGCTTCTTGAATTTGTCAACACGTCCGCCAGCGTCAACAAACTTCTGCTTACCAGTGAAGTAAGGATGGCATTTGGAGCAAATGTCAACACGGAGTTCACCATTAGCGTCGCTCTTCGTTGAACGTGTGGTTACAGTTTCACCACAAGCACAACGGATAGTTACCTCTTTGTACTGAGGATGGATTTCTGCTTTCATTGTTTTCACCTCTTCTACAGATACTCACATGGTTAGTATTATACCACAGCAATTCAGAAAAATCAATAGTTAAATTCAATTTTTTTCGCTAATTTTTTCAAGCTTTTGAAATCCATTCTTGTTAATTTCTCTATACACGCTTTGCTATCTGCTTTTTCAAGCGGTTTATAATGCGTTTTTCAAGCCTTGATATATATGATTGTGATATACCCAAACAATCTGCAACCTCTTTTTGCGTCATTTCACGCCTTCCTGAAAGTCCGTAGCGCATTTCTATTATTTCCCTTTCTCGGTCGTCAAGCTTCGCTACAGCCTCTCTTACGGTTCGTTCATCTTCATTCTTTTCAAGTTCTGCACCGACAGGCCCGTCTCCGGATTCAAGCACATCAGATAAGAGAAGTTCATTCCCATCCCAGTCTGTATTCAGTGGCTCATCTATTGACAAATCCCCCTTATGTGAAGCGTTTTTACGAATATACATAAGTATTTCATTTTCAATACACCTAGATGCATAAGTTGCCAGCTTTATACCTTTATCGGTTTTATATGTATTCACAGCTTTTATCAATCCTATCGTACCAATAGATATGAGATCCTCGATACCTGTGCCACATCCATCAAATTTTTTTGCAATATATACAACAAGCCTGAGATTTCTGCTTATGAGAACATCAGCCAATGATCTATCGTTTTCAAATTTTTGTAGTATTTCAGCTTCTTCTTCAGATGTCAACGGCGGAGGCAAAACCTCTGATCCGTTTATATAATATGTATCTCCCTCTGCACAAAGAGCCAGCATCATTCTTCCGACAGTTGCACGAAAATCACTTATAGCATTGATAACCGATGATCCTATTACCATTTACAACACCTCTTTATTCTTTCTTATTATAGATTCTTACATATTGTCGCAGGAACAATTCCGTCAAAGCCTGCAAAGCACACCGAGTTGTCCTGTACTGCTATTACTGCACGAGTTTCAATTTTGTTTACCGTGAGCTTTTCAGGCAAAAATCCCTTTAGAAGGCAATCACCTGCAATACCATGCAGTGGCACCATGCGAAATTTCAGCTGACACGGGATTGCTTCCAGCTTCTCGACCCAATCCTCTATCGCAGTTTTACGTACAATTATTACAGGCAGTCCCGATATCGGTTCAGTCGCAAAACTACCACTATCACATAGTGCATCAAATTCATGCACTATTCCAACAGCTTCCACTCTAACTCGAACTGATTTTTTGGATTTAGCTATCGAAAACATTCTTGTTAATCCTATCGATATTAAAAAACATGCACCAAACGCAGTAAAAAAGTTGCTGTTATCGGCTATATATACAGGCTCTCCAAGCGATAGAATCAATGTCATTATTCCGCCAAGAAGAGTTCCTGCTCCCCATACCGAAAGACTTTCACGCACGAGCATAATTTTAGATGTAGACTTTCCGAACGAGATGATAGCCATTACAGTCGAAATAAATATTCCAAACAGAATTGTGAATAACTTTGCTTCAGTTGCAATAATCTCTGTTGTCAACAAATATGCTGTTCCCGCTGTACCTCCAACAAATGCTGCTATGATTAAGCGCCATTTCCTTATTGTTTTATGCATAAGACGACCTGTCAGATAAAGCGTTAGAAAATCCATTGAGAAATTCACGAGAAACAGTATGTCTGCGTAAACAGTCATTATTTCACCTCCTGCATATGCTATTATATATTTTCTATGCAGTATTTTCTGTCGCATGACGGATGTTAAGGTTATTTCCCGGCTTTTCCAAAGCTGAATTCCAGTCACGAAGAAAAAATTAAAAAAATTCAAAAAAGGTATTGACAATTGGAATAAAGAGTGGTATAATACAAGAGCTGTCAGGGAACACGACAGTTTGTGTCAACAAATCTGGGTGTGGCGCAGTTGGGAGCGCGCTACCTTGGGGTGGTAGAGGCCGCTGGTTCAAGTCCAGTCACTCAGATTAGCGTTAAATAAAAAACGCACAAATAAACGAGCTAAATCGAAAGATTTTAGCTCGTTTTTTGTTTATTCTGCCAATTTTCCTTCACCTCTATGCTTGTCGCTCCTGAGATCCTTCAAAAATTGTTATGCTCGAGTATTGTTTCAATCATACCGTGTTCTCACAAAGCAAATTAAAATGAGTAGCAAGAAAGTATGGTATTTACCCATAAAATTCTGTTCAGACATATATTCCATGCTCTGAAGCTTGTTATACATCAATCCAACAAAAAAACTTCTTTGTTTTCAAAGATTATACTTTCTTTATCCAATCTTACAACACAAGGAAAATCTTGCTTGAAGACTTGTAAATCTTCATTGTACATGATATTCATTTGTGTTTTTATCTTTCTTAAAAAAATAGCATTTCACCACTTGGTGCGAACTGGTGGACTTTGTGACCGTCCGTGGAAAAAACGATGTACAGTTCACATTCAAGACCGAACAAAAAAATCCGAACATAAGAGTAAAAAATACTTCTCACTACCAATACGGCGGTGAGAAGTATTTTCGTTAATAGGTTCTAAATTTGTATCTGTGAGTCAATGCCCGTTCAATCATAGTAATGTCTTCCACACCAAACTCGTTCTTAGTCATCCGGAAAGAAGATAGGAACTCTTTATTTTTTCGCAAAGACTTGGCAAGGAGTTCCTTATCCTTCTCATCGAGAGTAATCTCAAACAGCAGGTTCGCCATAGAAACCACCATATTTTTGTGAGCTTTGAAATATTTTCTGAATGTCTCAGTTTCGACCTCACACACTTTGTCGAAATCTTGCTCGGAAAACTTTGGCTGAAGACCCAAAATAGGATTGACGAGCAACATTGTAGCAGCTTCCATGAGATTTACATATGCACCCAATTCGTACTGCTGTTCTTCAGTCATTTGGCTGTAATCCGTACCAAAAGTTTCGATTTTGATAACAGCTTCTTCCAACTTCCCTGTTTCATCAATAATTCTCTTGATGCGTTCACTCAGTTCGACAATCGCAAGTTCATAGGACTTGACATCCCTATCGCTGATGAGTGTGTAAACATTCTCCAATTTCTCCTTATCGCCTTTGTTTTTGAAGAACACCAGACCGCTTGCAACAATTGACAAGCCGGCAATCGTCCAACCAATAGGACCGGCGAGTGCAAGGAAAGCACTTCCGGCAGCCATTCCACCCCCGCCAACTGCCAAAGCACCTCCACCCAACCAAGCTAAGGCAGCATTAGTAGCAGCCGCACCACTCAAAGCAGAAATAGCTGTTCCTGTAGATGCAACACCGAAAGTTGTCGCAATTCCCATAGCCACGGTTGGTCCAAAGGTAACAACAGCGACTCCAGCACCGACTCCTGCGGCTCCCTGTCCAGCAGTTTTGACTTCAGCCCTTCTATACTCCAGTTCGATTTTTTCCGCTTGTTGCTGCCAGTTCACTCTGATTGCCTTGAGATTTTCATATTTTAAGCTGTTTTCTTTAGGCACATTTCGAATGCGATCAAACAATTCCTGAATTGTAGTCAGCGAAGCATAGAGATCACCCGTATGCTGGCCTAATTCATTTATTTTCTGATTTGTCTTCTTCGCAGCAGCCTCAGCCTTATTCTGTGCTAATTGAAGTTTTGTCATCTTTTTAGCCATATCATTTCCCTACAAAGTATCTGTCAATATCCGCCTTGCTTTTCAGTACCCGGTTGGTAGGAACATTGCGTAACTCTGCTAATTGTGCTGATTTTCCGAATGCTTCAATATATGCACCACTCTTTTTGAAATCGGCAACAAATGTCAACAGACTAGCATCGTCATATTTTACAGACAGAATCTTTAACCCCTCTATGTAATTCTCAACAATTGTGATTTCCTTGCTCGCAAAATCAGCCTCTCTCTTTGCACTGCCATAAGAAATAGTGCGTTTTGTTTCGCCATACAACGAAATGGCAAACCGACCGACACCAACAATATTGAGACGCAGAACCAATTCGATCACATCAAAAGTTCCACCACCGTCTACAAACACTCTGCCTACAGCATCTCCTGCATCAACTAAGCAGAAGGTGCCGTGTGCGACAGTCAACATTCGTTTTACTGTAGGATTTGAGAACGGCTCACAATTCTTCCACATAAGTTTGAAAGAGTGCTCTGTTTTAGGTATCTCAGTGAAATATCTAAACAGACGCCTGGTTGCGTAGATAAGGCGTACGAGTAGTTCATTCAAAAACACAGGGATAGCCTGTGCAGTCTGAAAACGAGTGTCATAACCTTTCTCAAATATCTCCAATGCTAATTCGTTCATAGCCTTGTTTGTATCGGAAACGCTTAACCCTAATTTCGCTTTCATTGCGATTATGTCGTTCGTCCAGGTCCAAAAGGGTGACGGAATACCCATTCCACGATTTTCGGCTTTGGCGCTGGAATTAGAGCCAGACACATCCGACATGAGGTGCCCAAACCAATTCACAAAACCACAAAATAATTTGCTTGGAATGTTTCTACCTTGCAATTCCCATCTCTCATCTGCTTGCTGCAAAGAAATAGACCGTCCGTCCGATATAAAATGAGATGTGTTAGAAAATTGATCCAATATTGAAAAGAACAGTCCCATCAAACTGGGGTTATGAGCAAGCGACTTGAAATGATGGTTCTTGGCATTCATACCCAAGACGGCGCATCCGGCATCACCAAGCCCAGTCTGATCATATGGGACTTTGAACTCTTTTTCCAAGAACCGAAGTGCTGAATCGAGGCTGTCAAATTTTTTCTTATCCGGGTGGCATAGCTTTGCGAAATCCATTGTCCTGTTTGCAAACCATTTATCGGTAATGTCACCAAGAGGCGATTCACCTGCTTTTTCCACAAGGAATACGTCAATAATTCCGCATAGGGCACCAGAACTTGCAGCCAAAATATAATCCAATTTATCACATTGTGGCTTGAGTTCTTTGATGGATTCAATCGTTTCGTTTACTACAACCAGTTCTGATTCTGCTTGTACCAAAGCATCATCGATAGATGTGGCAAAATCAAATCTGTCATCATCTATGCTCAAGTCAAGATAAATATCCTTTTTGACCAATGCATTGCTCATGTTGATATGCTCCTTTCAGGGTTACTCCGCTACAGTAAATTATACCGTCAGAAATTGGTTTCACCGATAAACCACGGTTCATCAAGGAGAGGCAGTAACCGACCGTTGTTTCTGTCGTGGCAGAGTTGTTCATAGTCGGTGATCTGCTTCTTGGTGAACATCATTTTCAAAATAGTCCCCCATACAAAAGCAACCGGGCAATCTCCAACATAAATCTTACATTGAAAAAGCCACCATACCCTGCAAGTGTGTTCATTTTAATTCTTATATCATTGTATCACACTCTGCCTTATTATTTCTGTCACATTTGTGATGGTGTAAACAATGACATCTTACCATTGGTAAAACGAAAATTCCGCATTCCTGTTCCACTAAACTTATTTGCGGGTATAGCTGTTTCAATATTTTTGATGTCTTCATCAGTGAATTCTATATTTAGAGCATCAATAGCAGTTTGCAAATGTTCTGGATTTGTTGTTCCAACAAGGCTTTGTACATGGTTATATTTAGCAAGAGACCACGCAAGTGCCAGCTGTGAAAGCCCGATACCCTTTTCATCGGCAATCGCTTTAACAGCTTTTATCATCGGAAGATTGGTATCTCTGTGCTCATGAGAAAGCATACCTCTTGCAGAGCGTGGATCGCTTTCTATGCTTTCAAGAACATTATCTGCAAACAATCCATGTCCAACAGTACCGAATGCAAGCACCTTGACACCAAGCTCCTTTGCTGTGTCTATCAGCTCATTTTCGATGTCACGATCGATCAGAGAATAAGACATTTCAACTGTATGAATATGGTGCACTTTACATGCTCGACGAAGCGTTTCAGCATCGACCATAGAAAGACCGATGTGACGAACATAGCCCGCTTCTACAAGTCTTGATATCTCACCTACAACCTCTTCCACCGGTATTTCGGTATCCTGGCGCGCGGGCTGATATAAATCAACATAGTCCATACCAAGTCTTGCAAGCGAATATGCAAGGTGACCCTTGATATCGAAAGGCTTATTGTCAAGTCCATAAATACCGCCACCGGGTTGAGGTAATACACCGAATTTCACCGACAGAAAATAGCTATCTCTCGGCACACTCTGCATAGCTCTTCCAACTATCATCTCGCTCTCACCTGCATTGTAGAATTCGCCAGTGTTGAAAAGCGTAATTCCACTGTCAAGTGCTTTGTGGATGGTTTTTATTGAATTTTCGGGATTTCTGCGACTTGACATACCCATACAGCCAAGTCCGAGTCTCTTTATGTCTGCCATAACAATTTCCCTTTCACATTTTAAATAATTTTTCTGCATTTTTATATGCGATCAATTCTTTTTCATATTCCGTTATCGATGCATTTTCGACGAATGACAATGCATCATCGTTCAAAATAAACGGATAGTCAACGGAATGGATAATCCGGTCTACACCAAGCACATCCATGCAAAATCTGAGCTGTGGATAGTCAAAAATTCCGCTTGGCGTGACATACACATTTTCCTTAAATGTTTCTGTTATGGTTCGTTCAAGTCCGGTCACCGATTTTGGTAGCGCCTGATCGAGTCGCGAAAGAAAGAACGGCACCATCTCACCCCAATGACCTGCGATGACCTGCAATTTCGGGAACTTTTCAAAAGCACCTGAGAGAATCAATCGTAAAATCTGCACTCCCGACTCATTGTGCCAACCCCAGCCATACAGAGAAAGCCTTGCGCTGAGTCGCTCACCAAGACCATCGTAATAGCATTTCTGAACACTTGTCATAGGCGGTGCAGGGTGGATATATATCGGTGCATTAAGTCTTTCCGCTTCTTCTAAAATCGGAAGAAAAGCTTCATCATCGAGAAATGCATCTTCACCTGAAGCTCTTCCTGCGAGTACTATCCCTTGAAAACCAAGCTTTGTAATCGCTCTTTCAAGTTCTTTGACCGAGGCATTTATATTTTTCCATGGCAACGTTGCAAACGCACCAAAGCGGTCGGGGTGCATTTTTACGATCTCAGCCAGCTCATCATTGGCTTCACTTACAATATTCGCTTCACTTTCCGGCAAAAATTGTGTGCATACGGGAGCTGAAAGAATCTGCTTTGTAATACCATTTTTATCCATGTTCTCAAGACGTTTTTTTATACTTCCATACAACTCTGCATCAGGAAAATACGGAAGCTCAGGCGAAGCTGCAGCTGAAGTACGCATAGCATCTTCTGACGGATATTTAGCCAGTGCTTTGTTAAGAGTTTTCAGCGGTATATGCTCTTCGACAGTTATTATTTTCATAATCTTAGCTCCCCATCGATCCAAATTTGTTTGATATTCTTAATATTTGTAATACTTTTGTCTGCCCTACCATCAATCAGGATAAGCGTTGCTCTATTACCAACAGATACAGAGCCAAGTTTGTTAATATCAAACACCTTACAAACTTTGCTCGTTGCAGCTGACAATACATCAATAGGCGTTAGTCCGGCTTTGTACAAAAGTTCAGCTTCACGATACATAGATGTTCCATAATCAACAGCAGGTGCAAAGCTTCCGTCATTCGCATCGGTTGCAGCAAGAATGGTTACGCCACATTTATGAAGAGTACGAACAGCATTTTCTGCATTTTTATAGTGTTCCGGAAGATATCCGTTTCTTTCGCTAAGAGAAAAGGCTTCCATCATTACAAGCGTTGGAGCAACTGCAATACCACACTCAGAGATTTCCTCAGCGAAGCTCTCAGGTAATTCTTCCTTCATTGGAACGTGAAGAAGAATATCCGCACCACATTCAACCGCCATTCTCTCCGCCTTTAAGCTTGTTGCATGAACTGCTACCTTGAGTCCTTGCTCATGCGATGAGCTACAAATGCTTTTCAGTGCTGACTTTGGCATAAGATTAGGCTCGAAAAGCAAAACCTTGATATACTTTGCTCCGCTATCGATTGCTTTTTTGACATATGCCTTGCCGTTAAGCGTTCCCATAGTCATGCCTGCGGAAGATATAATCGTAAACTCTTTGGAACTAACAACAAGCTCGCTCGGTGCACAAACATCACAAGTAGCAACAACACCGCTTTTCAACATTTTTGAAATCTGATATGTACTTGTCATATGTGTGTGGGCATCTATAAGCCCCGGCATGAGTAAGCAGTCATTATTTACGTTTCCAGCCTCGCCTACAGCAGTGATAATACCGTTTTCAACAGTAACAGAAGCATTTTCAATGATTTTTTCTCCGTCAAATAACGGGTAATTTAATGTTACTTTATTCATTTTTCTACTTCAACAAGTTCACTGAATTTCATCACAAGGCCATAGTAATTGCTCATAACAAGGTAATTTGCACGAACAACCACTCTATCCCCAACGGCAACCTTACTATAATGGTCGTCTGTCGGAAAAATTACAAGTGCATAGGTCTGGCCAGTTGCGCTGTTTGACAGTTCAATTGAAGGTTTGTTGTGAATATCGGGACCGACCTTCTTTGCAATTCCAGTGACCTCAAAACGCTTATCTACATACTTCGCATAGAATTTTTCAGAGTCTGAGCTAAACTCTTCACAAAGTACTTCTGCATCAAACGGTGTATTCTGTGAAAGAATTGGCATAGCAGTAGTTTCGATAATATGCGTTTTGGAATCTGACGGATGCTTTGGGTAGAATTCAAGTTCTTTCATATTGTACCTCTTTCATATTTTCAAATATTTTTTGGGTTTCGTCAAGTAAACGAATCAGTTCATCAAATTTTTCTTCTCCGATATTTGCTTCTATCGTTTTCAAGTATTCGTTCTGTCTTGTTTCAAATTCTTTGGCAAGTTCTCTCCCCTTTTCGGTCGGGCGGACAAAAAAGCTTCGTTTGTCTTCATCTGATGCTTCCTTTTGTATATACCCTTTTTCCACAAGAATCTGAATGTGTGCAGTAATCATCGGCTTTGAAACACCAATCATTTCAGAGAGCATAAGAGGCGTGAAATTTTCCTCTTTATGGCTGACGATATTTAGAAGCCCCATCTCGCTTGGGCGAATAGGAAGATCCTTTTTCAGTCCAATATAATCTCTCGAAAACTTGGAAAAAACGATGTTGGCATTCGTATATTTATTCATGTTGATTACCTTACAGCTTAACACACTCGGTTCTTTGGTTTGTAAACCATTGTGCTTCAAAGCCGGTGAATTTCAAAATGCAATAATCGGAATCAGTCACACCTTTTCTGTAAAATCGGTTGAAAAATGGCTTCCAAAACCGTTCTTTTGTCGCTTGATCGGTCAACACCTGCATATTCCCCTTTATCTCCACACCTGAAAAGCGTTGCCCTTTTTCATAAAAATAAACACAAGCCTTGGGATTAGCTCGATAGTGTGCTACCTTTCTCGATGATGTGTATGTAGCAAAATAGATGTCATTTCCGTCAATCAGCACAGGCTGTATTAAAGCTCTTGTTGCCGGATAGCCATCCTCACCTACAGATGATATGATAGATGTTCTTTTTTTACTGATAAACTCATATATTTCTTCTTTGGTCATTTGATTTTTCTCCTCATGTATGTTCTGTTTTTGCAAATCCGCTTTTCAACAGTCCATTCATATCAACTATTATAGTTCACTCGCATTAACTTGTCAACATAATCGGCTCATTTTTTCAAAATAAACAAAAATGTGCGCTCACAGCATCTTATTATTTCTTTTTCAGAAACAAAAAAAGCTCAAATATTACACAATGCTCTCAAATATTACTTGTCAAAAACAACAAAAGTATCATTATCCTCTTGCAACAGAAGAAAAGTTATGATATAATTATATTGTATAGTTAAAACGCTGTAAGAAAGAGTGTTTGGCATTGCGGTTAGTCAAAGAGAGTATCGCACAGTAGGCTGAGATGCGATATGACAAACCTGCCATACTTTCACTTTCGAGAGGGTATATTCCCTAATGCGGACAGGGTGATAATGTAGTTCTGTACGTTTTGGACGCGTTAAGTCCTGAGTAAATATCTTTTTTTCGATATTTCATACTCACAAGCGCTGTGTTTTCACAGAATATGGGTGGTACCGCGATTTTTTTGTCGTCCCTGTGGTTCATTTAGAATCATTGGGATTTTTTGTTTTTTGAGAGATGAGTTTGTCAATCTCTTGATTAATACAAAATTAGCACAAGAAACTCGCGTACATCGTCAATATTATAAACAATTACGAAAGGATAAATAAATATGAGAGAGACCCTTGAAAAAATCAAAGCGGAAGCTCTTGCCGCTCTGTCTGCACCTGATGCACAGATCGAGGAGCTTCGCATCAAATACCTTGGCAAGAAGGGTGAGCTTACCGCTGTACTTCGTGGTATGGGCAAGCTTTCTGCCGAAGAACGTCCGATAATCGGTCAGCTTGCAAACGATGTTCGTGCTGAAATTGAGGCTAAAATCGAAGAGCTTTCTTCAGCAGCTAAAGAACGTGAGCTTGAAGCTAAACTTGCCGCTGAGAAGCTTGATGTTACTATACCTGGTGAGAAAATTCGTGCCGGACATTTTCACCCCCTTGCACTTGTTCAAAGACAGCTTGAAGATATATTCCTCGGAATGGGTTATTCTATCGTTGATGGTCCTGAAGTAGAGCTTGATTTCTACAACTTCCAGGCACTCAATATTCCAAAGGATCATCCTGCACGCGATACTCAAGATACATTCTATATCACCGAAAATATTCTTCTCCGTTCACAGACATCTCCTGTACAGGCCAGAGTAATGGAAAAAACTCAGCCACCGATAAAAATTATTTCTCCAGGACGTGTTTATCGTTCTGATGCCGTTGATGCTACTCATTCCCCACTCTTCCACCAGCTTGAAGGTCTTGTTGTTGACAAGGGCATAACTATGGGTGACCTCAAGGGTGCTCTTGAAATGTTTGCAAAGCGTATGTTTGGTGAAGAAACAAGGATACGTTTCCGTCCTCACCACTTCCCATTCACAGAACCTTCTGCTGAAGTTGACGTTTCATGTTTCCTCTGCGGTGGCAAGGGTTGCAGATTCTGTAAAGGCGAAGGCTGGATAGAAATCCTTGGTGCCGGTATGGTTCACCCCAATGTTCTTCGTAACTGTGGCATTGATCCCGAAGTTTACAGTGGCTTTGCTTTCGGCTGTGGTGTTGAAAGAATCGCTCTACTCAAGTATCATATTGATGATATGCGTCTGCTTTACGAAAACGACGTTAGATTCCTTGAACAATTCTAAATAAATTATGTCAGATCGGGAGGGTAACTATGTTTGTCATCGGTATCGCCGGAGGAACTTGTAGCGGAAAAAGCACTCTCGCAGATAAGCTTGCAGAGTGTTATGGTAATCGTTGCCGTGTTATGCACATGGATTCTTATTTTCGCAATCCGTCCATAACCACTATAGCACCTATTACAGGTGTAGAATATGTTGAACACAATCATCCTGATGCTCTGTATTTAGACAAGCTTTATGCCGACTTTGATGATGCTATCTCAAACAGCAACGAAGATATACTCATCATCGAAGGATTGTTCGCACTTTACCTATCTCCAATTCGTGAAAAGCTTGACTTAAAAATTTTTGTCGACCTCGACAGTGATGAAAGATTAGTACGCAGAATACGTCGTTTTACAGCTAAAGGTCAAACTTTTGACGAAGTTACGTCACGTTATATTGACACTGTACGCTTCCGTCACAATGAGCTTGTCGAACCGTCTCGCTGGCACGCTGATATTGTCATAAACGGTAATTCAGGCGAAAAAAGTGTAAATATAGTAAAAACCTACATTGATTCACAAATTTAAATACAATCTGACAATATAGTTCACGACATTATATTACTCCACTATTACAACGAAAGGTTATATAGATTATGCAGCTTTCCATGAAATGGCTCGCTGATTATACAGATGTCAGCGGCATTACTACAAAAGAATATTGCGACCGCATGACTATGTCTGGTTCAAAGGTAGAAGGTTATGAAAACCTCGCTGAAGATATCTCAGGCGTTATTTGCGGCAAAATTTTAAAGATCGACCGTCATCCGAATGCCGAGAGACTTGTTATCTGCCAGGTTGATGTTGGAAATGACAAAACTCTCCAAATTATTACAGCTGCTACAAATGTTTTTGAAGGTGCAATTGTTCCCGTTGCAACTGATGGCGCACATCTTCCAAATGATGTAAAAATTAAGAAAGGTAAGCTCCGCGGTGAAGTTTCAGAGGGTATGTTCTGTTCTATAGCTGAGCTTGGTCTTACACTCCATGATATGCCCGGTGCTATTGAAGACGGTATACTCATACTTCAGCACGTTGGTCTTGAAGATATCCAGCTTGGTGCTGACATGGTTGAAGCTCTCGGCTTAAAAGATACTGTTGTAGAATTTGAAATCACTTCAAACCGCCCCGACTGTCTCTCCGTTATAGGTCTTGCACGCGAATCAGCTGTTACATTTGGCAAGAAATTTGAAGCTCCCACTCCAAAGAAGCCTACTAATGCAGACAATAACGACGAAATCGCGAAGTATCTTTCTGTAAATATTAAAAACACAGAAAAGTGCTATCGTTATTCAGCTCGTGTGGTAAAAAATGTTAAGATTGCACCATCTCCGCTTTGGCTCAGAATGCGTCTGCGTGCTTCCGGTGTTCGTCCGATAAATAATATCGTCGATATAACTAACTATGTAATGCTCGAATATGGTCAGCCCATGCACGCGTTCGACTATAAGTGTCTCGACGGCTCTGAAATAAATGTTCGCAGTGCTGAGGAAGGCGAAAAGTTCGTTTCTCTCGACTCTATTCCACACACACTCGATTCTTCAATGCTCGTTATTGCCGACAAGAATAAGGCTGTTGCTCTTGCAGGCGTTATGGGTGGCGAAAACAGTGAAATAACTGACGAAACCTCAACCGTTGTATTTGAATCTGCTACTTTCCATCCGGGTAATGTTCGTGTATCCGCTAAAAAGCTCGGAATGAGAACAGAATCCTCCGCACGTTTTGAAAAAGGTCTTGACTGTGAAAATACAATGCCAGCACTCGATAGAGCTTGCGAACTTGTAGAACTTCTCGGTGCAGGTGAAATCGTTGGTGGTACAATTGATGAATATCCTACCAAGAAAGAAGCATTCAAGCTCCCTCTTGATGCAAACACAATCAACAAATTCCTTGGCGTTGATCTTACTCAAGAGTACATGGCTGATATTATGCGCAGTCTTGATTTCGGTGTTTCCGATGACTTAAAGACTATTACTGTTCCCTCTTTCCGTGACGATGTTCGTTGCATGAACGACGTTGCTGAAGAAGTTCTCCGTATCTATGGTTATGATCAGATCACAGCTACAATGTCGAACAGTGCAACACCAACTCTCGGAGCAAGAACCGAACGTCAGAATTTCGATGTTAAGCTTCACGATATGCTCGTTGGTATGGGTATGAATGAAATTGAGACTTTCTCTTTCATAAGCCCGTCTTACTACGACAAAATCCGCCTTGCAGCTGATGATTATCGTAGAAATTGCGTAGTAATATCCAATCCTCTCGGTGAAGATACCTCTGTAATGCGTACCACTACTCTCCCCTCTATGCTCAAGGTACTTGCAGACAACTACAGCGTAAAGAACCGCGAAGTAAATCTTTTTGAAATGTCAAAGGTTTACATTCCTACAACAGAAAATGAGCTTCCTAACGAACCTGCTCGCCTTACCCTCGGTTTTATCACCGATAACAAGAACGGATTCTATAAAATGAAAGGCTACATTGAAGCAATACTTGAGCTCAACGGAGTCGCTGATGTTTCATTTAAGTCTTGCACAAGTGAGCCTACATTCCATCCCGGAAGATGTGCCGAAGTTTATTCCGGTGACAAAAAAATCGCTGTTTTCGGTGAAGCACATCCCGCTGTTTGTGAAAATTACGATATCGCATCCGGTGTTTACCTTGCAGAAATCGAAACTGATTCTCTCTACGATGCACGTCGTGTCGAAATCAGCTATGTTTCTATTCCCAAGCATCCGGCTGTTGAAAGAGACTTCTCTCTCGTGTGTGATGAATCTGTTGAAGCAGGTTCTGTTGCGGCAGTTATCAAATCCGCAAGTAAGCTTGTTGCAAGCGTAGAACTTTTCGATATCTATCGTGGTGCACAAATCGGTGAAAACAAAAAGAGTATGTCTTATGCTGTTATGCTCCGTGCTGCTGACAGAACACTCACTGACACTGAAGCAGATGAAGCAACTCAGGCAATCCTCAGTGCTCTCGAAAGCACTCTTGGCATAAAGCTGAGATAACTTTAATGAAAGGATAACCAATATGAAAACTTATCCTATGAATATTGCCGGACTCGATCGTGAATTACCGATATGCCCGGTTAACGAAAATCTTTCTATTGGTGCATTTGTTATTTTCGGTGATCCGGAGCTTACCACTGCATGTGCTGATGCTCTTCTTAAGCTGGCACCGGAATACGATTATATCATTACAGCAGAGGCTAAAGGTATTCCGCTTGCACATGAAATGGCTCGCCTTGCAGGAAATCAAAAGTATTTTGTTGCTCGTAAAAAAGCTAAAGCTTATATGAATGGTGTTTTTGAAGCCAAAGTTCACTCTATCACTACAGCAGGAGAGCAAAGCCTGTTTCTTGACAAATCAGATGCTGAACTTATGAAAGGCGCAAAAATTCTCATAGTAGACGATGTAGTTTCTACCGGTGAGTCCTTACGTGCAACTGAACAGCTCGTTGAAGCAGTTGGCGGTATCATCTGCGGAAAAATGACAATACTCGCTGAAGGTGATGCCCAAACAAGAGATGACCTCGTATATCTCGAAAAACTGCCACTGTTTAATAGTGACGGAACAATTCTTGAAGGTTCACTTCATTAAATTATTCAAATCCAAATAAAAACGGTATGCTTTTTGTCAACACGAAAAACATACCGTTTTTTGTTACGGTTTATGCTCTCCTTTGTTAACCATTTTCTGATAACCTTGACAAAACCATCCGATTGCGATATAATTTATGTTGACGATATATAAGTTTATGACCATATACTTTATTAATAATTTCGGAGAATATATATCATGGAAACATCTACTACTAACAAGGGCGGTATCTCCGTTGAACTTGAGCATATCTTCCCTATTATCAAAAAATGGCTTTATTCGGAAAATGAAATTTTTATTCGTGAGATAGTTTCAAACGCTTGCGATGCTATTACAAAACTACGCAGACTTAACTCTCTCGGTGAAGCTGATGTCGAGCTTTCTGATGCAAAAATCACTGTAAAACTCGACAAGGAGCTTTCCACACTTACCGTTATTGACACCGGTATTGGTATGACTGAGGAAGAAGTAAAAAAATACATCTGTCAGATTGCTCTTTCCGGTGCGCTTGATTTCATTCAGAAATACGAAGGCAGTGAAGCCAACGCACAGCAGAACGGAATCATAGGTCACTTCGGTCTTGGATTCTATTCAGCATTTATGGTAAGTGATACTGTTGATGTTATTACAAAATCATATACCGGTACACCGTGTGTAAAATGGACTTGTGGAGAAGACGGAAATTACGAAATCACCAGCCAACGCACAGCAGAACGGAATCATAGGTCACTTCGGTCTTGGATTCTATTCAGCATTTATGGTAAGTGATACTGTTGATGTTATTACAAAATCATATACCGGTACACCGTGTGTAAAATGGACTTGTGGAGAAGACGGAAATTACGAAATCACCAGCAACTACGACGATGAAGACGAGCTCCTCGGAGATTTTGGCACAGCTGTTGTAATGCACATAAGTGATGAAGGAAAGGAATTCCTCAACGAATACAAGCTTCGTGAAGTCCTTGACAAATACTGCGCATTCATGCCGGAAGAAATCTTTTTTGATAATGGCGAAGAACATGAACACACCGATGACGAAAAGTGCGAATGTGAAAAGCCGATAAATGACATTCATCCGCTTTGGCAGAAAAATCCATCAGAATGTACCGACGAAGAATACAAAGAATTCTATAAAAAAGTATTTCATGACTGGAAAGAGCCTCTGTTCTACATTCACATAAAGGCTGATTACCCATTGAATTTCAAAGGTATACTTTATTTCCCGCGCATTGGAAGCGAATTCGACAGTCTCGAAGGTCAGGTAAAGCTATATTATAATCAGGTCTTTGTTGCGGATAACATTAAGGAAGTTATTCCGGAATATCTGTTAATGCTCAAGGGCGTTTTGGATTGTCCTGAACTTCCTTTGAACGTATCACGCAGCTATCTTCAGAACAGCTCATATGTATCAAAGATATCCGCGCATATTACAAAGAAAGTAGCCGACAAGCTTAATGCGATGTTCAATAATGACCGCGAAAACTTTGAAACTATTTGGCGCGATCTCAAAACTTTTGTAGAATACGGTTGTCTCCGTGATCGCAAGTTCTATGACAGAATTTCTGCAAGTGTTCTCTTTGAACTGACCGATGGCACTCACAAGACTACTGATGAATATCTCGAATGTGCAAAGGAAAAGCACGAAAACAAAATTTATTACGCAAACGACATTGTTTCACAGTCTAAGTACGTAAAGATGTTCTCAGATGCCGGTATTGATGTCGTTGTACTTGACAAGGTTATTGATACGCAGTTTATCTCAATAATTGAGGAAACCAAAGAGGGTGTAAAATTCTGTCGTATAGATGCTGAGGTTGCAGATGTTCTTAAGGCTGACGGAGATAAAACTGAAATACCAGCTGTAGCTGATCTGTTCAAAAAAGTCGTCAATGACAAAATCAAGGTCGAATTTGATCGCTTTAAGG
>CAYSEF010000041.1:0-18267 GCA_964430105.1 uncultured Ruminococcus sp. | reverse complement strand
CAACTTCAGCTTCAGTTTCTTCAACTACAGCTTCAGTTTCTTCAACTACAGCTTCAGTTTCTTCAACTACAGTTTCTTCAGCAACTGCAATAGCGCCGTCGAAAATGAGGTTGAGGCCGGAGAGCTGCATGGTTGTTTCAGCAGCACCGAATTCAGTGATTTCGAGCTTGAAGAACTTGTATTCAGGAGCAGCAGCATCGAGGTTGAAGTCGAATGCGAGAACGTTCTTATCCATCATAGTGGTATCGCCAGTCTTAGTGTCGATAACAGTCCATGCGGAACCGTCGTTAGAACCGGAGAGAGTCCAGCTTGCAGGGTTACGACCCGGATAATCACCGGAGTCACCACCGGTAACGAGCTGGTAACCAGTGATAGCAACAGCAGAAGGCATTTCAAATACTACTTCTGCAGGAGCACCATTGATAACACACCACTTTGTGCCTGTATCATAGTCGAAGAGGGATGCAGCGCCTTCAGTATCGGAAGCGCCATCAGTACCGGAAACGGTAACGATACCTTCGATAGGAGCGAGTTCAACTGCAGGAACATAACCTTCAGCCATGAGAGCTTCGAGTTCAGCAGCAGCAGCAGCAGCGTCAGCGATTGCCTTTTCAGCAAGGATTTCTTCTTCAGACTTAACTTCCTGAGCAGCCTGACCATCATAAATGAGGTTGAAACCAGAAATCTGGAATACACCGCCACCTACAACAGAACCGATTTCCCACTGGAAGTACTTGTAAGCAGGAGCCTTAGCGTCGAGTTCGATTGTGTAAGGAGTGTAGTTGGTATCTTCAAGGAATTCGGTACCATCTTCAACTTCGTGGATTACGTCCCAAGAACCAGTGCCGTCTTCCATGTTGTAGTCGTTACAACCGTAAACGATCCAAGAACCAGGGTTACGACCCGGATATTCCGCGTTGTCGTTTGCTGTGATGATCTGGTAAGCGGTGATTTCAACAGCTTCCGGAACTTCCCAAATTACATAGGACCAAGGAGACTGGTGGCACCACTTTGTGGTTTCATCATAGTCGAAAAGCTTATCATAGCTTTCGTTAGAGAAACCGTCTACGCCTTCCCAAATAACTACGCCGTTTTCATAAGCAGTAAGCGCGCCTTCGGGTACTTCATCAAGGGTAGCGATAGCTGCACTGGATACGGTTGCGAAAGAACCGGCAGCTACGAGACCAGCGAGAAGAGCAGTAAGAATTTTCTTCATACTAAATACCTCGTATGTATAGAATTTTATTCAACGAAAATCCACGTAAAGTACACGCAGAAATTCATCGTGCTAATATTTTAGCACAAACAAATGAAAATGTCAATCCTTGAGAGTGAAAAAACATATACAAAATAAGTATAAAATTTGAAAAATTTGAATGATTTTGCCCGAAACTTGGATATCATAGAGCTTTTTTTCGGAAAATTCACAGAATGACGGGAAATCATATGTGAATATAGTGATAGAAACTGAAATAACTAAAAAATAGCGAAGAAAATACGGTAAAATCAACAAAAACGATTAAAGAAATTGTACTAAAATATAGAATAAGTCGATTAGCGATTTTCGGTGAAAGCTTTTTGAGCTTTGTAATAATTTATCACACCGTTGCATACTCCGTCAGCGGCCATTTCAATGCCTGTGACAGAGGTTATTTGCTCGTATTCTTCAACAGATGTAATA
The DNA here is from genome assembly GCA_964430105.1 of uncultured Ruminococcus sp. Classification (GTDB taxonomy): domain Bacteria; phylum Bacillota; class Clostridia; order Oscillospirales; family CAG-272; genus UMGS1696. Next base: position 16,586 of record CAYSEF010000041.1, on the reverse strand, counting down.
AATCCGATTTCAATGAGAGCCTGTGGGAACTTAGGATTTCGACACATTGCGAGCATTTGATAATTTGCTCCACGATAGCTTCGAGAGAGTGAGGCTGAAACCGATTTTCCTACAGAATCAGCGAGAAGTCGACCGGAATCCATACACCAAAGAGCAAGAGTTCCGCGAATCCTTGTTATATCAGAGGTGAAGCCCATAGAATTTTGATGGATTGAAATGCAAATATCAGGTTCTGTTTCTTCGAGAAAAGAAATTCTGTCGTAGATATCAACAGTGCTGTCGTCTGATCTTGTAAGGATGACATTTGCACCGAGCTTTTTGAGCTTTTCAGCGGCTTTTAGTGTTATAGAAAGGTTGAGGTCTTTTTCTGACTGTGGATTTGCTGTGTTTTTCAGTGCGCCGGATGCACCGTTGTCATAACCGCCATGACCTGCATCAAGTACGATATTCACGCCATTTAGAGGTTTTTCTGACGTAAAATCAAGCGAAACGGGATTTTTTAGACTGACTATTGTTACGCCATTCTCATAGCGAAGATCGAAGCCGTAAAAATTTTCGACTGAAAAAAGCTCAAACGAATAACGCACCTTTGTTCCGGCATCGATTATTTCGCATGATTTGAAAAGTGGATTTTCGGCGATGTCGGGCAAAGGTGCAGTTTTAGGATCAATATTGTAGAATGTCAAGATGAAGTGTCCATCTTCGATATTGCCATTGTAGGCGGGTGAATCGGTACAGGCTATGTGAAATTCTGTGTTCTTTCCTGTATTTACGACAGAAGCGGAGGTTATCGTTCCGATTTCTGATGGATACATTGTGCTGTCGGTGATTTCATCTACATCATCAGCAGAAATATAACCACCCATACGAAGCTTATAAAAGCCTGCACGAAGATTTACAGCATAATCAATCATGCCGGCGGACTGTACAGTGTAGTCGTTGTAGTATGAGCTTGTTTCGGTGATTTTTAGTTGAGTATAGTCATTTTTTACCTTGACGCACAGCATTGAACCCTCACCGAGAGCACGAACACGCTGTCCTTCGACTGATGCAGTGCCGTATGAATGAGTGACGTTAAATTTCATTTTCCCGCAATCGAGTATTTCTCCCTCGGAAACAGCGGGTAAATTTGCGTTTATGCCATACTCAACACCGACATATCCGTATGATGACCATGTTTGCGACGGAGTTTTCATTGGAACGAGAGCAGTTGTCACTCCACCGATATCAACACTTACCTGACTGCCGTAAGGAGCTGTGCATGATACCCAAAGAATATCCTCGGGCGTAGCAATTTCGGATGTTGGGTAGGTGACAACTGCTGTGATAGAATCGAGTATAACAGGTTCAGGTTCAGCAGAATTCAGATTGCTCAAAAAACTATCATTATAATATAACGTATAGATATACTCAGAACCGTTTTGTTTGAAAATGAATTTGTTTTCGCCTTTTTTTAGAGTTACGAAAAGATTGAAATATCCGCTTTTTGTCATGCTTACGGGGCGTTCATTCATTCCTGCTCCTGTAACAGTGAGTGGATAATACGGATCGCAACGACCCATTATGTACGACTGTCCCTCAGACGTGGACGAGCCGTTTTCTGGAGAGGCTACTTCAACAGAACGACCGTTAGATACGATATCGGTGTAAATTATTTCGTTTTCGTAAGCTGCGATAACATCGTCTGATGCACCATTGATATTTCTGTTTATCTCATCATAGCCATAGAATATACTTCCACGATAATATTTTTCGGCTCTGGCAAATGAAACCTGTTCTGTAAGCTCGCCATTCGGAGAATCCCATTCACCATCTTCATAGCGATAGGATGCGTGTGATATATATAGCTTTACATCGGAACCATCGAGAATTGCGTTCCACCAACGAGTTAATACATCAAAAGGTGCTGATGAATTGTCGAACGTCCAATATATCTGTGGAGAAATATAGTCGATATATCCACCGTCTATCCATGCTGTAGCATCGCAATAAAGTGAATTATAGCCTTCAAAGCCTCGTGTATCACTTCCACCGTTTGTTCCATTGTCGTTCTGCCAAATAGCAAAGGGCGAAATACCGAATACACATTCATCATCGACCTCGTGAACGGTATCATACACCAGCTTTACCATTTTATTTATATTATCTCGTCTCCATTCCTCTAAGCTGTCATAACCGTAGCCATACATTGAATAAGCTTCGCTGTCATCGAACTGAGCAATAGCACCATTGTCGTTGTAAACAGGGTATGGATAGAAATAATCATCAAAAACGATACCGTCAACATCGTAATTTGCAACGATTTCACGCACACCGTCAGCGATAAGCTCATGTACCTCCGGAAGTCCTGCATTAAGGTATAGCTTTCCATCGTCATAGGGAACGACCCAGTCAGGATTTTTGCGTGCAGGGCTGTTTTCGGGAAGCGATTCGAGATTGTGTGTTGACATAGTGACACGAAGCGGATTTATCCATGCATGAATACGAATATTGCGCTTGTGACCTTCAGTAACGATATAATCAAGTGGGTCAAATGTAAGTGCTCCGGAAGTCGATATATATGAAGATATCGGAAAGATTTCGCTTTTGTATAATGCATCACAGGATGGACGAACCTGGAAAAATATAGTATTAAGCTTGTTTTTTTCGCAGGTGTCGAGAATGGAATCTATTTCCGATTTTAGCTGATCGGCAGTTAAATCGGTTCGTGACGGATAGTCGATATTGTAGACCGATGCTATCCAAACTCCACGAACCTCAGCATCAGGGTGCAGAATATGCGTGAGTTCCGTTGAACCGACATCGGCCTGCAGCGGTTTATTTGTCGTATCGGGGACAGTCTTTTCACAGGAAGTCAAAAACAGCAGGGTCATAATAAAAAGCAGTATGTGCAGCCGTTTTTTTGTCATAGAAATTCCTTTCGGTAAGGGCAACATTTATATAATATATTTTAACATAATATATGCTTCAAATCAAGGGTGGGATAATATATAACGGAAAAATTAAAGTGTGAAATAACAAAAAAAGGAAGACCTGCGTGATGCTTCACATCAGAGTCTTCCGTGAAAGTTCAGTCCTCGACCATGTCGGAGAGATATGTCAGCTTCATAAATTCACCGGGATCTTCGTATTCACCGTTTACTTCAAGTTCAAAATGCAGATGTGATTCTTCTGCACTTTCGATAAGCGCAGTATCACCCGAGGCTCCGATAATCTGTCCGCGAGAAACATTATCTCCTACAGATACAACAGACATTGATTCTTCGCTCAGTCCTTTATATCTTGTCACTGCACCACCTGAATGACTTATCCCAACTGTTACACCCATCATTGGGTCATTTGTGACTTCACAGATGATTCCGTCAGCGGCAGCAGAAACGGGAGTTCCGACTGAACAGGCAAAATCGACACCGTTGTGAGTTCGGTAGTCATTCATAGTGTAGCTGAAAACAGGAATATCGGCTGAATAATTTTTGAGTACGAGTGCATCAAGCGGAGCAGAAAATCTTGGAAGAACTCCTGACTGAACAGCAGAAACCTCTTCGACGGATTCATTTGAAGCATCAGAGGAGGATTTTTTTGCCTCATCGGATTCTTTGCTTTCCTTTGAGGAGTCAGCTTTTTCGTTGTGCTTTACTTCATTTTCGATTTTTGCTTTTTTTTCGTCTTTTTTGGAAACTGCATTTTCACTTGAGCTTGTTTTATCTGTTTCAGCTTTTTTTGTGGCGATTTTTTCGGATTCTAACGATGTTTCCGTGATTTTTGTGTCAAGTGGCGGATTTTCGTTTTTGGAATCCTTTTTGTTTGCAGTTCCGGTAAGTGCAATCAGTATAGCGGCGGCTGTCAAAACTACAACGAGCATGACAAGCAGGATGCGGTTTTGCTTTTTTGCGGATGAATTGTTCATGATTATATCCTTCCTTTATTTGCGAGGTGTTGTCGTAATTATTTTTACCATGTCACGAAGATTTATGCAGATGAAGGCGATATTTTTCTGAACAAAAAAGCACAACCGTTTTCCTGAGAAATTTCGGTTGTGCTAAATTTATGAAATTAAGGCGACGAAAATTATCGATTACTGTACGCCAAAGAGAAGCTGAGCGTAGGTCGGATAAGGCCAGTATTTTTCTGCGGTGAGATATTCAGCTTCATCACACGCTGTACGGAGAGTTGTCATTTTCGAGATAACATCATCCTTTACTGCGAACGCACGGTCAGTCAAATTCATTATCTTTGCAGTTTCCTGCATCGCTTCTTCAAGTGAGGTAACCTCGGAGTAAATTCTATCTACAATACCTGAGAGCTTTGATACGAGGTTTTCTTCGTATGAAGTTGAAATAGCTGATGAGAGTGTTTTTTTGGCAACACCTGCTTCGCTGACTTCCTTTATATATGTAGTTACTGCAGGAAGTATCTGCTTGTGTACCATATCGACCATTGTATTTGCTTCAATACCTACGGTCTTTACATAGTTTTCAAGCATTATTTCATAGCGTGAATAAATTTCAGCTTCGGTGTAGACATTGTGTGACGTAAAGAGCTTAATGTTTTTCGGGTTGAGATAATGTGGCAGAGCTTCAGGAGTTGTGCGAAGATTGAGAAGTCCACGTTCTTCTGCTTCTGCAAGCCATTTGTCGTCATATCCGTTGCCGTTGAAAATGATTCTCTTGTGCTTCTGTATAGTATCGCGAATAAGCTCATTCAGTTCGGCATGTAAATCTTCGGCTGATTCGAGAATATCGGCAAACTGACGCAAGGATTCAGCAACAGCTGTATTGAGAACGACATTACAGTCTGCTATAGATGCAGATGCACCAACCATACGGAATTCAAATTTGTTTCCGGTGAAAGCGAACGGTGAGGTTCTGTTTCGGTCAGTATTGTCCTTGGGCAGTTTAGGAAGAACGTGTACGCCAAGTCTGAGAGACATTTCTTCCTTCGGGTCGTAGTGAGTACCGCTGTCAATAGCTTCGAGAATAGCTGTAAGCTCGTCACCGAGGAAGATAGATATAACAGCAGGCGGAGCTTCGGCAGCACCAAGACGATGATCGTTACCGGCAGAAGCTGCACTTATACGGAGAAGATCCTGATATTCGTCAACTGCTTTGATAACAGCGCAGAGGAAAAGAAGGAACTGTGCGTTTTCGTGGGGAGTTTCACCCGGAGAGAGAAGATTTACACCAGTATTTGTTGAAATAGACCAGTTGTTATGCTTACCTGAACCGTTTACACCTGCGAAAGGCTTTTCGTGAAGCAGACATACAAGATCGTGTCGTTTTGCGATCTTTTGCATCATTTCCATCGTAAGCTGATTGTGGTCGGTGGCAATATTAGCCTGAGTAAAAATCGGGGCAAGTTCATGCTGTGCAGGCGCACCCTCGTTGTGTTCTGTTTTTGCGAGAACACCAAGCTTCCAAAGCTCAGCATCAAGCTCACGCATGAATTCCTGAACTCTCGGTTTTATTGCACCAAAATAGTGATCCTCAAGCTCCTGACCCTTCGGAGGCTTTGCACCAAACAGTGTGCGTCCGGTGAAGATAAGGTCACGACGCTGTTCGTACATTTCCTTTGGGATAATGAAATATTCCTGTTCGGGGCCGACAGAGGTGCGAACACAGGCTACATTGGAGTTTGGATCGAAAAGCCTCAGAATACGAAGGGACTGCTTGTTTATAGTATCCATTGAACGGAGAAGAGGTGTCTTTTTGTCAAGAGCTTCACCGCCATATGAACAGAACGCTGTAGGAATACAGAGAGTGTCATCTTTAATAAATGCATAGGAGGTCGGATCCCACATTGTATAGCCACGCGCTTCAAATGTAGCTCTCAAACCGCCTGACGGGAATGATGATGCATCGGGTTCGCCACGGACAAGCTCTTTGCCGGAGAACTCCATGATGACCTTTCCGTCACCGATGGGTGAGATAAAGCTGTCGTGCTTTTCAGCTGTGACACCGGATAGTGGCTGGAACCAATGAGTGAAATGAGTACAGCCTTTTTCGATAGCCCAGTCTTTCATTGCGTTAGCAACGATATTAGCAACACTGATATCGAGCTTTTTATTCTCGTCAATGGTTCTCTTGAGCGATCTGTAGGTTTCTTTAGGAAGACGTTCCTTCATAGTGGTGTCATCAAATGCAAGACAGCCGAAATATTCGGAAACAAGAGACATAGCGGATTCCTCTCCTATCGCAAAATACTTTATTAGATAATAGATAACAATATTATACACTTTAAATTCACACTGTTCAAGCAGATTTCGGGAATTTGTAATTATTTTGGAAATACGCACATCCGATGAACGCAAAGAGAGGCAAGTATTGGTTAAAATATAGAATCAAAGAAAGTCGTTTTTTAGGTGTATTGACGGAGTAGAGTCAGAAAGTGTATAATAATACAGAAACAAATGAAAACAGCAGGTATACACGGAATGAACAACAAAACCTCAAAGAGAATACGAAGGCTCACACTTGAAGCGATATTTACAGCGATTTTGTGCATTATTGCACCGTGGTCTGTTCCGCTCGGAAGTGTGCCGGTGTCTTTGGCGACATTTGGTGTGTATCTTATCGGTCTTACTCTCGGAAGGCATGGCGTTGTGGCGATTGCCTGCTATATTTTGCTTGGATGTTTGGGTTTACCTGTGTTTTCGGGATTTGCCTGTGGAATTGGGGTTTTTCTTGGCCCCACCGGTGGATTTCTTGCCGGATATATACCTGCGGTGCTTATTTGCGGATTTTTGAGAGATATAATATCGCATAAGATGAAATCGAAAGTATGTCGAACGGCAGGGAATATCATAACAGTTGTATTGTCTGCTGCTTTAATTCATGCCTGTGGAATATTGTGGTATATGAAATTGACCGGTGTACCTTTCGGTGAAGCGATGCTTGTCTGTGTGTTGCCGTTTATAATTCCCGAATGCTTGAAAATAATATCGTCTGTGCTTGTGTCGCAGGTGATTACCGAAAGAATTTTGTCAGGAAATGCGTTTTTTTGCGAAAAATAATAAAATCCACTCGAATACTGTACAATCTATTTGTGCTGTGATATAATAGTCAGAAACAGAGGTGAGATTTTTGCACCTCTTAACTTGTAAGCTGAAACAGCGGAATTGGGGGAAGCGGATGCCTGAAGAATTGCTCTCTTGCAAAAATCTTACAGTCGGTTATGAAACGGTACGGCTTTGTGAAAATATAAACTTTACTCTGCATAAGGGTGAGTATATGAGCGTGATCGGTCCCAGCGGTATAGGGAAAAGCGCACTTGCATCGACGATACTTGGAATAGAAAAGCCTATCGTAGGAGAAGTTGTGTACGAAAACGGACTTGAGCGCAGTGAGATCGGCTGTCTTCCACAGGAGCAGATAATACGAGGAAGTGTTTCGGTAAAAGAGATAGTACTTGAAGGATGTCTGCATCATACCAAAAAATGGTTTATAGGAAAAGCTGAAAAAGAGCTTGCAATGCACAATCTTGAGAGGGTAGGACTGGCTGATCTTGCAAAGAGAAAATTCGGTGAGCTATCCGGAGGTCAAAAACAGCGTGTGCTTTTGGCAAGAGCACTGTGCGCTGCAAAAAAATTGCTGATACTCGACGAACCTATGCATGGACTTGACGTTTATGCAAAGGATGAAATGTATGCACAGATTGTGAAAATATACGAAAGTGGTATCGCAGTTATGATAATAGATTCAAGTGCAGTTGACGGAACGGTGCTGCATCTTTCTGACAGACAGCTGTTTTTGGGCGATGTCGAGGAATACATAAGAAGCGTGCCGGGACAATTTTATTTTGCGGGGCGAATTATCTGAAAAATTTCAGTGCTAAAATAAAATATTTTTATATATGCTTAAATTACTTTAGGATAGCGTAAAATAATTTTAAGTGGGATTGAGTGAAGGCTTTATCCCACTTTTTTCGACTTTTGAGATACAAATTTTGGCGTATTACAATGACTATGTAAAGTTCTTGTAAAACCTTTGAAAAATGTTGCTAATTAATAATCGGTATGCTATAATCAAATCGTATGGAATTTTAGTTTTCCGAAATAAATAAAATATTTTATACCGTATAACGGTAAGAAAGGCAAGAACATGAAAGAATACCTCTCCGATGTTTCCTCGGTACTTGACGAACAAAGCACAAGTACGGATGGTCTGACATCAGCGGAAGCGGAAAACAGGCTTGCGTCGTTTGGAAAGAACAAGCTTAAAGCCGCTAAAAAGGACTCGATCTTCGTGCAGTTTCTCAAACAGCTCTCCGACCCGATGATAATAATTCTGCTTTGTGCGGCTGCTGTTTCAGGTGTTATAGCAGTCCTTGAGGGAGAGAGCTTTGCGGATGTTATTATCATTCTCGCAGTAGTTCTTATTAACGCTGTCCTCGGTGTGTATCAGGAAAGCAAGGCTGAACACGCTATTGAAGCATTGCAACAAATGTCCGCCGCTACCTCCAAGGTGCTGAGAAATGGCGAAACAGTTGTCATAAAAAGCGAAGATATCGTTCCCGGTGATATAGTTTTTCTTGAAGCAGGTGATGCTGTTCCGGCAGACGGACGTATAATCGATTCAGCCAGCTTGAAAATCGAAGAAGCTGCATTGACGGGTGAATCGGTTCCGGTCACAAAATTTATCGATATTCTTAATCTGAAGTCAGGTGAGCAGGATGTTCCGCTTGGCGATAGAAAAAATATGGCGTATATGGGTTCGACTGTCGTTTACGGACGTGGTACGATAGTTGTGACCGGTACAGGTATGAATACAGAAATGGGTAAGATTGCAGATGCTCTTACTAAGGCTGAAGAAGGTCAAACTCCCCTGCAGATCAAGCTTGCACAGCTTTCAAAGATACTTACATGGCTTGTTCTCGGAATTTGTGTGCTAATATTCGGTGTACAGCTCATTCAAAATGGTTTCAGCAGCGATACCATACTGGATTCGTTTATGGTTGCTGTATCACTTGCTGTTGCTGCTATTCCGGAAGGACTTGCAGCTGTGGTTACCGTCGTTCTTTCTATCGGCGTAACTCTTATGTCGAAGAAAAATGCAATCATCCGTCACTTGACTGCAGTTGAAACACTTGGATGTGCGCAGATAATATGCTCTGATAAAACAGGTACTCTTACACAGAACAAAATGACTGTCGTTAAGTCATACGGATATGATGAAAATAAGGTGGCGGAATCCTTCTGTTTGTGTACAGATGCAAAGCTTTCACCCGGACAGAGCGAATCTACCGGTGACCCTACTCAAACTGCTGTTGTAAACTTTGCTCTTAAGCTTGGCTTGCCAAAGTACGAGCTTGAAGCGAAATATCCCAGAGTTGGTGAGATACCATTCGATTCTATGCGTAAGCTCATGACTACTGTTCATCGCAATGCCGATGTCGGTGGATTCATTCAGCATACAACAGGTGCGCCCGATGTTGTTATTGGAAGATGTACATCGATTATCAGAGATGGCAAAATTATTCCGATGACAGAAGAAATTCGTGCTGAGCTTGCGGCTGAAAATAAAAAGCTGGCAGATCAGGCTCTCCGTGTTCTTGCGGCAGGTATACGCACATATGACGATGCACCGACTTCATATGAGCCGGATTCTATGGAAAATGAGCTGTGCTTCCTCGGACTTGTAGGTATGATAGACCCTGTTCGTCCCGAAGTAAAGGATGCTATCAGAGAATGTCGAAGTGCAGGTATCCGTCCTATAATGATAACAGGCGACCACAAGGATACTGCTGTTGCTATCGCTAAGGAGCTTGGCATAATCGATGAAGGTCAGTATGCTATCACAGGAGCTGAGCTTTCTCAAATGGATGATGAAACCTTCGAGAAGGAATTCAGAAACATTTCAGTTTATGCGCGTGTACAGCCGGAGCATAAGACTCGTATAGTAAATCGTTGGCGTTTGGACGGTTACGTTACTGCAATGACAGGTGACGGCGTAAATGATGCACCCTCGATAAAGTCTGCCGATATCGGTATAGGTATGGGTATTACAGGTACAGACGTAACAAAGAATGTTGCTGATATGGTTCTTGCGGACGATAATTTTGCTACTATCGTTTCTGCTGTCGAAGAGGGAAGAAGAATTTACGATAATATCCGTAAGGCTATTCAGTTCCTTCTCGGTTCCAATATGAGTGAGGTAATTACGATTTTTGCCGCAACTCTTATGGGCTTTACCATCCTCGAACCGGTACACTTGCTTTGGATAAACCTTATCACAGATACATTCCCCGCACTTTCACTTGGTATGGAAAAAGCTGAACCTGATATTATGCAGCGCAAGCCCAGACCTGCAAGAGACGGTATTTTTGCGGGCGGTATGGGTATAGATGTGGCTTATCAGGGACTTCTTGTGTCAATTTTGGTGCTTGTAAGCTATGGTTTGGGTCATATGTTTGAGTTTGGTAATTTTGCGTTTGCAGACAGCTCTCATGGTATCACAATGGCGTTCCTTACTTTATCTATGGCTGAGATATTCCACAGCTTTAACCTTCGTTCGCAGAAAAAGTCGCTGTTCTCACTGAAAACAATGAACACAACTCTGAATATTGCGGCGGTTGCAAGTCTTGTTCTCACTACCATCGTTTGTGAGGTTCCGTTCATAGCAAAGGCATTCAGCTTCACAGAAGTTGGAATCAAGGAGTACCTTGTTGCTATTGCGCTTGGCTTCTGCGTGATCCCTGTTGTGGAAGCAGTGAAGTTTATTCAGCGTAAATTAGAAAAAAGCAAAGAATAATTAGATAATAAGAATGAGATGCAGAAAAAGCATCCGAAAGAACAAAGGGGAATGCTATGTTTTTCTTTAAGAAAGATAAACACAAAAATGAAATGAATATCATACATTATGAAGGGTTGCAAGGCTTCAGGCAAGATTTCCCTTGTGTTGCAAGATTGGATGAAGAAAGCATAATCTTTGAAAACAAAGAAGGCTTTTCTGTTGGATTGGCATATAACAAGCTTCAAAGCGTGGAATATATGCCTGAACAGAATTTTATGGGGAAGTATCACAACAACCCTGTTTCTACTGCTAAAATGGGTGTTAAGTGGTTTTATGTGATTCATTACATCAGTTCTTCAGGTGAAGCTAAATATATTGCTTTTTGGGGTGTGGATATGAAAACAAGCAAATTCTTTAATGCACTGAAAGCAAAGGTTGTTCCACCAACTCATATAGAACTTTAATGATTAAACAGTAATCCTAACTGCCAAAAGCGGTTTATATACGGTTATATGACTTCGTGAAAGGGAGATTCTGACAATGGGAAACGGATTTATTTATAAATGCCCAAAGTGTAAGCATGAAACTTTACTTAGAATGGGTATTGGTTTTGTTTGCCATAATCCCCCTGAAGTTGAAGCTGATGTGAAAGCTGGCTTGTATGGCGAGAAAGCAAAAACTTTCTTCAATGAACATCCTGATTCTATCTTAGATGCTTCTTTAGAAATTTATCAATGCAAGTGTGGGAATATCCAAAATGAATATCACATTGTTTTGAAAGCAGATAATGCAAAAAGCTTTTCCAATAGGCAGCACTGCAACAAGTGCAGTTCAGTTATGAAAATGCTTACTGAACCACCTAAAAAGGTTCTTTGTTCTGAATGCGGTTCAGAAATAGCTTTGGATGTAATTCAGGAGATTCTTTGGGATTAGGTGAAGTTATGGTTCAAACATTTCAAGTTGAATACACACTGCAAGATGAAGCGCTTGGGAAATAACACTTACCAGGGCGATGAATCATATTTTTTTCTAAATGCAAGAATTATCTAACAATAAATATGTGCGGTAAAGCATGATGCAATCGAATTGCAAAAAGCTATATCCGCACATATTTATTTTTTCCGAATTGCATATCCGATGATGCGTTAGAAGCTTGAACAAATTTGTTGTGTTTTTTCGTGCTAACTACTTGATTTTTTCACTGCAGATGTGGTATACTATGTGTCGTATAGTTTACATTCGCATTGACGAAAACTATCCGTGCATTTTCCTTCCAAAGAGAGCCGTGCTGCTGAAATACGGTGTGGGATGGTGCGGTATCCACTTTCCGAGCGAGTGAGGTCAGTACCCTTTATCGTACTTTAATGAGGCTGCATAGCAGTAAATTTGGGTGGCACCGCGGTATTTCGTCCCATTAACGGATGAAGTAGCGCGTTTTTTTATTTCCTACGCAAATAAATTTTAATTATATAAAATGAGGTAAACAAAATGCTGGACATTAAATTTCTCCGCGATAATCCTGATATCGTAAAGCAGAATATCAAAAACAAATTCCAGGATCACAAGCTTCCTCTCGTTGATGAAGTAATCGAGCTTGATGCACAGAACCGTGCTATCATGTCTGAAGCGGATCAGCTTAGAGGAAACAGAAATAAGCTTTCCAAGCAGATCGGTGCTCTCATGGGTCAGGGTAAGAAGGACGAAGCAGAGGCTATTAAGGCTCAGGTAAGTGAACAGTCTGCTCGCCTTGCAGAATGTGAAAAGCTTGAAGAAGAGCTCGCTGAAAAGATCAAAAAGATAATGATGGTAATCCCGAATATTATCGATCCATCTGTTCCGATAGGTAAGGATGATAGTGAAAATGTAGAAATTCAGAAGTACGGTGAGCCTGTAGTTCCTGATTTTGAAATACCCTATCACACCGATATCATGGAACGCTTTGACGGTATCGATCTCGATGCGGCTCGTCGTGTTGCAGGAAACGGCTTCTACTATCTCATGGGCGATATCGCTCGTCTTCATTCCGCTGTTATCTCTTATGCGCGTGATTTCATGATAAATCGTGGCTTCACATATTGTGTTCCTCCGTTTATGATTCGCTCCGATGTTGTTACAGGCGTTATGTCCTTCGCTGAAATGGAAGCTATGATGTATAAGATTGAAGGCGAAGACCTCTATCTTATCGGTACATCCGAACACTCCATGATCGGTAAGTTCATCGACCAGATCGTTCCCGAAGAAAAACTGCCTTATACACTTACCAGCTATTCTCCTTGCTTCCGTAAGGAAAAGGGCGCACATGGTATCGAAGAAAGAGGCGTTTACAGAATCCACCAGTTTGAAAAGCAGGAAATGATAGTTGTCTGCAAGCCTGAGGATTCTATGATGTGGTACGATAAGCTTTGGCAGAATACTGTAGATCTGTTCCGTTCACTCGATATTCCTGTTCGTACACTCGAATGTTGCTCCGGCGACCTCGCTGACCTCAAGGTTAAATCCTGTGACGTTGAAGCTTGGTCTCCTCGTCAGCAGAAGTACTTTGAAGTTGGCTCCTGCTCCAATCTCGGTGATGCACAGGCACGCAGACTCCGTATTCGTGTTTCCGCAGGTAAGCAGAAGTACCTCGCTCACACACTTAACAACACTGTTGTGGCTCCGCCGCGTATGCTTATTGCGTTCCTTGAAAATAACCTCTGCGCTGATGGAACCGTTAAGATTCCTGAGGTCCTCCGTCCGTACATGGGTGGTCAGGAATTGCTTATTCCCAAAAAGTAATTTAAGTTTTTCAAGCATATAAAACAGTCCCCATTAAAGCTCTGATTCCGCTGATATTGTTTATGCAATGCAGAAAGGATACTTTAATGGGGATTTTTGCGTTTATAAAACCTGTGACAAATTTAACTGTTTATTTTATCACTCTTGACAAATTAAGCTTACCATGCTACAATTAATTTAATATAATTACGCAAAACGAAAGGATAATACAATGCCGCTTAAAGATTTTACTAAAGAAAAATTCGATATTCTTATTCAAGCAGGTCAGTCCAACAGTGACGGAACTTCCTTTGGTTCTGTCGAGCATCCATATCAGCCTAACGATAAGGTTTGGTATCTGAACGCTGACTTTACTATCTCTATTGCACAGGAAAAAGTATGCAATAATGCTCCTCAGGGCAATTTTGGCTTGACCTTTGCAAAAGAATATATTGATAAGGGCAGACTCGAAGAGGGAAGAAAGATACTTATCCTTCGTTCCGCAGTTGGCGGTACAGGATTCCTCACCGGTCAGTGGAAGCTTACCGATCCGCTGTACCTCAGAATGATGGAAATGATCCGTACTGCACTTGCGTTGAATCCTGAAAACCGCCTCGTTGCATTGCTTTGGCACCAGGGTGAGGAGGATGTCAGCAGAAATGCTTCATTCGATGTACACTATAATCATGTAATGACACTTCTTAAATCTGTAAGAGATGAATTCGGTGTGCCTGAGCTTCCGTTCATTGCAGGTGATTTTGTTTACGACTGGAAAAAGAGCTGTCTTGACCGTGCCGAACCTGTTGAAAAGGCTACCCGTGCTGTTTGTAAGGATGCAGGTCATTCGGCATTCGTTGAAACTTCCGATTTGCAGTCTAACCGTGAAGATGGTCTTGATGGTCAGCCTCATCCGCTTGGTTGGGTTGATACCATTCACTTCTCGCGTAAATCGATTTATGAGCTTGGCAAGCGTTATTTCGCTGCGTTTGAAGAAATCGTTAAATAATCGGGCAGAAATGCTGCTTTATTTGTAAGAATAAAATTCTAATACGCAATGTCAGTATAAAATAATCTAATTTATAATTATCAAAGGAGAAATCGGTATGATAATCGGTGCACAATTTTTTACAGTGCGTGACTTTTGCAGAAATCTCGACGATTTTGCTGAATCATTGAAAAAAGTAGCTGATATCGGTTACACCAGCGTACAAATTTCCGGTACCTGCGGATACGAAGCTGATTGGCTTGCTGAACAGCTTAAGGCAAACGGTCTTCACTGTGGTCTTACACACTTTAATTTTGATCGCGTACTTCACGATACAGATGCTGTTATCGCTGAACATAAGACTTTTGGCTGTAAGTATATTGGCCTCGGATGTATGCCTGATGCAAAAATCGAAGGCTATAAGAAGCTGTTTGAGGTAAAGGAACCCGCAAAGAAGATACATGATGCAGGCTTACAGTTCATGTACCACAACCACGCATTTGAATATGAAGGAAAAATGGAAGACGGTCGCCCGCTCATGCACCATATGTCCGAAGATTTTACACCCGAAGAAATGGGCTTTACTCTTGATACATACTGGGTAAAATACGGCGGATATGATGTTATCGACGAAATCAAGCGCCTTTCCGGCAGAGTTCCGGTAGTTCATTTCAAGGATATGCTTATCACTGATGACGGAGAAAAGCGTATGTCGTGGGTAGGTGGCGGAAATGCTCTTAATTTTGAAGAGATAATTCCGGCATTCGATGCGGCAGGAACAGCGTATGCTTATGTCGAACAGGATAATTGCTATGGCGAAGATCCCTTTGTTTGCTTGAAGAAGAGCTACGATTACCTTGTTTCTCTCGGACTGAAGTAATTGCTTTGTTAAATAATACAAAAATCGTGTGATTGTAAAATAAAAAGAGACTGTCGTGTTTCGGAAGTTTGTTCCGAGAATGTGACAGCCTCTTTTTTGCTTATTCTTCTGTTGGAAGATCGATAATGCCCATGAGAGCATGATTTTTTATAGCTTCAAACGATTCATCGCTGATATAGTGCTCGATTTTACAAGCATCCTCAGCGGCAACCTTTTCGTCAACTCCGAGTCTAACCAAAAATTTAGTCAGCCAAGTGTGCCTTTCGTACATTTTACTTGCAACATCACGTCCAACGTCGGTCAGACTGAGATATCCCTCTTTATCGACAGTTATGTATCCATTACTTTTGAGAAGACCGATTGCACGGCTTACACTCGGTTTTGAAAAGCCCATGTATTCGCTGACATTTATAGAACGAACAGCAGGCAATTTCTGCGACAAAATATAGATTGTTTCGAGATACATTTCACCCGATTCCTGTAAAGCCATTTCGGTTACCTCCGATGATAAATTTACACCAGTAGTTATTATATCATATTCTTCTAATGATTACAAGTGATGATAATGAATGGGCTGTTACATTTCGGTGTATTTTTGTTTATTTATTAAAATATATTGATTTTGTAATATTTAATATGGTATTATATTGAAAAAGCTTAAGCGAGGTTTGTAAATGAAAAAACTGCTGATTTTATTTGCCTGTGTTCTAATTGCCGGAACATCCTGCGGTAAGAATAGCTCCTTGGGTATAATTGGTGGAGAGGATGGCCCTACACAGATCATTGTCGGAAGTACATCAGAAACAGTCCAATATGATGAAGTGTCACAGATAGATGGAATTCCCACACCGCCCGGAAAATTAAAGACAGCATGGAAAAGCACTGAGAGTGGTATGATATACATTGAAATGAACGATGTAGAAAAATATGACTGCTATAGCTATGCGGATACGACACTTTCCGAGGCAGGCTTTGACGGACACTGGAATGAAACAGATGATGACGAAAAAACAAATAGCGAATCCTACTATGCCGAAAATGAAAAATATATCATTAGTATGATTTATTCAGATAATGTGCTAAGGATTACAGCGACAGAAAAATAATCTGAAAGAAAAAACCACCAATCTGCTAAATAAACATGAAATTTATTTAATAGATTGGTGGTTTAAAGTATTGCCGGTAGCGGGGGTCGAACCCGCACGGTATCGCTACCAACGGATTTTGAGTCCGCCTCGTC
>CAYSEF010000040.1:12303-19091 GCA_964430105.1 uncultured Ruminococcus sp. | reverse complement strand
GCATTTTAATGTCCTCGTTTTCTTTGCTACATAAGTTGTCTTTTAATGGAAAGCATACTGCTTATCTTCAGTGGGATGAAATATTATCTATTTTTTATATTCCACAAAACACCAACTATAGATAATATTAAATAACATTTTTTTCTTACCAGCCAATATCTCAAGTTCTTTTTAGATGAATTATCAAATGCTTTTCTTATAGTTTCATTATCAACGATTGATTTTACGATGTGAAATCGCTTATAAAATGAGAGCGTCGAATATTTTGAAAAGGCATTATATACACATAACAAAGCTTCATTACAAAGATTTACTTCTTCATAATACAAAATATAGTTTTTATCCCAATATTTAAGCAGAACTTCAGACATGATTTTCTGTGTATACAGTATAATATCAAATAAATTTTCTCTGTATTTACTCACAGAACTGTTTTTATAAATCCAATAATGATACAATGGCTTACAAAGGTAGTAAATATTTTCGCTACATCCCATAGCTGTAATATTGAAAATACGATCTTCACTTAACGGTAAACTACAATTAAATCGAATTTTGTTTGCATTTATCAAATCAGCACTATATAAACATCGCCAAACAGTACCGGCTAAGTACCTTAATTGTTCAGGAATAATATTATTTTTATATATACATTGACTACTGCTATAACTGGGTAATGAATCAATAATGACAGAATTGATATCGCCTTTATAGACATATGGATCAAAAATAATCATTTCACATTTATTATTGTTAATTACATCATGTAATTCTTTCAACATCTCAGTATCAACCCAGTCGTCGGCATCGACAAAGCCTATGTACTTACCCTGTGCAACATCAATTCCGACGTTTCTTGCCGATGATACTCCTGTATTTTGCTGATGAAACACACGAATTCGTTTATCTTTTTCAGCATAGCTGTCACATATTACACCGCTGTTATCCGTTGAGCCATCGTCCACCAAAATCAATTCAAAGTCTGCAAAAGTTTGCATGAGTATAGAATTCAAACAGCGTGGAAGATATTTCTCAACCTGATAAACAGGAACTATAATACTGATTTCAGGTGTTTTCATTTTAATTCCCTTTCAGATACTTTATTCTACCAAGCAGAATACCCAGTGGCAGGTAGATTAGAAGATTCGGATTCGGTGCGAACATACCGAGTTCAAAGGACTGCTGAATATTTATGAACAGAAACACGGTCATACAACCGCAAACAATCGAATCGGAGACATATGCCATGCCTTTTTGAAGGATATAATCGAAACCTGCGATCCAGAAACCATATCCCAATACACCGTAGGCAGTCAGGCAAGACATGGCGCTATTGTGCCATACACCGCTTTGAATCTGACCGGTTCCAAAGAGGATATTATCAAACAGAATTTGAAATCCGTCAATCCATGTGGTATCCCGACCGTTGAAAAGCGGTTTATTGAACTGCTCCATACTCCACTCATTAAGCTCGGCGATATTGCCATATTGCGAGAACAAACTGACAAAAGTAGCAATTAACAACGGTATGAGAAGACACAAGCGGAGCAAGAAACGATATTGAAGCAAGCTGTTTACTTTCTTGCCAAATAGAATCAGCAGAAGCATGATAACGGTGGAAATTATGCATGAGCGTGAGTTTGTCGGCCAAATGAACAGGCAGTACATCACAGTTACCACAATCAACACAAAGCGATTCAAGCCACTTCGTTCACTAAATAATGAAGCAACAAAGATTAGATAGCTGAACAAGCCAATCATGGCAACTGAATTGCTATTCCAACCGGACAATACGGAACCAAAGTCATATATTGCAAGAATTGCCACTCCCAAAGCAGCAAACACAACACCTGTCAACCGGAACGATTTTTCTCGCACCGGAAGCCTTGCTATTACAACGACCAGCATAAAGCTTGCAAGGTATTTCAAACTGACAAATCCATGATCATGCAAGTAAGATGAAGCAATAAAGATAACAGCCATTCCGCCATACAGTAGAAAAGCATCCTGCCTGATATATCTTTTTTTCGCAAACAACAAAGGCAGCACTGCCACGACATACAGAAAATAGCACGCATATTCGGTTGTGTGGTAAGTATTTCCAAGACCTGTACCATTGAGCAATGCGATTACCCAAATCAGGCACATGGTGCAAGTATATAAAATGGTATTCATAAAACTCCAGGATTACGATATTAAAAACCACGGAATAATTTATAGTACAGCCAGAACAACCGGCCTACAGGACGACAAAATTCAGTAAAAAGCTTATGTGGGCCTTTGTATGGTAGTTTTGTTGCCGAGAAAAGGCAGAAGGCGTGGTACTTCCCTGCATAAACCAGACGCTGAAATAAGCAGACTGCAAGATCAATTCGCTGTAGGAAATACAGAGAGTAGCCTGTGGAATTGTTTTTCATGAGCTTGTCTACAGATGCAGAATAACCATCTGTCTGATATTCACAGACCGTAATGTTTTTTGGCAAAAGCTTGATTCTGCACAATTTATCAATTCGATCGTACACAACACTTTCGGTGACAAAACTCTCTCCTTCAAACACGGGAAAAGGAGCAAGCTTTACAATTTCAGTAGGATAAATATATGTATATTCGCCACGACATCCTATTTTTTCTGCAAGATCATACACAGAAGTTTCGATAGGCAGAGATGGAAATTCAGTGCCGAGCATTTTTCCGTTGAAATCCGATTTATATGCGACAATCCCACATTCAGAAGGTAAATTATGTAAGCAATCCACCAGATCCTGTACTGCATGATCGGTGAGTATATCATCCGAGTCCACACAAACAAAATACTCACCGTTTGCCAGTTGCAAAGCAGTATTATAAGCGGTGTGTTTGCCACCGTTCACTTTATAAAAATAGCGAATCTTGAAATTCTCCGTAGAAAAACGGCTAACCACTTCTTTTATATTATCTGTAGAGCCATCATCAATAATCAGCCATTCAAAAGAAAAGTTACTTTGTCTAAGCAAGCTCTCGTACAATCGATGTACAATATGTGCACGATTATATATCGGGGTAAACACTGTCAGTTTTATTTTAGTTTTTTCTTCCACTTCAAAAAACAATCCTTTCCAAATATCCTATGTATCGGTCTGCTCATATGGCTCCGTAATACGGTTGTGCGACTCAGCCAGCTTTTTGAATACCAGTGAATTGAATAAGTTTTCTCCGTTATATGCAGTATGCCTGTCGAATCATCGTAGGGATTTAAGCATTCTGTGGGAAGAATTTCAGCTTCTGCGATATGCTGTTGCTTTCCATTCAACAGAAGCCCGAACTTCACGAGAGCCTGCGTATTAAGATGTGGGCAGGATATGAGCGGATAATCACCATTCTCACTAATCTTAATCTCACGGTATTCGCTGAGCATTGCTTTTACTGTCTGATGTCCTGCAACTGCTCCAAAGCCCTCTCCTGTATTGATATGCGTAGTGTTTTCAAAGCCGAAAAACGCTTCAAATTGCAGAAGATTATCCAGTGGCTTTACAACCTCCACGTCAGTATCAAAATATATTCCACCGTTTTGAGCAACCACTGCAAGTCTCACATAATCACTGAGAAATGCCCACTTTTTGTTTTCATAACAATACTGTGTGTATGAATGGCTATGAACATCGAAATTATCTTCGTTCCATTCGATAATTTTGTAATCAGGACAGTATTTACGCCAGCTTGCTATGCATTTTTTTGCCAATTTTGTCTTTTCTGCTCTGCCAAACCAGCAGTAATGTATTATTTTAGGAATCATTTTTTAATCTCTCAGTATGTAAGATTTTATAAATCGGCATTGGTATCAGCCCGACTATCAGTGGACGAAGTGCGTAAAAATATCCCTTAACGGGCAGATGAAGTTCTCTTACTGCTTTTATCCGAACGAAAAATTCGTTAATTCTGTAGCGATATTTTCGTCGTGCTATCGCATTTCTGTCGTCACGCATAAGATACAGTGGTTCAGGCAAATTCATTCCACGATATCCTGTAGCGTACATCTTGATCCACAAATCATAATCCTCTACTCGGATATATCGTGGAGCATCGGTATAACCACCAACCGATTCATATGCTTCACGCCTAACCATGCATGGAGCATGACAGAATGGTGTTCCGTACAGAAAATCCTTTGGCTGTGGGTACGCTATTACACTGCCATGCCCCCATACACCTGATTCGTCGAAATATGTCATTGCTGTACTGACAATAGCATATTCAGGATTAGCTTCAAGTGCTTCCACCTCTTTTTCAAGCCTTGTAGGAGCAGAAATATCGTCACCATCCATTCGAGCTACAAAATCACCATCAGCATATGTTAGGCAACGATTTAACGTGAAGTTTAGTCCCTCGTTGCGGTTATTTTTTAAGAGGATTATTTTATCGGGATATTTATTTTTATATTCCTGTGCTATGAAATATGTATCATCGGTCGATCCATCATCGCATAGAATGATATTCCAATTAGTATAAGTCTGTGCAAGAATTGAATCGAGTGCTTCCGACAGTGTTACAGCACAGTTGTAAATGCCCATTATGATGGAGATTTTTTTACTCATAACTTGGCTACAACTCCTCACTGATATTTAATCATTCAACAATTTTTTTAGATCCTGAAGAAAATGTTCCATAAGTTCTTTTGTATCAAAACATTCTTTAACCAACCTTACACCCTGCTCTCCGAATCGAGCTCGCAATTCAGGATGAATACTTAATCTCTGCATTGCATTGGATAGTTGTCTTATATCTCCGCAGTGGACGACAATACCTGTTTCTTCTTGAATCATTGCATCGACAGGTCCTATAATATCCGTTACTATAACGGGGACTCCCATCGCTTGTGCTTCAATAATGACATTACCAAAGCCTTCACGGTAACTCGGAAGCACCAATACATCCATTCCTGCAAAATATCGTTCAATATCATTTACGAAGGAGTGTATAGCAATATCGGGATTTGTTTCCGCTTTACTCAGCAAATCAGTATTTAATCCGTCCTTTTCAATTTCGCCAACCAATAATAATTTGTTTTCTCCGGAAGAAAGTGATACAAAAGCCTGCAAAAGTTCATTGATTCCTTTATCTCCTGTGATACGTCCCACAAATCCAAAGACACAGTGTTGTTCTGTATATCCTAATGTACGCCTTACTTCTGTACGCCAATCATCCTTTTTCTTTATATCAAATCGGCTTAAATCTACACCGGCTGAACTTCCATGAAAGATAACTTTAGCCTTATTTGCAGGAAAAAGTTTCTCATTGATGCCAAAATTCATATTTGAGTTGCTTACACACTCAACACTTGTCGATAATAGACAGCAGATTCGTTCTATCATCTTGAAAGCACTTTTCTTTAAGCCGATAAAACCAAGATAACGAAATCCCATCAAATGATATTTGCGATGCTTGACACCCGCAAGACACGCTGCAATTGATGCATAAAATGCTGCATTTGGTGTTGAATACTGTACTAAATCAAAACTTTCACGCTGAAATAGGTTATATAATTTTTTTGTTGAAAAAACACCACTAAGGCTGATTCCACGTTTCATTGAAATCGGAAAATATCGTACACCAACAGGCAATTCTTCCTGTAGAAATGGATCATCGTCGCACACAACTGTTATATCCCAAGTGGTATTTTCTGACAAGTAGCACACTAAAGGAATCACAAATGTTCTGATTGTCATCGGAACTGTCGTCACAAAACAAATTTTTTTCACTTAATTCTCACCGCGGGTATACCTGCATATGTTCCCTTCTCCGTAATATTTTTTACTACCACGGCTCCTGCGCCTACGCAACAGTTATCGCAAATATGTATGTTGTTTTTTACTGTTGCTCCTATTCCTATATGTGTTTCTTTTCCGATACTTACTGTACCTCCAAGAGAAGCTGACGGTGAAATATGCACATAATCTTCAAGCTGATTATCGTGTTCCACGACTGCACCACTATTGATAATGCAGTGATTACCCACAAATGCACCCGCATTGATAACAGCATTCGGCATAACAACATTTCCTGCACCAATTTGAGCATATTTCGATACAAACGCACCGGGATGAACTACGGTATGCCAGTTTACTTTTAGATTTTCGGCAATCCGTCTGCGTATCGCATTACTGCCTATAGCTATGATAAACTGCTTATCTGCATACTTTATATAATCCTCAATTTTACCGAGCACAGGAATATTAAGAACAGTAGTGCCTAAGACAAGCCGGTCATCAAGTATGCCAAACACAAAATCACCTGATGAATGTATGCAGTCAATAATGACCTTTGCATGACATCCTCCACCAATAACGATAACCTGTTCAGACATGAATTTGCTCCTTTGTTCCCTTAAATTCTTCCATAGTCGCTGATGTACCCGATGAAACTCCCTCTTTTGCAAACACACAACGCAATGTCATAAAAACAACCTTTACATCGGTCAGAAAACTTACATTCCCGACATACCACACATCATGCTCAAACCTACTTTCCCAACTTAGCAGATTTCGACCATGCACCTGCGCCCATCCTGTTAATCCCGGACGAACATCATGGCGATGTTTTTGATTTTCATCATACAACGGCAAATACTTTACAAGCAGTGGTCTTGGTCCGACAATGCTCATATTGCCAATAAAAATATTTATAAGCTCCGGAAGCTCATCAAGTGACGTTCTTCTGAGAGATTTTCCAAATTCAGTCAGCCTATCTTCGTCGTGAAGGGATGAACTACGGTATGCCAGTTTACTTTTAGATTTTCGGCAATCCGTCTGCGT
>CAYSEF010000040.1:0-12203 GCA_964430105.1 uncultured Ruminococcus sp. | reverse complement strand
GGGATGAACTACGGTATGCCAGTTTACTTTTAGATTTTCGGCAATCCGTCTGCGTATCGCATTACTGCCTATAGCTATGATAAACTGCTTATCTGCATACTTTATATAATCCTCAATTTTACCGAGCACAGGAATATTAAGAACAGTAGTGCCTAAGACAAGCCGGTCATCAAGTATGCCAAACACAAAATCACCTGATGAATGTATGCAGTCAATAATGACCTTTGCATGACATCCTCCACCAATAACGATAACCTGTTCAGACATGAATTTGCTCCTTTGTTCCCTTAAATTCTTCCATAGTCGCTGATGTACCCGATGAAACTCCCTCTTTTGCAAACACACAACGCAATGTCATAAAAACAACCTTTACATCGGTCAGAAAACTTACATTCCCGACATACCACACATCATGCTCAAACCTACTTTCCCAACTTAGCAGATTTCGACCATGCACCTGCGCCCATCCTGTTAATCCCGGACGAACATCATGGCGATGTTTTTGATTTTCATCATACAACGGCAAATACTTTACAAGCAGTGGTCTTGGTCCGACAATGCTCATATTGCCAATAAAAATATTTATAAGCTCCGGAAGCTCATCAAGTGACGTTCTTCTGAGAGATTTTCCAAATTCAGTCAGCCTATCTTCGTCGTGAAGCTGCTCACCGGTCTTAGGATCTACTGCATCACACATAGTTCTGAATTTATATAGCTTAAATATCTTTTCATTCTTACCGGGGCGTTCCTGACAGAAGATAACAGGACTGCCCAGATTGATTTTTACAAGAATTGCGACAATCAGTAACAGCGGTAAAAGCACGACTAAAGCAAAGCCCGACAGCATAACATCAAGTAGTCGCTTTATGTATTTTTCATAAGACGTTTGTCTATATTCCATTCTCAACCTCTGAATATTGAATGAAGCACAC
The DNA here is from genome assembly GCA_964430105.1 of uncultured Ruminococcus sp. GTDB lineage: Bacteria > Bacillota > Clostridia > Oscillospirales > CAG-272 > UMGS1696. Next base: position 11,271 of record CAYSEF010000040.1, on the reverse strand, counting down.
TGCAAACACAGTCGATATCTTCGGGCATCATCTTTGTATCACTTGGTAAACAAATGCCTCGACTGAATAATTCTTCAGAAACTGATTTTTCACCCATCCGAACATATTTTGCATCCTTAAATACCGGCTGGCTATGCATCGGCTTCCACAGCGGACGGCTCTCGATATCATTTTTTGCAAGTATTTCTACCACATTCATTGGTCTTACTTCACAATCTTCATTGATTAAAATAGCAGTCAGCCAATGATTCGATATTGCATTATCCTGCATTGGCTGAAACACAATTGGAAGTGTACTGAGGTTTTCTTTATATCTCTTATAAATCGCTTGTTTCTGTTTTACTCGTTTATCAAGAACCTTCACTTGTCCACGCCCTATTCCGGCACATATATTACTCATACGATAATTATAGCCAATCTCCTCATGCTGATACCACGGAAAAGGCTCTCGTGCCTGTGTTGCTAACTTCAATGCGTGTACTGCATCAGATTCTTCTTTACACAACAGCGCACCTCCACCTGATGTTGTTATGATTTTATTACCGTTGAATGAAAAAATTCCATACTTACCAAAGGTTCCACATTTTCTATTGCAAAACTCACTTCCGAGAGCTTCTGCTGCATCCTCAATTAATGGAATATTGTATGTATCACAAATTCTGCAAATATCATCTATTTTTGCGGGATTTCCATAAAGGTGAACGACAACTACAGCTTTTGGTATTCCGTATAGTTCGATTGCCTTCTGTAGTGCAAACGGATCCATATTCCATGTTTCTCGCTCACTGTCGATGAAAATCGGCTCAGCTCCAACGTATGTAATTGGATTAGCTGATGCAGAAAATGTCAAATCTTGACAAAACACCTTATCCCATGCACCAATACCCTCACATATCATAGACAAATGCAAGGCAGAGGTTCCGGCAGATGTCGCAACAACATTTTTTACTCCTGTGTAACGTCTTATTGCATTCTCAAATTCATTTACGTTTTCACCCAACGGTGCAATCCAATTTTTGTTGAATGCGTCGTGGATGTAGTCCAATTCATATCCCTCATCGGACATATGTGGGCTTGACAAATACATATGCACCGGCATAAACTGTAGCTCCCATTCATTGAAAATATTACATTTGGTTGTTCACTTGTTATTTATATCAAGTATGCACCATTTATATCCTATTTTCAATAGGTAAGTTAAAATTTTCCATAAAAATTCACATAATATGGAAATTCCAACAAGCAAAGTTTTCTTGAGAATAAGACAAAACAGATTCACATAAACAGAATATGAAGCATAATCAACGATTTCAGCATTAGTTAAATTCGGCAATTTCAAGAAACAAATTCCTAATAATTCTTTTCATACACTATACGTTTTTTGCGGTATATTTTAGTATTTATTTTAGGCTTATTTGATTTACCAAGCTTTCATTATATAGATATGCCAAAGTAACTATACTTTGAACCTTGAAATTTTCACAGATATTTATCTCCAAAGGCTTGATTTCAGCATTATAATATGTTAAAATATAGTGAATAGTCGAATAATACCTATAATTGCTTTGTTGCTTATAACTATTTTTTAGTATTCATTAAAGTATATATATTTACTGTGTGAAAGGAATTTTCTCCTATGGCTAACTACGTATTGAGCTGTTGTTCTACAGCCGATCTTTCTCACGAGCATTTTGTTTCTCGCGATATTCATTACATCTGCTTCCATTATTCACTCGATGGAAAGGAATATCCTGATGATTGCGGTCAGACTATACCGTTTGATACGTTTTATGCTGCTATGGCTAAAGGTGCTGATACAAAAACTTCTCAGGTCAGCGCAGGCGAATATATGGAATATTTCGAGAAATTTCTCTCTGAAGGCAAGGATGTCATTCATGTGACCCTTTCATCAGGTATTTCCGGAACACATATGTCTGCAAAGGGTGCGGCACAGGAGCTTGCAAAAAAATATCCTGAACGCAAAATACGTATTATCGACTCACTTGCGGCTTCATCAGGCTTCGGTCTTCTTATGGACAAGCTTGCAGACCTCCGTGACGGTGGCATGGAATTTGAAGAACTCTGCGATTGGGTAGAGGCTAATAAGCTCTATTTACATCACTGGTTTTTCTCAACCGACCTTACTTACTATGTAAAGGGCGGTCGTATCTCTAAAACAGCAGGTGCTATTGGTGGTATTCTCGGTATCTGCCCCCTGCTCAACGTCGACACCACAGGTCATCTTATCCCACGTGAGAAGATCCGCCCGAAGAAAAAAGTTATAAACCGCATTGTTGAAATGATGAAAGAACACGCCGAAAACGGTCTTGACTACAGCGGAAAATGCTATATCTGCCATTCTGATTGCTATGAAGATGCACGTGCTGTTGCAGATCTCATTGAAGCTAACTTTACTAAGCTTAACGGAAAAGTTGAAATCAACAGTGTAGGCACAACTATAGGCAGTCACACAGGCCCAGGTACCGTTGCTCTGTTCTTCTGGGGCGACAAACGCATTGACTGATATTTAATACCAACGCATAACGATATCTGAAGGGACGCAAAAATCAAATGGTTACGACACTTGCAAATTATAATGCCGCGGAGACAGAGCGCTATCTTGACGGCGAAATGCTGATACAAATGTTCCGTGGTGGTGCGGCACAGCTTCGTTCAAATGCCAAGGAGGTCAACGATCTTAACGTATTCCCGGTACCCGACGGCGATACAGGCGACAATATGAGCATGACTATGGAAGGTGGCGTTGCAGCTCTTGAAGGAATGCAATCCAACAGTCTTGCCGATGTTATGGCACAGCTTTCCAAGGGTATGCTTCTCGGAGCACGTGGAAATTCCGGTGTTATCCTGTCACAGTTTTTTGCCGGTATGAACAAAGGATTGGCTGAATATGACAAAGCAGACGCACAGGTTGTAGGTCACGCTCTCGAAGAAGGTGTAAAGCAGGCGTATTCCTCCGTTATTACTCCTACTGAGGGTACTATACTAACTGTTGCCAGAGAAGCTGTCGAATTTGCGGTATCACGCATTGACGATGATTCTACTATAACCGGTTTATTCTACGATCTCACTGCAGAAATGTACAATTCTTTGCAGCGCACACCTGAAGTACTTGATGTACTAAAGGAAGCCGGTGTTATTGATAGTGGCGGTGCAGGTCTGTTCTATATTATGGAAGGTTTTTACAAAATCCTTTCAGGTGAGGAAATCGAAATCAACAGTGATTCTTCCCTTCCTCAGGCAAAATCAAACACTGTCGATCTTTCGGCATTTGGTCCTGACAGTAAATTGACATATGGCTACTGCACAGAACTTTTGCTCCAGCTTCAAAATGCAAAGGTCAATCCTGACGATTTTGACGTCAATATTATCATAGATTATCTCACAACTATCGGTGAATCTATTGTTGCTTTCAAGAACGGTTCAATCGTAAAGCTTCATGTGCACACACTTGAACCCGGTAAGGTACTTGATTTCTGTCGTCAATTTGGTGAATTTTTGACTGTAAAAATCGAAAACATGAATCTTCAGCACAGTCAAAGCGACAGCAAAATCCCTGAAAAGGATGCACCAAAGTCTACAGCGAAAAAAGCTGTAAAAGAACACGGAACTGTAGCTGTTGCATCAGGCGATGGTATTGCAGAGCTTTTCAAGCAGCTTGGTGTTGATTATGTTGTTCCCGGTGGTCAAACTCAAAATCCGTCAGCGCAGGATTTTCTTTATGCATTTGAAGAAGTCAACGCAAAGCATATTTATGTTTTCCCGAACAATGGCAATATAGTTATGGCTGCTAAACAAGCCGGACAGCTTTATAAAGCCGGAGAAGTTCATGTAATCGAAAGTAAAGATCTCGGTCAGGGATATGCTGCTATTTCTTCGCTTAATTTCCAGTCCGACGATCCTGAGCTTATAACTGCACAGCTCACAGAAGCTATGGGATATGTAAAAACAGGTTTGGTTTCAACATCAATCAGAGATGCTGAACTCAATGGTGTGCATATCGAATGTGGCGATTATATCGGATTTGTGGGCAAAGAAATGCTTGTTTCATGCAAGGATCTCTCAGATGCGGCAGTAAGTTTGCTTGATAAAATGGGAATCAACAATGGTGAAGTTTATCTTGTTACAGCATTTGTTGGCAAGGATACATCAGAGGCGGAGCTTGCTGATTTGCAAAAATATATGGAAGAAAATCACTCGGATGTGGAATTCTACACAGTTACCGGCGGTCAGGAAGTTTATCCCTTCATCTTTGTAGTGGAATAAAATTTAATATATAGATAAAACTGTCGGTTTTTGCCATTATATAGGAAATCCCGACAGTTTTTGAATTGCTTTGATATAGATAAAATGCTGACAAGCTTTATTATTTGAACAAATAGCTATAATCTATTTTACAGGATAATAGTTGACTTTTGAGCATATTCGACGTAAAATATCAATAAATTATTGCATTGAGGTGAATTCTATTGAAAAAAGCCAGAGAATTGCTTGATTTGTTTCTCACATTTTGCAAGCTGGGATGTTTTACATTTGGCGGTGGATGGAGTATTGTTGCACAAATGCAGAAAACTTTTGTCGATGAAAAGAAAACTATCTCAGAAGAAGAACTACTTGATTTGGCAAGTCTTGGAAGAAGTCTGCCGGGAGCCATGATCTGCAATGTCGCTATGCTATATGGATACAGATGCTATGGTGTACTTGGAGGTTTCGTATCAATCTTTGGACTTATGCTTCCACCATTGATTATACTTTCTGCTGTGACTATGTTTTACACAACATTTCGCAATAATACATGGATCGCTGCTGCCATGAACGGTGTACGCTCTGCTGTTGTTCCGATAATCATAAGTGCTGCGCTTGGTATGATAAAAGGTGCGTTAAAATACGCTCCATGCGTTTTTATTATGGTTGTGTCGCTTCTTCTCTATCTTATATTTGATTTGAACTGTATATATCTTGTAATCATTGGAGCAGTTTGTGGTATTTTGATATCAGAGTATTACGAAAGGCATCGCGGAGGTGAACCTAAATGATATATCTCAAGCTTTTTTGGAGTTTTCTGAAAATTGGTTTTACCAGCTTGGGTGGATTATCAATGGTTCCGTTGATAAGCAGCGAAATGATTGCAAATGGCTGGATGAGTGCTGAAGAAGTATCGGATATTGTCGGGATTGCAGAAATGACTCCCGGTCCACTTGGTCTAAACTGCGCTACTTTTGCAGGTGTTCGTGCGGCAGGAGTTTTAGGTGCCGTCTTTGCAAACTTCGGTGTGCTGACCCCTACTTTTACGTTATGTCTTTTGGCTGCTGTATTTTTCACAAAATTCAAACAAGCAAAGATAATGCAAAACATTATGGTAGGTGTTCGTCCGGCTTGTTTGGGAATGATTGTTGGTGTTGGTATATCGCTTTCTTTGACAAATTACAGCAGTGCAGACGGAGTTTCAATACCCTCACTGCTGATTGGCATACTCGATGCAGTGCTTTTGATAAAATTCAAGGTCAGCATACCCAAGGTTATACTAATAAGTGCAATTCTCGGAATTATAGCATTTGCCATTTTTCCGATTTTATAATTGTGATTTGCATTTTTGATTATGACATATGATAGAAGGGCGTGTTGCATTACATTTAAGAATGTAATTTGCGACACGCCCATTTTTATATAAACGACAGCACCAATGATTATAATGAGAAGCAGTGTGCCTGAAAAAGTACACTGCCCCGTTTACTCCATCAAGGTATCCAGGAATTAATTCTTTACAAAGAAAGAATGATGAATCCTCACCTTCCGGCAAGTAATGATAACGAATACCAAAATCTTTGGCAAAACTAAAACCGCAATTCATCAGAACTGCGGTTTTCTGGCGGAAGCGGTGGGATTCGAACCCACGGACCCTTGCGGATCAACTGATTTCGAGTCAGTCCCGTTATGACCACTTCGATACGCTTCCGTATTTAACTTAACTTATAGTATTATATCATATTTCACATATTTTTGCAATAGGTTTTTTATTTTTCGCTTAAAATATTTTCATTCTAAAAGTTTGTTATCTCGCTTTTTTACCAAATCACATTGCAATTATGAATTGTTTATGGTATACTATCAACAAAGCTTAAATTATTGTATTCTGCACAAGTAATTTTAATATTTCAATTTTTAATTCAACGGAACATTATGAACGGAACAATATTTGATATAAAAGAATTTGCGATTTATGACGGCCCGGGTGTAAGACAGACGGTCTTCTTGAAGGGTTGTCCACTTCACTGTGCATGGTGCCACAATCCCGAAGGATTAAAAGCTATTCCTGAGCTTGGTGTATCATCTGCATCGTGTATACACTGCGGAAAGTGCCATGAAGCTTGCTCATCTAACAACTGGAATGAACGCTATATGCGTAGCTATAATTGCATCCTTTGCAACGAATGTATTTCTGTTTGTCCTATGGGTCTGCGTCGTGTTTATGGAAAATTATATACTCCGGAAAAGCTTGCGGAACGAATTTTAAGCAAGGCTGATTATTATTCAAAAATGGGCGGTGGCGTGACTTTTTCCGGTGGTGAGCCACTAATGCAACATCGCTTTCTGACTAAGGTACTGTCACTCTTAAATAACATACACAAAGCTATTGAAACAAGCGCATATGCCGAGCCGGATGTTTTTTCATCAGTTATTGCACAGCTTGATTATGTCATCATGGATATAAAATGCATATCAAATGATGTTCATAGAAAATACACCGGTGTATCAAACGAGAAAATTCTTTCAAACTACAAACAACTCCGAGATAGTCAAAAACCACATACTATCAGAATTCCCTTGATAGAAGGAGTAAGCAACACCACTGAAAACCTTGAAAACACAGCAAAGCTATTAGAGGGTGACAAATTCCTTGAAAAAGTGGAGCTTCTTCCCTATCAAAAAACAGCAGGTGCAAAATACAGCTCTGTAGGTCAAGAATACACACAAACCTTTGAAGCAGGCACAAATCTTAACAGCGCAAAAGAATTATTTGAAAAATACGGTTTGAGGTGCAATGTTTTATGAATGAACGGATAAAACAACTAAGAAAGTTTTACATTGAAGAAAAATCGCACAAACAATACAGAAAAGCTCCTTTGAATTGGGAAAAGATTCTTGATGCGGGTGCATTTTCCGAACTCAGCGATGTTGAAAAAGTCACCAAAGTCTTCGAGACAATACTTGAGGCAGAAACTCCTATTGTATTCCAAAATGAAAAAATTCCACTTCTGCGTACTGTAGTGAATTATCCCTACACTTTATTTGAAGAAGCAGTGCGTGGCAAGAGTATTCATGAAAATGGTATGCTCAGTAATATTTGCGTTGACTACACCCTTCTGTTAAACTGTGGATTCAACAAGAAAATTGCAGAAATCGACAGTCTACTCGCAAAATATTCAGGCAACAACGAAAAAACAGCCGAACTCTCGTGTATGAAGCGTCATCTTTGCGCCATTATTCAGCTATGCGAAAAATATCGTATTGCTGCTCAGAATAACGGATGCACTGACATAGCAGAGGCTCTTGCGAAAGTACCTCAAAATGCGCCTGAAAATTTTTACGAAGCTCTATGCATGATGCGTATAATTCACTATGCGATGTGGGCGAGTGGAGCTTATCACAATACAATCGGTCGTCTTGATCAAATTCTTTTCCCTTATTATGAAAAGGATATCGCTGGAAATGTCATCTCAAAAGATGATGCGTTTGAACTACTTGAAGAATTTTTCCTCAGTTTCAACAAGGACAGCGATCTCTATATTGGCGTTCAGCAGGGTGATAACGGTCAAAGCATTGTACTTGGCGGTCGTGATATCAACGGAAACAGCCAATACAATGAGCTAAGTGAGCTATGTCTTAAAGCTTCACTTGAACTTCGCGTTATAGATCCTAAGATAAATCTGCGTGTCGATTCCAATACTCCAATGTCAGTTTTTGAACTTGGTACGATGCTCACTAAAACGGGATTAGGATTTCCGCAATACATGAATGATGATGTGAACATCAAAGCTCTTACAAACTGGGGTTATGCCTTAGAAGATGCTTGCAACTACTCAGCGGCAGCTTGTTGGGAGATAATCATTCCCGGGCGTGGTATGGAAATTCCAAATGTAGGCGGAGTTTCATTTGCAGGCTCAGCAGAACGTGCTATTCGTGAACATCTCAAGGACTGCACCAGCTACGAGGAGCTTAAAGCTTATGTAAAAGAAAACCTCAAATTTGAAGCTGATGCAGTTTGTGAAAAGGCTAAAAATATCTACATTGTTCCCTCCCCTCTCCATTCTCTTATGATGGATGGATGTCTTGAAGCTGCGAAGGATGTTACGGAGGGATGTATTTACAACAACTACGGTATTCACGGTGCAGGACTTTCCTGTGGTGCTGATATGCTTGCGGCTGTGAAGAAATACATTTTCAATGAAAAAACTGTATCCAAAGATGAACTTCTCATTGCTCTTGCAGATAATTACGAAGGTCACGACAAGCTATTTCATCTATTACGCTACGATTCTCCTAAAATGGGTCGTGACGATGAAGCCGATTCTATAGGTGTAGCGTTGCTTGAAGCTTTTGCGGAAATTCTCGACGGAAGACACAATGACCGAGGTGGTATTTTCCGTGCAGGTACAGGCTCTGCGATGTTTTATATAAAATTCAGTGAAAATCTTCCTGCTACAGCAGACGGAAGAAAGTATGGTGAAGCTATACCCGCAAACTACTCACCAAGCCTGTTTGCACGTTGTGACGGCCCTGTTTCTATTATAACATCATTCACAAAGCCAAACCTATACAAAACCGCTAATGGTGGTCCTCTTACGCTTGAATTGCACGACACGATGTTTAAAAACAGCGAAGCTATTGCAAAAACTGCTTATTTAGTGAAAAGCTATATCGACCTTGGCGGACATCAGCTTCAGCTAAACGCTGTCAACAGAGAAATGCTTTTAGATGCGCAAAAGAAGCCTGAAAACTATCGAAATTTAATTGTTCGTGTTTGGGGATGGAGTGGTTATTTCACCGAGCTTGACAAAGAATATCAAGATCACATCATTGCACGTTGCGAATACACAGTTTAATACATGAATAAAACAAAAAACAGCCGATCAATGAAACTAATTCAAAGATCGGCTGTTTGTTTTATTTGTTTTTAATCACGTTTTATGCACAAGATTAGTTCTGGGGAACAAACTTGATTACATAACCGCCGCCTGCCTGAACCTTAACAGAAAGTTCGGTTGCAACGGTAACATCTGCGATAGTGTCAAGTGTGATATCCTGACGTTCGCCTTCAACTTCGTGATATACCTTTGCGGTATACTTCTTATCTGCATCGAGGAATGCAGGCTTGAAGCAGAATGTCTTTTCTTCACAGCTGATACCACCTGCGAGCCATTCTTCTCCTGCCTTACGAGCAATATTTACTTCTTCTCCTACAACTGCGTCGATAACATAGAGGTCATCCCACTTTTCAGGGAAGTTCTTGTAAAGATCAACAGCGGCAGGTCTGCTATAGTATTCTTCAGGCTTAGAACCCATGGAGTGAATACCGTTTTCAACAAGTACAGAAAGAGCGATCTGGAAGCCCATAGATGTCTTGTTTACATCTCTGGAATAGAGCTGTTCTGTTACGTCTGCTGTACCAACTGCTGAACGGAGGAAAGGAATAAGTGTGTACTGCTGAACTGTAATGCCACCCTGTTCCTGACCTCTGATAGCTTCACGAGCAATAGCGTTCGGGAATGTACGGATTTCACCTGACGGCGGGTTAGAACCGTGAGCATTTACGAGGAGCTTGTAATCAGCTGCATCCTTGTAAATATCATCGTAAAGCTGCATGATTTCCTGAGAATCGTTGAAGAAGAAGTCAACCTTGATACCAACGATACCAGCTTCAGACCATTCCTTGAAGCGTGCAACACGTTCTTCCTTTGTTGATACGTCAGACTTATTTACCCATGCAATAAGCTTAACGCCCTTTTCATCAGCGTGAGCCTTAACATCCGGGAACCATTCCTGCATACCTTCATAACGGATACCGGGCTTGGTGTGGCATTCAGGCTGCCATCTTTCATCGAGGATGTAGTACTTCCAACCCATATCAGCGGCAAGATCGATGAACTTCTTGTGGATGTTCGGGTCTTCCTGACCACCGTAATAGCTTACCCAAGACCATGAAGACAGACCGGGTTCAACCCAGCTTGCAAAATCATACTTCGGGTCGGGAGCGGGGCTGAGGTTTTCTACCATTGTATTCTGCATAATATCAGCAGGAGAGCCGATAATAACAGTTCTCCACGGTGTAGCGAGAGGTGCAGTTGTAACAACAGGAGTTTCCTGTACGATATCAAAAATCATTCTCATTACGCCGTCGTTTTCGAGCTTAAGGAGAGAGCCACAGTAGTTACCATGACGATCTGCTTCCATAATAAGACCGTACTTGTCACCAACTTCGTAAAGCATCGGGAGAGAAGGCAAAAGACCCTTCTTAGCTTCACCGATAACGCCGAGGTCATAGTTACCTTCGTACATGAAGCTTCTGTTATCACGGGGCATCTGCCAGAATCTTGAGCCCTTAGGAAGCTTGAATGCAGTGAGTTCGGGATTAGGATCTACAGTCATTTCAACTGTTTCGTCGCTGTTGATAACATAACGGAAAGCAATACCATCGTTGTAAGAGCGAACTACGAGATCAAAGGATGCACCGTTCTTTTCAAAACGAAGTGTCTTTTCGTTGCAGTTGTTTGTGTAAACGCTACGCTTACCGCTGAGAACAGGATATGTTTCATTGATAACATTATCGGATTCGGAAACGAATGTAAGGCCGTGCTTAAAATCAGCGAGGCTTGTTGCGATACCGAGTTCGGATTTTTCAACGATAACCACGTCGTCCTGAGTTACATCATAGTGAAGTGAACCGCAAGCACAGAACATTACGTTGATCACTGTCTTACCGTTCGGGGAAGCAATACTCCAAATTTTCATTTTATATCCTCCTTGGGAAATAATTTCGATTCAAATAACCGCTGTATTATTTTACTCAATTATTACACACAGCGATATGTGTTTTAATTATACAATATTTATCACACGAAATCAAGTAGTGTGCGTGATTTTTTTAGTCGAAAAAGCAAAATATATTATTTTACTCATATTTTAACTTATCCAAAAACAATTTTAATCTTCTGTTCATAATTTACCAAACATTATCACAAAGAATTATTATAT
>CAYSEF010000039.1:0-19574 GCA_964430105.1 uncultured Ruminococcus sp. | reverse complement strand
GTAAAATAATTCATCTTTAAAGTACACCTTATAAAACTTTAAGATAAAAAACCTCCGGGCCGTTTACCGGGGGTTTTTGTTTTGTTGACAACGCCCCTCGCCTGTGATATAATGAAGTAAAATAACAAAACGGAGATTTACCATGAACTTCCTCCCCGTCACCCCAGAAGAACTCAGCGGACAGCCCGATTTCGTCTACGTCAATGGCGATGCGTATGTCGATCATCCCTCCTTCGGCGCAGCTATTATCGGCAGAGTCCTTGAATCCGCAGGCTTTACTGTGGCTATGCTCCCCCAACCTAACTGGAAAGATACCACCGATTTCAAAAAATTCGGCAGACCTCGCCTCGGCTTTCTCGTTTCCTCCGGCAATATCGACTCAATGGTCGCTCACTACACCGCCGCTAAAAAACGTCGCAGTGAGGACTACTACAGCCCCGGTTGCAAAAGCGGTCTTCGCCCCGATAGAGCTACTATCGTTTATTGCAACCGTATCCGTGAAGCCTATGGCGATATCCCGATTCTGATTGGCGGTCTTGAAGCTTCTCTGCGCCGTTTCGCTCATTACGATTACTGGCAGGACAAAATCCGCAGATCTATCTTGATTGATTCCCGTGCCGATATCCTCATGTACGGTATGGGCGAACGCTCTATCGTACGTTTGGCTCAGCTTCTCGATAAGGGTGTCCCCGTTAAGAAAATTCGTGATGTGCGTGGTACTGCTTACCTCGTTAAAAAAGGCGAAATTCCAACGGAACTTACAAAATTTGGTTGCGCTCAGTCCTTTGACGAAGAAGGAATGCCCAACGGCTACACCTACGATGAGCTTAAAGAGGACAAACGTGCCTATGCGGATGCCTTTAAGCTGCAATATTGGAATAACGATGCTGTGCGTGGTAAAGCAATCGTCGAGTATTATGACGATAAAATGCTGGTCGTAAATCCACCTCAGCCCCCGCTTGAACAGGATGAGCTTGACAAGGTCTACGCTTTGCCTTATATGCGTACTTATCACCCGATGTACGAGGAAATGGGCGGTGTTCCTGCAATTTCCGAGGTGAAATTCTCGATAACACATAACCGTGGTTGCTTTGGCGGATGCAATTTCTGCGCTATAGCCTTCCATCAGGGTCGTGCAGTTCGTTCAAGAAGCATTGAATCCTGCGTCGAAGAAGCTAAACTTATCACTCAAATGCCCGATTTTAAGGGGTATATCCACGACGTTGGCGGCCCGACTGCGAATTTCCGTAAGCCTGCCTGCGATAAGCAGATCGAACATGGCGTTTGCCCCAACAAGCGTTGCCTTTTCCCGAAGCCTTGCCCGAACCTCAAAGCAGATCACAGCGAATATATCGAGCTTCTCGAACGTATCGAGGAACTGCCAAAGGTGAAAAAGGTCTTTATCCGTTCAGGTATCCGTTTCGACTATATGCTTGCCGATAAATCTGACGAATTCTTCAAGAAATTGGTAAAAGATCACGTCAGCGGTCAGCTTAAAGTTGCTCCAGAGCATTGCGCTCCCAACGTACTCAGCCATATGGGCAAGCCGAATATCGAAACCTACGATAAATTCCGTGAAAAATTCTTCAAATTGTCGGAAGAATGTGGAAAAGAGCAGTATCTTGTGCCGTATCTGATGTCCTCGCATCCGGGCAGTACAATGGACGATGCAGCCCGACTTGCGCTTTATACAAAGAAAATCGGACTTGCTCCCGAACAGGTGCAGGATTTCTACCCAACTCCGGGTACAGCTTCAACAGTAATGTATTACACCGGAATTGACCCGTTCACAGGAAAAAAGATATACACGGCTACGGATTATAGGGAAAAACAGCTCCAACGTGCGTTGTTGCAGTGGAGAAAGCCCGAAAATCGCAGAAAAATATACGAAGCGATGAATTACTGCACAGAAGAGGGGCAGAAAGATTTGCGTGAACTGCTCGGATTCCCACGAACAGATTCTAAAAATCCTCAGCAAAAGCAATCTAAGCCTCAAAAACAGTCAAAGCCGGAAGCTAAACCACAGAAGCAATCAAGAAACGGTCGAAATCACCAAGAGAACAGCAAGAATTTTGTGAAAAAAGCTACAACAAATGGCGGAAATAACAGAAATTCAAGCAAAACTTCAGGCAAGAATAAAGCCACAAAAAATACAAAGTCGAATAATAATACGAGAAATTCCGGAAGACGGTGATTTATGAAGATTTTGATGGTCACTATGTCGATGAACATAGGTGGTGCTGAAACGCATATACTTGAGCTTTGCCGTGAATTGAAAAAATTAGGTCACAGCGTTACCCTTGCTTCAAACGGTGGTGTTTATGCGGATGAATTGGTAAAATGTGGCGTTGTTCATGTGAAATTACCGCTGAATTCAAAGTCTGTAAGTGCTGTTCTTGAGTCCTACAGTGGCTTGAAAAAGCTCATCGAGCGTGAGAATTTTGACCTGGTTCACGCACACGCACGAATTCCTGCGTTTATATGTGGACTGCTTTGGAACAGAATACATCTTGAAGGTGGCAGAAAATTCCGTTTTGTCACAACAGCGCATTTGAATTTCTCGGTGAATGCTTTGTGGCGGAGAATTTCTCGCTGGGGTGAGCGTTGCATGGTCGTGTCTGACGATATCGCCGATTATCTTGTGAAGGAGTACGATTATCCACGAGATAAGATACATTCCACGATAAACGGTATCGATTGTGTGAAATTCTCGCCTGACACGGACTTCACAACGGTGCTGAATAAGCATGGCCTTGACAAAAATCGTCGCAGGATTGTCTATATGTCACGCCTTGACGAGGATAGAGCAGACCCTGCGTTTAGAATTTTGAATATTGCCGAACGCCTGCATGGGGAATTTCCCGATACGGATATAATCATAGTCGGCAGTGGCACTGAGTTTGAAAAAATCGAGAGTTTGGTGAATGATATCAATCAGCGTGTCGGTGAGAAGTTCATCTACACGACAGGTGCAGTGTCAAACACTAACGAATATTGTGCGGCAGCCGATGTCTTTGTCGGAGTTTCACGCTCTGTGCTTGAAGCAATGGCGGCGGCAAAACCCGTTATTATCGCAGGAAATCAAGGCTCACTGGGAATTTTTGACGAAAGCAAAATTGCACCGGCTGTCGATACGAATTTCTGTTGCAGAGAATTTCCGCAGGCAACTGAGGATGAGCTGTATCGAGATATTTCAGCAATTCTTCGTGAAAAACCCGAAAAGCTTGCTGAAATGGGAGCTTTTAACCGAAAATTCATCGAGGAACGATATACGTCACGTCGTATGGCGAAGGATTATTTGGAAATGTATACCACTCTCCTTGAATCGCCAATACCATATTTTGGTTCACCTGATGTGATAATTTCCGGCTATTACGGCTTTGGAAACCTCGGTGATGAAAGCTTGCTTGAAATAATATCGTCACTTCTTGCAAAAACCAAGCCGATGCTGAAAATTTCGGCATTCACAAGATATCCAAAGGCTGATTCAAAGCGAACGGGCTTGAAGTGCGTTTCACGAGTTTCGCTTATCTCATTGTTATATAATTTGAAACGCTCAAAGCTTTTGATTTCCGGTGGAGGAAGCCTGCTACAGGATGCAACAAGCCACAGAAGCCTGCGATATTACTCCGGTGTGATCCGTATGGCAAAGTCGCTTGGCATAAAAGCTGCACTGTTTGCTAACGGAATAGGGCCAATCTCCGACGAAAAAAATCGAGAGCTGACGAAAAACGTGCTTAACAAAATCGACCATATTTCAGTACGAGATCAGCAGTCGAAGCTGGAGCTTGAAAATATAGGCGTAACAAGGGAAATTACCGTTCGTGCAGATCCTGCATTTTTGATCGAATCGGCTGATGAGAGCAAGGTCACAAAAATTAAGCGAAAGCTTGGTATAAACGGTGATTATTTTGTTGTTTCGGTAAGGAATATGCCACATTCAAAGCGTAATTCGGAGGAACAGAAACAGCGAAATGCACAGCTTGACAATAACATTTTTGTTCAAACTGTAGAGTACTGCGAAAGACTGGCAAAGAAATATGGCCTTACACCGGTTATTCTTCCTATGCAGGAATGTCAGGATAGAGAGCTTTGTGAAAGCATTAAGAATTCGGTAAACGGTGCTGTCCTGTATTCGCCAATAACGGCAGGAGAGCTTATCGGTATGCTGAAGGGGGCAAAATTTGTGATAGGTATGCGACTTCACTCAATTATTTTCGCTTCCTCTGCCGGTGTTCCCGTAATTGCGCTGTCCTACGATCCTAAGGTTGACGCTATGATGGACGCACTGGAACAGCCGTACACTGTCTTACTGAACGATATGTCGGATAGTGTTGTGTCAGCAGCTGATGAAGTAATGCAAAATCGAGATGAAATAGTCGAGAAGCTTGCGGAAAAAGCAAAAACAATGCGAGAATTGTGCTTGCTTGATGTTCGTGAGGTTTTGAAGCTGTTAGACGATTAACAGAAAAAAAAAATAGCGTATACCCACTGACGTGCAGTCATGCGGATATACGCTGTTTTTTTATTGCAATTTTAGCGTTCTTCTCTGAAATAAGCCAAGCCAAGTGAAGCAGGTGGCTGAGATTCACGCTTGCGACGGAGACTTACGATCACGAGAACGAGTATAGTGATGAGGTAAGGCACCATCTGATATAGACTTGATGTTCTGTCTACATTTGTGATACCAAGCAGTTTGGGAAGGAAATTGTACAGCCAGTAAGACAAACCAAAGAGGTACGCACCCCAGATGCAGTTCAGCGGACGCCATGTTGTAAAGATTACAAGTGCAACTGCAAGCCAACCGAGAGCCTCGACCTGACCTGTAGTAGCCCAAATTCCGTTGTTGTAATCGAGAACGTAGTAAAGACCGCCAATGCCTGATATACCGGCACCGATAATTGTAGCAAAATACTTGTATTTCGTTACGTTGATACCGGCGGCATCTGCTGTTGCGGGATTTTCGCCAACTGCACGAAGATTCAAGCCAACTCTTGTCTTGTTAATAACAACGTGAAGGATTATCGCAAGGATTATCGCAAAATAAACGAGGAATCCGAAGGAGAATAACCATTGACCGACTACTCCAAGACCGGAGAGGAACGGTATTTTTGTTATAAAAGCAGCGTTTGTTGCGGGAGCGGCTGTATAAACTTCACCCTGTAGCATCAGCGCGCCAAAGAAGTTTGCAATGCCTGTGCCGAAGGTTGTCAGTGCAAGACCTGTTACATTTTGATTTGCACGGAGTGTTATCGTAAGGAAGCTGTATATCAAGCCACCGAAAGCAGACGCCAAGAAGGCTGATACAAGCGCAAGAAGCACACAAACAATGCCAATAGGTGAATCTGTTGAGTTTTCGTAAATGTAAGCAGAGGCGAAGCCTGCGAAGCTTCCGAGGT
Source organism: uncultured Ruminococcus sp. (assembly GCA_964430105.1). Taxonomy (GTDB): domain Bacteria; phylum Bacillota; class Clostridia; order Oscillospirales; family CAG-272; genus UMGS1696. The sequence goes on along the minus strand of CAYSEF010000039.1, from coordinate 14,175 downwards.
ACATAATACCGGGAACGCCAAGGTTGAGATTACCTGATTTTTCGGTAAGAATTTCACCAAGAGAGCCGAACATGATGATCGTACCGAACTGAATAGCACGGACGAACCACGCCAGAAGATTTGTTGCGATCATTTATTTGCCCTCCTTTGCGGAAACCTTATCGCTGTTTTTGTGACGGAATATCATTTTATAATCAATGAAAAATTCACTGCCAAGAATACAGAACAGGATAATACCTGAAATAATGTCTGCTATATATTCGTTAAGTGCATATGCCGAAGCTATCTGACCTGCACCCTTTTCAAGGAATACGAGAAGGAAGGATATCAGTGCCATATAGAATGTGTTGAATTTTGCAAGCCAAGCAACTATGATAGCTGTAAATCCATTTCCTGCGGCTGTATTCGTAGCGATGGTGTGTTTGTTACCTGCAACGATAATGAAGCCACACACGCCACAGATAGCGCCTGAGATAAGCATAGTGCGTATTGTGACCTTCTTTACGTCAATACCTGCATAACGTGCAGTATTTTCAGATTCACCGACAACGGAAATTTCATAGCCGTGCTTGGTGTATTTGAGGTAGATGTACATTGCAACAGTCAGCACAGCAACGATTATGATATTCAATGTGAAATCGAAGCCGAAGATTTTTGGGAACCAGCCGATTCGTGTGCTCATGTTTATCGTACCGAGAGAAGAAGCCTGTCCACGGAGAATATTTGTTGCATAAGCTACGATCTGTATTGCAACGTAGTTCATCATGAGCGTGAACAAGGTTTCGTTTGTGTTCCAGTTAGCCTTGAAGAATGCAGGGAAGAAGCTCCACAATGCACCTGCGAGGATGGATGTCACAAGCATAACGAGGAAAAGAAGCGGTGTAGGAAGGCTTTGACCGAGATACATCATGCACATTGCAGTAGCAAAGCCACCCATTAGCACCTGACCTTCAGCACCAATGTTCCAGAAACGCATTTTGAACGCAGGAGCAAGTGCAATACCTATGCAAAGGAGTGCTACCATATCACGGAGCATCCACATAAAACGCAGCGGAGTTTCAAAGCTTGCCTTGAAAATTTCGCCGTATACTGCTATCGGGTTAAGTCCGGTTACAAGAACGATGAATACCGCATCGATAATAAGTGCGAGAACGATTGCTATAGCGCGTATACCGACGATTTTCTTCATCGACATACCTTCACGACCACGCTTTACTATACGAACGAGAGGTTCATGTCCGACTGTTTCATTAGTGACGGATTTATTCATTTGCGCCTTCCTCCTTTTCTGTATTATTTTCGACAGTGCCATGATTGAGCTTTGTCATGAGCATACCTACTTCTTCTTTTGTAGTAGTGCGGCCGTCTATCAGACCTGTTACCTGACCTGCACAGAGAACGAGAATCTTGTCACAGAGATCGATAAGCACGTCAAGGTCTTCGCCTACATAAACGACGGCAACGCCTTTTTTCTTTTGTTCATTGAGAAGGTGGTATATCTGATACGATGTACCGATATCAAGACCACGCACCGCATAAGCAGTGAGCAGAACTGTAGGAGCAGCGGCAATTTCACGTCCGACGAGAACCTTCTGTACGTTACCGCCTGACAGTCTGCGAACCGGTGTATTGATATTTGGAGTAACAACGGCAAGGTCATCCTTTATATCTTCTGCAAGCACACGGGGAGCTTTTCTTTCGGTGAAGAAGGAGCGACCGTCCTGATAGCTTTTCAGCATCATGTTGTCAGTCATGCCCATCGATGCTACAAGACCCATACCAAGTCTGTCCTCTGGGACAAAGGACAGCGTTATGCCCATATCCTTGATTTCTCTCGGATTGCGTCCGATAAGTTCTTTTTCGTCGTTTTCTTCGCCGGGAGCGTAGAATTTAACCGATGAGCCTTCCTTTGCGAGCTGAAGACCTGCGATAGCTTCGAGAAGCTCCTTCTGACCGCAGCCTGAAATACCTGCAATACCGAGGATTTCTCCACCGTAAATGTCGAACGATACATCCTTGAGGACAGGGATATCCTCGGCACCGATAACGGTAAGATGATCGACTGAAATACGCTTTACGGGATTTACGGGAGTAGGACGTTCGATATCGAGGGTTACCTTTTTGCCCACCATCATTTCAGTGAGAGAAAGCTCTGTTGCAGTTGCAGTATCAACAGTGCCGATGTATTCGCCCTTGCGGAGGATAGATACACGGTCGGACACATCGAGTACTTCGTGAAGCTTATGAGTGATAATTACAATAGCTTTTCCGTCTTTTTTCATTTCACGCATGACGGTGAAGAGCTTTTCGGTTTCCTGCGGAGTAAGTACAGCAGTAGGTTCATCGAGAATGAGAATGTCAGCACCACGATATAGAACCTTGACGATTTCGAGAGTCTGCTTTTGAGAAACGCTCATTTCGTAGACCTTCTGATCGGGTTCGATATCAAAGCCGTAGCGAGAGCAAATCTCGTTGACCTTAGCGTGAACGGCTTTCATGTCGAGCTTAGCTGAACCGGGGAGTCCGAGAATGATGTTTTCAGCGGCGGTAAACACGTCAACGAGCTTAAAATGCTGATGTATCATACCGATACCGAGGTCAAAAGCATCCTTTGGCGATGAAATGGTGACTTCCTTTTCGTTGACGAATATCTGACCGCCATCCGGGTAGTAAATGCCGGAGAGCATATTCATCAAAGTTGTCTTACCGCTACCGTTTTCGCCGAGCAGTGACAATATCTCACCACGCTTGATCGAAAGGTTGACATTCTTGTTTGCGACAACCTCACCGAAGGTTTTTGTTATATTGACTAGTCTTATTGCATCCATATTTTTGAGTGGGGAGGGCTGAAAACCCTGTGTGATCTCCTTTCTTATACAAAACAGAGGGAAGCGAAAGGTGCTCCCCTCAATTTTATATATTGCTTTACAACTTAGTTTTCAGTGATACCGTCGATTCTGATAGAGAAGTACGGTGCGCTGCGGAATGTGGATTCGGAGAATGCGCCGTCAACGATACATTCAACAACTTCGCCCTGATAAATAGCTGTCATAGTGTTCCAGTCCATGTAGGAGAGGTCAACCTTGCAGGAGGTAACGTGACCTTCAGCATCGGTTTCAACAGCGCAGGTGTTCTGTGCTGCGGAAACAGTGAACTTGGAGGTGTCGAATACCTTGATAGAGCCATCCTTGATACCTGCGACGGTTTCTTCAACCTTTTCAGCAGTACCGGGGGCACAAGCAGAGCCGAGAGTAGTGATAGCTACACCGTTTTCGTTATAGCCCTTAGCTACGTCAGCAGGCTGAGCCTTACCATCGATAACATTCTGGAAGAGATCCTTGTAGAATGCAGACCAGGTGTTTGTAGGTGAAGTAAGAGCAGCGTTAGGAGCTGTAGCAAGCATATCGATATTGTAGCCTACAGAGTAGCAAATTTTGCCTTCGCCGAGCATCTTTTCGCAAGCGGAAGGAGCACCGGTGGAGTCAGCGTGCTGACCGATGATAACACAGCCGTTAGCTACGAGAGCTTCAGCAGCAGCAGCTTCCATGTCGATATTGAACCAGGAGTTTGTGTAATTTACTTCCATAACAGCGTTCGGAACAACGGTACGAAGACCAAGGAAGAATGCGGTATAACCGGAAACAACCTCAGAGTAGTTGAACGCACCAACATAGCCGACCTTTACGTTGCCATTAGCATCGAAGGAGTTCGGAGTGGTTTCGGGGGAGATAACGCCGTCGTCGAGGAGCTGCTTGAGCTTCATACCGCCAACAACACCGGCAACGTAACGGGATTCATAAATCTTGGTAAAGCCATTCTTGAAGTTATCAAGACCGGAAATAGCTGCGAAGTCACCTGTCATAGAAACGAAGGTAATATCGGGATAGCTTGCGGCAGCCTGAACCATATATGTCTGATGACCGTAGGAGTTTGAAATAACAACCTTACAGCCCTGACCGATAAGGTCTTCAGCAGCATCAAGACAAGCGGAGTTTTCTTCTACGCTGTACTTCCAGATGATCTGAGATTCAGCGATACCGAGTTCAGCGGCAGCTTCCTTGATACCGTCCATATGAGCCTTGGTATAGCCTTCGGTTTCGTCACCAATAAGGATAACACCGATCTTGAGGTCAGTGCCGGACGAACCGCTGCATGAAGTGAAGCAAGCGGAAACGGTAAAGAGCATCATAACAGCCATTACCAGCGCGGCAATTTTCTTAAACATGAATAAAATTCCTCCTGAAATAAATCAATAAATATCTAAAAGCCCGCAAAGGAGCTTGTTTAGAACAAAATTAGTCTGTAAACGATACAGTGCCGTTTTCCATAGCGGCGATTTTTGCAAGGGATTCAACACGAACGCCCATGTTACGAACGATTTCTCCACCGTTCTGATAAGCTTTTTCAATAACGATACCCGCACCTGCAACGGAAGCACCTGCATCCTGAACCAGTTTCAGAAGTGCGAGAAGTGCACTGCCTTTAGCGAGGAAGTCATCGATGATAAGCACACGGTCATCGGATGTAAGAAAATCCTTAGAAACACGGATGTTGTACGTGCGTTCATGAGTATAGCTGTATACCTCAGAGGTATAAACATCACCTGAAATATTGTTAGTTTCGGTTTTTTTAGCGAAAACAACAGGAACGCCGAAATAAGTAGCTGTAAGGCAAGCAATACCGATACCTGATGCTTCAATCGTGAGGATCTTAGTGATTCCTTCATCTTTATATAAGCGGTAGAATTCTTTTCCGAGTTCGCTCAAGAAAGGAACGTCAAGCTGATGATTAAGAAAGCAGTCAACCTTCAGTACATTTCCTTCGCCAATTTTACCGTCTTTAACAATACGCTCTTCAAGCAGTTTCATATGGATCCCCCCGATGTGATAAATAAAAAAATTTCTCGAAATTTTCATAGAAAGTTCACTGTAATTATACACAATATTTATCGGAAATTCAAGTACCAACGCTAATAAATTTGAAAAATTAAGAAAACAAAAGGGTTGAGTGCAGATAATGAGCTTGCAGGGCTCACTCACGGATAAAAGATAAAATAAAAAGCTGCCCACATTTCGGGATTTTTTCCGTACTGCGAGCAGCGATATGTTATTTTACTTTATCAAGTGTCTTTTTATCTTCTTAGAGGTTGTTTTTTCAAATTCAGTCTTACGGAATTCGAGCTTGTGTAACTGCTTGAAGGAGGGAAGCTTCTTGTTCAGTGTTGCGATTTCCTTCTGAATTGCAGAACGGAGGTCATTTTCACTCATGTTCGGGTCTTTATCGTAATTCGGGAAGATAACCGCTACAAGCTTTGTGCCGTCACTTTCTTCACGACCTACTACTACCGATTCTGCGATGAGATCGATACCTTCGAGATATTCTTCAATTTCTTCCGGGAATACATTCTTACCGTTGTCAAGAACGATAACAGATTTTTGTCTGCCGGTGATGTGGATATATCCATCGTTATCCATATATCCGATATCGCCTGTACGGAACCATCCGTCATCTGTGAATGCTTCTGCATTTGCTTCGGGATTATTCATATATCCAAGCATTACGTTGTCGCCCTTGACCTGAATTTCACCGCTAAGGAAGCCATCGTCATTGAGAACAGTGCCTTCGATACGGGTTTCACAACAGCTTACACTTGGACCGACAGAGCCGGGCTTACGTTTTGTATAAGGGGTTACTGCAACGAGAGGAGAACATTCTGTAATGCCATAGCCCTCGTATATCGAGATACCAAAGGCTTCAAAGGTGCTTATCATTTCCGGATTCAGAGCCGCACCACCGCATATGATCTTTTCAAGTCTGCCACCGAAGGCTTCTCTTACATCCTTAAACAGGGTATTACTGAGGTCGATACCTATAAGACGAAGTGAATTTGCAACCTTTGATGCAGTGGGGAGAATTTTATCCTTGCCGCTCTTTTTCGCTTCCGTCATTATCTTTTTATACATTGTGGTTACAAAAAGCGGAACGAGAATAAGAGCTGTCGGCTGGAATTTCTTGAAGTTACTGAGTACATGACGGAGAGAATCGTTAATAGCGATCTTCAAGCCGAAGTTAGGGCCGGCAATGAATGTACAGGTAAGCTCATAGGTGTGGTGAAGCGGAAGAACGGACACAAGAACGTCATCCTTGCAGAAATCCACTGCTTCACCGGCTGAATTAGCTGTTGAGAAAAGATTTTTCTGTGACAGCATTACGCATTTTGATGTACCTGTGGTGCCTGAAGTGAACAGGAGAATACAGCATCTTTCTACATCTGTATCGGGTGAAAATTTGTTGTCTGTGATTTTTCCGTCACGGATGAGTGAAGAATATGGGTAAACATTATCTTTTTCGACAGCATCTAAGCCTGTTGGGATGAGGGTGAGGTTTTCCTTTGTCTTTGCGATTTCCTCAAAGGTTTTGCTGAAAGCGGGAGAATATACTACAGCAGATACTTCTGCTACATCGAGGAATTTTGCTATTTCGGCGGGAGCAAGCTCTTTATCCATAGGAACTACGACATTTCCGGAAGAAATAATCGCATGGAAAGCTGCAATCCAATAAGGTGAGGTTTCGCCCATGATAGCAATTTTTTTGCCTGCACCACGACCGAATTTTTCACACATACCGAGGTTGAGTGTTTTTGTCATAGCTACAAACTCAGCGTATGTCATTTCTTGTACTTCGCCATGGTCGTTCCATGCAAACAAAACACGCTCGCCATGTGATTCAAGAACCTCGAGGTACTCTCCAACATTATTGACCGGCGTATATTTATGTTCAGATGCTTTTTTGTTCTTAACTTTGATCTGTTTACTCATTACAGTCTCCAATATAATTTTAATTTAGATATCATTCGGCGGCAGCTGTATTTTCGGATAAAATGCCGTCGTCGGGGAATATTAGTTTTCTTCTGCCAAAAGCTCAAGATTTCCGTCAAATACATCGAGAACGTGGTAGAATGTTTCGAGCTGATGAGGTGAGATACCGTCTGCTATTTTGTTTACGGCATTTTGTACACTCTCATTGACTGCCGACATAACGTCACGTCCTTTTTGAGTTAAAGAAAGACGTTTTTTATAATGCGTGATCTCGTTGCCCGTTTCGCTATCGTATTCGACATAGCCGAGATCACGAAGCTCTGCCGTAATTCGTGAGATAAAAGCTTTATCGACAGAACAGCTTTTTGCGAGTTCGCTCGGAGTCATGCCGTCATCGGAATGTGCAAGGCAGTACAGAAACATTAGATGCATACTGCGTAGTCCGAATACGGCAAGCTGATCGTTTTTATATTTTTGTATTTTCTTGAGGATCTTATCCGTCGATGTGGAAAATCGGATAAAACCGTCATAATTCTTTTTCTGATGTTCGTGGCTCATGACCGACCTCCACTTCAAAAAATGTTGACTTGTCAATAAGTATAACACCGAACATGAATTTTGTCAAGCTTATTTGAGGGTATGAGTAGTGAAGATTCTGTGAATCGGGGTGGTATTTTTGAAGAATAGGTAATAAATTACTCATTTTTTGCAAAAGAAAGGGACTGTCGCATTTTCGGAAAATCGAATTCCTTCTGTGACAGTCCTTTTTTTACGCACTGTATTATGACATTTTATCTTTGATCTTGTTATAAAGAGCTACGATCTTTTTGCGGAGGAAGAAGCAGGCGATGATAGCTGTGGCTACAAAGAGGAAGAAAATAACCTCAGTCCACGGTCTTTCGGATGCCCATTCAAGCCCTGCAATCTTACAACCTGCGTAGATATAGCACATGATAGAAAATGCCCATGCATATGGCCAAATACGTCCCATAGTTGACTCCTTTATCGGTCAAATTTTATTGATTCTATCATAAAAATATGAATACAGTGTGAATAAACTGGTGATTTTGATGGATTATATTTGTTTAATCACAAATTTCTCTTGCGATAAGTCATGTAATCCTCAAGAATAAGTCTTGCAGAGAGGGCATCTACCGTAGCCTTGCGTTTTTTTCCGCGGACATTATTTTCGTTGAGTATCTTGTGTGCAGACACAGTTGTGAGTCGTTCATCGTACATTTCGGTGGGAATTCCAGTAAGCTCTGACAATTCTCTTGCGAAGGCTTTGCATTTTTCGCTTCTGAAGCCTGCTGTTCCGTCCATGTTAATCGGATTTCCCACAACTATCAGCTCAGCGTTCAGTTCCTTTACTCTTTCCGATACGGCGGCGAGAGCTTTTTTATAGCTGTTTGCGGTAATACATCCTGCATCGCTTGCCATCATTTCATATTTATCGCATACAGCAACGCCGGTTCTGACATCACCGAAATCCAGTCCTACTATTATCATTCTTCTTCTCCTTCAATTTCTGCGGTATCGATATCTTCTTCTTGTTCTTCTTCTTCGATATCTTCTATATCTTCGTTTTCTTTATCTTTTTTCTCATCGGTACGGATTTCATCATGCTTTGACGCTTCTTCGAGGCTGTCCTCGCCACTGTCCTCCGTACTTTCTATAACAGCATCGGTGTTTGAGGTGCTGCTGTCCGTTTCGTTTGCTTTGGCGTTGTCATCACTGCTTGAATTTTCTGCTTTAGCCTTTGCCTTAGCTGTTGCTTTTGCGTAGGCTATGACCTCTGCGCGTGTTGGGATAGAGGCATATGCACCTTCCTTTGAAACGGAAATAGCGGCAGCGCAGGTAGCATATTTTACAGCCGAAACTATATTGTGATTCTGCATATAAACGTAAGTCATGACAGCGGAGAAAACATCGCCCGCACCTGTCGTATCAACTACATCGACGTTTTCTGCAGGTATCATATAATATTCAAGACCATCGTAAATAAACGCACCACGTCCGCCGAGCTTTATCACGATATATTTTGCATTGACCATTCCTGCAAGCTTTATTGCCGCACGAAGACAATTTTCTTCTGATGTAGGTGCAATACCTGTGAAAATACGGGTTTCGCTTTCGTTAGGTGAAAAAATCTCGACCTCTCCAAGCTCATGCAGAGGGAAACCTTGTCTTGCCGGCCCTGCATCTATGAAAACGGGGATATTTGCAGAATTTGCACGTCGGCAGGCTTCTATAATAGCTTCATCGGGTATTTCAAGCTGTAGATAAAGTGCATCGGGGTAGCAGGTGAAGGATTCTTCAACCTCGCCGGCAGTAAGAGTCATGTTTGCACCGGGATATACGATGATTCTGTTTTTTCCGTTTGATTCAACGAGAATTGACGCAAGCCCTGTCGGCAGAGAGGAGTCCTCATGAATGTAGCGTGTATCTATTCCTTCACTGTTGTAGAGCTTTATAAGACGTTTTGCATTGGCATCGTGTCCGAGCTTGCAGGAAAAAACGCAGTCAGCCCCGAAACGAGCAAAGGTCACAGCGGAATTTGCACCCTTACCGCCGGGGATATATGAATATTCGCTGTCGTATTCGACGACTGTCTCACCCGAATAAGGCAGACGGTGCATACGCTGTACGAGATCTATATTTGCACTGGATATTACGAGAATACGAGGGTTTTGCATATGTTTTACCTCCGGTTGAGAAAGTTTTTGAGGTCGCTTTTGATTACCACTTCATTTCAGTCGCTATGGTGGAGTTCGGATAGCACGTCACATCAAGTATTCGCTGATTAGAGCTTCCTCTGTATTTGAGAGTGATATCACGTTTAGCAAGAACGAAAGGGCCGTCTACAAGATAATTCGTCACACTGAGAAGGTCATGTACGCCTTTGTCAGTTTTTGCCATATCAATAAGACGTTCGTAGGTGTATCCCGAATAGGTCATTACATTCAAGCCTTTTGACTGAGCAAGTCGACCTATTTCGGCAAGTGCTGCGGCATGAGTGAATGGCTCTCCACCGGAAAATGTCACGCCGTCAAGGTGAGAATATGAGCTGATTTTTTCCCAAAGCTTTTTTACGCTTGATAAAGTTCCGCCCAACGGATCGTGCGAGAGGGGATTGTGACATCCTTCGCAGTGATGAGGACAGCCTTGAACAAAGATGACGTAGCGAATTCCGGGGCCATCGACGATAGATTCAGATACCGTTCCGAAAAGGCGAAGTGGCAGGTCTGATATATCGGACTCGGCAGGGGCTTGTGAGAAAGAATAGCGTTTTGGACTGTGCAGTGGCATGATTTACTCCGGTTTGAGAGATATATAATAATGATAGATAAACAATAAATGGTAAATAAAAATCAAATATCGGTATATCAATAATATTATAACGCAAATTTTGTCATAAATCAACAGTTGACCGCAATAATTTGTATGATAGTGCTACTATGAGGGCAACTGACTTTACATATCTTTTACAATGCTGTGTCTTGACAATATTGTAAATATGTTGTAAAATGTATGTGCAAAAAAATTCACATATTACACACAAAAAAGAAAGGAAATCCCGTGGAAATTCTTTACGAAAATCTGCTCGATATGGACTGGCGATATCTCGTCATGTGGCTGATCGGCGGCATCCTCATCTACCTTGCGATCAAAAAGGACATGGAGCCTACTCTCCTTCTCCCAATCGGCTTTGGCGCGATACTTGTCAACCTTCCCAACTCCGGTGCTATCACTCAGGTGCTTGAAAACGGCGAGGAGGAAGTTGGCGCACTCTCGACCCTGTTTAACATGGGTATTGCAAACGAACTTTTCCCGCTTATTCTCTTTATCGGTATCGGCGCAATGATCGACTTCGGTCCTCTGCTTTCAAATCCGAAGCTTATGATCTTCGGTGCGGCTGCACAGTTCGGTATCTTCTTCACATTGTGCCTTGCTTCTGTTTTCTTCGATCAGAACGATGCGGCTTCTATCGCTATTATAGGTGCTGCTGACGGCCCTACTGCTATCGTCGTTGCAAATAAGCTTAAATCTAACTATCTTGCTCCTATCATGGTGGCTGCTTACTCGTATATGGCTCTTGTGCCTATCATTCAGCCGCCGGTAATTAAGCTTCTCACAACAAAGAAGGAACGTTTGATTCGTATGCCTTACGAAGCTCAGGAAGTTTCTAAGACTACACGAATCCTCTTCCCGATCGTTATTACAGTTATCGCAGGTCTTGTTGCTCCGGCCTCTGTATCGCTTATCGGATTTTTGATGTTCGGTAACCTCATGCGTGAATGTGGTGTTCTGAATTCTCTTTCCGATACTGCACAGCATGTACTTGCAAATCTTATCACCATTTTCCTCGGTATCACTATTGCTTCTCAGATGCAGGCTGAAAAATTCCTCACTGTTGAAACACTCCTCATCATGGGACTTGGACTCGTGGCGTTCATTTTCGATACTGCAGGCGGTGTGCTTTTTGCGAAGTTCCTCAATCTCTTCCTAAAGAAGAAGATCAACCCCATGATCGGTGCAGCAGGTATTTCTGCATTCCCGATGTCCGGTCGTATCGTTCACAAGATGGGACTTCAGGAGGATCCGCAGAATTTCCTTCTTATGCACTCTATCGGTGTAAACGTATCAGGTCAGATCGCATCCGTTATTGCCGGTGGTCTGATACTGAACTTCTTCATGTAAGGAAAGGAGAATATTGTAATGCTTAATCTTGTAAATGTGCTGTATATTTATCTTACCTGCAATATCCTCACTCCTTTTCTTGCACTGCATCCCGAAATGTTCATTTCAAATCTCAAGTATATGGGCCTCGGAATGCTTTGCATAATTATTGTAATGGCAGTAATAATTTGTGCAGTTCTTGTTATGAACAAAATTACCGCAATTTCTGCAAAGAAGAAGTCGGAAAATAACGAAAACGAATGATTTCAGAAGAACGGTGTGGTAAATCCATGCCGTTTTTTCTCACTTAAAAGGGTATATTCATGAAAAAACGCTATTCTCCCGGGAAGGTCATCGCTCTCGGGTTTCTATCGGTTATAATCGTCGGAACGATACTGCTGTCATTGCCGGTTTCGCATAGTGGTAAGGTTGATGTTTCAGTTCTCGATGCACTGTTCTCAGCCACAAGCGCTGTTTGTGTTACGGGACTTATTACTGTTGATACAGGTGCGGCGTATTCGTTTTTCGGGCAGACTGTTATCGCTGTCTTGCTTCAGATAGGTGGTCTTGGTATAACCTCCCTCGGTGCGGGGCTTGTCGCTTTGATGGGTGGTGCGCTTAATCAGCGTGAGAATAATCTCGTCAAGGAGGCACTGAATTATCCTACATGGGAGGGCATAAAACCACTTATTCGCTCTGTAATTTTGATGGACTTTTCCATTGAAGCAATAGGTGCGGTAATGTCGTTTTTCACCTTCTCGGCAGATTATCCGCTTGGTAAGGCTGTGTGGTACTCGATTTTCCATTCAATAGCAGCGTTCAATAATGGCGGATTTGATGTTCTCGGCAATGGTGACAGCGTAGGTGTGTATACACATGATGTGTGGTTCAATATCGTCACCTGTGCGCTTATAATTCTCGGAGGTCTTGGATTTTTCGTTATTCGAGAATTGCTCCATCATAAGAAAGGCGAGCGTTTTTCTCTGCATACAAAGGTCGTAGTTTTTATGACGCTTTTACTCGTCATTGGCGGAACTGTCGTGTTAAAGCTGACAGAGGGCAGTTCGATAACATGGCTTGGTGCATTTTTTGCCAGTGTTACAACACGAACAGCTGGCTTTGCAACTTATCCTATGGCAGGATTTACCAACGCAGGCATCATAATTCTGTGTGTGCTTATGTTTATCGGAGCATCACCCGGTTCAACAGGTGGTGGTATGAAAACTACTACAGTATTTGCACTTGTAAAATCGCTTATTTCAAATTCCACAGGCAGGGAAGCAAGAGCATGGGGTAAACGCTTGAAGGATGAAACCTTACATAAAGCATTTATCATAGTTTCGCTTGGCTTCTGTTGGATACTTGTACAAACTACATTTATGTCAGCCTTTGATCCGCAGATACCTCTCCGTGATATACTTTTTGAGCAGGTGTCCGGACTGTCAACAACAGGTCTTACAACAGGTATCACACCGACACTCAGTATTCCGTCAAAGCTCATTTTGATAGTGACTATGTATATAGGACGACTTGGCCCGCTTACTATCGCAACACTTTGGAAAACGGAGCGTAAGATATCTGTTTCACGCCCCGAAGAAGATCTGCCTATCGGATAAATTCAGCAGAAATAATATCCCATCGAAAGGAATATATAATAATGAAGAAAAAGCAAAAATCCAGCGGACTTTACGCAGTTATCGGCCTTGGACGTTTCGGATTTGCATTGGCTGAGGAGCTTGCGAATAAAGGAAAAGAGGTTCTCGTTATCGATAAAGATCGAGCAAAAATCGATGCAGCGACTGAATTCACAGACAATGCATTTGTTATCGAGGAGCTGACAGCGGAAAACCTTTCAGAAGCCGGTGTTGCTGAGGCTGATGTTGCTATCATAGGAATCGGTGACAAGATCGATATAAGTATACTCACAACATTGACGGTGCTAAGACTTGGCGTAAAGCGTGTTATTTCAAAGGCTATGAGCAAGGAACAGGGCGAGGTACTTTCACTGCTTGGTGCAGAAGTCATTTATCCCGAGCATGATATGGCGATAAGACTTGCCGGAAAGCTTGTTTCACCGCATATTCTCGAATATATCAGTCTTTCAGACAGCGTTGACATTATGGAGATTCAGCTTACCGCAAAGGTAGACGGAAAAACTGTAATAGAGCTTGGCGTACGTCAGAATTTCGGCTTAAACATCATTGCGGTGCGACATAACGGAGAGATAACCACGGATATTCTGCCAACGACTGAGCTTCACGCAGATGATACAATCACAGTAATAGGCAAGACAACGGATATCGCAAGGTTTGAAGCGTATTTGCATTGATAAATTACAGAAAGAAATAAAAATTTCCGAAAACGGGAACTTTTTCATCTGCTGTAACGTCTAATAAATAATAGGGCATCATTTTGACATATAAAAGTGTTAAATGATTGTGAATTTTGCTGTATATATGTGTCAAAACGTATAGTTTGTGGTATGATTATACTAACTTAGTGTTCCCATTAGAGCAATTAGCTTGCAAAATAAAGCATAGCTTGTCTTGCGGGAAAGAAATAAACAGAAGGAAGGTTAGAAAAATGAAGAAAAAATTAATGAGTCTGCTGTCACTTATATTAGTGGTAGTCATGATCTGCCCGACCGTCGTGTTCGCGGATGATACTGGTGCGACTA
>CAYSEF010000038.1:0-19759 GCA_964430105.1 uncultured Ruminococcus sp. | reverse complement strand
GTTCTAGATTTGCTTTTGAATATAAGCGAAGCGCAAAGACCAAATAAAAGTGCTGCTGTTATACCTCCGGCTGCTGATGTTATACCACCGGTGATAGCTCCCAGTAAACCATCTTTATCAACAGCTTCCTTTATTCCCTTGGATATAAGGTACCCAAATCCTGTCAGCGGAGTGGTAGCACCTGCACCTGCCCAATCAACGAGAGGCTTGTAAACACCAACTGCTCCTAGGAATACGCCTGCAACGACATAAGACACAAGAATACGTGCAGGAGTTAGCTTTGTCTTGTCAATGAGTATCTGTGCAATAACACAAAATAATCCTCCCACTAAAAATGCTCTGGCATAATCAATGATATTATCCATTATTTATCCCTCATTTCAGCAATAATACTTTCTTTTTTAACGCTTCTCAAATGAACTAAATGCGCGATTCCAGGAATAGTTTGTCCTTGATTTATCGAAAGTGGATTCATAAGCGCACCTGTTCCAATAAAAAGTATATTTTTCAGAACACCCTTTTCAAGGTTGGGTATGATGTCAGCAGCCATAACAACAGCACTGCAACCGCATCCTGAACCTCCTGCATGGGTATCAAGTTCTTTTGATGTGTAGATCATGTTTCCGCAATCAACGTGATTTTTGCTTAAATCAATAGATTTCGATGATAGCAGATCAAGAAGAATGCCAGAGCCTTCACGCCCCAGATCGCCTGTAATGATCATATCAAAATCATCAGGAGTGTTGGTGCAAAAGTACCTTTCCAACGTTTCAGCGGCAGAAGGGGCCATAGCAGCTCCCATGTTGTTTGCATCAGAGATACCTCTGTCAACGATACAACCTGGCATAACATCAGCAATTTCAACAATATTTTCAGTTGGACATTTTTCAATATCTCTTAGGAGAGAAGAAACTATAAATGCACCTGAACCTGTAACAGTCCACTGTGACGTAGGGGTGCGCTGACCTCCATATTCAAGTGGATACCGAAATTGTCTTTCAGCTGAACAATAGTGAGAAGAAGTTACTGTGGCACATCTATCGCATACATAAGAAGCATATATTGCAGACATCAATATTCCTTCGGCACAAGTAGAGCAAGCGCCAAATATACCTAAATAAGGAATATGGTATTCGCTGAGTCCGTAGCTTGAAGAAATACATTGATTTATCAAATCACCTGCACATAAAATATCAATATCATCGTTTGAAAGAGCACATTTGTTAAGTGCAATACTTAGAGCAAGACGTTGCATTTCCGATTCAGCTTTTTCCCACGTGTCTTTTCCGAATCTATCATCTCCGCTTAAATCAAAAGCGTTACCAAGAGGACCCATTTTTTCTTTTTTCCCTACAACAGATGCACTTGATATAATAAAAACACGATTTGTTAGCTTAAATGGTTTCTTTTTCACACAAGTTTCTCCTATCTTTATAGCTTGATAGCTTGTTTGAAAATAGTATTCCATATTGAGAGTTTTTTATGTAATATCAACATATAACATATTGATTTATCGTAAATACAATTCAAAACATAGTTGGTTGTGTGTGATGCACAAAACGAATGCATTAAAATTGTGCAAAAAGTGCACAAAAGCAGACGATTTGTAGGAGCGAAAACGGTCAATAGGGAGAAAGGCTCCAAAAGGTATTGACATTCGAAAAAAAAAGAGTATAATATGAGTGTCGACAGGGAAAAGAAAAAAATCCCTGCGATAAGTAAAATGAATCATTGGAGGTAACTATCATGATCTGCAACAGCAAATATCTCTACAAGGTTGAACTTGTAACTTCGAGTGACATTCTTGAATTTTCCCGTATCGCTGCAAAGTGTCCCTACGACGTAACACTGGTAAACGGCAGACATCGCCTCAACGCAAAGAGCTTTCTTGGTGTAACCCTCGCAAAGGTTTCGTGGGATGAAATGTATGTCGAAACAGATTGCGACTGCTACTTTGAATTTGAAAAGTTCATTAAGTAATAGTTGTCACGACCCTATTTGGGTGAAAATTACAGCCTCTTGGCTTTTAAATATATAAATTAAAGTATTAAAAAAACAGCTTAACGGATCACTCCTGCAAGCTGTTTTTTGCTTTGCATAAAAAACCACTGAATCATGTAATTTGCACGATTCAGTGGCGAAACATTATTATTTCAGTTTAATATCGTTGACGTATGCAATGCAAAGTTCGATCTGGTGTTCTGTGGATTTTTTTGAAGGTCCACCATAAACCAAGCGTGTAGCAACACAGTTTTCGAGATTTACCGCAGCATAAACGCCATCATCGAACAGCGGTGAAAATTCCTTGTATGTTTCGATTGGCAATGATTCAAGATCTGTATTGTTCTCAATGCAGTATGCAACGAGACGACCGCTGACACGATATGCATCGCGGAAGGGAAGACCTTTCTTTACAAGATAGTCTGCACAGTCAGTTGCATTGATAAAGCCTCCAGAAGCCGCTTGACGAAGACGTTCCTTCTTGACAGTCATAGTTGAAAGCATAGAAGTAAACAGCTCAAGGCAGATCTTGGAGTTGTCAAGTGCATCAAAAACAGCTTCTTTGTCCTCCTGCATATCCTTGTTGTAAGCGAGTGCAATTCCTTTCATCATTGTCAAAACGGTTGTAAGATCACCATAGACACGACCTGTTTTGCCACGCACAAGTTCTGCAATATCAGGATTTTTCTTCTGAGGCATAATTGATGAGCCTGTTGAGAACGCATCGTCAAGTTCAATAAACGAGAATTCTCCAGAGCACCAAAGAATGATCTCCTCAGAGAAGCGAGAAAGATGCATCATGATGAGTGACATTGCGAAAGTTGTTTCAATCAGAAAATCTCTATCGGAAACGCCATCCATAGAGTTTTCTGTAACACCGTTCATTTCAAGCAGTTCTGCAACAAGATGTCTGTCGATTGGATATGTTGTTGAAGCAAGAGCACCGGAACCAAGAGGAGAAATATTTGTGCGTTCGTAAACCTGAGAAAGACGGATATCGTCACGAATAAACATTTGTGCATAAGCTAAAATGTAATGAGCAAATGTTACAGGTTGAGCACGCTGAAGATGGGTATAGCCTGGCATTACTGAATCTGTATTGTCGCTTGCTAATTTTGCAATAGCTTCTATCAAAGACAGAACGAGTTTTCTAACTTCAACTATCTCACGGCGAAGATATAAGCGAATGTCGAGTGCGACCTGATCGTTACGTGAACGTGCTGTGTGAAGTCGCTTGCCGGTGTCACCAATACGCTTAGTCAGAACTTCCTCAACGAACATATGAATATCTTCTGCTTCAGGGTCAATAGGGAGAGCTCCTGATTCAATATCGCTACGTATCTGGTGTAACTCTGCAACGATTTTGTCGGCTTCATCCTGAGAAATAATGCCACATCTGCCAAGCATAGTCGCATGAGCAATAGAGCCTTCAATATCCTCTCGGAACATACGGCTGTCAAAGGAAATTGAGGAATTAAAATCGTTTACGCGGCTGTTTTCAGCTTTTGAGAACCGCGCATCCCACATTTTTGCCATAAAATTTTACCTCAAAAAAATATCTTAAAATAAAACAGTATGCGCAACCGCTAAAAAGACAGTTACGCAACCGTTATGAATATCTAATTGTGATTCAAATATCGAATACTAAGTGCGATATTGAATTATTTATCCCAGTTCTTTTCAGCGAGAGCTTTAACCTTGATCGGAAGACCGAAGAGATTGATAAAGCCGTTAGCATCCTTCTGATTGTAATCTTCGTCAACACCGAAGGAAGCAGTCTGCTCGTTATAAAGAGTGTATGGAGATGTAACGCCTGCATTGATCATGTTGCCCTTGTAGAGCTTAAGAGTTACATCACCTGTAACGTGCTTCTGGGTTTCATCAACGAAAGCACCGATAGCTTCACGGAGAGGAGTGAACCACTGACCGTTATAAACGAGTTCGCCAAGCTTCTGAGCAACACTAGCCTTAAAGTGCATTGTTTCCTTGTCGATAGTGATGGTTTCGAGAACATCGTGAGCCTTATAAAGGATAGTGCCGGCCGGAGTTTCATATACGCCACGGCTCTTCATACCTACGAGACGATTTTCTACAATGTCGAGAATACCTATACCGTTTGCACCACCGATCTTGTTAAGCTTGTCGATGATAGCAACTCCATCCATTTCAACACCGTCAATAGCGGTAGGAACACCCTGTTCAAAGTGGATCTTAACATAAGTTGGGGTGTCAGGAGCCATTTCAGGGGAAACGCCAAGTTCAAGGAAACCTTCCTTGTTGTACTGAGGTTCGTTAGCAGGATTTTCGAGATCAAGACCTTCGTGGCTGAGGTGCCAAAGGTTCTTGTCCTTGGAATAGTTTGTTTCACGGTTTATCTTGAGAGGAATGTTGTGAGCTTCAGCGTAGTCGATTTCTTCGTCACGAGACTGAATATCCCAAATTCTCCACGGAGCGATAATCTCCATTTCAGGAGCGAGAGCCTTTATAGTCAGTTCAAAACGAACCTGGTCATTACCCTTACCTGTGCAACCATGGCAGATAGCATCAGCACCTTCAGCGAGTGCGATCTCAACAAGGCGCTTTGCGATGCACGGACGAGCATGAGAAGTACCGAGAAGATAATCTTCATACTTAGCATCAGCCTTGAGGCAGGGCCAAATGTATTCTTCTACATATTCCTTACGGAGGTCTTCAACATAAAGTTTGGATGCACCTGTTTTGAGTGCTTTTTCTTCAAGACCTTCAAGTTCATCAGCCTGTCCTACGTTACCGGATACAGCGATTACTTCGCAACCTTCATAATTTTCCTTGAGCCACGGAATAATAATAGATGTATCAAGACCGCCAGAGTATGCGAGAACGATTTTTTTGATTTGTTTACTCATAATTCTACACCTCGTGAATTATTATTTATTTTTATGACATAATTATACACCGATAAATCTTAATTTGCAATATACAAGGTGAACAAATCAGTAAATTTATCCACATTATATTTATCGATTAGTACAGTATTATGTATGACAAATACAATTATAACATAAAATGTATAAAAAAGCAAGCGATATACGCCATAAATTAACTTGATTATTCACTGCGTTTTTGGAAAGAATAAAACTACATCCGACAGAAAAGAGGTGTATAAATGAATCCGATAAAAAGAGCAATTATACTTGTTGCGGCGGCGTCGATGACTTTACCGGTATCAGCAGAGAGTATTTCGAAGAACACAGGATTATTTGATAAAAAGCTTGTAAGAAATGAAGAAACTGAGCCAATTTCAGAGGATATTACTCCAAAACGTGGCAATAATTCACCAATAAATGATGACAGAGAAGAAACCTGCTCAACTATGTCACAAGTAGCACAGAGTTGGTATTGTAACCACATGATCGATGGCGCAAGACCTCCGATACCACCTGAGATGAGTTATATAGAGAATCATGGAGGTTATTTCCTGGGAGATGACGAGAAGGTTATCTATCTCACATTTGATGCGGGATATGAAAACGGTAATGTTGAAAAGATACTGGATGTTCTAAAATCAGAGGAAGTGCCGGGAGCTTTTTTTATTCTTGAAAATTTGGTAGAGCGTAATACAGAACTTGTAAAACGCATGGTAGAGGAAGGACATACTGTATGCAATCATACGGCGAAGCATAAAGATATGACAAAAATAACTACAAAAGAAGATTTTGCAGCTGAACTTGAAGCAATGGAACAGATTTATAAGGATAAAACAGGATATGACATGTCGAAATATTACAGACCACCGGAAGGGAAGTTGAGTGAGCAAAATCTCGCATGGGCAGACGAGCTGGGATATAAAACGATACTTTGGAGTTATGCTTACGCTGACTGGGATAACAATAATCAAATGAACAGCGAAAAAGCCGCTGCAAAGCTTATTGAAGGCACGCATAATGGCGAAGTTTTATTACTTCATCCGACATCATCGACAAATGCAGAAATACTTGAAGGATTAATAAAAGAGTGGAAAAGTATGGGATACCGTTTTGGAACACTTGATGAATTAACGAAAAGTGGCGATGATAAATGAAAAAACTGTTGACAATATTTTTATCGGTTGCATTGTGTATACCGGTTAGTGCAGGTGATGTTATATATTCGTGGCATAGCAATGATAAAAAGATTGCGCTGACCTTCGATGATGGGCCTCATCCAACACAAACTCCCGAAATACTTGAAATACTGGCTGAATACGACATTCGTGCTACTTTTTTTGTAATAGGGCAAAATGTATCGTACTACAAAGATCTTGTGAAACTTGAATTTGAAAGCGGGCATGAGATAGGCAATCATACCTATTCTCACAGCAATTTGAGAAATTTACCGAGTGATGCAATTAAGAAAGAAATTTCGGATACTGAAAATATAGTTTTTGATAATGTAGAGTATCGTACACGACTTCTCAGACCACCTGGTGGGTGTCTTAGTGATGAACTTTGCACACTTGCTTCGGAGAATGATTATACCGTCGTTTGTTGGTCAGTAGATACAAGAGACTGGGCACATACACCGACAAAAGATATAGTTGATAATGTTCTAAACTCGGTAAAGGGTGGCGATATAATTCTGTTCCATGATTATGTATCAGGTGAATCACCAACACCGGAAGCACTGCGGATAATTATTCCGACATTGCTTAATGAGGGATATGAATTTGTAACCGTGTCCGAATTAATAAACTGAAAAAAGGGGCGTGAACGGTAGATACCGTATATGCCCCTTTTTTAGTCAACCATATTTTCAAGTTTTCGTGCTTTCAACTCAGCCTTTATAATATTCAAGGTATCTTTGTAACGTATATTATCTTTTTTTGCACCAAAAACTCCAATCAGAAAACGGTATTCTCCATTATCATAAAGCGTTATAAGAGAATAATTATCCTCCAAACTACCTGTTTTCAGCCCTATAACATTTTTATCGTAATATTTTGATTCAGGATCAAGCATTTTGTTCGTGTTTATCCATGTATTCGTATGCAAGCTTTCGTAAATAACATTATCCGAAAACAATGATGCATATTTTGTTATTATCGGATTTTCAACAGCAGCTTTGCAAATCAGTACCATATCATCAAGTGTTGAGTAGTGTTCCTCTCCTGCAAACCCATCAGGTGTAGTGAAATTTGAATCTGTACAGCCTAGCTCAGTTGCATATTTGTTCATACGCTTAACAAAAATCTCTACAGCATCGGAATAATTAAGAGAATCATCACCGGAAATAGCACGTCCACAAGAAGCAGCCACAGCATAAGCGGCATCATTGCCGGACGGAATCATCATACCCTCGATAAGCATTTCGAGAGTTAGTTGATGATGTGGTCTGATATAAGCGGATGACGAACCATTTGACGGAAGATAGACTTCATCTCCAGGAGTGATGATTGTATCAGTAGGCAGAGTATCTAGTGCTACTATAGCTGTCAGTAATTTGGTAATACTTGCGGGATAAACTATATCATTGCCATACGAACTGAATTTCTTCAAGCTATCATCATTATAACAATACAAAAAAGCACATTCAGAATCAAGATCAAGTTTATAGAGAACAGAAACTCCAAAAAAATCATCGTTACTTCTGCATGAAAGACATGAAATAAGAATTATAAAAAACAAAAACAAAGCCAAAATACGCTTTTTCATAAAAAAATCCTTTGTGTAGCATAAATCAAACATATTATACCACACAAAGGATGACTATACAAGTATTGAAAAATTAAGCTTTGATTAAAAATCAGAGAAGCATAATGCCTTTTTCTTCACAAACCTTTATTGTTTCTTCGTCCCAGATTGAAGCCTGAACCTCACCAATATGCGCGGTTTGCATCATTAACATACAAAGTCTCGACTGACCTATACCACCACCGATAGTCAAAGGCAGCTCATCGTTAAGAAGCATTTTGTGGAATGGCAATTCAGCTCTTTCTTCACAACCTGATAATTTAAGCTGGCGAGCGAGTGATTCAGCATCGACACGTATGCCCATTGATGAAATTTCATAAGCCTGACCAAGAACCTCGTTCCAAATCAGGATATCACCGTTGAGTTCCCAGTCGTCGTAGTCGGGAGCACGTCCGTCGTGAGGCTTTCCGCTGTTCAATTTACCACCTATTTTCATAAGAAATGTGGTAGGATGCTCTTTAACATAGGCGTTTTCACGTTCTTTTGAAGTGAGGTTAGGATAAAGGTCTTCAAGCTCCTGTGAAGTAACAAACGAAACCTCAGGATAAATATGGCATTCAAGTGCAGAAAATTCATAACGCAGAGCATTATTTGTAGCAACGACTGCTGAAACTATCTTTTTTACTGTCTGTTTGAGATAATCTTCAGTGCGCATTGATCTGTCTATGACTTTTTCCCAGTCCCACTGATCGACGTAGACGGAATGAATATTGTCAAGGTCTTCGTCACGGCGAATGGCATTCATATCTGTGTATAAACCCTTACCTACATAAAAATCGTATCGTTTTAACGCAAGTCTTTTCCATTTTGCGAGAGAATGGACGACTTGTGCGTAATTGTTGGTAGCCGGGATATCAAAATCAACTGGACGCTCTACACCATTAAGGTTGTCGTTTAGACCGGAATCAACAGTAACGAACAGTGGTGCAGAAACACGGCGCAGATTAAGTTCGATAGCGAGATTCATCTGGAAGGTGCGCTTGATATAGTCAATGGCACGTTGAGCATCATAAACTGAAAGACGCGGTTTGTAGTTTTCTGGGATTTTGATCATGATAAGTCTGCCTTTCGTTGAACGATTAAATATTCAATAACATTGATATATTTTAACATTATTACCGCTGTATGTCAAGTATTTATACAAAATATGCAGAAAAACGATGCAAATACACAGATTTAAGTCTTTTGAATTTAGTCTTTTGAGCCATAATTCGAGTGTTAAAATTTGTGGAAAAAATCTGCAATAACTATAAAAACAAATTGCGTACTAAGACAATTGACTTATGTAGTCGATAAATGTATAATAAAATCCATTGACAATAATTAAGCTAAATTAAGCAGACAATGAGCAGTTTACATATGAACGATAAGATGGGGCTTATTTCAGCACTTGTAGCAGATGAAAATTTCACTGTGGCGGAACTAAGCGAGATAAAAACGATGATCGAAAAGAGAGAAAAAAGTAATTAAACGTAATCCACGAGAGGATTGGTGTACAAAGGAAAACAGAGTTTATATACTGTTTTTGTCACCGACCTCTCTTTTCTTTTTGCTGTTGTGTCGTTTGCTATGCTTAATATCTGTGATAAATGCAACCCAATATATATCCATTTATATTATAAGCAACAAAGCATAAGAGGAATAATATAGAAATATTTAATATTTTACCGTTGAAAATATATCAAAAATAGCGTATAATATCCTTGGAGTATGCTTATCTAAAGCAAATAAAAAATAGTTTACGAAAGGAGCGTGAAGGAGTGTGTCTTCGGATAATAAAAATGGTGGTAACAAAAACTTCTTTCTGCTTTTGATAAAAAGTAGCATAATATTATCAGCTCTTGACCATTTTTCTGCCAAAATATACTCACTTATTAAAAGCGGGTTGTTCGGATATATATTTAGTGGCTATCGAAACAGTATTGATTTTGGACTATCTGAGAAATTATCTAATTCGAAAACAGCGAATCATTATACTGAATTTCGTTATGGAATATGCAGAAGAATAGAAGCAAGTGTTATTGTTAATAAAACTGTATGGCTTATGAGATGTTTCCTTGGCTGCAAGCTAAAGGTGTATGGTACGTTTCTGGCATCGTTCGGTATATATTCTGCGATTATAGCATTTGTGAATGCTATACTTGATAATGATTTGATCGGGCTTTTACAAAATATAAATCTTGCATATTCCATGGTAATGGTGGCTTCTTCATTGCCCCTTATTTTGTCAAAGAAAACATTGTCTGAATCTCTTACTACCTCATTAGTCGGACGTATTATTATAAGAATCACAGGCTTTACAGCTGAAGATTTGAGCGTGTATGAGGGAGATGGTGGGCATACCAATAAGGCGTTCATAGCAGGTATTGTAGCAGGTATGCTGACGTATTTAATTTCGCCAATATATATTTTTGCTGCTATTGTTGCAGTTGTGTGGGCATATCTTGTGCTTGTTCGCCCTGAACTTGGTGTTCTTACTTTGTTTTTTGCAATGCCACTGTTTCCAACAATGCTTCTTGCGGCTATAGTCATATACACAACTGTTTGTTGGTTTATAAAGCTGTTTCGTGGAAAAAGAATATTGAAAATTGAACCTGTTGATATATTGGCAATGGCGTTTCTTGTATTGATATTCTGCGGAGGTGTTGTATCAGTATCAAGTGCTTCACTTAAGCCTGCACTTCTTTTTGTTTGTCTGGCATTTGGATATTTTTTGACGGTTGAACTTATTAATACCCGCGAATGGTTGGTACGTTGCTCATGTGCGAGTATTATTTCTGCTTCTATTGTGTCACTTTATGGTATTTTTATGTATTTCACCGGTGGAGGGTATTCGTCTTCCGCATGGCTTGATGATGAAATGTTTTCGACCATAGGAAGACGTGCAGTAGCAACTCTCGAAAATCCCAATATGTTAGGTGAATATCTTGTGCTAATAATACCGATAGCAGTCGCTATGTTTATTGGAAGGGGCGAAGGACTTCGTCGTGTATCTTCATTGATATGCATCGCTGTAATGGGTATATGCTTGATTCTTACATGGAGCCGTGGAGCTTGGCTTGGACTCATATTTGCTGCTTTTATCTTTATGTTCATGTGGCATCGTCGTTCAGTATGGCTCGTATTTCTTGGAATTGCTTCAATACCTATTCTCCCGTCAGTACTTCCGTCATCGATAGTTTCAAGATTCACCAGTATTGGCAATATGGCAGACTCATCTACTTCATATCGTGTATATATCTGGCGTGCAACAGTAGAAATGATAGGTGATAATTTCTTTACCGGTATAGGAGTTGGAGAAGCTGCGTGGAATAGAGTATATCCTCTTTACACATATCAGGGGGTAGAGTCAGCTCCACATGCGCATAATCTGTTTTTGCAAATATGGCTTGAGTTAGGCTTGGTTGGATTTGTAATATTTATAGCGTTCCTTTTTATGCTGTTTCAGGCGGGATTTACTTTCTTTGCAAAACTTGCTGACAACAGTGAATTAAAAACTCCGGATATCTCTGAAAGTATCCTATATAAAAATCTGCATAATTCAGATGAATCTGACATTCGAAGTGATATGAAAGCAGGTAAAATACAGCTTAGAATATCAACTGCCGGTCCACTTTGTGGTGTTATTGCTGTGTTAGTGCAGGGAATGACTGATTATGCGTGGTATAACTATAGATTGTATCTTATGTTTTGGCTTGTGTGCGGTCTTGCAGTGGCGTATATAAGAAATGGCCGTTCAAAAATCGGAAATGTGCTTGATAACTATGAGTCAGACTCAACGTGTAGCACAAAGGAGATACATCTTTCAGAAAAAAGTTCTGTGAAAACCGGACTGACAAACGATAAAAACGATAAAATTACACTTGGAGAGACAAGAAATGAACAGACGTAAATTGCGTTTCAATGCCGTTGATGCAATACTGCTGGTAATAATTGCAGCAGTCGTATTCGCTGTGCTGTATATTTTTGTATTTAGCGGAAACAGAAATCAATCATCAGACAGCTACTATAAGAATATTCAATATACAATACTTGTGCAGAATTTGGATGAGCATTACGATGAGATGATTAAGATCGGACAACCTGTAACAGACGGTGTAGAAAAAAAGAGTATCGGTACAATAGCCGGAATTCAGGAAACACCAATGGTAAAAACTAACTTTGATTATATCGAAGGTAAGGAAGTTGATGTTGATGTTGAAGGCAAGATAAATGTAAGAATTACGATAGAAGCAAGGGCATCGGAAACAGACCGTGCATTTACTGTAGACGGATGCGAAATCAGAGTTGGTGAACAATATAGTCTTATGCTTCCTTCAATATATTGCGTAGGTTATTGCATCGATATTGATGATGACCTTGCTGACTGACGGCGTGGAGGTAGATGATGACACAGTTTATTTTTGGGATAGTTGCAACTGTATGTGCTTTCCTGTTAGCATATTCAATAACTCCTGCTGTTAGAGTGCTTGCTTTTAAGATAGGAGCAGTGGATGTTCCACTTGATGATAGAAGAATTCACAAAAAACCAATTCCGCGAATAGGTGGACTTGCGATATACCTTGGATTTACATTGACAACAGCACTGTTTTGTGATGTATCACATGAACTTGTAACTATTTGGATAGGCGGAGGTGCGCTGGTAATTCTCGGTATACTCGATGATATTTTCAGACTAAATCCTTGGATAAAGTTGGCTGTACAATTTCTTGTTGCAGGTTTCGCTGTATGTAATGGATGCCTTATCAATCATATCAATCTTGGTGGTGTGTATGTTGAACTTGGGCATTTCAGTAGCCCGCTTTCCATTTTGTGGATAGTAGGTTTGACAAATGCAATCAATTTTATAGATGGTCTTGATGGCTTGGCTTGCGGAGTATCGGCAATATCGTCTTTGTCCCTACTTTTTGTAGTTCTTTTACATGGTGATTTTGTTTCAAGTATTGTCTGCGCTATACTGTTCGGTGCTTGTCTTGGCTTTTTGCCATTTAATTCAAACCCTGCGCGTATTTTTATGGGTGATACCGGAGCATTGTTCTTAGGATATTCTCTTGCGGTATTGTCAGTGCATGGAGTGTTCAAAATGCACGCAGTGTTATCGTTTATAGCACCTCTTATGATATTTGCACTTCCGATTTTTGATGCTGCTTATGCTATTCTACGTAGAGTGCTTTCGGGCAAAAGTCCATTTGCGCCTGACCGTGGACATATTCATCATAGACTTATCGATATGGGATTTACGCAAAAAGAAACTGTAAAAATACTGTATGCAATTTGCGGTATTCTTGGTTTAGTTGCAGTTGTATGTACCGAAGCTATGTTCAGTACCACAAGAATTTTTAAAGCTGTAGTAATTGCGGTGATTGCATTTGCTATTCTCGTTATTAATTTCCTGATAATGAAGAATCCTGAATTGCGCAAACATTCAGGTCTTATCGAAAATGATATGACTATCGCTGACTATATCAAAGAGCTTGATCCCGAAAAAGCAAAAAAAATTGAGGAGCATAACGGTGGCGATGCTGATATTGTTCAGAAAATCATCGAACAAAGCAACGAAGAAACAAAAGAACAAACATCCGAACAATAACGGAGTGTGATATGAACGGAAGATCATTCAAGTCGACTGTTTCTGCGAAGCAGATAGTGATTATCACAGTAATTCTGTTAATACTAATTATTGCCATTTATCTTGCTTCGTTTCTTTTTCAGAAAGGACTAATAAAAGAATGGTTCGGTGATGAGCAAACAGATATTTTAGAGGAAAAACCGATCACCATTCCTAATATGATACAAGATGATATTGTGAATCGCGATAGCTTGTATTATGATACTGATACAGAAGATCCTTTTGCGAATATTATGGAGCATGATCAATATGTAAGAGTTGTAAGGATCCAGTCGACATATGGAGATAATAAAACTACCGATAGAGTGACAATAATCAAGCAAAACCAAAATTATCGGGCTGAATCATCTTCGCATCTATTGATATATAATGGCGAAACACTCTATATTAGCTACGGTTCGGAAAAACTTAGAACATCCAAAAACAACTCGACATATTATGAAGAACTCGGTATTACATCACTTGATGAGATACGTTCGATGATAGAAGATACTGCGAATTATGAAGTTAAATCAGAAATAGCTGATAACAATAGAGAAATCAATGTTACAGTAAAATATCTCACAGGTGAAGACATCAGAATGGAATTTAAAATTTCTATTGAAAATGGGATAGTGATATCTGAGCGCACATATCTAAACGGTGAATCATATCGTTATGTCATTACAGAATCATTTGATATATCGATAGATAATCTTGTTGATAGCGAAACATTTCGAATACCCAACTGACTTATAACGGAGGCATTATGGATAATCAAAAATTTAATAAAAAACGCCTTGGAGTTCTTGATGTATTTATAATTATAGCACTTCTTGCGTGTATAGTGAGTGTTGTACTGCGATATGTTTCGGTGCAGAATTCCTCCGTAAATCAAGGTACACAGCTTGAAAATTATACGGTTTCATTTAAGGTTTACGATGTAAGAGAATCATCTGCTGTGAAGTTTATGCAAACAGGCTCGAATTTTTACCTGAAAGACAATAATGCTTTGATCGGTGCTTTGGATGAGGGCAAGACAGTTGCACCGGCTAAAAAGTATTATGAAATGCCTAACGGAGAGACTGTTTTGGTATCAAATTCATCGACAGGCGATTTGTATCGAGTTGACGTTGAAGGAAGCTTCTCTTGTTCTGGTAAAATGAGTGCTGACGGAAGTTTTCTGTTGAATGGAAACAAGTATATAAGCGTGAATCAAGAATTAAAAGTTTACAGTAAATATTTAGCAGTTACAATTAAGGTAACCGGAATTTCAAAAGCTCAATAACAAAAAGCAGCGTGTGCATATACGGATTATTTCCGCAAATGCATCACGCTGCCTTTTTATTTAACAGCATATAAAGTTAGATCCCACATGGGAATACATGGAATTCTACGAAGATATAATTTGTGATTTGGCAAAAGCTGTCGTATTTTCATTGGCAGCTCAAAAAAATCGTTCGTTCTGTGATATAAGGACACCATCATATCAGGTTGGTAATTTGATATGGTTTGCGTGGCTCCCCTGAGTGCTCTATCTTCTGAACCTTCAATATCAAGCTTTATCATATCTATAGCACTGCCGTTTAATATAGAATCTATTGTTCGGCAGGGAACAGTTGCAGTTTTTGCACGTTGATTACGACCTTCATTACCTGATCCACGGCTTCCTGATGAAATATACTCAAGTTCACCGTCAGTATCCCATAAAGCAGCATGAACAGCATGGACAGAAGATAATTTCTCATTTTCTGTATATAGCTCAAGTTTTTTGAATGTCTTGGGATCAGCTTCAACTGCTATGATTCTTTCAGGCTTCAAAACTTCTGCGAATAAATGTGTACTGTCTCCTTTGAATGCGCCACCGTCAAGTATTGTGTTGTATTTGCGGCTTCCAAACATATTAGTAAGAGTTGTTGCCCAGTCTTCGGTTCGTAGCAGAAATTCAATTTTTCCACTTAGTCTAAAGTTTATTACATCCCAAAATAATTCATATGATTCTCTGTCGTCAAACAACATGGAGGTTTCTTCCAAAACACTGCGATGCGAAAGATAATAAGGCATATCGAATAGTTCGCCACCGTAAAGCGGAACATCCGGTATGATAAGCTCGTGACGCTCATCAAGCATTTTGATAAAATCGACGACATTTGGCAAGGTGGTTCCGAAGGCAAGTAAGACTATTATATCATTACCATATTCATTTACAACATCAGAATAAGAGCATACCTTCCATTTATGGAACGATCTATCTCTCACAAATCCATCTGACGCAAATACTCCGGTTAGTTGCACACCATAATTTTCGAGTGATGCAATAATTTTGTCTCCGCCATTTCCTGTTCCATAAAGAAAAATCGGTTTTTCAGTTTTGGCGAGGTGTTCCCATAAAGAAATTGAAATTTTTATACTCATAATCAATCAAGATGCAGAAATCTTACTGCGTTGTTCCAAAGAATGTCTTCTCGTTGTTTGTCTGTTAGTGAAAGCTTGAAGAAACGATCTAATTCTTCCTTTGTGTTGGACACAGGATAATCTGTGCCAAACATTATATTTTCAATTCCAAGTTTTGATATAACTGTATTTGCTTGTTCGGGTGATAATACCCAAAGAGCAGAGGATGAGTCATACCAAACATTTTTACGCCCTGCAAGAAGTTCCAGAGCAATATCCCACGCTTGATAGCCGCCAAGATGAGCAGCTACCACTTCTAAATGTGGAAACAATTCAAGTACTTTAACAAGCTTGTCAGCATGCGAAAACTGATACTGTGGACGCTTGTCACCCATATGAAGATACAAAGGAAGATTCTTCGACTGCATAATTTCGTATAATGGGAAAAGTCGTTTGTCGTTGATATCAACTTCTTGAATATCCGGATGAATCTTAACACCACGCAGACCCAGCGATACTATACGGTTTATTTCAGCTTCAAAATCCGGAAAATCCTGATGCATTCCTGCAAAGCCCACCGTTTTAAAGCCATGTGAACGTGACAATTCAGCAGTAGCTGCAATTGAAGAATTAACTTTTTCAACTTGATTCGGGTTTGTACAAACTGAAAAAAGAAGATAACCACCGACATTATTGTCTTTTGCCTGACTTTCTAGATGAGCGTATGTTCCAACGCCATTAACCTTTATGTCGTAAAATTTTCCGAGATTAGTACAAGCTTTTTCTGCAATAATCTCCGGATAGGTATGCGTGTGAATATCAAATACTTTAAACATTATCCATGTCCTTGATTTTTTTGAAGTGTTGTGGTAAAATATTGTAAACTCTAAAACTAAAATATAAAGGAGAAACTGAAATGGACTGCCTATTTTGTAGCATTATCAATGGAGATATTCCATCTACAAAGGTTTATGAGGACGATTACGTATATGCTTTCAAGGATATTAATCCTGAAGCACCTTGTCACATCCTTGTGATTCCTAAGAAGCATATTGCATCGATTGACGAAATCAATACTGAGAACAGTGTGTATGTATCAAAAATATACGAAAAGATTCCGGAAATTGCAAAGCTTGGCGGATGTACAAATGGATATCGTGTTATCTCTAACTGCGGAGAGGATGCCGGACAAACTGTTTTCCATTTGCACTTTCATGTTCTTGGCGGAACAAAGCTTTCAGCACACGTTTTGCCAAAGGAGTAAGTGAATAATAATAGAGAGGTACTCGAAAGACAGGTACCTCTCTTGTCATTATATAACAAACTCTTTGTAAATAGCCTTCAATGAGCTTTCAAAGTCCTTTTCATCAACACCGATTATGATATTAAGCTCAGAAGAACCCTGATCGATCATCCTGATGTTAATTCCGGCATCTGCAACTGCTTTGAATACACGAACTGCTGTGCCTTTCGATTTAACCATGCCACGTCCTACGACTGCAATAAGAGCGAGACCTTCTTCAATCGAAATTGCATCAGGCTCTACCGCACGGCAGATTCTGTCGATCACACGGTCGCGAGTAGCTGTGATTTCAGATTTAGAGATAATAACGCTCATAGTATCGATACCTGATGGCAGATGCTCAAAAGAAATATTCTCTCTCTCAATAGCTTCAAGAACCTTGCGACCAAATCCTTTTTCGGTGTTCATCATTGCTTTTTCAATGTTGATTACCGAGAAGCCTTTCTTACCAGCAATACCGGTGATTATATTTTCGCTGTCATACTGTTCAGTATGAGAAACGATCATTGTGCCGGGATCTTCAGGCTTATTTGTATTGCGAATATTTATCGGGATACCTGCAAAGCGAACAGGGAATATAGCATCTTCATGAAGAACTGAAGCA
This sequence comes from uncultured Ruminococcus sp., assembly GCA_964430105.1. Lineage (GTDB taxonomy): Bacteria > Bacillota > Clostridia > Oscillospirales > CAG-272 > UMGS1696. The sequence continues at coordinate 2,141 of CAYSEF010000038.1, read as the reverse complement.
CCCATATAAGAAAGTTCACGAAGCTCGCGATATGTTATACAGCTGATAGATTTTGCACCGTCAACGATTCTTGGGTCAGCCATTAAGAATCCGCTTACATCTGTCCAGTTTTCGTAAAGATCAGCAAGTACAGCACGTGCAACAATAGATCCTGTAATATCGCTTCCACCTCTTGAGAATGTACGAATAGTTCCGTTTGGCATAGAACCATAGAAGCCCGGGATAACGCCGTTTTTGTGATTCTTTAATTCAGCTGAGAGAAGTGAATTAGTTGTTTCAGCATCCAGCAAACCATTATCAAAGAAACGCACATAATCTGCGGGATCGATGAAATCAAAACCGAGATATTTTGCAAGAATCTTACCGTTGAGGTATTCACCACGGCTGGCTGCATAATCACGTCCGGAATGATGGAGAATTGTTCGTTTTATGCGGTTGTATTCATCAGTTAAATCATAGTCAAGTCCGAGATCACGTATTATGCTATCGTAGCGTTCGCGGACTTTATCAAAAATATCATCGATATTTCCTGCTGAAACCGCAGTGTTATAACATTCGTAGAACATATCGGTGACTTTAATATCGTTAGAATATCGCTTGCCGGGAGCCGAAGGTACTACGAATAATCTTGTAGGATCAGCATTGATAATATTCTTGACCTTTTTGAACTGTTCGGCATCTGCAAGGGAACTGCCGCCGAATTTTACAACTTTAATATTTGACGTAGTAGAGTTCACGCTGTTAAACCTCATTTTAGTTTTATCTTAGTACATTATATGGAAAAAAAGCAAAATTGTCAATATGCAATTAGTGAATATTTATGAGTATATATCGGCGTAATAACGGTAAAAACGTATAAAAAACACTAAATGAAGAAGAATATTGACAGTATATGGAATGATAAAAAACAAACTGATAAAATAAATTCGCACCTCGCAGAGCATTTCGAGTCTATCGAGGTGCGTTTTTAGGAAAAATCAACTTAAACGATTGTAAAAACTCGAATTATGCCATCCATGCTTTCAATACTTTTAATCATATCTTCACTAACTTCTGCATAAGTGTCAATAAGTGTGCAAGCAAAATCGTTCTTAGAACGGTTAGCCATGTTTTCGATATTGATATTTCTATTAGCAAGAGTTGTTGTAATATGAGAAATCATGTTGGGAATGTTTCTGTGGAGAATAACAAGACGTTCTGCATCTGTACGAGGCATATTGATTGAAGGATAGTTTACGCTGTTTTTGATATTTCCGTTTTCGAGGAATTCTATCAATTCGTTAGCCGCCATAACAGCGCAGTTGTCTTCTGATTCTTCTGTAGATGCACCGAGGTGAGGAATTGTGATAATTCCTGGCGTGTTAACAGTTTCTTCTGTCGGGAAATCTGTAACATAAGCGGAAACATGACCATCTGTAAGAGCAGCCTTAATATCGGCAGCACAAACAAGATCAGCGCGTGAGAGATTTATTATCTTAACGCCGGGCTTCATAATAGCAATAGAACCGGAGTTGATCATGTTCTTAGTATCCTTTGTTGCCGGAACATGAAGAGTGATATAATCAGATTCGCGGAAAATTTCTTCGTAGCTTGCAGCTTTTTTGATGGAACGTGAGAGGCTCCAAGCAGCTTCGACAGTAATAAATGGGTCGTAACCAATAACCTTCATTCCAAGTGCACTTGCAGCATTAGCAACCATACCACCAATAGCACCCAAACCAATAACACCTAGCGTTTTGCCCTTGAGTTCGCAGCCACCAAACTTACTTTTTCCTGCTTCCACAGCTTTTGCAACATCGGTTTCGAGAGTGTTAGCCCATTCTACGCCACCAATAATGTTACGAGAAGCAAGAAGCAGAGCAGCGATAGTGAGTTCTTTAACACCGTTTGCATTAGCACCCGGAGTATTGAATACAACGATACCATTTTCAGCACATTTATCAAGCGGAATGTTATTGACACCTGCACCGCAACGAGCAATCGCTTTAAGCTGAGAACCGAATTCCATTTCATGCATTGAAGCAGAACGAACCATTATAGCATCGGGATTTTCGGTAGCAGTAGAAACTTCGTATGTGGTTGTGTCAAATTCGTTTATACCTACAGGTGCTATTTTATTTAATAATTTTATAGTTTTCATT
>CAYSEF010000037.1:14181-19907 GCA_964430105.1 uncultured Ruminococcus sp. | reverse complement strand
AAATCGGGGGAGTTTTTTTATTGTCGCAAATTATTTATTCGTGTTTATAAATTGCTTGTTGACAACATCCGTTTTTTGGTGTATAATTTACAATAGAAAGTTCAATGGAGGCTCGGAGTATAGCCATTTGTCCGTTGGATTGTGAATTTAGTTTTAATATTCAGGAGTTTATATGAAAAATCGTCTTTTAACTCTGATTCTTGCACTTCTGATGACCTCATCTGCATTCACTATGTTCTCATGTGGCGAAAGCGATGTCAATTCGGAAACAACCCCAAACACTGCCGATACTACAGGTGAAGTAGCCGGCAATAACACTCTCGAATCAACCGAAAACGGTGAACCTGTCAATGAAAGACTTCTCATTGATGATGAGCTTCCCAACACAAGATTCGATGGCAAAACATTCCGTATTCTTACCAACGGTTCCTTCGCAGGCTATGACTACATCGACGAAATTATTGCAGAAGACCTCACAGGTGATGCTTGCAACGACGCTATTTACAACAGAAACGGTGTTGTTGAAGACAGATTCGGTATCACTATCGAAGGTCAGACCGTTTCGGAACCGCACACAGAAGTTAAAAATATCGCTACAGCAGGTACTACAGATTACCAGGTAGTCGGCTTCCAGGGATATCTTATCAACGGTCCTATCACTGCCGGTGCACTTTACAACTGGTGCGAAATGCCTTATACCGATCTCGACAAGCCTTGGCACAACAAGCTTGCTAACGATGACTCCACTATCAACGGCATTCTCTACGGTATTTGCTCTGACATTTCCACATCGTCAATGACATTTACACACACTATCTTCCTTAATACACAGCTCTTTGATGATTTCGGCAATTCTCTTGACGATCTCTACAGCACTATCAAGGAAGGCAAGTGGACCTTCGACTACTTCTCACAGCTTGTTTCAACTATGTACAAGGACTACGACGGTAGCGGTGTTGCTGACAAGGCTGATATTTACGGCTTCGGCTACAACATTACCAACCCTGCTGACGTATGGTTCACAGCTTTCGGTGGTAAGACATATAACCTCTCTGAGGATGGCGTACTTGAGCTTACATTCATGAACGAACAGACTGTTTCCATGTATGAAAAGCTTTATGATTTCCACTATCAGAACCCCGGTTACTATCTTGACCTTGACACACAGTACATGGAAGAAACCTACTTCCGTGATGAAAAGTTTGTAATGGCTCCGATGAGATTCCTTGCTGCGTTCAATACACTGCGTGAAATGGAATCCACCTACACAATGATCCCGTTCCCGAAGTGGACTGAAGAACAGGCTGCATACTACACCAACGCTGACGATAAGTTCTCTCTGTTCGGTATTCCGCTGTCTGTTGCAGGCGATGCTGAATTCATCAGTATCATTTTTGAAGCTCTTTGTGCTGAATCCTACAAGACAGTATATCCTGCATACTATGATACCGCTTTGAAGGGTAAGTACTCCTCCGACGCTACTACTGCAGAAATGGTAGACCTCATTATGGAAGGTCGTGCGTTCGACTTCTCATTCCAGTTCTCCGATACATTTGTAAGACTTCCTTATATGTTCCGTGACAATATCAAGGACGGAAACCGCAACCTCAGCTCCAAGTACAGAACTGTTGAAAAGGCTGCAAAGAAGAATGTTGAAAAAGTAATCGGTAAGGCATACGGTCTTTATTAAGTAAAATAAAATAGGCTACTTGCAATGAAGGAAGAAATTCCAAAAATGCGAGTAGCCTATTTTTTTTAATATAACTCTACTTTATACCTGCATCAGCCAATTTTTATGGCAGATCAAATTCTCGATCTATATTTTGACGCACGAAATTCAAGTTTTCTTCATTTAACTCCATCTCACCGTTATCAAACATCAGTGCGGCACCGTAAACCAATGCACGGACAACATAAAATTTGCGGCGGCGTGTCACATCGTCCATTTTCACTTCCTCACAGTACTTTGCTATGAGTGAGCTTGTAAGTTCCGAAATTTTTCCACGCATTTTATGGTATGAACTGTCAAAATCATCGTCCTTCAGCATGATTATCGAACGAAAATGCGGATTCTCCACCAAAAACTTCACATAATCAACGCCGGATTCAACAAGCTGTGCTCTCGTATTATCCGGATTTCGCTGAACTATCTCAAGCTGTTTTCTTTGCCAACGCTGATTGATATATCTGACGATTTCAGCTATAAATTCATGCTTATCACGAAAATGCTTGTACGGCGCTCCACTCGAAACTCCGCATGAAGCAGCCACTCGCCTTATCGAAAAATCTGTTATCCCGTGACGGTCAATCTCGTCGATACCCGCAAGAATAAGCTGTTCCTTGAGATGGCTTTTTTTCTTCTCGTCAGACATTGTCAGAATACCGTCCGAATTTGCGGAAGCGTTCATATCTGTGGCAGAGCAGAGCATTATCAGCCTGCAATTCATCGAATGTTGTGATAATATCACTGCGAAGTCTTGCGTAAAAATCCGCATCCCCTGCATCGTTATCATCGACAATTTTCTCGATTATGCCAAATCCAAGTGCATCCTCAGCTGTAAGCTTCAAGCTTTCTGCGGCAATATCTGCTTTAGATGAATCCTTCCACAGGATACTTGCACAGCCTTCAGGTGAAATAACGGAATATACTGCGCCCGACAGCATCCATACACGGTCAGCAACAGCAAGAGCAAGTGCTCCACCGCTTCCGCCTTCTCCGATAAGTATGGAAATTATTGGCACTTTAAGCTGGATCATGGACATAAGGTTCTCAGCGATAGCCTGACCTTGTCCACGTTCTTCTGCACCGATTCCGCAATATGCACCGGATGTATCGATAAAGCACACGATAGGACGATTGAATTTTTCAGCCTGCTTCATAAGGCGCAAAGCTTTTCTATATCCTTCGGGATGAGGATTTCCGAATTTTCTGTCATTGCGTTCCTTTGCGGTATGACCTTTTTCTATGGCAATAACAGTCACGGGGGTATCATCGAGATATGCAACTCCGCCTATCATTGCGCTATCGTCAGCATAACGACGGTCACCGTGAAGTTCAAAGAAGTCCGTGAAGATATTTTTTATATAATCAAGCCCTGTAGGTCGTTTACTGCTTCGAGCAGACTTGACCCGTTCATAGGGAGCTATTGTTGTCATAAAAATGCCTCCGTATATATTGCCGGCAAACACCGACAGAGGTTTTTGTGAATAATTTTGTCTGAAGCACTCATTCCCGTGACACAAAATAAAAGCGTCAAGTTAATTGAGATTTGTTTTAAGAGCGTGCATTTTCAGCAAACGTGCTACAACTTCTTTTTGCTCACTTCTCGGAACTATTGCATCGACAAAGCCATGCTCAAGAACGAATTCTGCTTTTTGGAATCCGTTTGGCAAAGCTTTTCTTGTAGTCTGTTCAACCACACGTTTTCCTGCAAAGCCAACTGTCGCACCGGGTTCTGCTATAATAATATCGCCTTCCATAGCGAAGCTTGCAGTAACACCGCCTGTTGTGGGATCTGTCAGCATAGTCAGATAGAACAGACCTGCTTCACTGTGCTTTGCGACAGCGGCACTGGTTTTTGCCATTTGCATCAGAGAGATCATACCCTCCTGCATTCTCGCACCACCGGAAACAGTATATCCAACAACAGAAAGTCCGTTTTCAGTAGCGTATTCAAATGTGCGTGTGATTTTTTCACCGACAGCAGAGCCCATTGAACCCATCATAAAATACGGTTCCATGACAAAAAGCGCACATTTTTCGCCAGCTATTGTAGCGGTACCGCAAATAACGGCTTCTTTTTCCTTACTGGATGTGCGAGCAGTTTCCAGCTTTTGCTGATATCCGGTAAATTCGAGTGGATCGGCTGATGTAACATCATCAAACATTTCGGTAAACGAATCCTTATCAGCGATAAAGGAAATACGCTGTCTGGCATTCATTCTGAAATGATAACCGCAGCCACAGGTATTATTATTCGCCCAAAGACGGCTGAGCGGGATAGATTTATGACAATTCGGGCAGATTTTCTCAGGCTCGTTATCATCTGCCTGAACTTGAAGTGCAGCACGACCGCCTTTTTCAAGTTCGTTTTTAGGTTTCAAAAAATTGAGAAACGGCATTCAAACCTCCGTTTTACTTACTTTCCAGCTTATCCATTATCGTAAGGTCATAGCTACCGTCGTCAAAGGCATCGCTTTCGATAATTGCGAGCTGTTCTTCGATATTTGTTTCGATACCGTCGATGACAAGCTCACAAAGTGCAGCCTTCATCTTACGGATAGCTTCCTCTCTCGTACCTGCACGAACAATAAGCTTGCCGAGAAGGGAATCGTAATATGGTGAAACTGTAGTTCCTATGGTAAGATAGGTATCAAATCTGAGAAAAGGTCCGCCAGGAACGTGCAAAAGATTGAGGGTACCGGGTTTTTTCGCATTTATACGACACTCAATAGCGGCTCCGCTAAGGTTTATTGACTCCTGCGAAAAAGCGATAGGCATACCTGCGGCGGTTCTTATCTGCCATTTTACAAGGTCAAGATACGTCAACATTTCTGTAACGCAATGCTCCACCTGCAAACGGACATTCATTTCCATGAACCAAAGGTCGCCGTTCTTATCGAGCAGAAATTCGAGAGTTCCGACACCGACATAGCCGACTGCCTTTACTGCTGTGATGACCTGATCTATCAATTTCGCACGTTTTTCGGGAGATACTGCCGGAGAAGGAGTTTCTTCGATAAGCTTTTGGTGATGTCTTTGCACAGAGCAATCACGTTCACCGAGGCATACGACCTTTCCGAATTCGTCAGCCAATATCTGAACCTCTACATGACGTGCTGGGAATATATATTTTTCCATATACACAGAACCGTCATTGAAAGCAGCTTCGCCTTCAGCAACCGCCTGCATATAAGCCGATGACATTTCTTCTTTTGAATTAACAAGGCGTATACCACGACCGCCACCACCTGCACAGGCCTTCAGCATGACGGGATAGCCGATTTTTTCAGCAGCCTCTTCCGCATCCCTAACCGAATGGAGTACATCAGTGCCAGGGATAACAGGAAGACCTGCCGCCGACATTTTAGTTTTTAAGATCGCCTTATCGCTCAGTTCCTCCATACTTTGCACGGTCGGGCCGATAAATGCGATACCATTTTTACGACAAAGGCCGGCAAAATGGGCATTTTCGGAAAGAAATCCGTACCCGGGATGGATCGCCTGAGCACCGGAAACGAGAGCCGCACTTATGATACGATTTTCGTTAAGATAGCTATCGCTTGCTTCAGCCTTGCCTATGCAATAGCTTTCATCAGCGAGAGCAACATGGAGAGCGCCCGCATCAGCTTCGGAATAGACAGCGACAGAAGCGATGCCCATTTCCTTACAGGCACGAATTATACGGACAGCTATCTCGCCCCGATTGGCGATGAGAATTTTTGAAAACATAGGTTGGGTACTCCTTCGGAGGGGGAAGATTCAGCTACTGCTGTGGGTGAGTTTTGGCTTACTACCATAAGTTTCGGCTTATTAACATAAGGGGGGAGGGGGTACAAAATGCTTCGCATTTTGAGAATTTTTTCTCCTGCACGGAGGGTGCAAAAGGACTCTCGAGCCGAGCCCTTTTGAATCCCGGCTTTCAAGAGGAATTCCCTCTTGAAAATCTCCCTTTTGTTAGTCCCCGGGCGTCACATTTGAATAAATTCAAATGCTCCTTTAGGGG
>CAYSEF010000037.1:7727-14081 GCA_964430105.1 uncultured Ruminococcus sp. | reverse complement strand
GCCCTTTTGAATCCCGGCTTTCAAGAGGAATTCCCTCTTGAAAATCTCCCTTTTGCTAGTCCCCGGGCGTCACATTTGAATAAATTCAAATGCTCCTTTAGGGGACGTGAAGCGATTGCATCAAGTGGAGTGCACGAGCGTAGCTATACTTAAATTTTGCAATTACGCAAGCCGATCGTTCTACTATATTTTAACAAATCTGCACTTGTCCTCGCTTACGTTCTGTAGCTTCAACTTTGGGAGTTTCGGGGATTTACTTTCCTGCTAAGTTACAGTATATTAAGCGGTAGGATAAAGCCATTCAACTAAAGAATATCAGAAACTCCGGCACGAGCGTAGCTGTACTTAAATTTTGCAATTAGTCATCCGCTCGTGCGGCAAATGAAAATTCAGCTTTAAGGCAAAGCTTTCCGTCAACTCTGCCTTCACCTTCGCAGAAGTAGAACGGTGGACGTGCGCGAACTATTTTGCAGGTTGTTTCAAATGTATCACCGGGTTTAACGGGATTTTTGAACTTTACTTTATCAAGGCCTGTGTAGAGTGTGGTTTTCTTGCCTTCACCCATATCTGTCAGCAAAACACACGCAGACTGAGCAAGAATTTCGCACAGGATAACGCCGGGAACGATAGGATTTCCTGGAAAATGTCCATCGAGGAAAAATTCCGTACCCTTGACTGTATATTTTCCATGCGCAACGCCATCCTCAACAACTGCTTCATCGAGCAGAAGCATTGAATCACGATGCGGAAGTATCTTCATTATTTCTTCACGATTCATTGGTTGACCTCTATATTACTTGATTCTCATCAGCACACGTCCGTAGTCTACCGTTTCTGCATTGTTCACGCAGATTTCCTCAACTACACCGTCAACGTCGCTGACAACTTCGTTCATGAGCTTCATTGCTTCGATAATGCCCACTGTGTCACCTTTTTTCACCGTCTGACCGACTTTTACAAAAGGCTCGGCATTTTCAGCGGGAGCACTATAAAACACACCTACCATTGGCGAAGTAATGGGATGTCCGGCAGATACGGGAGCCGATTCCTGAACTGTCGCAGTATTATTGGCAGGAACTCCAACAGTCGGAGTCTGCATTACAGGTATAGTCTGCATTACAGGGGCTGTAACATTTCTTTCGATTCTTACCTTGCTGTCGCCTTCTGTTAGCTCAAGCGCAGACAGATCAAGCTCCTTCATTAAAGCCGCATACTTGCGGATGCTATTTACGTTCATGTTCGTATTTCCTTAATTTTAAGCTAAACTATGTCAGTCCACACGTCTGAATGCCAGACAAGCGTTATGTCCGCCAAAGCCAAGGGAGTTTGACAGTGCAAGTGTTACCTTTGCGTTTACAGCTTCATTCGGTGTGTAATTGAGGTCACACGCAGGATCGGGTTCGTTCAAATTGATTGTCGGTGGGATAACATCCTCTGTAAGTGCAAGAATACAAGCGAGTGCTTCTACTGCACCTGCCGCACCGAGCATATGACCGGTCATGGACTTTGTGGAGCTGATATGAGCCTCTGTTGCCTTATCTCCGAGTGCCTTCTTAATAGCAACGGTTTCTGCGGAATCGTTCAGTGATGTGCCTGTTCCGTGTGCATTGATGTAAACTACATCGTCAGCGGTATAATTTGCTTCATCCATTGCGAGCATCATTGCACGAGCACCGCCTTCTGCATCGGGACTTGGTGCTGTGATATGATATGCGTCACAGGTTGAGCCGTATCCGCATATTTCAGCGTAAATCTTTGCTCCGCGTGCCTTTGCGTGTTCATATTCTTCGAGAACAAGGGCAGCAGAGCCTTCACCCATTACAAAGCCGGCACGTCTTTTATCAAACGGAAGTGAAGCTTCGTTCGGGTCTTCGGAATTTGAAAGTGCCTGCATATTGGAGAAGCCTGCAACGCCTATACCGGTGATAGCAGCTTCTGTACCGCCTGTTATAGCCGCATCAGCATAGCCATGACGTATCAGACGCATTGCCTCACCGATAGCGTTTGTTCCGGAAGCGCAAGCTGTAACAGCAGGCATAACCGAATTCTTGCAATTATAGCGAATAGCGATCATTCCGGCTGCCATATTTGTTATCATCATAGGCACAAACAGTGGCGACACACGACGGGGGCCTTTTTCCATAAGCTTTGTATGCTCATTAACGAAGGTCTGCATACCGCCTATACCACTACCCATGATAACAGCAACACGTTCGGGGTCGTAATTTCCCATAAATCCGCTGTCCTCTGCCGCCTGAGATGCAGCAGCTACAGCAAACTGCGAAAAACGGTCACTGCGGACAACCTCGGATTTTTCCATATAAAGCTTTGGGTCGAAATCCTTTACTTCCGCCGCCAAATGTGCCTTATATTCAGTTGTATCGAACAGAGTGATAGGAGCAATTCCACACACACCGTTCTTCATGTTTGTAAAGCAGTCGTTGACATTGTTTCCGATTGGGGTGACAGCACCTATACCGGTAACCACAACTCTGCGAATATTCGTAGTCATTGATATACCTCCGATGGGGGTTTCGTACAGCTTATTTGCTGTTTATGATTCTGTTAAGCAGATTTACATTGCAATTCCGCCATCCACACGGATGACTTCGCCTGTAATGTAATCTGATGTTACGAGAAATGCCGCTGTATCAGCTATATCTTCCGGCTTACCCATGTGTCCAACGGGTATCTGACTGAGCAGGGGGGTATTATCGCTCAGATTTTCTGTCATATTAGTCGCAATAAAGCCGGGGGCAATAGCGTTACAGGTTATGCCTTTAAGTGCAAATTCCTTTGCTGTTGTTTTTGTCAGACCGATAAGAGCCGCCTTTGATGCGGAATAGTTCGCCTGACCAGGATTGCCCATCATGCCCGAAACAGAGGAAATATTGATAATTCTGCCAAATTTTGCACGAACCATCAGCATGGAGCAGTGGCGGATCATATTGAATGCGCCTTTGAGATTTACACCGATGACGGAATCGAAATCTTCTTCCTTCATCATCGGGATAAGTGTATCACGGGTTATACCCGCATTATTTACAAGAATATGCACGCCACCGAAATCAGCCTTGATCTTGGCAACGGTTTCTTTTACTTCATTAAAATCGGATACATTGCAACGATAGCCGATAGCCTTACGACCCATCGCAGTGATCTCAGCAACAGTTTCACTTGCGATTTCGCCATTTCCGAGGTCGATAATAGCAACATCAGCACCAAGCGATGCGAGCTTTTTTGCGATTGCCGCACCTATACCACGAGAACCACCTGTTACAACGGCAATTTTTCCAGTAATATCTGTCATTTTATAGATACCTCTTTATTATTAAAGACCTTTAACTTCTGACACAGCCTTGTTTAATGACTCAGCATCTCCTGCCTGAAGTGTCTTTACAGTAGAATCTGTCTTAGCGATAAGTCCGCTGAGAGTTGCGCCGGGGCCTATTTCAACAAATGTATTTACGCCCTTTGAAATCATGTCACGCACGATATACTCCCATCTGACGGGAGAGCTTATCTGAGCAGCCAAAAGCTCACGAATAGTGCCGGCTTCGTACACCTTACCTGTTTTATTTGAATACAGTGGCATTTCAGGTTCGCCAATTTCGATTTTTTCAAGAGTCTTTGCGAAGCCTTCACTCGCTTCCTTCATGAAAGGTGAGTGGAATCCACCCTTGACCTTCAGCGGAATAGCTCGTCCTCCTGCTGATTTTACATCTGCTGTAAAGCCTGCCATTGATGATGACAAGCCTGCACAAGCCACCTGCCCGGGACAGTTGTAATTTACGGGATAAACCTGCTCATGTGCGGCACAAATTTCTTCAACCTTATCATTCGCCAGCTTCACTACAGCAGCCATTGAAGTATCGACCTTTTCAGCCGAATCCTGCATAAGCTTAGCTCTTTCGCACACGATTTTGAAGCCATCCTCAAGCGATACAGCACCGGAATATGTCAGCGCACCGATCTCGCCAAGTGAAAAGCCTGCGGTAAAATCAGCGGTAATTCCTGCTTCACGCAATGCCTCTGCCGCTGCCATTTCAACAGCGAACATACAGGGCTGAGTGTTTTTTGTTTCCTTCAGCTCATCATCAGAGCCTTCAAAGCACTGTGCCGATGTTCCGGGACGAATACTGTCGCAAATATCAAAAACACGCTTCGCAGCCACGGAAGTTTCGTACAAGGTCTTGCCCATGCCTGAAAACTGTGCTCCCTGACCTGCAAAAACAAATGCGATCATTCCGTTACCCATTTTGAGGCTCCTTTCAGGAGAGGCTCAGCCTCCTCGATAACAGAGCGAACGATATCTGCCGCCGGTTCTACCTTCTTAACGATTGCAGCGATCTGTCCACTCATAAAGCATCCGTTTTCTGTATCGCCATCCTTAACAGCCATTCTAAGTGCGCCACCACCGAATGCTTCAAGCTCATCGTCAGTGACATTGCTGTTATATTCACGCTTGAGATATTCACGCGCAAAGGGGGTTCTCAATGCACGAACAGGATGACCAAGACGCTTTCCTGTTACCATTGTGCAAAGGTCTGTTGCTTTAATGATTTTTTCTTTATAAGTCGGGTGAATAGAGCATTCTTCAGCGGAAAGGAAGCGTGTACCCATTTGAACGCCACACGCACCGAGCATAAATGCGGCAGCAACACCACGACCGTCAGCAATACCACCTGCTGCGATAACGGGAAGTGTAGTTGCATCAACGATCTGGGGAACGAGAACCATAGTGGTAAGCTCACCGACGTGACCGCCACTTTCTCCACCCTCAGCTATCAATGCAGACGCACCAAGACGAGTCATAAGCTTCGCCATAGCAACGGACGCAACGACAGGGATAACCTTAATTCCGGCTTCAAGCCACATTTTCATATACTTTGAAGGATTGCCGGCACCTGTTGTAACAACCGCAACCTTTTCTTCTGCGGCAACAGCGGCAACCTCATCTGCAAACGGGCTCATGAGCATTATATTTACACCGAAGGGCTTATCGGTGAGAGATTTTGCGATTTTTATTTCCTGACGGACAAAGTCAGCGGGGGCGTTTCCTGCGGCGATTATACCGAGACCTCCCCCGTTAGACACAGCCGCCGCAAGCTTACCGTCAGCTATCCAAGCCATACCGCCCTGAAAAACAGGATACTTGATACCGATAAGCTCGCAGATTTGTGTATGGATCATAGATTTTTTACTCCGATAAATTAAGCAAGCTTGCTTTCGATGAATTTAACGAGTTCGCCTACGGTTTCAACCTTTTCTTCAAGCTCAAGGCTTACGTTAAGTTCTTCTTCCATTTCCATAAGAAGTTCAACGGAATCAAGAGAATCGATGCCGAGATCAGCGAAAGTAGATTCCATCTTTACATCTTCAACAGCGCAATCAGTGCGATCAGCGATAAGTGCAGCAATTTTTTCGAATACCATGGTTAGTTCCTCCATAAGGTGTTAAATTTTCAATAGAATTTGAGGTGCAGTTTGTTTTTTTGGTAAGCACTGCTAACCTATGTTCCATATTGTACTACCATGTAATAATTTTGTCAATAGGCTAATTGTAAATTCTTAATGACAAAACGAATATCAAAGTAAAATCGTTGAATTATGTATAATTATGCAGTATTTTGGAATTAAGATTATTCTGTAAATGTCACTCAAAACTCCTTGAACCTTGCAGAAATTTATGTTATACTGTAAATATGCCGAACAGGCAAAAGAGCGTTTTCGAGCGACTATTTATTCACGCTGTGCATTACGGCACATTCAAGAAAACAACTATAAATATTTTTCACGGAGGAATATCATGGAGCTGATCGAAAAAACAATATCGTCTGAGCTTATATTCGACGGTGTGGTTGTACATTTGTACAGAGATATTGTAAGCCTACCAAACGGAGGTACATCTGTAAGAGAGATAATACGTCACATTGGTGCAGTTTGCGTTGTTCCTATCACTGATGACGGTGATATCATACTCGAACGTCAGTATCGCTACGCTGTAGACCAGGTATTGACTGAAATTCCGGCAGGAAAGCTTGATTCAGCTGATGAGGACTTTGCTTTAGCGGCACTTCGTGAACTGAAGGAAGAAACGGGTGCTGTTCCGACCGAGCTTATCGACATGGGTGACTACTACGGTTCACCTGCGATAATGGGCGAGAGAATACGAATGTTTCTTGCGAAGGGACTTACATTTGGTGAACGTCATCTTGACGACGACGAATTTCTCGAAGTATTCAAGATACCACTTGACGAAGCTGTAGAAATGGTAATGAATGGCGAAATAACCGACGGAAAGACGCAGGTAGGAATTTTGCGTGCAAGCAGGCTAATAAAATAAAACAAAAAA
>CAYSEF010000037.1:0-7627 GCA_964430105.1 uncultured Ruminococcus sp. | reverse complement strand
TTACTTTACTTTGAGTTTTCGTAAAGCTCAAGAAGCTCTGTATCGCTCATTGTTGTGGTTCTTCCGCCTGCGTATTCAGCATCGATCAAATCCTTCATTTTCTGAACGATAGGTGAACGCTTATCTACATTTTTTGCAGATTCATCGGGGCAACGGTTCTTCAGCCAGTACGCAATTCCGGCAAGTCCGCTATGAGCATCGATAGAAACCTGAGCAGGACGATTCAGAAGCTTTTCTGTATTGAAAATATTATAAATTTCCTCATCCTTCATCAGACCGTCAGCGTGGATACCGGCCTTTGTTACGTTAAAATCACGGCCAACGAAAGGTGTACGATTCGGAATGTTATAGCCTATCTCGTTCTTGAAATATTCGCCGATTTCTGTGATAACCGTTGTATCCATACCGTCAGTAGTACCTCTGAGTGACGCATATTCCATTACCATAGCTTCAAGAGGAGTATTACCACATCTTTCACCTATTCCGAGAAGTGCGCAGTTGACAGAGGAGCATCCGTAAAGCCAGGCAGTAGAGCTATTCGATACAGCTTTATAGAAGTCGTTATGTCCATGCCATTCAAGACGTTCTGACGGGAAGCCTGCATAGTGAGTCAAGCCGTAAATGATACCGGGAACAGAACGGGGAAGTGCCGCACCGGGATAAGCAACACCGTAGCCCATAGTATCGCAGGCACGAATCTTGACGGGAATATTATATTCTTCCGAGAGGACTTCAAGTGCTTCTGCAAAAGGTACAACAAAGCCATAGAAATCCGCACGGGTGATATCTTCAAAGTGGCATCTCGGAGACATACCCATATCAAGGACTTCCTTAACCACGCCAAGATATTTATCCATAGCCTGACGACGAGTAAGACCCATCTTATTATAAATATGGTAGTCGGAGCAGGACACAAGCACACCTGTTTCACGAATTCCGAGGGATTTTACAAGGCGGAAATCGTTTGTAGAGGCACGAATCCATGTTGTAATTTCCGGAAATTCATAACCAAGCTCTTTGCAGGCGAGAAGTGCATCACGGTCTTTTTCGGAATAAACGAAAAATTCAGACTGGCGAACAAGACCCTTTGGGCCGCCAAGACGATGGAGCATTTTATAAAGATCAACTATCTGCTTAACAGTGAAGGGCTCTGCAGACTGCTGACCATCACGGAAGGTAGTGTCTGTTATCCAGATATTCTCAGGCATATTTACAGGCACGAAACGGTGGTTAAACGAAACCTTCGGAACAGATTCGTAATCGAAAAGCTCACGATAGAGGTTTGGAGAGGTTCTATCCTGAAGTGAATAGCGATAAGAAGACTGTTCGATGAGGTTTGTACTTGAATCGAATTCGATTTTAGTTTCGTGTTCACGGATAACGGTATTCAGTTCGTTTGTATTATTTTTCATTGCATCATTTTGCATAACATACCTCCGCAAAATTCAAAAATAACGATAAGATAAGCTTTAATGGTGATATTATAGCACATCTAATGCAAGATGTCAATAAAAATCATGCATTAAAGTTGTGTGTGCAGGATACAATATCGGGTAGTTTTGCATAAAAAATCGCTATATGGTGAATTTTATCTCACGAGTACAGGGCAGAGTGCAACAAAAAATGCTTCACGGGCTTCACTTTACGTTATTACTTCGTGCTTTGCAGTTCTCTTATCTTATCACGGAGATATGCCGCTTCTTCAAATTTAAGGGCAGCTGCGGCGGCTTTCATTTCTGCTGTCAGGCGCTCGATTTCTGCTTCCTTTGTTTCTCCCGTAGATTTAGCGGAGGTCGATTTAATATCTCCGTTTTTGCCTCTCTTTTTCGCTTTCTTAGCCTTCGCTTCTTCACTTTCGCCTATTCTTATCAGCTCGGCTATCTTCTTTTCTACAGTCCTCGGTACTATACCATGCTCCTCATTGTATGCCATCTGTATAGCTCTGCGTCGTTCCGTTTCATCTATCGCTTCTTTCATAGATTTCGTCATATTATCTGCATACAATATAACTTTTCCGCCGGCATTTCTTGCAGCACGGCCTATCATCTGAATCAGCGAACGTGTTGATCGGAACAGGCCTTCTTTATCTGCATCAAGTATCGCTACAAGTGTAACTTCCGGAAGGTCTATACCTTCTCTGAGAAGATTGATACCAACCAGCACATCAAACAATCCCATTCGCAGATTACGCAAAAGCTCTGTTCTCTCCATTGTTTCAATGTTATGGTGGATATATTTCACTCTCACGCCTCGTTCGTCAAGATATTCGGTGAGATCCTCCGCCATTTTCTTCGTCAGAGTTGTAACAAGCACTCGTTCACCTCTGATTACTCTCTCTCGTATTTCGCCAAGAAGATCATCGACCTGAGTTTCAACGGGACGCACCTCTATTTCAGGGTCAACCAAGCCTGTCGGACGTATTATCTGCTCAACCGTCTGCTCCGATTTTGTAGCTTCATATTCGGCAGGCGTTGCAGATACCATTATCACCTGATTAACCTTTTCCTCAAATTCATTGAAATTCAATGGTCTGTTATCAAATGCAGAGGGCAATCTGAAGCCATATTCCACAAGATTAGATTTTCTTGCTCTATCTCCGCCACTCATGCCTCTTATCTGCGGAATCGTAACATGGCTTTCATCTATGAATATAAGAAAATCCTTCGGGAAATAGTCGAGCAGGCAATATGGCGTTGCACCCGGCTCTCTGCCTGCAAAAATGCGTGAATAATTCTCGACACCGGAACAATATCCGACCTCACGAATCATTTCAAGGTCATAGCGTGTGCGTTCCTCTATTCGCTGTGCCTCAAGAAGCTTATTCTGTGAACGGAACCACTCGGCACGTTCTTCAAGCTCATTTTCTATCTCGGCAAACGCCCTTTCACGCAAAGCAGGGTCAACAACATAGTGCGTAGCAGGGTATATCGCAACATAATTCAGGTACTCTATAACCTGTCCGTTAAGCGGATTTATCTCGGATACACGATCTATTTCATCGCCAAAAAATTCCACTCGAATTGCACGGTCAGTATAGCCTGCGGGGTAGACCTCCAAGGTATCTCCGCGAACACGGAATTTATCACGCACAAAATTCACGTCGTTTCGTTCGTATGAAATCGACACAAGCTTTTTCATAAGGTCGTGCATCGATATTTCCATACCTGTACGCACTCCGACTACCTGACCTGCGTATTCCTCCGGTGGACCAAGCGAATATATACACGACACTGACGAAACTATGATAACGTCACGTCTTTCAAACAATGCAGAGGTTGCAGAATGGCGCAGCTTATCTATCTCATCGTTTATCATGGCATCCTTTTCGATGTACATATCCTTTCCGGGAACATACGCTTCCGGCTGATAGTAATCATAATACGACACGAAATATTCGACTGCATTCTCAGGGAAAAATTCACGGAACTCAGTACAAAGCTGTGCCGCAAGTGTCTTATTATGCGACAATATCAGTGCCGGCCGGTTACAATTTGCAATGACATTCGCCATAGTAAAGGTTTTTCCCGAGCCTGTTACGCCAAGAAGTGTTTGATAACGCATTCCGGCTTCAACTCCTGCTGTCAGCTTTGCAATAGCATCCGGCTGATCTCCCGTTGGTTTATACGGTGAATGTAGTTTGAATTTATAATCTTTCATCGGTTTTTCCTCATTTTGCAGTGGAAATTCTTCTCCGCTGATCGCTTTGAATGCTTTTTTCTACTTCATATTGTACCACATCAATGCTGAATATGCTATACTTTATCGAAATTTTGTTCTTTATCGGGAATATTTTATTTCTGCAACAACATATATTCATTCGTAAACAAATTTGCATCGACCTTGCAAAACAGTCGTTATAGTGATATACTGTAATCAATTAAAACGAAAGGATGGTGCACACCATGGATAATGTAAAAGAAAAAATTGAAGAAATCGTTGAGAAGCTGACAAAAAATGCTGATCTTACAGAACGCTTCCGTAAAGAGCCTATCAAGGTTATCGAGGAGCTTATCGGAATCGATCTTCCCGACGAAACTATTGAAAAAATCGTTGAAGGCGTTCGTGCAAAGATTACCGTTGACAAGCTCGCTGACCTCAAGGATGATCTTGGCGGTGCTCTCGGCGCACTCAAAAAGCTGTTCTGATTTTTGACAAAATTTTTTTGGGGCAACAAAAGACTGTCGCACACAGGAAGTATTTTCCAAAAAATGCGACAGTCTTTTGTTTTATATATTATCAATTGGCATTATCGATAGTCGATAAATCAGTCGATATCATAAATGGGGTAGAGTATCTTCTTGATAAGCTGTGTTACCATTTTTTCCTTTGTCTTGTAGTGAGAAGCAACATTTGTTATATCGTCGATAAGGAGATGACGATACATATGTGGCAAATTCTGGAATACAACATTCGGGAACTGGCAAGCAAGAGTGAATATACGGCCTTCCATGATAAGGTCTACCATTTCTGCAGTAGTGGCATCAGAGGAATATCTTCCCTTCAAAGCCTGGTCATAGTATACCGGATAAACTGTCTTATAGGATTCAGCGCAAAGAGCTTCATAGATAATGCTGATAAATTCAATATCGCCTGCAACCGACTTAGGTATACCGAACATTGAGAATTTATCGTCTGCGTTAGTGAGATACTGGCTCTGTGCTTCATCATACTTAGGATAAGGAATGATGATATAATCGGAATCCATTTCACGAAGTGAAGTATATGCTGCGAAGAAACGCAAAGGAGCCATTGCAAGCTTTCCGTTACGGAAGTAGGTTTCTTCATCATACTGATTTGTCAGCTTAACAAAGCCCTGATTCTGATTATGGAACGAATACAGTGCGTCGTACATTTCAACGGTTCTGTCGTTCATGATAGAAAGCTCGATGTGGTTTGTTTCAGGCTCTACCTCGAACACTCTACCGCCAAATGCGTAATACCAAACGTCAGCAGGGTTTACTATACTATAGCCAAAGCCATATGTATCTTCGGTATCGGATATACCGTCACCGTTTTCATCAACGTAAATGCCTTCGGTAATGGTTCTCAGCTTATCGAGAGTCCACTTGCCTTCTTTTACAGTTGAATAGATATCACTTGTATCATAGCCATAGGTCTTGAGCATATCTGCATTTCCGAAAATCGCAAATGTGAATGTCATTGACGAAATAGAAAGGTCGGAGCAGATAGCGTAAAGCTGTCCGTTAATAGTCGAGTCATCGTTAGAAAGCTTGTTATGCCACGGCTTATCGAGATCGACATACGGTGCATCACACCAGTTCATCAAGGATTGAGCAGTCATAGGAACGCTTGCTCTCCACTGATGGAAAGCACCGACATGATAGTCGTCAGTTCCTGCTGAAGCTGTAGTATTAAGCACGTCATGAGGGCTATCGTTCGTTGTGCAAAGAATCTTTACGTCAAAGCGTTCTTCAATAGTGCCGTTTCTGTTATAAACAGAGTCATTCATAGAGTCACCGGTCAACTGCTCTGCAATAATTTCACTATCGAACGAGAAGCCTGCTGTTGTTCCGAGAGTAACAACGCGGAATTCCTTACCGTCATATCTCTTCTCGGGAAGATCATCCGGTATCGCAAGTCTTGCGTTTTCGCTTGCTTCCTCATTTGTCGCTGCATCTGACGAATCGTTGCTCGAACCCGTAGGCTGCACTGAACCTGATAGATTTGTTTCGTCATTAACTTCACTTTCGGAGCATCCGAACATTGTAAGCGACGAGCCTGCCATCAGGAGAGCCAACAGTGCCGATAAAACCTGTTTCTTCATTTTTTCCTCCAAATTGATGTATGTTTTCGGTTATTAAAAGGAATTGCATCCTTTATAATTCTCACATTACACTCCAAAGTCAAGGAGTTGCCAATAGCCTATATATTAGGTGAAAGGTACGCTCTTATATTTCAGTCAATATTTGCAGGGAAAATGCTGTTAAACCTTTATCAATCCAGGTCGTATGCGGGGTATATCTGCTTCTTGATACTATTGATAGCAACTTTTTCTACTGTGCGGTATTTTGATGCTATATTTTTGGAGCCATCCTTGAGCATATCACGGAAAAGCTTAGGAAGGCGGTTAAATTCGTCGGTAAATTCAAACGAGAAGTCGAACGCTCTGCCTGCCATTATAAGGTCTACCATTTCAGCAGTGGTCGGGTCGCTTGAATACTTGCCCTTGAGCGCAGTATCATAATAGACAGGATAAACTGTCTTATAGGATTCAGCGCAGAGAGCTTCAAAAATTATGCTGATAAATTCCATATCGTTTGCAACGGAAAGAGGCATACCGAACACGGAGAATTTATCGTCAGCGTTGGTAAAATATCCCTCTTGAGCTTCATCCCACTTAGGATACGGGAGCATTGTATAAACCTCATCCATATTACGAAGCTTATTGAACGCCGCAAGGAATCTCATCGGAGCCATTACAAGATCGCCTTCAAGGAAGTGTGTTTCCTCAGCGTACTGCTCGCTATACTTGATGTAGCCCTTATTATTATAATGGAAATCATACAAAGCTTCGAACATGGTAACGGTCTTATCGCTCATGAAGGTAAGCTCAAATTCACCGGTTTCGTGGTTCATTGTATGAGTTTTTCCACCGAATGCTGTAAACCAAACGTCAGCAGGGTTTGTGATATTATAGCCGAAGCCGTATGTATCATTTGCATCAGCAGTACCGTCACCGTTTTCATCGATGTACATCTGCTCTGTCATTGCACTCAGCTGATCGAGAGTCCACTTACCTTCTTTTACCAATGTATAAAGATCGTCAGCGGAATAGCCGTATTTGCCGAGAAGGTCAACATTTGTAAAAATAGCATGAGTATAAGTCATCGAGGAAGTAGAAAGGTCGGAGCAGATACCGTAGAGAATACCGTTCAAGGTAGCGTCATCGTTAGCAAGCGAGTTATGCCACGGTTTATCGAGATTAACATACGGAGCATCACACCAATTCAGAAGTGCGCCTGATTTAATAGAGCCACCGATAAGATAATTCTGGAAGCCAACAATCTGATAATCGGTTGTACCTGCTGTTGCGATAGTTTTAACTTCATTATGAGGTTCCGAAACAGTAGCACATTCTATCGTTATACCGAAGCGATCCTCAATAGTTCCGTTTCTGTTATAAACAGCATCGTTGCAGGCATCGCCGTTGAGGTCTTCTGCAATGATTTCGTCGATATAATCGTATCCGGCAAAGGAACCGTTTGTAAGAACACGGAATGTTCTGTTATCAAAGTTCTTTTCGGGAAGCTCGTCAGCAATGAGCAATCTTTCGTTCACTGCCGAATTTTCATCTAAGGCTTCGACTGACGGAGCTGACGATTCGTCAATTTGACTACTGTTATTGTCAACATTGCCACTTTCGGCGTTCACGTCACTCTCTCCGCACGAAAACATGGTAAGGGGAGCTGTAAGCATAAGTGCTGCTAAAAGTATGGAAAGTAAAGATTTTTTCATAATAAAGCTCCTTGGTAGTTTGTGGTATTATCTGTTTGTTAGCAAAATGCCAATTTTAAGTCGAAATCCATCAGATGTCTTGTGTTGATTATACAATACGAAATCACACTTGTCAAGAGGATATTCAAGATTTCTAAAATAATATTTTTAT
>CAYSEF010000036.1:0-20445 GCA_964430105.1 uncultured Ruminococcus sp. | reverse complement strand
GATAAGCCGTTCTCACGGCAAAAACCTTTAACAATGATTTCAATGTCGCTCATAAGCATCTCCTATTCGTCAAAAGGCTTATACTCAGTGACCGCCTTGAGGTACGCTTCCGGGTCACCGTTCAGCACGAGGTCGGCATACGCCAGCGGATCGTTGTAGACCAGATAGTCCAACTCTGAGCGCTGGTACATATTGTCGGCAACTTCGTTTCCCACGGCAGTGCAGTTAATGGCGATCATGCTGCCATCGTTGAACTTCAGCTCCACGCAACCGCTATCCATATTGAATGCACAAGACAATAGCTTTTTCATCTGCCATACCTCCACCTATGTTGGTGTGTACACACATTATAGCATATATTCCCACTTTAACTTATCTTCTTTTTGGGTTTGTGAAACAAACTCATTCTTAATATTCAGATAACTTTCTATTTCGTTGATAAGTTGATCGATAAACCCATAATTAAAGACATCAATTCCGTCAAGAATTTCGTTATCGAACATAATAAATGCGTCATTGTATTGACCATTTCTAACCATGCACATTACTTTCTCAACTCGCAAAGATTGTTCAAGACGAAATACCTCAGTATTGGTTTTATCCTCAAAAATCATTTGATCATAAACAATAACAGCTTTTTCTGCAAAAGAACGTAGTTGATCTGGCGGAAAAGGAAAATTTTCTCGAATTAATTTCGCAACAATATCATGTAAAACGATTTGAGGTTCAGAATCGAATTCTTCTGAAAAGGACTTTACAAAACTATATTCGCTCATTCTTGAAAGGCAATCCTTTGATTGCATATTATCCATTCCAGACAATAGGCTTAAAAGTCTAGTGGTCATGCGATCATTAAAAAATGCTGTGATTCTCATCGTTGTACATAAATCAGAATCAAGATCACTTATCCAGTTAATCAGATGCTTCCGTGAAGCTTCTTTTGAGCTAAGAAGATAAATAATTTGTGCATTGAGATCATGACAATGCAAAAGCCAATCTGATACTAATCCACATAGAATTGGATTTCCATCATCAGTAAATTTACGAATTTGAGATAAAAGTAACGCTCCATGTTTTTTTAACACGGTTTTCATTCTAGAATTTCTGCTAATTAAGTATTCATTTATTTCTGTTTCATTAAAACCACTTACATGAAGTGTAGTGCATTTGTAGAAATCTACTTTTTTAATCCCAGCAATCAAAAAGCTAATATTGTTATTTGTAGTCTCAAGAATTTGCTTAAACCCGTTCGTTTCTGCGTTAGTAGAAATCGCCTCAAAAGTGTCAAATATAAGAAGCACACGACCATAATTATTTGCAAATTGATTTAGTTCCTCAACAAAATCGTCTACACACTTTGTAAGACATTCGGTTTTACTGGCGTCCACCGATTTAAAATATTTATCCAGTTGCTTTTGTGTGTTATAAAAACATCCATATCCAAACTTGGTTATAATTGTTTGAATAATACCAGGAGTATTATTATTAACTATGTGATTAAAATCAATTAATACCTTGTTTTTTTCAGGCACAATCAATGCACTATTGTAGATAGATTTACAAATATATGATTTTCCGACTCCGCTATTACCGAAAAGACTAAAAACAATTTTGTGTTGACCAGCATTAACAAAGCCATCACATATTGATTCAATAATTGTTTTTCTCTCAATCTCATTCATACGATCTGTTCTTGCATATTCTAAAATCATGGTCAACTTCCTATCATCGTTTAGTCTGTAACACTCCGATTTAATCTAAAAAATATATATGGCTGATGTGCAATATTGTTAATTTCGTCAGCTTGTCCATTCTGGAGAAAGTTGGCCTGCTTGAACTCTGGTTGAAGTGTAGATTTTCAAGAATCTATAGTCGTCAAGCACTATTTCTTGCTCTGATGTTAATAAATTGAGTTTAGAAAGAATCTCAATAATTGCCGATTCTGCTGCATCATCATTTCCGTCTTCAACTTTTGAAGCAACGCTAATATTATTATTGGGAATTGATACACAAAAAATGCCATCTGATCCACTTTTAGCAAAATAATTACAATGGCGTATAATATCTGTCTCAACACGATCTCTACCAGCAATCATATAAGGTTCATTCATAACGGCTGATACAACTGGTTTAAGTCGCACGTCTTTATACAACTGTTGATAACCATGTGCAATATTTTTCAAAGAAATACAATATGTAGGGACTCCACAACCATCCCAAGCTAATGAAAATAAATCATGTTCTGAAATTTCAAGTATTTCTTTCACAGATTTAATTATCATTTGTTGTACTGGATGATTAACATCCCAATAATTATATTTATTACTCCCTATAAGTGTCGCTAATAAAAGCATACCAGCATGTTTCCCCGAACAGTTGTGAAATAGTTGCCGTTTCGTTAAATCTTTTTCTTCAAAATACTCATCGTATAACCAATCAAAAAAAGGAAGGTGTGTGCCGCAATGCAAATCTTTGACTTTACAGCTTGTTAATTGAAGAATAGATTTTACTGTGTTCCTATGCTCAACTTCACCATTATGCGAACTGACCATAAGAGAGAGTTGGGCATCGGAAAGTTGAATCCCACATTTATTGCATAAAGCAATTTGTCGGCATACCATAAATGACTTTGCTGCAGACCTCATAGGTATATTTAGATTTATATTACCACACTGCAATAAAATTTTATTATCGCAGATTACTACTGCATGTACTCGATGTTTCGTCTCGATTACATTACCGCGAAATCTATTAATATATAAGTCTTTCATTTATGTTATATCTTTAAGTGCCAGTAACTCTTGATAAACAACATCAGGCAACTCGCATATTCCTAATTCATACCCTGCTTTTATTTTCTTAACACTATTCTCACCTGGTATACGGATTTCAGAAGATCCAAACGCAAACGACGAATTCTTTATTTCTTTAATTAGAGCTGTCAAATTATCAAGATACTGCTCCTGTGAGGCAAATAAATCTGGGCTAAATGCTAGCATAATTATACCATCAGAACCCTCAACAGCATCCTTACCGGCCTTTGCTCCAATAAATAAACCAGCTAATACTTCAACTGCAAGCCCTAATGCATATCCTTTATGTTCAGCCATCGGAAGTTGGCATCCATTATTAGCATCATCAGGATCATGTGATGGCTTACCATCGCTATCCAGTACAATACCATATGGTACTTCTCTTCTTTCCTTTACAGCAAGCATTAAATCGCCATAAGTCATAGCAGCAGTAGAAAAGTCTGAAATGATAGGTTCATCCTTGTTGATTATGTGGCTTCTGAATATATCTTTTATTATTTTAGGTGTAGCAATTTATAGCTTATCTTCTGCCCATGAATATACATCCCTCATTCAGGAGTTAACTACAAAGAAAACACAAGAAGAAGCCATAATTGCCTACAATAACATATCTTCCGGCGGAATTGGCTGTACCATTTACTTAATTATCACGATCGTTTTAGGATCATTTAAGTATATTCGAAAAATCAAAAAAACAAAATGAGGGGTTCTACATGAAAACACTTGCCATAATTTTATCGATAATTGGCATTATATTGGTTATATACCATACAATAAAAATATTTAGGGATTATAAATCCAGCAAGAGATCTTATGAGATAGTCGATTTCGGTAAAATTGAAGAGTTCCTAAGCATATTACAGAATGACTCAAATGTACAAAACAAAGCTTTGGCTTTTATCGCTTTGATGCAGTCTTCATATGTACTTATTCATGTTTTAGTAAACAAAGGAAATAACTACGATGACAAAATTCAATCAAAGCAATTTTGTGAGTCATTGTCTCCTAAAAGAATTCAAATGCTCAGAGAGTTAGGGGAATAATTATTATGGATAATATTCATTCTGAACACAGGATACCATTTGAAATACTCGATGATTATTGTGAAAAGAATAATAAGTTCAAAGATCGATTTATCTCATTGTCCGAGGACATAAATAAATATATAAGTGATTCTCAAATAGAGAATAAGGTTGTCTTTAATGAGTTGATTCTTGGATACGCCTTAATTGATTATTTTGAGGATATTAGTAGATTAAAGATCTTTCATAAAGTTGAGCATATAAACGCTATAAAGGTCGTTTCATATACATCATATTGGCTATTACGAAGAAAACCTATACAAGTTCTCGTTCCAGATAAAGATTTAATTTATGCTAATGAATTGTTTGTTATGGCTTATATACTGGATTTCATTTCTTCTGATGAAAAGAAATACATTCTCGAACGAGATAGTGTAGGAATTAAAAGCTTTGCAGAATCATTGTTATATTTCTTGAAATACAGAGTCGTAACTGCTCAGAGCATTGAAATGATAATTCTCTCATTCTTTGGTGGACAAATTTATCAAGAAACCAGTACAGATTTGAGCTCTGTATTGGGAAACAAATATGCTGCAATCGATACTGACACATAATTTTTAATCATAACTCTATTTCATATACGCGGATAGATTTGTCCTCTATATGTACAAAGATTGAGGTCATTTGTAAAAGGCAGACTGTTGCTTTTGAGCAGTCTGTTTTTATTTGGAGGTGGTATACATAGGCTATAGACGCTTATTCATTATACGAGGATTTGAATATGTCAGCATGAAAACTAGCTGCGCTGTGCAAAAATCGCTCTCTCTCCCACACCTGCACGGCGTTTCGTTCCATGATGCCGAAGAAACACCCCCACTATAACGGAAAGGTGCCCCACTACTTCACAAAAAAACAACGGATCTTTTCTACCTCCGAAAACAATATCAAAAAAGTTATTGCTGAATATTTGCACTTAAAAAACACCACACAACAGTAACAATAGAAATCTATTGTCGCTCACTGAAAATGCATTGAAAAATTCTGCATTCTTTGCCAATACTGTTTTCACAAAAAACATAATTATAATCTATATTTCTCAGCCTGCATCCGAAACATCTCCGCATATTTTCCATCCAACTCCATCAATTCCTCATGAGAACCTGTTTCAATCAAGCGGCCATTATCGAACATAAAGATCCTATCTGCCATTCGTGTGGTAGACAGCCGGTGGCTGATGAAGATAACCGTTTTATCTCCAGTGTATTCCAATATGGTTCGATTCAGTTCGTATTCTGCCATAGGATCCAGTGCAGATGAAGGCTCATCCATAATGATGACCTCACTGTTCTGCATTCTGGACTGAGCGAATGCACGGGCAATAGCGACTTTCTGAGATTCACCGCCAGATAGGTTTACACCATTTTCCGAAAATTCTCTGGTCAGCGGCGTATGGATACCATTTTCCATATCTGCCAAGCGCTCGGAAAATGTTGCGTCTCGCAGCGCATCGGTGGTAATATACTCAAGTTCCTCCCGATACTTGTCTGCCAATACATTCTCTGCCAGAGATGCAGCAAATATCTGATAATCCTGGAATACGGCAACGGCAGTATTGCGGTAACTTTCTTTTGAAAATTCCTGTAGATTAATGCCATTCCATGTGATTCGTCCGGATGTAGGGTTATACAGATGGAGCAGTAGTTTGATGAAGGTTGACTTTCCAGCACCATTATAACCGACGATTGCAATCTTTTCTCCCCTGCGAAGGCTCAGATCTACATTCGTGAGAAATTCCGATTCTGCTCCATCATAAGCAAAAGAAACGTTCTCAAATCGTATTTCATCGAGGTCTGGAACCTGCTTGTCACCGCCTATAACCTTGGGTTCATAATCCAGATATTCCCGGATGGTGTCGATGTACAAAGAGTTCTGATGAAATGCCATGAATGCATCGCCGGTATTGGCTACTATATAGATCAAGCTCTCAATAGAGTTGATAACAACCAGACAATCTCCGTATCCCATGTTGCCGGTAACCAGTGTCTGATATACTGCGTACAGTATATCTCCCATACATGACAGCACTTCCATGCATTCGTTGATAATATAATCCAGCGCAGCTGCCTTCCACCCATATTTATGAGTATAGGAAATGATATTCTGTACGGATGTACGGAACCGTTCCAGCATGACCTTATATATATTGATAAGTCGCATTTCCTTAGCAAAATCCGCCAGATAGAATGTATGTCTCGTGTAATCACGCTGACGTTCTTCCACATGACGCTTTGTTTCAAATTCATGCCATACGGCATTTTTTCTTTTTCCAAGCGTCACTTCTACCACTACCAGTAAACCACAAACACCAGCAGCCATGGGTCTATTGTAATCACAAAGAAGGAGAACATACATAGATTTACGATCTGCCATATCAGGTTTATCAGGTTGTTCAGCACTGTATGTACCCGATTCAGCATATCTCCTGCAGCCTTCACATATCTGTCGTAGAATTCTTTGTCTTCATAACAGCTCAATTCTACCTCCAGATTCTTTACAAAGATTCATTTTTGAATGTACTCTTCAAGTTTGAGATACAGAACAGGAGAA
Source organism: uncultured Ruminococcus sp. (assembly GCA_964430105.1). Lineage (GTDB taxonomy): Bacteria > Bacillota > Clostridia > Oscillospirales > CAG-272 > UMGS1696. Next base: position 14,003 of record CAYSEF010000036.1, on the reverse strand, counting down.
CGCAGGTTGTCATACCAACTGCACAGCATATAAAACAGGAATACAACAGCATATGTTTCAATAAGCATGAGGATAATGTGCATGGGCTCCATACCGCTTTGGAAACCATTGATGATATACTGCAACATCCATACTTCAGTGATAAAGTTAATGACTGAATATAACACGCTCTGCAGTGGGAGTGTAAAACACAGTTCCGGAGCGATCTTCAAAATAATTTTCATCATATAGGCATTGTTGCGAATGATGCGACTTCAAGTTTGCTTAGGTTGATTTTGCTTTGGCATGTGGACCTCCTTGATTGCTGAAATACTGTTGGCAATAAAGCTGCAAGACAATATGGTTAGCAATCTATATGGAATATTATACTACCTGTTGTGGTATTCTGTTAATGTAATGCAAATATATATTGCTTAATTGGTGTTTTAATAAGTCCTGATCCAATGTACTTTCTTGTTTCTTTAAGAGAAGATAATATTACAACTGATTATTTCTAATAATTTTTAAGGTTATTTTTGGAAATACATAATCGATATGAGTTATTAATACAGTTCCTACCACTATGTCTGTAGCGGACTTTCACCTCCAGGTGATACCGGATGCCAAGCGCACATATAAATGACCGTCAGCCCCAAACAACTGACGGTCATTTATATCTTTCACTGTGGTATTAATCAATCTACCAATGAACAATTCTGCAAGCAATTGAAGTATTGATCATTATCATTATCATGATAATGATGATGTTTCACCAAATACATACAGATAATAGTCTTCTAATGTAGGAGTAACTATCTTTGATTGTTCCGTAGGCTGCTCTTCTGCAAGCACACGCAGTAAAACGTATCCGGTTTCTTCATCGCGAGCAATATTGGTTACGCGAAATATATTCTGAAACCCTTGCACATCAGACTCATCACAAGGTACATTCCATACCTTCCCTTCAATCTTCTTTGTCAACTCGTACGGCGGAGCATTGTCCACAATTACGCCTTTCTTCAGCATGATGATGTCACGGGCAATAAATTCGATGTCCGGTACAACGTGGGTGGCGATCAGGACAATCTTATTGAAGGCGATTTTAGATATGTAGTTCCGGATGGCAATACGCTGCTTCGGATCCAGACCGGCAGTAGGCTCATCAAGAATTAAGATTTCCGGATCACCAAGAACCGCTTGTGCCAATGTCAGACGCTGCTTCATACCGCCGGACAGCGCACCGATCTTTCGTTTTGGAACGTCATCCAGTTCAACTGCTGCGAGAATTTCGGGAATTTGTTTTTTCGCTTCTTCTTTTGTGATTCCCTTGAGAGCTGCCATATACCACATGAAACGTTCTACAGTAAAGTTAGGGTATAGTCCTGGATATTGCGGCATGAAGCCGAGTTTTTCACGGAAACGGACTCCCATTTGATGAACATTTTCAGTGTTTCCTGTATCATCAGTATAAGTGATCTCGCCAGAATCAGCCTTTAGATTATCGGTGAGGATATTCATCAGGGTAGACTTACCAGAACCATTTGGCCCGAGGAGAGCATAAATTCCAGGAGTCAACGACACAGTAAATTTATCGAGTGCACATGTCTGGCCATATGATTTTGTGATATTGTATATTGTTAATATCATTTTACCCAGTTCCTTTCTGCTTTATTAAGTAATATCAAACAGAGAAAAATATTTATCAGTAAATAAATTACCGCATATATGTTTGTCAGAATCATTGGTGTAACACGCATAAATGAAGTATAATCAACGTACTCCATAATAGATATGCCACTCGAAGATAATAAGGTTGGTAGTATAGTATATACTGTTGTAATAGTTAACACTGTAATGTTTGCATGTATAAGAGACGATAATGAAGTTATCATATGTGCAAGAAGAATAGCAGATATAAACTTAAGAATATAATAACAAACAAAATAATCTTTTATACTCCATTCGCCATATATGTTTTCAAATGTTTGAATCGATTTTAATGGTGCATCAATATGAGGTAGTTCATAATGATATACTGCATTGATTATATCTATAAAATTCCATACAGCAACTATAATAAGTATTATAAAAGTAACAGCTTGTAACTTTTTATAGAATGTTCTTTTTCGACCATATTTTGTTGTTCTGATGATTTGATTAAAACCTCCCATTGATGTTTTCATAGCAAACTCAATGGAATAAATACCAGCACATATGATGATAATCGCAGCATATAATGTCCAATCAAAATTCAATTCAAATATTGTTTTCCATCCGGTGTCATAGATAAACCAAGCCTGGGAATCCTCCTCATTAAGTCTATCAATATAAGCTGCATGCTTTTCGATTAATGCTAAATAACTATTGTGACTATATGCATAACTATATTCGTCAAGATAATTTGAATAATCATCTTGAGTAATCTCGCCATTTACATATGCCAACCTCATGCTGTTCTGATCACCTAGTATGCTGTCTATTCTCAACCTTTCATTTGTTATGAATAATTTCTTCTCCTCATCGCTTTCTCCTGAAAGGATAGTCATATATTCTTTATATATATCATCCCCATAATATTGATTAGATGATATTTCTGAGTACGATATACAACATTTTATTACCAGCAACAAAAGAATTAACACGAGATTTTTAGATGAGATAAGTATTTTAAAAACTTCACTTGAGAATATCGTTCTATATTTTGTAGTTATCTGATTTTTACTGTTCCTTATCCGATAATGCTTGTGTTTTGTGTTTTTATTAACCGGCTCCCATGTTATTTTTATTGCATTTATACTCTTTGCTATTATAAATGCAGACAATGACATAATTACAATTATGTGTATAATAATATAGACAAAGGTCAAATCCACTACACTTCCACAAATATTTACTGCCTTAAATCGGACGAATAACTCATCAACTGATGTTCCAGTTATAATATTAAGTTCTCCCCAAGTGGTAAACAATGATTCAATATTGATTGAATGAAGCAATAGATTTAAACTATAATATCCTATGGCTATTCAATAGCTAAGTATGTAATTATACATCAACACACTTATCGTTAAAACAACTATTACAAACGAAGCAAATGACAAGAGCTTTATAAAATAGTCGATCACGAAGTATTCGCCAATCGATATATTGAATGGAGTCAAATTAAATTCGTTAAATATTTGTATTGCATTTTGTGGACTACTATATCCTTTACAAACACCGATGATAAACCATGACTCAAAAGTGAAGATAGTAACCACAATTATTGAGGTTATGATCGCTGTGATTATTTTATATAACGAAATATAAGCCTTACCTCTTCTTGTGGAACGGAGTATAGGTAAAAAACCAGTACTTTTTTCCTGCGTGAACACATATGTCCCGATTATTATTAAAACAATAAAAATAAAAATATTTACAGTATCATATGAAAAATAATCATCCCAACCAAAAGCATTCTCAAAAACTATATCTACCTCGGATTGTAATGCTTTATAAACTTGAATTATTCTAAGTTGATATTGATATGCAAATTCATCATATGTCATTCCTTTCGAATCATATTCATTTATATTTGCTACTGCATCCAATACAACTTTATTTATTAACTCGGGATACAAAGAAACATACTCTACTTTATCAAAAACACGATTAAATAATTGTGCATCTGTATATCCGTCAGGTGCATAATTATTGAGCAACTCTCCTAAAATGTTTCATTATTCTTGATTGATGTACAGATAACTACGTTCTCCAGTATTTATATTAATCCGCATGATATTGAACTTGTAAAAGTCACTTGAGCTTTGGTAATACTCGCCATCATCAACCAGCCCATTTAGATTATCATCAGATACTAAATAATATGTTGAATAAATATAATTTCCAACCACAATGTTAGAACTTAATTGGAGATATAATTCTGGTTTATCTTTATTTGAATGATCCGCAATAAATACATCTTCCTTCATCTTTCCATCATGATCACAACGCTTCATTGAATCATTGAAAAAACTAACCGTACCGGATCTGTTTGCTGTTTCTAACTCAAAATAATTAGGATTATAGTAGTATATATATTCTGTTGTTAAGAACCAATCATTGGTTGATTTAATCCCTAAATCAATTTTATTATTTCCATCTAAATCAATACGATATATATTTTCAGTTATTTCATTGCCTTCCGGAATGCCGTAAAATATATATTTACCATTTGTATATATATTATTAGACACAAATACTCCTTCGGAATGGACTTGCTTATCTGGTAATTCCACTGTTGTTGAGTATATAGTATTTATATTTTTAAAGTAAATTCTATCATTTACAATAAAGAGAAACTCTTCGGCAAAAGGGTTGCCCTCTCCATCATCATAAAATTTACTATCACCAATTGTCTTGACTTGATTTGTTTCTAAATCAAGTTTCTTAAGTATCCAATGATACTTATTTGTCTCTTCATCATGAATATAATCATAATAATAGCATTTATTATCATGATACAACATTTTATTATACTGTGAAGTTGTCACGCCACTGATCATATCTTCAGTAATGTGTGCAGTAAATTCCATATTTTTCAAATCATATGAGCAAAACTGTCGTACACCAATTGATTTATCACCATTACTAGTTACATAACTTCTGATATAGATAATGTCAGATTCATCAATAAAGAAAGAACTGATTTTTCCCGCAAAAGGACAGGAAGCTGTTGTGTGCGAACACAAAGGATCCGGGCATACATTTGTTATATTTCCTGTTTCTACATTCAATCTTTTCATTGTTGTTACTTCACTCAAGTTGTCCCTTATGAAAACAGAACCATTACCATTGAGAAAATAAACACTACCATCATAATACTGAAAAGTTTGGCCGAGAGAAACGTACCCATTTAACGGTTCATCATCCGAATCAGTGTATTCCCACTCATGCAAACCGATTAATTCTTTCATTTTTTCTACTTCACTCAAATCATTTTTCCTGCCACATGCCGCAAGATTAAACATGACGCCTAATAAAATGCATAAACAAAAAATTTTATGTATTTTTTTCATTGATACGACCTCTCTAATAGAATTATCTAGTACCAAACCAACTGAAATCTGAACACGGCGATCGGTTGATTGATCGCCGTGTTTCACTATTTAACCCGCCTGAGTATTATAAATCGTAGTGGAAGATTCGACAGTTCCTCGCTTGATAGAGTGATATGAATCAACGTATTTGATGTTTGCAGCATCATCGTTGGAACCATACGCTTCTACGTAATTAGCCCCTTCATTCTTAACCGCACCACCGATCGGTCCCCAGACAGTGGATCCATATGTATATGCGCTGAAGTCAACAGATACATAGTCACTGGAAGAAGAGCCTTTCGAATTTGCTGTTGTCCACACAGAAGCAGTAGTGGAAGACTGGACATTTGCGTAGCCCGTACCGAGCGAACCTACAGCCTGATGTGCATATGCGGCATTTGCAGAAATTGTCAGAGCAGCACACATTAAAAGTGCGATGATACCTGTTACTTTTTTGTTCTTGTTTATGATAAATCCTTTCTTTTTTTGAATTTTTACTTTCACCTTGTACCTGTAAGTATTATCGGGTAATCAAGTTATTGAAATAAATCGTTGTAGATACCATACGCTAGCATTATGATATTACTATAACGAATTTTCCAGACTCCATCTTATGAATTGAGTATATTCATCACTCAATTCAATCTTTCGCGGAATTATTTCTATATTTGGAGATCACTCATACAGATTTGTTTCGACAATTATCGATGGCGGTTTGATTGTTTCGTGATTACTATAATAATCATAATTCACGCGAACTACACGCCCCTGTTCATCTTCATTAATTACAAGACAACAGACATGATATTTAGGGGGATCCTCGTTAATTAGATTCACAACAGTTTTATGCCAGATGTTTATCTCATTAATTTGTTCTTTACCATTTAAATCTGTATGAGCAAACTCTCTTAGAGATATGTCCTTTTGGGCTGTCAAAACAGATAACAAATTGTCAAGATATTTTTCTAATGCCATCTTCATCTCCTCCCTTCTTTTTCTTGATCGCATGTATACTATAACAAATGAATACACATTGTGCCGAATTTGGGATACATAGACTTATTTAAGGGATAACTATTACAATGAGCTGTATTTATCCCCAAGACAAATCACTTATCCTAATATATTGGTTAATTATCCCACAATTACATCGATAATCCTTAACTGTGATATAATTCACTTGTCAGGAAGGAGCGAGTTATGGAACATAAATTAGCAACCAAGTTTTGTCAGTATCTTATTCATACTAAGATCATTACCAATGAATATTATGATGTTTATGTATATGGAATGGAATTATTACTTTCATTCATTTTAAGTACATTCATTATCTTATCTATTGGATTGTTTTCAAATAATTTTGTTCCAACAATCGAATATCTGCTTATCTTCATTATACTGCGTAATTTTACCGGCGGATATCATGTCCCTACATATCTAAAATGCAAAATTGTTTCGATATTCGTCTACAGCATGACTATTTGGGCTACTATCCATATATCAGTTGATATGAAGGGATACATCACACTTGGGATTATCGGATACTTAACCATATGTTATTATGCACCAATTGAGAATCCCAACAAGCCCTTGAATGTTCATGAACGAAATAAACATAAGATAACAAGTCTGATACTATTTACACTTTTTTTCTGTACAAGCTTCATTATGAATATGTGCAACATCGAGTCAGACATTATATTTTTCACTCTATTTTCGGTTATCATTCTAATAGTTCTGCACACATTTTAAGGAAAGATATAACTGATCTGCAATCTCCTGTGCCGAACATCCCTTTGCGAGCAGTCCAGCCACTGCACGACTGCGCTCGCTTTCCCATAACCCTTCGGATAGGAGGACTCGCTGTACGGTATTTCTTGATACACCCAAAGTGATCGCTGTTTTTTGCACGGAATTTGTTTTTTTATATGTATCAGTTATCTGATCGTACATTGATTCATCGTTCTCTTTCATGATGCCTCTCACCCTCTCTCGGTTGATCCTATATGTAGTATATCACCAAATCCAACTTGTGTCAACCTCAACATTCATCCGACGGCTCGCGAGAGAAAAATATACATTTCATTATCATCCGACTCTGAATCTGCATAGAATGAAATGATTAAATTAAGAATGCAAACAAAAACCGTTATGGACTAAATCTAATCAGAGTCCATAACGGTAGTTGCTTTTTATTTACTTTTCCTTACATATGGCATAACAAACTGTATTAACTGTTCCTTATCCAGTTCTGATACCATTTGTCTCGCATCACCTTTTCTCGTGATAAATGTCTCATTGCCAGTAATCGCATATGCGTACAACTGTTCATACGGATCATACACTGCATCACGCAGGACAGAGATAATCTTTTCAATGTCTTTTAAAAATTTTTCTTTCATGTGAGTCTTCATCCTCTTCCCGGTCGAACAGCTGCCTGTATTGTCTGTACACCTTGATTTCCTCTTCTGTTGCCTTTCGAACTGCAATCATCCCACAATCGGGACACAGTTTCTGAACATCGGCAGCCTCAAAGGTATATTTGCATTTATTACAGGTAAAATGCATGGCTTCATTCATCCTCGTCTGGTAATGTCATATCTGACAAGTCATCTAATTCTATCTTGGGCAGCTTGAATTCTTCGTCCTCAATGAACATAAGCATATAAATCGGGTAATATACCAGATTGCCGTTTACTTCCACGTTGTAGTTTGATAAGACAAAGGCTTCTTCTATTGAGTAATTGGATATCTCCATGACATTGCTGAGTGCAGAATGACGTTGATAGTTCTTTCCGCTTTTCACCTCAATAGGCAGAACCTTACCCTTGTACTCAATTACAAAGTCCAATTCTCCAAACTTCTTGCTGTTGTAATAGTACAGCTTAAAACCGTGTGACTTCAATTCCTGAGCAACTACGTTTTCATAAAGCGCCCCGTTGTTGATATCTTGATTGTCAGAAAGCAGCTGCATCTTTGTTGCTCTGCCATATAAAGTAGTCAACATTCCGGAATCTGAGAGAAACAGTTTGAAAAGACTGCTCTTTTCATTTAATAACAAGGGAATTGCAGGCGCGGCAACATTATACACAGGTAATGCAACACCGGCGTTTGCAAGCCAGATAAAGTTATCCTCACTTCTCGAATAACGAAGACCTTTCTTCAAATCTGCAAAGTTAAATCGTTTATTGCTATCGTTTAATTCAGCAGGAATCAGATCATAGATCTGTGTCAGGTAAGGTTTCTTTTCCTCCGTTTCATACCGAGTAAAATCCTTTTTATACTGAACAACAATATCGTTATGCTCTGCAATCACATCTTCCAGACTTCTCGTTTCACTGAATTTTTGAACGGCAGCCGGCATACCGCCAACATTCAGATACATATTAAATATTTGCATCATTCGCTGATGAACTGCTTCATTCACAGGTGTGCGGTCTGTAAAAGAGCGATACAAAGATGTTCTGAGACCATCAGAAAAATTATATATCTGCAAAAACTCCTCAAAATCAAGAGGATACATGGAGAGCGTTGTCAGATACCCCACGGGAGCAGATTTTATATTCTTCAGTTCAACACCCAAGAGAGAACCGCTGAACACATACCGGAAAGAACCTTCATCCACCCAGAATTTTATCTTTGTGGTGAGTTCTTTAAACTCTTGGATTTCATCAAAAAACAGAAACGTCTTTCCGCGATGAAAAGGTTTATCTGCAAACAATGAAAGGTTTGTGATCATATCATCAACGGTTTCACTCTTTGCAAGCAATTCCACAAGTGCTGGCGTTTTCAGAAGATTAAATTCAATATACTCACAGCCTTCGTTTTCAAAAACACTTCTAATGATGTATGTTTTGCCAACCTGCCGTGCACCATCAATCAGTAATGCCTTCTTGCTGTTATGGATCCATTGGATGATCTTTTGCTCAATTTTTCTATGCAGCATACTGTTATCCCTCCTATTACATATATATTATAACACAGAGATGCCATTTACGCAATAGTTTCAGATATGTTTTTGTCATTTATTCCGACGCAATAAGTTGCTATCTGTCATTTTTTCTATTTTGTAAATGCAGCTTGTATCATTCGCAGTGTTAGCGCTTGAGCATTTTGTATTTTTGCTGACTTTTGTTTTATGTTTTTGCTTATCAAAAATTGAAACGCTTCCAACTTATTTTAAGTATAAACATTCTCGTTATTGTATGATTCTTTTGCCCAGTAATAATATTCCCACTAACTTACCCAATCTTTACCCTACACACACAGCCCTCTCACCTTGACTAACACTATATCTTGTGGTATAATACTCACATAGAGTTAATTTGTGCGTCTTCGGGTACACCCGATACGGTAAGATAAGCTCCCGAGCTTTCTTACATTGCACACGTGGTTAAGTTTGTATTGATTGTCAGCAGGAGAATTATGCCCATTTGCGGCAGTTCTGAGCTGGCTTTTTCTTTTTCAGGGGCTATCCCCTACACAAAGCGAAAATGACATCGGTTCGCATCATGCGAACGTCAAACCAAGTTTTTATCTGGTGGTATGTCGTTTTCGCTTTTTCTTTTGCCATTTTACCCTCGGGTATTTGGAAATATATATTTTATTATGAAAGGTGGAAACACACAAATGAAAAGAACCCTTCGCAAGAACCATCCGCATCGGAGCAAAATGTCTGTCTACAAGCAGCAGAATGTTCTCCGCGGATATCCCGACCGCCGAAACAATGTCCGGCAGCTGGCACGTAAAACATCACTGAGACAGTATCGGGCAAGCCGCTGCTGCTACAGACGGAGTGCCTGATATGCCGACCGACAGCTACAAGCCCAAAGTCCTGATATCGACGCTGGATCTGCCGGAAGCCGACTGGCTGGAATACCGCAGACGTGGGATCGGCGGCAGTGATGCAGCAGCGATTTTCGGCGTGTCACCCTTTAAGACGGCACACGATCTCTATTATGACAAACTAAAGATCGCATCGTTTGAGGATGACAACTCCAACTGGGTACAATATGAAGAAGTAGTTTTGGAAAGAATGGTAACATAACCGAGAGAAGGATCGGCAGCTTCTCAATACTCTCACCAAGCTTGCCGAGACACAGACAACATTGGCTGTCGGTTAGTGCTGATATACAGAAAGCACTTGAGGAAACATTGATCATGGAGCAGCAGATGATGTATGAAGAACGCTAAGAACAGACAGGACTGATACAGAAAATTTTAAACGAATTTCATGATGCGTCTAGCAGCAAGGATTTCCACAAAGAATTGGTGTGGCAATTACAAACAAGTGAGAAACGAATAGTGCACTTCTATTACAGGTGTTTCCGTATGTGTAATAAAGGAACAGCACCGGCAATTTGACACCAGTGCTGTTCCTTTTTCGTAATATTCAATTTTGGAGATATATACCCATATTCTATTAACGACTATTTAATAGGTATCGTGCGAGATATTATAAATATTTACTTCAGAGATTATTAATAGCCATCAATCGTATTAAGTGTAATGGTTATTGGGTGCAACACATGAGTTTGTTGACATAGCCATGCCCAGTTATTCACTAATGTGGTGAACAAATCATCGTAGTCATTATCAAGTGCAAAATCAAAAACATCAGTGATAGTTATCATATATGATGCCATTGTCGTTCCGGGGAAAGTGCCAGTTGCGGACGTAGTAACATTATGTAAAGCGTAATACAAGTCAGAATTATCACTTTTTGTTATTCAAATGATCCGTTTGCATTCGCTTTACCACTTGCCAACAAGGAACTTAAGTATGTCTGATATGCACTGGTCGATTTCAACTTAGTTATAAAAGGACCATCTCCATATACTACATGCGTGGATTCTGTCAGGTTTACATTGTTGACAGAGCATTCAACTGCGGTTGCGGCACAGGGATATCCTTCATCACGTGCAATTTCAGCGGCAGCCAGCCATGCTTGGCCAACCATCCCTGGAATTTCTGAGTTTGTTGTGTATAGAGAAACTGTCCCTGAATTATTTACTTCGCAGATTTTTGCGATTTGATCGATGTACAAATTTAGTTCATCTTTTGTCATCTGTGATAAATCTGCATTGAGTAAATTGTCGATAACAGAATCGTCTATTTCAGATGATTCTACTGCGTAAACTCCTGTTGAGAGACTGAAGATTAAACAGCATATCAATGATATGGATATGAATTTTTTCATTTTTTCCATTCCATATTGTTATGAGTTGTATTGAAAATAATACAACTTATTTGTAGAAACATCGATTATAGCCAAAACATAATCAATTGATCCTCGATTATAGAGTTCAACTATGTCCAGCATATTGTAATTTGCTTTTTTATTCTGAATATCAATAAAGTAGTAGTAACCTTTGAGTATTTTTGTATCGAATTTTATTATAGGATTGTAATAAACATCATCATATTCTCCGCCATACAGTAATAGATTGATAGGAGAGTCAGGAGAATATACACTCCATGTAGTATTATTGTTGAGAACTTTATCAATCTCTGACTTTTGCAAATTTGAAAATTCATAAACAGTAGATCCGTCGTTATGAATCCCTCTGTCTGATAAAATTAGGGTTGTTACACTATATGTTTTTATCTCATCTGCATAAATCATATGAAGTATTTCTTGATATGCATCATTACAACCGCATAATAAAAAACAACAGATTGCTATTAGTAAGGATATACGTACTTTAGTTTGAAAAAAACAGTATATAAATTTCATAGAAAACTCTTGGCACTACCTTATAATGTGGTCAGATGCAAAACTTCAATAAGAGCGAATATAGTTTTTAAGAAATAAAGCTTATCAAAAAATTCCAAAACATATTTTCTTCATATAGTGTTTGTAATCACATGAGTCGCTAATATAGCTATCATATACCCCAGCTACTAACTATAGCTGTTTTGTAAGTACTTCATATAGTAGCTCATAATAGTTTTGCACTCAGATAAAGTAATAACAAAGCGCATAAGTTAGCAACAAGTTGGAACTTACAGCCAACTTATGCGCCAAAATGAATACGCTTGATCGGATACGGTAGGGTATGGATCAGAATGTCGACCGATTGTGTTGGCATAGGATGGCATGTAAGGCGCCCCAGTTCGATTACCATTTCCTCTCACCTCATTCCTGTGGATTGAACTGACCTGTATGTAAAGTGGATTCTGTTCTCTCATGGAAGAACTTTTATCCCTCTTACTTATAATAACAATTCTCATAACGGTTTCATTTCCCATTTTAAAAATATTCCATAAAATATTTTTGATTAAATATATTTTCAATGCCCATTACCTCAGCCTGCACTTACACGCACAAACTGTTTGATTACAAGCTGGCAAGGACTCCGATAAAAAGAGAAACAAAAGTAATTACGCTAAATGCCAACCACATTTTTCCATCGACGAACTGAGAGATATGTAACTCCAAGGATATCTTATCTCCATCCAGCAAGAAACGGACTGCTACTGCAGTTAAGGTAAGTACAGCAGAGGCAACCATCATACTCATGTTAAAGCGATACATAATCATATCTTGCTCCAAGCTTTTCCCATTCAATGAACTGCGAATGATACCAAAAATAACGAGAACAGAGACTATTTCCGGTGCCGTTATGATAACGAGCAATCCCCATGCCCAAAATTCAAGGATACCGTCAGTGCTAAAGAAAGACAGCAAAAAGATTGCCCAAACAACTGTTATGCCAATCATTACCCACAGCAACACCTTTGATGCTTTCTGCTTCATATGCAGACACCTCCTCTGGAATTCGTCATGATTGTATGTTGACTACATTATCTGCTTCTGCAGACCAAGGATATATCGCTTATAATACTTTAGTTTGACATAATGCATGACCTTATTATAGTACACAGGATTTCCAATTCCTCCGATGACTCCTACCAGCGGAAGCCCCTGCACAAATTTGAGAAGGAGCATATCCACGGCAAACACATCTGATGTCCGCTTGATCTGTTCTTTCATTTCGTCGGTTATCGGCTCCTGTAACTGTTCAAACAGCCGATCCACTTCTGAATTTTTCTGTTCCCAGCTGTCGCCACGAGCGAGTGCGGCTTCCATCATGCAGAGAATTAAATATTTCTTCCGGGTAAGCTGCAATCGTACCCGTACTGCATGGCACATTCATAAGCTCCACGCAGAAGCACACCAATAAACACTACAATATCAGGCATCCCGATGCCAAGCAACCCAAGTCCTGCACCTTCTGCTGTTGTCAGAGCAGAATTGACGAGATGGGACTTTTCCGCCATCTTCCGCATTCGTTTTAGTTCACCGCGTGTGCATTTGATTTTGACGGAATAATCCTGAATCTTGTGGTTTTCCTCAATAGTTTCCTTTTTATAAGTCTTTTCGATGACTGCTGTTCCGTTTTGAAAAACGATGGCAAACGCTTTGCAAAATGCCGCTCTGAGACCTATTGATACTTTCTCCGGAATCTTTCCGGTAAGATTTGTCTTCAGCTCTGAAGGTTCTTTTTCCGCTTTTCTTCGAACTGCTGATTCTTTTTTCAGAATATACGCCAGTTCCTTATTACAAGATTTGTTTAGTTTCTTTTGTTTTAATTCCATAATATTGATCTTAATCCCGCTGTGCCTCAATGCAGGCATCGATCACCAGCACCACAGCAGAGCTGCGATCTCATCCACTCCTGCTCCAAACGAAATCTCATACGCATCGCCGAGGGTGAACCACTCTTTCGCCACGGAAGCGACCACAGTATCACCGTCAACAACTTCATAATCGTGATCGAAGAAATCGCCGTGAACTGTCCACTGGGCATTCATGCCCGGACCATTTACCGTATACTCCGGATGGAAGAACGTGAACTCCTTGACCACCTCTGCAAATTCCTCGCCGCCTCGGTAAATGATGTACTTCGGAAGGAAAGTAAGAAGCTGCTGCTCAATATACGC
>CAYSEF010000035.1:0-20804 GCA_964430105.1 uncultured Ruminococcus sp. | reverse complement strand
AAATATATATGATATAATATAATGTATTAGATTTATAATTGGAGTATTATGTGATTATCTTAGGAATCGACCCCGGTATCGCTATAGTCGGGTGGGGCGTTATTGAATATGGCGGAATAGGAACAAAGCTGAAACCTGTTGATTTCGGTGCGATTACTACTCCGTCAACGATGAAGACCGAGGACAGAATTGCCGAAGTCTATCGTGAAATCAACGCAATTATTAAGACTTATAAGCCCGATGCGGCTGCGATTGAGGAGTTGTTTTTTAATACAAACCAAAAAACGGGAATTATTGTTGCTGAGGCACGAGGAGTACTTCTTCTTGCAAACAGACTTAATAATGTGCCGATATACGAGTACACTCCATTACAGATAAAGCAGGCTGTTTCCGGCTATGGTCGTGCGGACAAGCGTCAGATCATTGATATGGTAACAATGCTTTTGGGATTGCAGAAACCTCCAAAGCCTGACGATACGGCAGATGCACTTGCAGTAGCTATGTGTCATGCGTATACCGGTACATCACGGCTTGCGGAATATTACAACAAACCGACGACAATGGCAGGCAAGATAGGACAGCAGGGCAAAGGCAGTCGTGGAGAGCTTGCCAGAAAAATTTATGGTTCAAAAGATAATTGATAATTCAGGAGTAACAATGTTTACAGCAGATAAATGGAAAGATTATGAACTCATCGACTGCGATGGTGGAGAAAGACTTGAAAGATGGGGAAATTACATACTTGTTCGCCCGGATCCCCAGGTAATTTGGAGTGGTGAACGTAAGGATCCACGTTGGAAAAAGGCTCATGGTGTGTATAAGCGTCAGGGCGGAGGTGGCTCATGGGTAGTTCACAAAATGCCGGATTCGTGGTGTATTTCGTATCCCTCTGTAGTGGGTGAGCTTTCGTTCAAGCTTCGTCCGATGGGATTTAAGCACACAGGCTTGTTCCCGGAGCAGGCTTCTAACTGGGACTGGTCAGCGGGACTTGTAAAAAAAGCGATAGATGCAGGTCATGCTCAGCCGAAGGTACTGAACTTGTTTGCATATACAGGTGGTGCTACTGTCGCCAATGCAAAGGCAGGTGCAGCACTTGTTCATGTGGATGCTTCAAAGGGAATGACTCAGGCGGCAAAGGAAAATATGCAGCTTTCTGAGCTTGCCGATGCTCCTTGCAGATATATAGTTGATGACTGTCGTAAATTTGTAGAGCGTGAAATACGCAGAGGAAACAAATATGACGGCATTATTATGGACCCACCATCCTACGGACGCGGACCTAATGGTGAAGTTTGGAAGCTGGAGGAATGTGCCGCAGAGCTTATAGAGCTTGTGGTAAAGGTTCTGTCTGATGATCCTGTGTTCTTCCTCATAAATTCGTATACAACCGGACTTTCACCGGCTGTAATGCAGTATATTCTCATGCGAGCATTGCCTGAGCATCTCAGAAAACGAGCAAAGGTTACGGTTGGTGAAACTTGTATTCCCGTTACTGACAGCGGACTCGTTCTGCCAAGCGGTGCAAGCGTAAGAGTGGAGTTTTAAGGCGCAGTTTTGTACCACATAAAGGAAATTTCAAAAATGAAATCAATCATAAAAGCCGAAAATTTAACATACTCGTATCCTACAGATGAGGGAGAGCTTCCTGTTCGTGCACTCGACGGTGTTTCGTTTGAGATAGAGGAAGGCTCATTTACAGCTATTCTCGGACACAACGGAAGTGGAAAATCTACTCTCGCAAAGCTTCTCTGTATGATAAATCTTCCTGACACGGGAAAGCTGACTATCCTTGATAAGGATATGACAGCGGAAAATGTCAGCGAAGAGGATATACTTAACGCACGTCGTGAAATAGGTATGGTTTTTCAGAATCCTGATAACCAGATAGTTGCTACTATAGTAGAAGAAGATGTTGCGTTCGGATGCGAAAATCTCGGACTTCCTCCAAAGGAAATCAGAAAAAGAGTTGACGATGCACTTGAAGCTGTCGGTATGACAAAATACGCTCGCCATCCATCATATAATCTTTCCGGTGGTCAAAAACAGCGTGTTGCCATTGCAGGTGCTATTGCTATGCAAAGACGCTGTATAATTTTTGACGAATCAACCGCTATGCTCGATCCGATGGGAAGACGTGAGGTCATGGCGATAATAGAAAAGCTCAATCGAGAGGAGCATGTTACTGTCATACTTATCACTCACCATATGAACGAGGCGGCTATGGCAGATAGAATTCTCGTTATGTCGCAGGGAAAAATCATTGGAGACGGAACACCGTCACAGGTTTTTGGCGATCCTGTGAAAATGTGGCAGGCAGGACTTGATGTTCCTCAGACGACAGAGCTTCTTTATAAGATGCGTGAGTGCGGACTGGAGCTTCCGCTTGATATATTCAGTACACATGATTGTGCGGCTATACTTGCACGTGCAATGAAGGATAAAGTAAATTCAAAGTGAGGAGGGGTGGATTTTGGCTGTAATTGAACTCAAAAACGTGTCGTTTACATATAACAAAAGTACTCCTTCAGCTCAAAAAGCTCTTGATAACGTGAGCCTTACTATATGAATGAGGCGGCTATGGCAGATAGAATTCTTGTTATGTCGCAGGGAAAAATCATTGGAGACGGAACACCGTCACAGGTTTTTGGCGATCCTGTGAAAATGTGGCAGGCAGGACTTGATGTTCCTCAGACGACAGAGCTTCTTTATAAGATGCGTGAGTGCGGACTGGAGCTTCCGCTTGATATATTCAGTACACATGATTGTGCGGCTATACTTGCACGTGCAATGAAGGATAAAGTAAATTCAAAGTGAGGAGGGGTGGATTTTGGCTGTAATTGAACTCAAAAACGTGTCGTTTACATATAACAAAAGTACTCCTTCAGCTCAAAAAGCTCTTGATAACGTGAGCCTTACTATAGAACCCGGTATCATTACAGGGCTTATCGGGCATACAGGCTCGGGTAAATCTACTCTTGTACAGCTTCTTAACGGGCTTATTAAACCCGATGAAGGCACAGTATATTTGGATGGCGTTGATATTTGGGCAGAGCCGAAAAAGATACGCGAAGTAAGATTTAAGGCCGGTCTTGTTATGCAGTACCCCGAATATCAGCTGTTTGCGGAAACTGTTCGTGAGGATATCGCTTTCGGCCCGAAAAATATGGGTCTTGAAGGCGATGAGCTTGAAAAAACAGTAAGGAATGCAGCTTATTTTGCCGGATTCCCTGAGGAGATGCTGGATAAATCTCCGTTTGATCTGTCAGGAGGTCAAAAAAGACGCGCTGCTCTTGCGGGCGTAATTGCTATGCAACCGAAGATACTGATTCTTGATGAGCCTGCAGCAGGTCTTGACCCGGTCGGAAGACGTGATATTCTCGGTGGCGTAAAGCGTTATTCGAGAGAATCAGGTACTACTGTTATAATCGTCAGCCACAGTATGGAGGATATGGCTATGTATTGCGATGATATTATCGTTATGTCATCGTCTCATGTTCTCATGCATAAAAAATGTGCGGAAGTCTTTTCGGAGTACAAGGAGCTGATTGCAGTGGGTCTGGATGTGCCGATGATAACGAGAATAGCATCATATTTGAAGCAGAATGGCGTAGATATCGGTGACGATGTGTATACTGTTGACTATGCTGTCGGGAAGCTGAAGGAATGGTTGCAGTCTCCACCACTGGATGACATTAACAGAAAAGAAGAAAAAAGGGTATGATTACCCGAAAATTATAGAATAATCCGAAAGGAGTAAATGAAACTCCATGAAATCAGATATATCGTTCGGACAATACTGCGAAGGCAATTCAATTATACATAGACTTGATCCAAGAGCTAAGATAATTGTTGCACTGCTTTATATTGTCGTGATCTTTCTCTCGAAAAGTGCGGCATCGTTCATTTTGTTGACTGTTTCGGCGCTTGCATTTGTTTTTATGTCAGGTCTTTCGCCAAAGCTGATACTTAATTCGATGAGACCGCTTTTATTCATTATAATTTTTACGGCTGTTATCAATATTTTTTGGATGACGGGAGATAAGCTTCTCTTAGAGCTTGGGCCGATAAAGATTTATCTTGAAGGTATTGTCAATGCAGTGCTTATAGTATTGAGAATAGTGCTTCTTCTTGTTGCAACAACGATTTTTCTCACATATACAACTACTCCGCTTGCTTTGACTGATGCGCTTGAGCAGTTGCTTGCACCGCTGAAAAAGCTTCATGTTCCGGTTCACGAGTTTTCAATGATGATGACGATAGCTCTCAGATTTATCCCGACTCTCACTGATGAAACACAGAAAATAATCAATGCACAGACAGCAAGAGGTGCTGATTTTACGACCGGAAATATTTTCAAACGTGCAAAAGCTCTTATTCCGATATTGATACCGCTGTTTATTTCAGCTTTCAGACGTGCGGATGAGCTTGCTACCGCTATGGAATGCAGATGCTATACCGGCGGAGAGGGCAGAACAAGAATGAATGTACTCAAATCTGAGGCAAAGGACTGGATATTTGCCGTTTGTATCGTTCTTCTTGGCGCAGCGGTTATCCTGCTCAATACTTATTTCCCGATTTATATATTGAATATATAATGTGGTGGAGTATATAATAGAATGAAGCTGCTTTTGAAAATTGCTTACGACGGAAAAGGATATTTTGGATATCAGACTCAGCCCGACAGACCTTCTGTACAGAAAACTCTTACCGATGCTGTGTCTAATGCTCTCGGATTTTCATGTACTGTTACCGGATGTAGCAGAACTGATGCCGGAGTTCATGCGCTTGGCTTTTGCTGTGCAGTTGAACCCAGGGATAAGCATGAAAACTGGCTCACTATACCTTTAGGAAAGGTACACCGTGTGGTTTCCAGAGCTTTGCCGGAGGATATTGCAATAATCGGTGAGGCTGTAGCAGAAGATGATTTTCATCCCAGGTATTCTGTTAAGGAAAAAACGTACATATACAGAATATATGATTCGGTCGCACAGGATCCTTTCTTGAGAGGACGAGCATGGCATCTAAAACGTCCGCTTCCCGAAAATGGAATTGAAAAAATGAATGAAGCTGCCGGATATCTTGTCGGGAAACATGATTTCAGTGCATTTATGGCGGCAGGCTCTAAAATCACCGATGCTGTTAGAACAATAAAGAATTTAGAAGTTGTACGGCATGACGGTGAGATAGTGCTGTCAGTTACTGCCGATGGTTTTCTTTACAATATGGTAAGGATAATCACGGGAACTCTAACCGACTGTGCATACGGTACGTTTGAACCGAGCGATATTAAGCGTATCCTTGAATCATGTGACAGAACAAGAGCAGGGAAAACAGCACCACCCGACGGTTTGTATTTGTACGATGTAAAGTATGATAGTGATATAGAGTGGAAGCTTGAATAAATTATTACTTCGGAAAGGAGCATCATTATGCCAAAGGATAGAACTGCTGTATCGGTTGCTGAGAAGATAGAGCCACAGATCAATCGGTATTATCTAAAGGTATCCAAACGATATATGGCACTCGGAATATTCCTTATGCTTACACTGATTGTGTATATCGTTTGTGTGATGCTGTTTTTCGGAGAATATGTCACATACGATAATCTTAAATATCTTGTCAGGGACTGGAGTGCTATGACTTTGACAGGAGATGACAGCTTTACTGATATAGTTTATAACGGTAATGATAACACGCATTTCGCTTATTTCCGTAATGGACTTGTAGTGTGCGATAATGATTCGTATATGTATTACGATAATTCGGGAATTCAGCTTATTGATGACGATATAGGCTGTGCAGACCCTGCTGTATCTTCTTCTGAAAAGTATGTGCTTGTTTATGATGTTGGCGGTAATGAGTATGCTGTATACAACCAGCTCACCCAGATTATCAGACGAAAAGCAGACGGTACTATAATTGCCGGTGATATTGCTGATGATGGATCACTGATACTCGTTACAAGATCGAGAGAAACCAGATTCGTCGTTGAAGTATATAACGCAGCCTTTAATAAAACCATGAACATATATAAAGAAAACTATGTTCTTGATGCTGCTGTGTCGCCAAACGGTGATATGATCATAATTTGTTCCGCTGTTCCTGCCGATACCGATTTCAATACTGAGATCGAAATTTGCAGAAACGGTCAGTCGGAGAGGGTGGCTCTTATGTCATATGAGCATACAATGCCACTTGAGGTAGTCGCTACTGCGGAAGGCTTCACTCTTTTGTGTGATAATGGAATTTATTTCTTTGATTACGACGGACATATTACCAAAAGTGCGGGCTTTGATGGAATGAGCCTTGCATATGCAGATATAAACAATGTTTCATCAGCTGTGGTCGGAAGTGTAAATGCACTTGGAAGCGAAAACAGAGTAATGGCGTTTGATACTGCCGGCAACGTATTGTATAATCAGGAGATGAGCAGACGAGTTAAAGGAGTTTATGCGGGGCGTGATACAGAAAACGCACCTGTGTATATTCTGACAACGGATTCTGTTATTAAAGTGAAGGCGGACGGGACAATGTCTGAGCATAAGCCTGAATCGGGTGAGATCCTTACGGTGATCCCGCTTCGAGAAGGTGTTCTGATTTGTCGAGAAAGCGGAGCCTATCGCTGGGTGGAATAGGATAAACTTGAGAGTGTCCGATTCTGTCGCTCGTATTCACTTTTATTGTTTCTCAGCAAGTATTGAGTTTGTGTAAAATAATTGTTCTCATCGGAGGTGAGTAATTTGAGTCTTGCATTAGATGCGGTTATCTTATTTACAGCTGTATTTATAATTTGGGCAGGTACGAGCAAGGGTTTTGTGCGTTCTGTTATGGGACTTATATCTACAGTAGCGTCGTTCTTTTTGGCATATGCATATACTCCGGTTTTGTCGGCTTATATTAAAGAAAAATACCTGATTGACGGTATTGCAAAGGGAATTGACGAAACGCTGAAATCTCTTGCATTCGACACATCGACCGATCTTTATGACCTTGACAGACTTGCAAACGATCTGCCTGAGCCTTTTACCGGAATTCTTGAACGCTATAGTATAGATATTTCGGAATTCGCCGAAAAGCTTCGTGGATTGACAGGCTGTAGTGCTGATACTGTTTACAACTTTGCAGAGGAAATTGCCGATCCGACTTCATCTGTGCTTGCAGCTGCGATTTCCTTCATTCTTATCTTTATTGCAGCGTTTATCGCTCTGTCGATAATTACAGCACTTCTCGATCTCATTTTCAGATTGCCTGTGCTTAATACAGCTAATATGCTGCTTGGATTTGTTTTTGGTGCTGTTGAAGCTGTGACCATAGCAATCGTGCTTGCAACTGTTTTATCTGTTCTTGTAACATCGCTTGGTTCTATCGATCCTTCAATGTTTGGTGCGGATGTCGTTGAAGATACGATGATATGCAAAAAATTGCTCGAATTTAACGTCATCGACAAGGTACTTGAAGCTATCGGATAATTCCACGCTTATAAAGCTAAAAGTTTTAGTATAAAGAATATAATATTTCAATTTTTGATAAAGGTATACCTATGACAATGTGCTCAAGATGCCATAAACGTGTGGCAACTGTTTTTATTCCCTATATGCAGAACGGCGAAGTTAAAAATGAAGCCCTCTGCTTTAAGTGCGCCAAGGAGCTTGGTATTAAGCCTATTGATGATATCATGGCTCAAACCGGTCTTGATGATGAGACTATTGAACGTCTTAATAACGATATGCAGGCGCTTATGGAAAACGGTGAACTTCCGTCTGCCGATGGTGTTGGAAGTACTCCGCTTATCAATTTCTCAAAGCTTATGAACGAGGGTGCGAAAAATGATTCAAAATCCTCGAAAAAAGAAAAGAAAAATTCAAAAAATTCAGACCAGGAAGAACCGGAGTACAAATTCCTTTCCGGATATACCACTAATCTGACTGCACGCGCAAAGGAAGGCAAGCTTGATAATATCGTTGGACGAGATCGTGAGCTTGAAAGAATGATACAGATCCTTTGCAGAAGACAGAAGAATAATCCCTGCCTTATCGGTGAACCCGGCGTTGGTAAAACTGCTATCGCTGAAGCTCTTGCTATCAGAATCGCAGAGAACCGTGTTCCGTATAAGCTGCGTGACCACGATGTTTGTCTGCTTGATTTGACTGCTCTTATTGCAGGTACTCAGTTTAGAGGTCAGTTTGAATCTCGTGTACTCGGACTTCTGAATGATGTTAAAACCAAAGGAAATGTTATCCTTGTTATAGATGAAGTTCACAATATTGTCGGAGTAGGTGATGCTGAGGGTAGCATGAATGCAGCTAATATCCTCAAGCCTGCACTTTCAAGAGGTGAAATTCAGATAATCGGTGCAACTACATTGACGGAATATCGCAAATACATAGAAAAGGATTCCGCTCTCGAAAGACGTTTCCAGCCGATAACTGTAAATGAGCCTTCTGTTGCAGATACTGTCGATATCCTGAAGGGAGTTAAAAAATATTATGAAGCCTACCACGGTGTTAAGATAGCTGACGGTATTCTCGAATCCGCCGCAACACTTTCGGAAAGATATATTACTGACAGATATCTGCCGGATAAGGCGATCGACCTTATTGATGAAGCTGCGGCGCATATTTCAGTTCATACTCCTGAAATTAACGAACGTCATGAGCTTGCCGATCGCAGAGTTTCACTTGATAAGGAACGAATTGAACTTGAAAGCCGTATTAACGGTGGCGAAAACAGCGAAGGTGATACAGAAGCTCTCGAAGATAAATACGCACGTCTTGCAGACCTTAAAGCGGAAGAATTGCGTATTGAAAATCGTTTGACAGAGCTTGATAAGATATGCGGTAACGTAATGATGCGTGAAGCAGACCTTGCGGATGTTATCGAAATTTGGACGGGAATTCCTGCCTCTACTATTGCGGAAAGCGAATACGAGAAGCTGGAAAATCTCGAAAATCGTCTTTCTTCAAGAGTTATCGGTCAAAATGAAGCGGTAAACGCAGTTTCAAGAGCCGTAAGAAGATCGAGAACAGGTATTTCATACAAGCGTAAGCCGGTGTCGTTTATTTTTGCCGGTCCTACAGGTGTAGGTAAGACAGAGCTTGTAAAGGTTCTTGCAAATGATCTTTTCTCATCTCCGGAAACTCTTATTCGTCTTGATATGTCGGAGTTTATGGATAAATTCTCTGTTTCAAGAATAATCGGCTCTCCTCCGGGATATGTCGGTTACGACGATGCAGGTCAGCTTACAGAGAAGATTCGTCGCAGACCTTATTCTGTCGTATTGTTTGATGAGATAGAAAAAGCACATCCCGATGTTATGAATATTCTGTTGCAGATTCTCGATGATGGAATCGTAACTGATTCTCATGGTAAACAGGTTGATTTCTGCAATACCATAATTGTAATGACTACCAATGCGGGCAGTACTTACGCTCAGTCAAGGGCAGGATTTACTGATACACCGAAAGCAATGGCTGAAGACAAGACAAAGCGCGCGCTCGAAGAATTCCTTAGACCTGAATTTATAAACAGAGTTGATGAAATTATCACGTTTAATTCTCTCACTAAGGAAAACTTTATCGAAATCGCTGCTCTCATGCTCTCGGATCTTGCAAAAGTACTCGAAAAGAAGGGTATTACTTCTACATTTACTGATGCTTGCCGTGATTATATTGCAGAAAAATCATTCTCTACTAAGTATGGCGCACGAAATATGAGAAGATTCATTCAGACGGAAATCGAAGATAAGATTGCAGAAAAGCTGGTTGAAAAACGTGGCTTGATCTATGAGCTTACAGTCGATTCGGATGGCGAGAATATTATCGTAAAGTAATTATATTCAAAAACAAAAATATCTGCACATAACGGAGCTTTTGGCTCCGATATGGCAGTTTGGGCAATACTTTTACGAAAGTGTCCCACAAATTATTAACTGAATTTTGTGAGGATAAAACACATGAAACACCCGAATGACTGGCATCTGCTGGAGAAGAATGCTGTTTTGCACGCTCTGGCGGTGGATATGTATAAGGGATTGTCAGACGCGGAGGTTCGCAGAAGAAGACGGAGCGCAGGTTCCAATGGTATCTGGCATATTCCGCGTGCATCGGCAGGTGAAGTTGCTATGTCGGCAATTTTCGATCTTGCAACATTACTGCTTATGATTAGCGCAGTGGCTGCTACTTTGTTTGATAAAAGCATTGAAGCCGGTGCGCTTGTTGTGCTTCTTCTTGTGGGAGGTATACTCAGAACTGTTACCTATGTAAGAGCTAACCGTATTCTCGAAGATAGCGCAAAACAGAAAATTCCGACTGTTTCAGTTATACGAAACGGAAGGATCACTCTTGTTTCTGCATCAGAAATCGTGCCGGGAGATATAGTTGTATTGGAACCCGGAGATACTGTTCCTGCTGACGGTAGAGTTATTGCAGGTGATGATTCGGTTGTGAGTGAGCGTGGTATAACGGATAATAAAACGCCGGTGCACAAATTCGATACCACTATTTCGGTAACAATAGATGGCGAAGTACCGTGCGAATTTAGATCAAATATGCTTTTCGCAGGTTCACTTGTGCTGTCCGGTTCGCTTAGAATGGCAGTTACATCGTGCGGTGAGGCTGCGCTTATCTCACGAAAACAGGGCGGAATAACGCTCCCTCCTGCGGATAAATTACCTGTAGTGGAAAAGCTGCGCATATGGTCAAAGACTTCTGCACTCGTTATGATTGCGTGTGTTATGATACTGACAGCACTTTCGCTGTTTATGGGAGAAAATACCTCTCTTTCGGATGTTTTCTTCGGAACAATGTCTATGGCAGTCGCAGCTATGAGTGAGTTTCTTACAATAATTGCAACGATAATGATAGCTGTCGCTGTGCGTGATGCAGGTGAATTGACCGATCATTCCGATTCATCCGCAAGGGCAGTGATACGTCAGCCTGAGAAAATTGAGGATATTATCAATGTACGAAGAATGGTTTTTTGTGGTTCGTCATTCTTTAAGTCCGGTCGCTCTGAGCTGTATGCATATCGTTCCAAAGGCAAATATTCCATATATAATAATGTAAAGAAAAACGATAATTCACCGGATGAGCTGATATCTCTTGCACTTGCAGCCTCGGCAGGAAATAATATGGGTATTTCAAGCGGTAGTGCAGATGCCGGACATATAACAGAGATTGATAAGGTGATAAGACGTGCAGCAGATTCGTTTGTCAGAAAATCCGGAAAAAATTTGACAGAATCATATGCGCTTTACGACCACAAGGGTGCGACTGACAGAAATACTATGGGGATGGAAATATCGCTGATAGACCGTGAAGGTGATGTTTGGGCGGTTGCGGTTGGCTCTATAGATACTGTTTTGCGATGCTGTACAAGTGCAGAAACGGCTGATGGTACAGAACCCCTGACAGAAGAATTACAGCGTAAAATATTTACGGAATGTGCAAGGCTTGAATTTGGCGGTGCTAATATTGTTGCGGTTGCATTGAGAAAATCACCGTATTTACAGCTCAACAGAGTTGCTGTGCTGACGCAGTATATGACGTTTGCAGGATTCCTGGCAGTTTCTGAAGAACCTGAGGAGAATGCTGTACACAATTTGGAATATCTGAAAAACGCAGGAGTAACGCCGATATTATTCACGGAAAATCCTGATGCGGATCTTTACTACTGTCACAGAATCGGGCTGTTTAATAAAAAAACGCTTCGTATAAATGCATCACAGCTTAATGATGATATCGTTGATTCTGTAGGCATGGATGGAATGATAGTTTCATTCGCTGATGTGCAAAAAACATTTCTTGCGACAGCTTATTCTAATGCAATGAAAATAGTTATGCATGACCGTGTGTCAGGTGCGGACAAGGTTTTGCAGGAAGAAGATGAGGCGGCTCCGCTTACTGCTGCTGTCGGTCGTGAAACGTGGGATTCTGGCGTTTTAGCTGCGGCTGATATTGGTATAGCGACGGCAAGATCAAAAATACGAACTGTTCCTGAAATTTTAACTAAAAATGCCACTGTGATAGTCCACAGAGAAGGTGGAAGAGCAGTTGAAGCCGGATTTGGCGGACTTGGCGGAGTAGTTCGTGCAATGCGTATGTCATCAAGAGCGCTGTGTAATATCAGTGCGGCAAAATTTTATCTTACAGCATCACAAATCGCTCGTCTTGTTGTGATTTTCTCAGCAGTGCTGTTCGATATTCCACTTCTTTCGGCAGTTTTTATTTTGATATGGGGACTTTTGTTCGATTTTGCGGCGGTGCTGATGATGTCGTTTGAAAAATATGACGACAGTGTTATCAGACGAGATGAAGGTAAGCATGAAACCGTTGTTTCGGCTGTTGTGGGTGTTTGTTGGGGATTGCTCGTTTCATCGTTTCTGCCTGCACTGAGATTCCTTGGAATATTTTTGGGATTCTCATTTGATGAAACAGTTGCACTCGCAATACTCTCCTCAGCTATAGTCCTTTCAGGTGCGGTTCTTGCATTTTTGTCTGTAAAACTGATGAGTAAATGCAAAAAATCGCACATCAATACAGCAGGACTTTTGTTCTTGGCAGCAACGATAGTTTTCGCACTTGTGTTGACAACTGTTGATGCAAGCGTAATCGGTGGTGCTGAATGTGGATGGTTTGCACTGTTTGCGCTTATTCCTGCTGTGATATTTGCCGGAGCTTTTAAGATAGCTATGGCGATATCGGAGCGACACAAGGCTCGTTTGAATAAAGCAGTCGAAGATGACTTGAACGAAGAAAAGGTCGAAAAATAACTATAAAGAACGCGTGAAATGATACAGAATATACTTTACTGTATTTATTTCAGCGTTCTTTATTTTTTTCGGAATTGTAAAAAGTAAAGAAAAAATAAGGAAAATTCGCGAATCCCTTGTATTTTTTGATAATATGTTATATAATATATGAGTGATTAGCAGATGACAGCTTATTAAATTTAACAAAATTAGAATAAAAATCACGATTATTGGCTGTCTACAACTTGAAAGGAAAGTATTATGGCACAAACTTCTGAATGCACACATAATTGTTCCACTTGCAGTGCAAACTGTTCTTCACGCAATGCGGAACCTCAATATGATGCACCTCACAAAGATTCTCATGTAAAGCACGTTATCGGCGTAGTTTCCGGTAAGGGTGGTGTTGGTAAGTCTATCGTTACTTCCATGCTCACTACTGTTATGCAGAGACGTGACTATAAATGCGCTATTCTCGATGCGGATATCACCGGCCCGTCTATTCCTAAGGCTTTCGGTACTAAGGGCGATGTTCTTTCTACCGGTGACGGTCTTATCCCGCTTGAAACAAAAACAGGTATCAAGATGATCTCCGTAAACCTCCTTCTTGAAGAAGAAACTCGTCCTGTTGTTTGGCGTGGCCCTGTTATCGCAGGTACAGTTAAGCAGTTCTGGACTGATGTTGTTTGGGGAGATGTTGACTATATGTTTATCGACTGTCCTCCGGGAACAGGTGACGTTCCGCTGACAGTTTTCCAGTCTATCAAGCTTGACGGCATTATTATTGTAACAACTCCTCAGGATCTCGTTTCAATGATAGTCGGTAAAGCTGTAAATATGGCTTCTCTCATGAATATTCCGGTTATCGGTCTTGTTGAGAATATGTCTTATGTAAAATGCCCTGATTGCGGTAAGGAGCTTCATGTGTTCGGTGAATCCAAGGCTGAAGCTGTTTGCGATCAGTATGGTATTCCTTTCATTGGACGTATGCCTATCGATCCTAAGCTTGCTTCTCTCATTGACCATGGTGTTATCGAGCTTATGGAAAACGATTATCTTGAATCCGCAGCTGATGCAGTAGAAAAATTCTGCGAAAAATAAAAATTGAGCACCTTGCATAAGCTGTATAACAGTTATTGCACTGTTAAGCGACCTACTATTGTTTATTATTTATTTATATATTCAGGAGGATTAACAGCTCTATGAAAAAACCTATGACATCCGTTAAGTTCAAGGGTACTCCCGAACAGCTTGCTGCTCTTGATGCAGTTATCGCTGCGAACAAGGATCAGAAGGGCGCTCTTATGCCCATCCTTCAGCAGGCACAGGATATCTATGGCTACCTTCCCGAAGAGGTTCAGCGTCATATCGCTAAGGCTCTCGATATTCCTTTCTCCGAAGTGTTCGGTGTTGTAACATTCTATGCACAGTTCCTTCTTAATCCCAAGGGTTCTCATCCGGTCGCAGTATGTCTTGGTACAGCTTGCTATGTTAAGGGCTCCGGTCTTCTTATGGATAAGCTCGAATCTCTTCTTGGCGTTCAGAACGGCGGTATTACATCCGACCTCAGATTCAGCCTTGATGCTACTCGTTGCATTGGTGCATGTGGTCTTGCTCCGGTTCTCACCATCGGTGAAGATGTTTATGGCAGACTTGAACCCAATATGCTCGAAGGCATCCTTGCTAAGTATCAGTAATTATTAACTCGACTTCAAAATCAGGATAGATGAAGCTTTCTGTACTATGTGAAAGACTTTCACTTAATGTTGTGACAGGTGAAACCGAAAAGGAATTTTGTGGCGTGTATGCGTGTGATTTTCTCAGTCACGCAATGAGTCATATAAAAGTCGGTGAGCTGTGGATAACAATCATGAAAAATACCAATGTAATAGCGGTAGCAAGCCTTACTAAAACGGCGGCTGTGATTCTTGCGGAGGGTACAGACCTTATCCCGGATGCACTCGACGCTGCAAAGGAAAACGGAATTACCGTTCTGTCAACAGAAATGACAGCTTATGAGCTTTGCGTAGGTATTCATGAACTGTTACAGTGTTGAGTGTGTGGATGGTGACGGTATTGGATGAATTTTCACTGTATATTCTGGATATAACCATGAACTCTGTCCGTGCCGGTGCGGATGTAATTTCGATAAAGCTGGCGGAGGAGGGCGATTGGCTGTATTTTTCTGTTTCTGACAATGGTTGCGGAATGACAGCTGAACAGCTTAAATGTGTTAAAAATCCGTTTTTTACCACAAGAAAGACAAGAAATGTCGGTCTTGGTATCCCGTTTCTGACTATGCTTGCAGAAATGACGGGTGGCGAGGTTACAGTGAAATCTGTTCACGAATCGGTTAGTGATGCTCACGGGACTGTTACAGAAGCAAGGTTCGGAAGAAATCACATTGATTTTATCCCGCTCGGCGATATTGTCGAAACTGTAAAAACCTTGATTCAAGGCGCACCTGATGTTGATTTTACATTCACTCATATTACCGAAAATGGTGAGGTAAATCTATCGTGTACTGAGCTTCGTGCTATGCTGGGGGATATTTCCCTCGCTGAACCTGAGATCCTAAAATGGATCGGCGAATATCTTGCGGAACAGTATGATGCTGTCCGTGAAAATAACACAGTTTTTAGTTAATTAAATAAATTTACGATCAGGAAAGGAACAACACTATGAAGTCACTCGAGGAACTCATGGCCATAAAGGCTAAAATGAAGGACAAGGTATCTGTTCGCACTTCCAGTGGAGACATTCGTATCGTAGTCGGAATGGCTACCTGTGGTATCGCAGCAGGTGCTCGTCCCGTTCTGAATGCTTTCGTTGAAGGTGTTTCCGAAGCAGATATCTCCGATAAGGTTATTGTTACCCAAACCGGATGTCTCGGTATCTGCCAGTATGAGCCTGTTGTTGAAGTTTACGAAAAGGGCAAGGATAAGGTCACTTACGTTAATATGACAGCAGAAAAGGCTAAGGAAGTTATCGAAAAGCACATCAAGGGCGGCGAAACTGTTACCGAATATACAATCGGTGCGGCCCAGATCTAACTTTTAGGAGGAATAAGCATTTATGATTCGTTCTCATGTATTGATTTGCGGCGGTACAGGATGTACATCTTCCGGTAGCCGTGCGATCTATGAAAAGCTCGCTGATGAGCTGAAGGCTAAGGGACTTGAAGATGAGATCAAGATCGTTCAGACCGGTTGTTTCGGTCTTTGTGCTCTCGGTCCGATTATGATCGTTTACCCCGAAGGTACTTTCTATAGCATGGTAACTCCTGAAGACGTTCCGGAAATCGTTTCTGAACATCTTCTCAAGGGTCGTATCGTAGAACGACTTGTTTATAATGATACCGGTGATGCTAAGGGTGAAGAAGAAGCTGTTGCATCTTCTCTTAGCGAAACCGCATTCTATAAGAAGCAGAAAAGAGTTGCGCTCCGTAACTGCGGTGTTATCAACCCTGAAGAAATTGATGAATATATCGCAATGGATGGTTACTTCGCACTTGCAAAGGTGCTGAAGGAAATGACTCCCGATGATGTTATCAAGTGCATCCTTGATTCCGGTCTTCGCGGACGTGGTGGCGGTGGCTTCCCGACAGGTCGTAAGTGGCAGTTCGCAAGAGCATCCGTTTCAGATAAAAAGTATGTTGTATGTAACGCCGACGAAGGTGACCCGGGTGCGTTCATGGACCGTTCCGTTCTTGAAGGTGACCCTCACGCAGTAATCGAAGCTATGGCTATCGCAGGCTATGCTATCGGTGCTGATGAAGGTTGGGTATATGTTCGTGCTGAATATCCGATCGCTGTTAAGAGACTTAATATCGCTATCGAACAGGCTCGTGAATACGGTCTTCTCGGTAAGAATATCTTCGGTACAGGCTTCAATTTTGATATTCACATTCGTCTTGGTGCGGGTGCGTTCGTTTGTGGTGAAGAAACCGCACTTCTTACCTCTATTGAAGGTAATCGTGGTGAACCCCGTCCTCGTCCTCCGTTCCCTGCAGTTAAGGGTCTTTGGGGTCAGCCTACTATCGTAAATAACGTAGAAACTCTCGCAAATATCGCACAGATCATCCTCAAGGGTGCTGATTGGTTCTCCTCTATGGGTACAGAAGGCTCTAAGGGTACTAAGGTATTCGCTCTTGGTGGTAAGATCAAGAATACAGGTCTTGTTGAAATCCCGATGGGTACAACTCTCCGTGAAGTTGTAGAAGACATCGGTGGTGGTGTTCCGAATGGTAAGAAGTTTAAGGCTGCTCAGACAGGTGGTCCTTCCGGTGGATGTATTCCCGAATATCTCGCAGATACTCCTATCGACTTCGATAACCTTACAAAGATTGGCTCTATGATGGGTTCCGGTGGTCTTATCGTTATGGATGAAGACACCTGTATGGTTGATATCGCGAAGTTCTTCCTCGAATTCACAGTTGATGAATCCTGCGGTAAATGTTCTCCCTGCCGTATCGGTACTGTAAGACTTCTCGAGATCCTTAATAAGATCACAAGCGGTAACGGTGAAATGGAAGACCTTGATAAGCTGGAAGAGCTTGCAAATTATATCAAGTCTGCATCTCTTTGTGCTCTCGGTCAGTCAGCTCCGAACCCGATTCTCTCCACACTTAAATTCTTCCGTGAAGAATATGTTGCTCACATCGTAGATAAGAAGTGTCCCGCAGGCGTATGTAAGAAGCTCCTCTCCTATGTTATCGACGCTGATAAGTGTAAGGGTTGTACCCTCTGCGCAAGACAATGTCCCGCAGGTGCTATTTCAGGTAAGGTTAAGGAAGCTCACGTTATTGACAACGCAAAGTGCGTAAAATGTGGCGCTTGTATCGAAAAGTGTAAGTTCGGTGCTATCTCTAAGAAATAATTGAAAGGGTCGGAAATACATATGGATATGGTAAATGTAATAATAAATGGTGCTGAATATTCCGTACCTGCCGGTGTTACAGTTCTCGAAGCCTGCAGATATGCGAATATCGACATCCCCACTCTCTGCTACCTCAAGGATATCAATGAGATCGGTGCTTGCCGTCTTTGCCTTGTTGAAGTAAAGGGTGCAAGAGGTCTCGTTGCTTCCTGCGTTTATCCTGTAAACGAAGGTATGGAGATCGAAACAAATACTCCCAAGATTCGTGCCGTAAGAAAGACGAACCTCGAACTCGTGCTTTCCGCTCATGAAAAGAAATGTCTCTCCTGTATCCGTTCTACAAACTGCGAACTTCAGAAGCTTGCTCAGGAATATAAGTGCGACGAAGATAAGTTCAATTATGGCGGTAAGGTTGAGAAGGAAGATATCGATACTTCTTCCGTTTCTATCATCCGTGATAATAACAAGTGTATCCTTTGCCGTCGCTGCGTTGCTGCTTGTAACAAGCTCCAGGGTATTGGCGCTATCGGTACTGTAAACCGTGGTTATGATTCCAAGATCGCAACCGCATTCGAACTTCCTCTCGCTGAAACATCGTGTATCAACTGCGGTCAGTGTATCGTTGCTTGTCCTGTTGGTGCTCTCTATGAAAAGGATGACACTCAGAAGATTTTCGATGCTATCTCTGATCCTACAAAGCACGTTGCTATTTGCTGTGCACCTTCCGTTCGTGCTACTATCGGTGAATGCTTCGGTTATGAACCCGGTACTGACACAGAAGGAAAGATGGTTGCGGCTCTCAAGAAGCTCGGCTTCGATGGCGTATATGACATGAACTTTACTGCCGACCTTACCATTATGGAAGAAGCAACAGAATTCCTTGGCAGAGTTAAGAATGGTGGCGTACTCCCGATGATCACCTCTTGCTCTCCCGGATGGGTTAAGTACTGCGAACATTACTTCCCGGAAATGACCGAAAATCTTTCCACCTGCAAGTCTCCTCAGCAGATGTTTGGTGCAATGTATAAGACTTATTTTGCAGAAAAGATGGGTCTTGATCCTAAGGATATCGTATTCGTTTCCGCTATTCCTTGTACCGCTAAGAAGTTTGAGGTTTCTCGTGATGGTCAGGATGTTGACGGTATGCCCGGTGTAGATATCGCTGTTACTACTCGTGAACTCGGTCGTATGATCGAAATGGCAGGTATTGACTTTAAGTCTCTTGCAGACGAAAAGTTTGACCAGCCTATCGATGTTGGTTCCGGTGCAGGTGCGATTTTCGGTGCAACAGGTGGCGTTATGGAAGCTGCTCTCCGTACTGCTGCAGAAGTTATCGAAGGCAAGCCTCTTGAAAAGCTTGAATTCGAGGATGTTCGTGGTACAGAAGGCATCAAGTTCGCAGCTTACAAGCTTGGTGACATCGAACTCAAAGTTGCTGTTGCTTCCGGTACAGCTAATGCGAATAAGCTCCTTAAGGGCGTTCAGGACGGCACATACGATGTACAGTTCATCGAAATTATGGCATGTCCCGGTGGATGCGTAAATGGTGGTGGTCAGCCTACTCAGCCTGCATCTGTAAGAAATACTGTTGACCTCAAGTCTCTTCGTGCATCTGTACTGTATAAGGCTGATGCTGAAAAGCTCGAATACAGAAAATCTCATGAAAATCCGCTCATTAAGAAGGTTTATGATGAATTCCTCGGTGAACCTAACTCTCACAAGGCACACGAGCTTCTTCATACACACTATGTAAAGCGCGGTCTGTAAGATAAATATTAAGGGACGCTGTGCTGTAGGAATTATTTCCTACGCATGGCAGTCCCTTTTTGTTTTGTGAAATTAAAAAATAGTAGAAATTCTGAAAAAATCCAACAAAAATTTAAAAATCACTTGCAAAATTAGTGAAAATGCTATATAATATATGCAGAAAAATATTAACCTGGAGGTTAACTATGGATAAAGTTAGATTTGGCGTTATCGGTATCGGTAACATGGGTTCAGGTCACGTTAAGAGATTCATTAACGGCGAAGTTCCCCACGCTGAACTGACCGCTGTTTGTGATGTTAAGCCTGAAAGAATCGAATGGGCTAAAAAGACCTGCGAAGGCAAGGATGTAACCTATTTCACTGATTCTCACGAGCTTATTACAAGCGGTCTTGTTGATGCGGTTCTTATCGCTACTCCTCACTACGACCACCCTGTAATCGGTATCGATGCATTTGAAAATGGTCTGCACGTTCTTTCTGAAAAGCCCGCCGGCGTTTACACTAAGAAGGTTGTAGAGCTGATGGAAGTTGCTAAGAAGAGCGGTAAGGTTTATGGCCTTATGTTCAATCAGAGAACAGATAAGTTCTATCAGAAGATGCGTGAAATGGTACAGAACGGTGAACTTGGTGAACTCAAGAGATGCGTTTGGATCATCACCGACTGGTACAGAACTCAGGCATATTACAATAGTGGCGGATGGCGTGCTACTTGGGCAGGTGAAGGCGGCGGTGTTCTTATGAATCAGTGCCCGCATAACCTCGACCTCTGGCAGTGGATCTTCGGTATGCCTTCTTCGATCTATGCTAACTGCGAAATCGGTAAGTATCATGACATCGAAGTAGAAGATGATGTTACTGCTATGGCTAAGTATCCGAACGGTGCTACAGGTGTGTTCATCACTACAACAGGTGAATGCCCCGGTACAAACCGTCTTGAAGTTACCGGTTCTAAGGGTAAGCTCGTTTATGAAAAGGGTCACCTTATGTACACAAAGCTTGAAGAAGATGAACGTGTACATACATTTGAATGCCAGGACGGCTTCAAGGGTATCAAGAGCGAAACTGTTGAAATCGAAGTTGAAGGCGGTCACGGTGAACAGCACACCGGTATTTGCAAGAACTTTGTAAATCACATCCTCTTTGGCGAAGAACTTCTTGCATCCGGTTACGAAGGTATCAACGGTCTTTCTATCGCGAATGCTATGATGCTCTCCAGCTGGAAGGATAAGTGGGTTGATCTCCCGAACGATGGCGAAGAATTCTGGGAAGAACTCCAGAAGAAGATCGCTTCCTCCAAGGCTAAGGAAGACAAGGGTATTACTTTCGATACTGAAGGCACTTACGGCAACAAGTAATACAAAAGAAAATAGAAAAACAGCAGTTCTTAACGGACTGCTGTTTTTTTGTTGTT
>CAYSEF010000034.1:0-21013 GCA_964430105.1 uncultured Ruminococcus sp. | reverse complement strand
GTGTTCGGCTAATAACCGACCGAGGGTTCGAATCCCTCCCTTTGCGTAAAAAAAAGAAGTATCCTCATCGAGGGTACTTTTTTTTGCATAAAGCGAGGTTACGAGAGCCTTCGTGAAAGTTCCGGATTGGGTGAAGAAAAAAAGCACAGCCGTAGCCTTGTGAGGCTTGACTGTGCTTTTTGTGCTGTAAAAGATTTATCAATCCGGAATAAGATCTTCCGGGTTGTAGAACTTGCTGAAAGTGAGATCAACAGTTTTGTTTAACATTTTTTCTTTGCTTTTGTAATCGGATGCAAGGTTGGAGTTGTTTGCTCTTATCATGTTACGGAAGGTGTAAGGAACATTGCTGAATACAGTTTCAGCAAACTGGAATGCAAAGTCAAATTTACGTCCTGCCATGATGATGTCAACCATTTCGGCAGTAGTCGGGTCGTTGGAATAGCGTCCCTTCAATGCTTCATCATAGTAAATCGGAACTACCTGCTTGTATGACTCAGCACAAAGTGCCTCAAAAATTATGCTTATGAAGTCCATTGAATCATAGGAGGTCTTTGGAATCAGGAAGGTTGAGAATTTGTCATCAGCATTGGTGTAGTACGCTTCCTGATTTTCATCCCACTTGGGGAACGGAAGCATAGTGTAGGACTGATCCATTTCACGGAGAACATTGTACGCAGCTACGAAGCGGAGAGGTGCGAATACGAGCTGACCTTGGAGGAAATATGTTTCTTCTTCGTACTGTCTGCCGTACATATACATACCGGGAGTGTTCCAGTGCCACTGATTAAGCTTTTCAAGCATGGATACGGTCTTTTCGTTCATGAAGGTCATTTCAACCTTGCCATCCTCTGTTACTCTGCAGTATTCACCGCCAAAAGCTGTAAACCAAACGTCAGACGGGTTTGTAACACGATATGCAAAGCCGTATGTGTCAGCGTCGCTTCTTATTCCGTCGCCGTCAGTGTCGAGATACATATTTTCTGTAAGTGTGATAAAGTGATCGAGAGTCCACTTACCTTCCTTTACAGTGTTGTAGAGATCGTCAGGAGCAATATTGTATGTGGCGGCAAGGTCAAGATTTGCGAAGAATGCGTGTGTATATGTCATTGAAGTGAGCGAGAGATCAGAGCATATCGCATAGAGGATACCGTTGATTATCGCACCGTCGTTGGCGAGAGAATTGTGCCACGGCTTGTCGAGATTCTGATATTTTGCATCGAGCCAGTTGAGAACCGACTTTTGCAGAACGGCAGTGTGTACCTCGTGATTGAAAAGGCTTGCGAGATCGTAGTCAGGTGTGCCTGCTTTAACAAAGGTGTTGAGAACATTTTCGGGAGTTTCAACGCCTTCAACATTGATAATAACATCAAAACGATCTTCAATACCTGCGTTTCTGTTGTAGATAGAGTCGTTCAGAGAGTCACCGTTGATAGATTCCGCATCTATTTCTGTACGATAGTCAAAACCGCCTACGCCAACGGGAGTTGTCATTACTGTGTAGGTGCGACCACCGAATTCTTCTTCGGGAAGATCGTCGGGAACAAGGGCACGTTCTTCCATGGCTGTAAGCTCCTTGTCAGATTCAACTGTAGAAGCATCGGAGCTGTCATTGCTGTCGGAATTTTCCGAAGAATCGGAAGTCTGTGGCTTGGTGTCGCTGTTTACATCGTTTTCACCGCAAGCTATAAGGGTGAATGCAGAGGAAGTCATGAGAAGCGCAAGAAGTAGTGATAAAAGCTTATTTTTCATACTGTACCTCCAAAAATACCCGTTGGGCAAGAAATAGTGCGCATTTGTTAAAAATCAACAAACAAATCGCTAAACTTAAAATGTTTATGTGTATTATATCATGCTTTATGAGGCGTGTCAACTATTTTTTGGAAAAACAAAAGAATTTTTTCACATAGTTTTCAGATAAAGTTCTATTTTGCTTCACACAAAAGCTGAAAAAGCTGTAATATCGCCCACGCAAAGCAGGTAATATTACAGCTTCCCCATCATATCTTATTCTATATTACAGATCGATTTCAACTTCGTGACCGCAGGCACTGGATCTGATGATACCATCAATGATAGCCTGGTTGTAGATGATCTGAGAGGTCGGGATAGGTGCCGGACCGTTGGTGTAGCAAGCATCAACGAAAGCACGAATCTTCATCTCGAACATATTTGTCTTTACATTGTCACCGTCTATCGGAACCTCTGTAGCGACCTGCTTGCCTTCTTCGTCATCCTTGTAGATAACGAGATCACCGGCAGCACCATCCCAGCAGCAGCCTACAGGAGCCTTTACCTTAAGACCTGCATCAGTACCGAAGAAGAGAGAATCGCCTGTTGTGTCCATGTTCATAGCCCATGAAGCACGGTAGTCGATAACGATATCACCTTCGCAACGAATCATTGCTACTGCAAAGTCATCATCAACGGTAAAGCGATCAGCTTCCTTGTATTTCTTGGGGTTCTTACCGAAATGAGCAAACTGCTTTGCAGAAACGGTAAGCGGCTTCGGATAACCGATAGAATTGAGAGCGAAATCAAGACCGTAGCAACCGATATCGCCTACACAACCAACGGCAGCCTTGTCCTTTTCGATAAATGTACGACCGGGAATACCCTTAACACGACCGCCACCGACAACAACGTAGTAAACATCGCCGAGAACGCCGGAATCGATAACTTCTTTAACCTTTTTAACATTTGCACCGTATCTTGGCTGGAAACCAACGGAAACAAACTTGCCTGATTCTTCTTCAGCCTTGCGAATAGCCTTAGCTTCGTCAAGTGTAACGCACATAGGCTTTTCGAGCATGACGTTCTTGCCGGACTTCAGAGCGCAGATACAGGGAGCAGCGTGCTGAGAGTTGTATGTGCAGATAGAAACGGCATCGATGTCATCTCTTGCGCAGAGCTCTTCGTGAGTTTCATAAGCAGTCGCATCAGTCCAACCGAATTCATCGAGGAAAGCACGAGCCTTGCCGGGGATAATATCGGCACCTGCAACGATTTCAACATCATCGAAATTCTTGTAAGCATTGGCATGAGCATGAGCGATACCGCCTGTGCCAATGATACCGATTCTTAATTTTTTAGCCATAGTAGTTCTCCTTTGTGGGAAAAGTGTTAATTTACCGTCATTATAGCATAAACAGCACTGAATGTCTACAGTATTTTGTTATATTTTGCAAATAATTTGTACCGTGAGCATCGCAAAACTGTTGTATGCTATGAAATGATAATTGAGAATTTTCATTAACCAAAGCTTTAAGCACTCACTTCATGGAAGGAGATGTTGGTAAGGCTGAACAGGATTTCAAAAGGGCAGATTTCACTGGCGATGGTGAGAATTTCACACATCATGTCAGCGAAATCTGCCCTTTACGGCTGGCCGTAACTCATCTCAACAGCGTCACGAGGATAATGCCTGTGAACCACTGAGAGAGTGCAAATTTTTACTTGAATTTATTCGTTTCTAAGAGCCTCAACAGGGTCTTTCTTTGCAGCAACGTGAGATGGGATAAGCCCTGCTATCATTGTAAGCACCATCGAAATTATAACAAGTCCTATTCCGCCTTCTACGGGAAGCTGTGCAAGATTTGAAATATCTGTCAAATGCTTTATGATAATGTTTGCGGGAATACAGATAAGTATTGTCGCAATTATGCCTATAGCACCTGATGTGAAGCCTACAATAAGTGTTTCAGCGTTGAATACACGGGAGATATCCTTCTTTGAAGCACCGACAGCACGAAGAATACCGATTTCCTTTGTACGTTCGAGAACGGATATGTAGGTGATAATACCTATCATTATCGAAGATACGATAAGCGATATCGATACGAATGCGATAAGCACATACGAAATAACATCGATTATTGTTGAAACAGAGGACATCATCAGCGCAACATAGTCGGTGTAGCTGATAACGTCTTCTTCCCTGCCATCGTTGTTTGCTGAGGTGTTGTATTCATCGATAAGTCGTGCTATTTCATCCTTTGCATCAAAGGTTTCAGCGTAAATTCTGATGAACGAAGGATCTTCGGGATCTACCACACCGATCTTGTCGAGGTTTTCCTTGTAGGTGGATTCGGAAACTACCGACGGCATATATTCAATGAATTTTTCAACTATCTGTTCAGCTGTCATTTCAGCAAGCGTTGCATCAAGTGCATCGGAGAGCTGGTCTGTAGTCATTGAACCAAGCTTTTCTTCAGTCTGTGCAGCGTAGGTCTGCTTTGTCTGCTCGGCGAGTATCTGCAAGGTGTAGGCTGATATTTCTTCCTCAGACATATTTGCAAGATAAGCCGATACCGTTGCTTCATCCATGCCGGACTGTGCAACCATTGCCTGTGTAAGAAGAATCATAACGTCTCCTGCAGGCATTGCGGATAATTGCTGCATTGCTACGGACTGCGCTTCTTCATCGGAAAGAGTCGAGGTTGCCTTTGTGTAAGCGGAAGCACGTTCTGCGTTTGACATTTTTTCGAGTGCGTTCAGAATAGCATCGCTTTTTTCTTCGTTTGTGAGGTTTTCGGGAGAATTTTCGTCAGTTGCAAAGGGGAGTCCGAGAAGCACGTCTGTTTCGGGATTGTTCATCTGATCCTTCACTATTTCAGCTTCGGAAACCTTTGCTATTATATGCTCTGAAAGAGAAGGAAGATAGCCTATCGCACCTGTGATAGAGGTTGCGACAGCTTCGGGATTTGGCTTGATTATACCTGAAATAACAAGCTTTTCGGAATTGTCAACAGCAAGCTGCATGAACGAAGCATTGTCACCCATATATTCCCAAATACCGTCGTTCTTCTGATATTTGTCTGTAGGAAGAACAAGCGCAAATTCATAGCCGATTATTTCGTCATAGGTCCATGATTCGCTTTCGGCATTGAATTGCTCACCGTTCAGTGCAGCCTTCATCAGCTCTGCAAATTCGTCTGAATCCTTAAAGCCGAGAGCATAGAGGAAAACGTCGTTTATACGGTAATTTTCATCGACAACAAGCACGACCTCGTTCCATTCCTCGGGCATTTTACCTGCAACAATATCGTACTGCTGATCCATAAGCTCATCGTTGTCGATCATTTCCTGCCATATTGTAAGATTGCTCGACATCATCGACATACCGCTTTGATTTGCCTGAGAACCGGCACTTGCCATACCGGACATCATTCCGGAGAAAAGTGCTGACGGGTTTATCTGTTCGGGAATACCATCGTCATTTTTCTTGCTTACGGAATAAATATCAAGCGGAAGATTATAGCCATATGATACAGCAGAGGCGTAACCGTCAAAGTCACCACCCTTTTCTTCAATGTAGTCCATAAACTTCGAGAGGTTGTTTTCCTGAACATCGACTGACATCATCGTATCCATAAGATCATACATCATTGTGTTTGAATGGATAGAGCCATCGTCAACGATTTCTTCGGAGGAATTTTCTTCCTGTGCCGCTACCATTGAGGTGAAAAGAGAATTCATGTCAACGGTCATTTTGTCTATCTGTACAGGGTAAGCAGAAAGAGTGTCCTCCTGCACCTTGTCGATATAGAGATTGATACCGTTCGAGAGTGAAAGAATCAGCGCAATACCGATAATACCAATGCTTCCTGCAAAGGCTGTGAGGAATGTACGCGCCTTTTTTGTCATAAGGTTGTTCAGAGAAAGTCCCAGTGCTGTTCCGAATGACATTGAAGTGCGTTTTTTGCCCTTGACTTTTTCTGCATTGTCAACAGCTTCTGTAGTGTAGCTTTCTTTTTCTTCTTCTTCGGGGGAATAAGGGTCGGTATCCTCGATTATTTTACCATCGAGAACACGAACTATACGAGTGGAATACTGTTCTGCAAGCTCAGGGTTGTGAGTTACCATGATAACAAGCTTGTTTTTTGCAACGTCACGGAGAATATCCATGATCTGAACAGAGGTTTCGGAGTCAAGCGCACCGGTTGGTTCGTCTGCGAGAAGAATATCGGGGTCGTTTACGAGAGCACGAGCAATAGCTACTCTTTGCATCTGTCCACCTGACATCTGCGAGGGCTTTTTCTTCATTTGATTGCCAAGACCTACTGCACGGAGAGCTTCCTCGGCACGACGACGTCTTTCAGCCTTTGAAACACCGGAGAGTGTCAGTGCAAGCTCTACATTTGCGAGAACAGTCTGGTGCGGAATAAGGTTGTAGCTCTGGAAAACGAAGCCGATGGAGTGATTACGGTATGAATCCCAGTCACGGTCGGTAAATTTTGCTGTCGGAACGTGGCGAACATAAAGCTCACCTGAGGTGTAACGGTCAAGTCCGCCGATAATGTTGAGAAGCGTAGTCTTACCGCAACCTGACGGGCCTAAAATAGATACGAACTCATTTTGACGAAACGCAATCGAAACGCCATGCAGAGCCGTAACCTCACCTGAGGGATAAACCTTTGTGATTTCGGATAATTTTAACATAAAACAGTTTTCTTCCTTATAATAACATAATAATTAAAAAACGCATAATAAAGTATAGCAATCGTAATATGAAATTTCATCAATAATGTGTTAATTATTTTATAATTATAGTGCAGGTGAAAATGAACAGAAGCCGGCACTTATTTCTCGTACAAAAAGAGAGCGTAATGCAGTGTGGATTTTTGTGCTTTTTTTACTTGACATCGCAATGGCATTGTGCTAAAATATATCAGATAGAAACGAAGAATTTTTAATGCGGTACAGAGATGCCGCCAAGGTTTATTGGGTCTGCGCCTTCCTTTAGTGGTGGTGCAGGTGTCGTTATGCCCACACCTCGGCGACTTTCCGCAAAAATCTCGCAGGAGGAGCACGGATGAAAATCCTTTTCAAGAACTGTAAACTCCATACTTCCCGTCACGACGTTGCTTTTGCAGATCTTTTGGTCGCTTCGAACGCCGCTTCTGTAGTCTTTTCTTCTGATTCTTTTGACTCTTTTGAAGACGTACAGGTATTTGACGGTTCCAAATTTCACATATTCCCCGGTTTCGTCGATGTTCATGTGCATCTTCGTGAACCGGGTTTTTCTTATAAAGAAACAATAGCATCAGGCTCTCTTGCTTCTGCTCACGGTGGATATACAGCCGTATGTGCAATGCCGAACCTGAATCCCACACCCGATTCATACGAGAATCTTAAGAAACAGCTTGACATTATCGAAAATGACGCAGTGATAAAGGTTCTGCCGTACGGTACCTTGACGGTTGGCGAAATGGGAAAAGAAATGTCGCAAATGGACGCTCTTTCACCGTATGTCGTAGGCTTTTCCGATGACGGTCGAGGTGTTCAGGAGCGTGAAATGATGCGTTCCGCTATGCTTAAAGCAAAGGAGCTGGGTAAGGTCATTTCGGCACATTGTGAAGAAAATTCACTGCTGAATGGCGGATATATCCACGATGGAGAATATGCAAAGGCTCATGGGCATCGTGGAATATGCTCAGAATCCGAGTGGAAGCCTATTGAAAGAGATATAGAGCTTGCTCGTGAAACAGGCTGTGCATATCATGTGTGCCATATTTCCACAAAGGAAAGCGTGGAGCTGATACGTCGTGCAAAGGCCGATGGCGTGAACATCACCTGCGAAACAGGCCCGCATTACCTCATTCTCGATGACAGTGATCTGCGTGAAGAAGGAAGATTTAAGATGAATCCGCCACTGAGATCGC
Organism: uncultured Ruminococcus sp.; assembly: GCA_964430105.1. Classification (GTDB taxonomy): domain Bacteria; phylum Bacillota; class Clostridia; order Oscillospirales; family CAG-272; genus UMGS1696. The sequence continues at coordinate 13,352 of CAYSEF010000034.1, read as the reverse complement.
GTGAGGATAGACTGGCACTGATAGAGGGCATAAAAGATGGCACGATAGATATGATAGCGACAGACCATGCACCACATTCAGCCGAAGAAAAATCAAAAGGTCTTGAAAAAAGTGCAATGGGTGTTGTCGGAATAGAAACGTGCTTCCCGCTGATGTACACTCATTTTGTAAAAACCGGAATTATCACGCTTGAACGGCTTATAGAGCTTCTGCACGATAATCCATGCGAAAGATTCGGAATATCAAACGAATTCCCGAGTAATTTCACAGTGTTTGATTTGGATGAAGAATATACGATAGATACAAAGGATTTTCTTTCAAAGGGTAAAGCAACACCGTTTGAAGGAGAAAAAGTAAACGGCAGATGCGTACTCACCGTCTGCGATGGCAAAATAAGCTACATTAAGCAGTAAATAACAGTAAAAAGCAGTAAAAACAGTAAAAAAGCAGAAAAAAAGTTTAACATATATCGGAGGAATAATACAATGGCAAAACGTACTGATCTCAAGAAAATCATGATAATCGGTTCCGGCCCTATCGTTATCGGACAGGCAGCAGAATTCGACTATGCGGGCACTCAGGCTTGTCTCGCACTCAAGGAGGAAGGTTATGAGGTAGTTCTCGTAAACTCTAACCCAGCTACAATTATGACCGATACCACAATTGCCGATAAGGTGTATATGGAACCGCTCACTCTCGAATATGTAGCACGTATCCTTCGCTATGAACGTCCCGATGCCATTATCCCCGGTATAGGCGGTCAGACAGGTCTTAACCTCGCTGTTCAGCTTGAGAAAAAGGGCATACTTAAAGAGTGTGGTGTTGAGCTTCTCGGTACTAAGTCCGCTTCTATCGAACGTGCTGAAGACCGTGAGCTTTTCAAGGAGCTTTGCGAAGAAATAGGCGAACCCGTTATCCCCTCCGAAATCACTTATGATATAGAAGAAGCTGCAAAGGCTGCTCGTGAAATCGGTTATCCTGTAGTTCTTCGTCCCGCTTTCACACTCGGTGGTACAGGCGGCGGCTTCGCTTACAATGAAGAAGAGCTTCGTGAAGTGGGCGCAGGTGCTTTCCAGCAGTCCCCCGTTCATCAGGTTCTCGTTGAAAAGAGCGTTAAGGGCTATAAGGAAATCGAATTTGAAGTTATGCGTGACGGTGAAGACCATGCTATCACTATCTGTGGTATGGAAAACATCGACCCCGTAGGCGTTCATACAGGTGACTCTAACGTAGTTGCTCCTATCCTTACACTGAACGACCATGACCTCAAAATGCTCAACGACAGCGCGATTAAAATCATTCGTGCGCTTGAAATAGAAGGTGGCTGTAACGTACAGTTTGCACTTAACCCCACCTCCTCTGAATATTTCCTCATCGAAGTAAACCCGAGAGTTTCACGTTCCTCTGCACTTGCTTCAAAGGCTTCCGGCTATCCGATTGCTCGTGTTACAGCAAAGATCGCTGTAGGTATGACTCTTGAGGATATCAAGATTGCTAATACAACAGCTGCATTTGAACCCTCTCTCGATTATATCGTTGCTAAGGTTCCTCGTTTCCCGTTCGATAAGTTCTCCTCTGCTTCAAATAAGCTCGGTACACAGATGAAGGCTACAGGTGAAGCTATGGGTATCGGTATCACCTTCAAGGAATGCCTGCTGAAATCTCTCCGTTCTCTTGAAATCGGCGTTTGCCACCTCCATATGGCAAAATTCGATGATTATTCTATGGATGAGCTTAAAGAATACCTCCGTGATTTCCGTGATGATACTATCTATGCTGTTGCTCAGGCGTTCCGTCTTGGTGCAAACGTCGAAGAAATTCACGAAATCACAGCTATTACCGAATATTTCCTGAAGGAAATGCAGGAAATCGTACTTTTCGAAGAAGTTCTTAAGGAAAATCATACCCTCGATGCACTTACAGAAGCTAAGAAGATGGGCTTTGCAGATAAGTATGTAGCTAAGCTTTGGAATTGCTCTGAGGCTGATGTTCGTGCTATGCGCCGTGAAAATAACCTCCGTCCGCAGTACCCAATGGTAGATACCTGCCATACAGGTGCGTATATCCCGTATTTCTACAGCTCCTATAACTGTGCTGAAGCTGATGCAAACGGTAAGAATTCTACATATTCCATCGTAACCGATAAGCAGAAGGTCGTTGTTCTCGGTGCAGGTCCTATCCGTATCGGTCAGGGCGTTGAGTTCGACTATTCCACAGTTCATGCTGTAACTACTATCAAAAATAGCGGTCTTGAATCTATCATCATCAATAATAACCCCGAAACCGTTTCAACCGACTATACTACTGCCGATAAGCTGTATTTTGAACCTCTTACAACAGAAGATGTTCTGAATATCCTCGATTACGAAAATTCCTATGATGTTATCGCTTCTCTCGGTGGTCAGACTGCTATTAACCTTGCCGCTCCCTTGAATGATTGCGGTGCAAATATCATCGGTACATCGGTTCAGGCTATCGATAACGCTGAAAACCGTGATACCTTCGAGAGAATCCTCACTGAGCTTAATATTCCTCAGTCCGAAGGCAGAGCTGTTACAAATATAGAGGATGGCGTTAAGACAGCAGAAGAAATAGGCTATCCCGTACTCGTTCGTCCTTCATTCGTTCTCGGTGGCAGAGCTATGCAGATCGTAGGTAACGAAGAAAGCCTGCGCCATTATCTCAAGACTGCCGTTGAAGTTGATAAGGATAAGCCGGTTCTCGTTGACCACTATATCCTCGGTAAGGAGGTTGAGGTTGACGCTATCTGCGACGGTACTAACGTATTCGTACCCGGTATCATGGAGCTTGTTGAACGTACAGGCGTACACTCCGGTGACTCTATCTCCGTATATCCTTCCTTCTCCATTTCCGGAAAGGTAAAGGGCACTATCCTCGAATACGCAAAGAAGCTCGGTCTTGGTCTTGGTATCGTAGGTCTTTACAATATCCAGTTCATCGTTGATAAGGACGAAAAGGTATTCATTATCGAAGTAAACCCGCGTTCCTCCAGAACTGTTCCCTTCCTTTCAAAGGCAACAGGCTATAGCCTTGCAGATATCGCAACAAATGTTATCCTCGGAAAAACTCTCAAGGAACAGGGTATATTCGATATCTATCCCGAAGAAAAGAAGCGTTGGTATGTAAAGGTTCCCGTATTCTCCTATCGTAAGATCAGCGGACTTGACGCATACCTCTCTCCCGAAATGAAGTCTACAGGTGAAGCTATCGGCTATGACGACAGACTTTACCGTGCAATGTATAAGGCACTTCAGGCGGCAGGTACACAGATGCAGAACTACGGTACTGTACTTGCAACTATCGCAGATCGTGATAAGGAAGAAGCACTGCCTCTTATCCAGAGATTCTATAAGCTCGGCTTCAATATCGAGGCAACTGAGGGTACAGCAAAATTCCTCAAGGAGCATGGTATTCGTACTCGTGTTCGCAGAAAGATCAGCGAAGGCTGCGAGGATATTCCGAATGCACTCAGAGAAGGTCATATCGCATATGTAATCAATACAAGTGATATCAGCTCCAATGACGGTGTTCTCGATGGACATATGATTCGCAGAATCGCAGTAGATTGCGGTGTTACATCGTTCACTTCACTTGATACAGTAAGAGTAGTGCTTGACGTTCTTGAAGAAATGACTATCACTATCTCCACTATTGATGCGTAAATAATAATAGGAATACCGAATAACATGAAACAATCAGTATTTACAATAAAATCTAACGAAGCTATCGCACCGAATGTTTACCGTATGGTACTTTCGGGCGATACCTCCGCTATAACTGCTTCCGGTCAGTTCGTTAATATACAGCTCGACGGCTTCTTCCTCCGCAGACCTATATCTGTCAACGATTATGACGACAGCACACTTACTATCATCTATAAGGTAGTTGGACGTGGTACAGAAGCTATGGCTGAAATGACTGAGGGAAAGACTCTCGATATCCTCACAGGACTTGGAAATGGCTATAATACCGCTAAATCCGGTGATAGACCACTTCTTATCGGTGGAGGAGTGGGAGTTCCGCCTCTCTATAACCTTGCGAAAAAGCTTCTCGCTGAGGGCAAAAAGGTTTCCGTTATCCTCGGCTTTAATAATAAAAACGAAATTTTCTGCGAAAAAGAATTCCTCGACCTCGGCTGCGATGTTTATGTAACAACTGTCGATGGTTCGTATGGTATAGCAGGCTTTGTTACCTCTGCAATGGGTAAGATAGATTACACCTACACCTATTCCTGCGGTCCTGAACCCATGCTAAAGGCTGTTTATAATGAATCAACAACAGAAGGTCAGTACAGCTTTGAAGAAAGAATGGGCTGTGGCTTCGGTGCGTGTATGGGATGCTCATGCAAGACAAAATATGGTAATAAGAGAATTTGTAAGGATGGCCCTGTGCTTGAGAAAGGAGAGATCATATGGTAAACGAAAGACTTAAAGTAGATCTCTGTGGTATCGAGCTTGATAACCCGATAATTCCTGCATCAGGTACTTTCGGCTACGGATACGAATTTGCCGAGCTTTACGATATCAATATGCTTGGTACATTCTCGTTCAAGGGTACAACATGGGAGGCACGTTTCGGTAATCCCACCCCTCGAATTGCTGAATGTGAAGCAGGCATGATAAACGCTGTCGGTCTGCAAAATCCCGGAGTAGACGCAGTTATTTCCCACGAAATTCCCGAAATGCGTAAGGTTTTCCATAAGCCTGTTATGGCAAATGTTTCCGGATTTTCTGTTGAAGAATATTCAAATACCTGTGCAAAGCTCAACGAATGCCCGGAGATAGGCTGGTTTGAAGTAAATATCAGCTGTCCGAATGTGCATGGTGGTGGTATGAGCTTTGGTACAACACCTGCACTTGCAGAGGAAGTTACATCTGCAGTCAAAAAGGTAACAACAAAGCCGGTATTTATTAAGCTTTCACCAAATGTAACAAACATTGTCGATATAGCAAAGGCGTGTGAAGCAGGCGGTGCCGACGGAATTTCGCTTATCAATACCATGCTTGGTATGAGAGTAGATCTTCGCCGTCGTAAGCCTGTTATTGCCAATAAAATGGGTGGATTTTCCGGCCCTGCAATATTCCCCGTAGCTTTGCGTATGGTATATCAGGTATACGAAGCCGTAAAAATTCCCGTTATCGGAATGGGTGGTGTTTCATCTGCCGAGGATGTTATTGAAATGATGCTCTGTGGTGCGACTGCTGTTGAAATCGGTGCGGCTAACCTTGTAAATCCCTATGCTTGCCGTGATATTATAGAAAAACTCCCCGAAGTAATGGACAAATATAAGATAAGTACACTTAAAGAAATAATCGGAGGTGCTCACTAATGGGAAAAGACGTAATTATTGCCTGTGATTTCGCATCCAAGGCAGCTGTTCTTGAATTTCTTGATAAATTTACAGATGTAAAGCCTTATGTAAAAATCGGTATGGAGCTGTTTTATGCAGAAGGCCCGTCAATCGTTAAGGAAATAAAGGATCGTGGACACAAGATATTCCTCGACCTCAAGCTTCACGATATTCCGAACACTGTTAAAAAATCTATGGCAGTGCTTGCGAATCTTGGTGTTGATATGACAAACCTTCATGCCGGCGGAACTATTCCGATGATGGAAGCGGCACTTGAAGGACTTACAGAAGGAGCTGCGGCAGTTGGCAGAGAAAGACCAATGCTCATTGCTGTAACACAGCTTACTTCCACATCAGAAGAAGTAATGAAGCGTGACCTTCTCATAGATGCACCTATCGACGAGGTAGTACTTCACTATGCAAAGAATGCGAAAACTGCAGGACTTGACGGTATAGTATGCTCTCCTCTTGAAGCAGGAAAGGTACACGATAATTGCGGAAAGGATTTCTGCACAGTAACACCCGGTGTAAGATTTGCCGGTGGTGATGTGGGAGATCAGAAGCGAGTAATGACTCCCGAAGAAGCGAAGAAAATCGGCTCTGACTATATCGTAATGGGCAGACCTATCACAGCAGCGGAAGATCCTGTTGCGGCATACAAGCGTGCTGTCAGTGAATTTGTAGGCTGATAGGATACCGGCTGGATTTACCGGCTTGACTTATTTCGGACTTGTTTCTGTACTTTTTCTCCTTTAGCGAGGAGAAAAAGTACCAAAAAGAGGAACTTTTTCTCGAAGTCCTGGGGTTTCGAATGTTGCGACATTCGATCAGGGACGCTGTCCCTGAACCCTGCCAACTTTTGGAAAAGCCCTATCAAAACTTTTATTGCGACAAAGTTTTTGCTAAATTATTAAAGGAGTCATATCATGCCACGTTCCCTTATAGATATTATGCAGCTTTCCGTGGATGAGATAGATTCTCTTATCTCAACTGCGGAGGATATTATTGCGCATCCGGAAAATTACTGGGATAAATGCGCTCATAAAAAACTTGCGACACTTTTCTTTGAACCCTCTACTCGTACCCGTCTTTCTTTTGAGGCTGCTATGATAGAGCTTGGAGGTTCTGTTATCGGCTTCTCCGATGGTCAGAATTCGTCATCCTCTAAGGGTGAAAGTGTTTCCGATACTGCTCGCATGGTCAGCTGTTATGCTGATATCATTGCAATGCGTCACCCGAAGGAAGGTGCACCTCTTGTTGCATCAAAGGCTGCCTCTATCCCTGTTATAAATGCAGGTGATGGCGGTCACAATCATCCTACTCAGACACTTGCAGACCTTCTTACTATCCACCGTGAAAAGGGCCATTTTGACAACCTTACCATTGGTTTCTGTGGTGACCTTAAATTCGGACGTACTGTTCATTCGCTTACCTCTGCTATGTCAAGATACAGCGGTATCAAGTTTGTTTTCATCTCCCCCGAGGAGCTTTGTGTACCTGATTACATAAAGACTGACGTTCTCGATCCGAATGGTATTCCTTATGAGGAGGTTCGTTCTCTTGAAGAAAAAATGCCTGAGCTTGACATACTCTATATGACAAGAGTTCAGAAGGAGCGTTTCTTCAACGAGGAGGACTATATCCGTCTGCGTGACACATATATTCTCACACCCGACAAAATGACGCTTGGCAAGGATGACATGATTGTTATGCACCCGCTGCCGAGAGTAAACGAGATTTCGGTTGCGGTTGACGACGATCCGAGAGCGTGTTACTTCAAGCAGGCTCTTTACGGTAAATATATGAGAATGGCGCTTATTTTGATGCTTCTGGGGTTGTAAAGCTGTTATGACCTACGCTATACTGTATCATCCGGGGCATAATCGTGTCTATTTTGACACCTCTATTGCGCTTTCTGCTTCTGAATTTGCTATTGTTGCAAAAAAATTTTCTACGCCTGTTTCTGATATACGTTCGGATAAGCTTGAGGGACTTGATGTTCTCCTCTTTGAAGCCGAATCTGCGCTGACCTCAGAGGATATCGACTGCCTTTGCGATCTTTCGTTCCTTTATGCGATTTTTGAAGTAGTCAAGGCTGAGGAATATCCCGATAAAGCACTTCTTTGCCCCGTTCGCAAAACCAGAGTGGATTTTGTCGATGATTCTATCAGCCAGATACTCAAATATACAGGCAAGACAAACGAAATATTCACAAGAATGATGATAAATCTCGCAGCATATTCACTCGATGAAATGCCGAAAAATCGTCCTATTCGACTTCTCGACCCTATCGCAGGAAAAGGCACAACGCTTTACGAAGGTCTTGTAAAGGGCTATGATGTGCATGGAATCGAAATAGGCGAATCAGTCGTAAACGAGGCTTATATCTTTGTAAAACGCTTTTTTGAAACCGCAAAATATAAATTTGAACACGATCAAAAGCGTATCAGCGGGCCGGGTAAGGAATTTACCGCACTGAAGCATACCTTTGTTGTAGCTCCTACAAAAGAGGATTTTAAGGCGAAAAATACCCGTACACTTGAGCTGACAAGCGGTAATTCCATAAATGCACGTCATTTTTATAAGAAAAATTACTTTGATATTCTCGTTGGCGATCTGCCGTACGGAGTTCAGCATGGCAACGTGACAAACGAAAAGCAGACCTCGCTCACAAGAAATCCATCGGAGCTTCTTGATGTTTGCCTGCCCGTTTGGACTGAGCTTTTGAGAAACGGTGGCGTAATGGCTCTTGCGTGGAACGTGAATGTACTCGACAGACATAAAGCAGAGAAAATATTCGAGAAACACGGTCTGACAGTGCTGAATGACGGAGAATATGCAAAATTCGAGCATCGTGTGGATCAGGCGATAGTCAGAGATATTATTGTTGCGAAGAAATAGGGATTTCAACAGACAGAAAAGGAGAAAATACCATGATAATCGGACAGATCACCGACGGTATCGTGCTTGACCATATCACGGCAGGCAAGGGTATGCAGATTTATAATATACTTGGACTTGGCGCACTCGACTGCACCGTGGCAATGATAAAAAATGCCGAAAGTCAGAAGATGGGGCTTAAGGATATCATCAAGATAGGACGTGTGATAGACCTTGATTTTGACATTCTCGGTTATATCGACCCGGGCATTACCGTAAATATCGTTAAGGATGGCGTTATCGTAAAGCGTGAGCATATGAAGCTTCCCGAAAAGATCACTGACGTTATCAAGTGCTCTAATCCTCGCTGTATCACATCGACTGAGCAGGAGCTAAGACACGAATTCTACCTCGCCAGTGCAGAAACAAAGACGTACAGATGCGTTTACTGCGACTGCGAAGCAAGAACTCCTGCTGATGTAAAGCTGAAGTAAGAAATAAATTTAAGCGTGTTAAAAAATCGAGACTCCTGTGTGGATGCTCTCGATTTTTTCCGTTGCTCACGCATTGACAACACTATGTTTATTCTGCTATAATATAATGATAATCTGATAATTTATACAATAACGGAGGTAAACTCCAATGACAGACTTCAATTCATTTGATGTCGCAGTTGTAGGAGCCGGTCATGCAGGTGTAGAAGCTGCTCTCGCCTGTGCCAGAGTTGGTATTAAGACCGCACTATTTACACTTTCACTTGATTCGGTTTCAAATATGCCGTGTAATCCATCGATAGGCGGAACCGGTAAAGGACATCTCGTTTTCGAGCTTGATGCAATGGGCGGTGAAATGGGCTATGCCGCAGACCGTGTTACCATGCAATCTCGTACACTTAATACATCAAAGGGAGCCGCTGTTCGTTCCAAACGTGTTCAGGCTGACCGAAGAAAATATTCCGACCTCATGAAGCAGACTATAGAAGCTACGCCGAATCTCTGCCTGATACAAGCAGAGGTTACCGAGGTAATGACAGAGCCCGATGAACATGGAATACCTCACGTTGTCGGAGTTCGTACAGAGCCTTGCGGAGATTTTGTGTGTCGTGCTGCTATTCTGTCAACAGGCACATATCTTGGCGGTGTTACTCATGTCGGTGATGTAAAACGCCATTCCGGGCCGGATAATTCCCTGCCGGCAGAGGGCTTAACTCCAAATCTTGCAAAGCTTGGCGTAGAGCTTATGCGATTCAAAACAGGAACTCCACCGAGAATACATCGCCGTTCTATAGATTTTGATGCGCTTGAGGTGCAGGAGGGTGAGGAATATATCACTCCATTCTCAAGCCGTACAGATGCAAAAAAGCTAAACGAATTGGTGCAGGTTCCGTGTCACGTTGTCTATACAAATGCAGCAACTCACCGTATAATACGCGAAAATATCCACCGTTCACCTCTTTATTCCGGTCAGATACACGGTACAGGCCCACGCTATTGCCCGTCTATTGAGGATAAAGTAGTGCGATTTGCAGATAAAGAACGCCATCAGCTTTTTGTAGAGCCTATGGGCTACGAAACTGATGAAATATATCTGCAAGGCTTTTCTTCCTCGCTTCCTGCCGATGTACAGCTGAAAATGCTGCATTCGCTGAAGGGCTTTGAAAAGGCTGAAATAATGCGTCAGGCATATGCTATCGAATACGACTGCGTAAATCCGCTTGAGCTGAGGGGAACTCTTGAATTCAAGAAGATACGTGGACTTTTCGGTGCAGGTCAGTTCAACGGAACCTCAGGCTATGAAGAAGCGGCGGCACAGGGACTTCTTGCAGGTATGAACGCCTCACTGTATATAAGAGGAATGGAGCAGATAATACTTCCCAGACATTCTTCATACCTTGGCACATTGATAGACGATCTCGTAACCAAAGGTACAAATGAGCCGTATCGAATCATGACAGGCCGTAGCGAGTACAGAATACTCATAAGACAGGATAATGCAGAGGAAAGACTGGCACAGTACGGTCATTATGCAGGACTGCTATCCGATGAAAGATACGAAGAAACTCTTGAACGTACACGCATGGTAAAGGAAGAAGTAGAGCGTTTATCTCACGTCAATATAGGCCCGTCATCCGGAATAAATACACTTCTCGAAGAAAGAGGAACAGCGCCACTTTCAAGCGGAAGCACACTTGCAGACCTGATCCGCAGACCACAGCTTGATTACGACAGCACAGCGGAATATGATGCTGAAAGACCGACGCTCCCCAGAAACATACGAGAACGTGTGTGGACAGAGATAAAATACGAGGGCTATATTAAGCATCAGCTTGAAGAAGTAGCACGTCAGCATAAATCGGAAACAACAGTCCTCCCCGAGGATATCAATTATTCTGAAATAAAAGGCTTAAGACTTGAAGCTGCACAAAAGCTTGAAAAGGTACGTCCGACAACGATTGGACAAGCATCGAGAATATCGGGGGTAAATCCTGCTGATGTGACAGTGCTTATGATTTGGCTTGCTATGCGTAAGGACTAAAGCAAAATCTGCACCGGCTTCAGTAAGTGCGAATTAGCAAATTTTGGATAAATAAAACAGAAAAAAAGAAGGAAGGTACTGCTTCTATGCAGATATCAGATAAGATACGTTCTCTTGCTAAAACAGCGGAGTACGATATGCGTGATATTTTTGCCGATATCGACGAAATTTCCCGCACTAATACAGAACATATATTGGATTGCCTGCGTGAGTGTCAGATATCCGAATCTCTTTTCACTCCTTCAACAGGCTATGGCTACGGTGATATCGGACGTGACCGTATTGATGAGCTTTCCGCTAAGGTTTTCCGTGCAGAAGCAGGATTTATGCGCCCCTCTCTGCTTTCCGGTACACATACTCTCACCGTTGCACTTTTCGGTATTCTCAGACCAAACGATGTAATGCTCTCGATAACAGGTACTCCTTACGATACCCTGCTCGATGTTATCGGTATCGGTGAAACTCAAAATAAAGACGAAATCTCAACCGAAGGCTCTCTTATCGATTGGGGCGTGAAGTTTGAAAAAGTCGATCTTTGTGACAATAATGAACAGCCTATCGACCTCGAAGGTGTACGTCAGGCTATGGAAAAGCTTGGCTCATCGATAAAAATGGTCTATGTTCAAAGATCACGCGGTTATGCAAGCCGTCCTACCCTGAGTGTTCACCAAATACGCAATGCAGCATGGTTTGTTGAAAAAACAGCTAAAGAGCTTGGTATAAAAAAGCCTGTATTTATGGTGGATAATTGCTATGGCGAATTTACGGAGGCTACAGAGCCTTGCTTTGTTCCCGATGGTGCCGTAAATGAAGCTGCGGTAGATCTTATGGCAGGCTCGCTTATCAAAAATCCCGGCGGCGGTATGGTCGATGTCGGTGGATATGTGGTAGGAACAAGTGAATGTGTTCGCCTTTGCGGAAATCGTCTGACTTCCCCCGGAGTTGGACTTGACGTTGGTGCTTCACTCGGACAAAACAGAAATCTTATTAAAGGTCTGTTCTATGGCCCTCACACAACCTCGCAATGCCTGAAAACAGCACATCTCGCAGCATATATTTTTGAAAAGCTCGGCATGACTGTATCTCCTAAATGGAATGAACGTCGTTCCGATATCGTGCAGGCTGTAGAATGTGGCACAGGTGACGGTCTTATAGCGTTCTGTCGTGGAATTCAGTCTGCATCACCTATAGATGCACACGTTGTTCCCGAACCTTTCGCTATGCCGGGCTACAGCGATCCCGTTATCATGGCGGCAGGTGCTTTTGTAGGCGGTGCAACAAGTGAATTGTCGGCAGATGGCCCGATGAGACCACCGTATACTGCATTTATGCAAGGCGGACTTACATATGAAAGTGCCAGACTGGGCATAATGGCAGCGGCAGATAAGGTCGCACTTTCGATAAAGTAAAAAATATTTTGACTACATCGCATAAAAATATTTCCATCAAAAAATATGATTTTTATTAAATCTGCAGTTGTCAAAGCCTGACGAATGTGTTATAATATAGTGTAAATTTATTCATTCCTTCACGGAGGTTCAAATATGGATACCAATATCCGTCCCGAATCCATGCAGCGTATCACTACCCCTGAACTTGCACAGGCGTTTATCGATGAACAAGTCGAACTCGTTCGCAAGCAGGTGGGAGACAAAAAGGTTCTTCTTGCACTCTCAGGTGGCGTTGATTCTTCTGTCGTTGCAGCTCTTCTTATCAAAGCGATAGGCAAACAGCTCGTATGTGTTCACGTTAATCACGGTCTCATGCGTAAGGGCGAATCCGAACAGGTAATCGAAGTTTTCAAGAACCAGCTCGACGCTAACCTCATTTATGTTGATGCTACCGACAGATTCCTTGATCTTCTCGCAGGCGTTTCTGAGCCTGAAAAGAAGCGTAAGATCATCGGCGGTGAGTTTATCAAGGTGTTTGATGAAGAAGCAGCCAAGCTTGAGGGTATCAAATTCCTCGCACAGGGCACTATTTACCCCGATATTCTTGAATCAAAAGGCGTTAAGGCTCACCACAATGTAGGCGGTCTGCCTGAAGAATACGATTTCGAGCTTGTTGAACCCGTGAAGCTCCTTTATAAAGATGAAGTTCGCGTAGTCGGCCATGAACTCGGTCTTCCCGATAACATGGTATACCGTCAGCCGTTCCCGGGTCCCGGACTTGGTGTTCGTTGCCTTGGTGCGATCACTCGTGACAGACTTCATGCACTTCGTGAAGCAGATGCTATTCTCCGCGAAGAATTTGACAACTGCGGTCTTGCAGGTAAGGTATGGCAGTATTTCATTGCTGTTCCCGATATGAAGAGCGTTGGCGTTAAGGATGGCAAGCGTTACGAAGGATGGCCGGCAATTATTCGTGCGGTGAACACAGTAGATGCAATGAGTGCAACTATTGAAGAGCTCCCCTACGAACTCCTTCACAAGATCACCGACCGTATCACTAACGAAGTCGAAGGCATCAACCGTGTGCTTTACGACCTCACTCCCAAGCCGATCGGCACTATCGAGTGGGAATAATACCACAAAAAATAAGCCCGTACTGACAAACCGTCAGTATG
>CAYSEF010000033.1:0-21154 GCA_964430105.1 uncultured Ruminococcus sp. | reverse complement strand
TTTATATATTTATCAATTTAAAAAAAGGTGGTACATACACAATGAAAGCTAGACTTCCGAAGGGTGTTGGCGGTAATACCCCCACCATGCAGAGCATGATTAAACAGGCTCAAAAAATCCAGGAAGACATGACTGCTCTCCAGGAAGACCTCGATGGACGTGAATACGAAGTAAATGCAGGTGGCGGTGTTGTTACTGTTAAGATCAACGGTAAACTCGAAGTTACTTCACTTGCTATTTCCCCAGAAATTGTAGACCCTGAAGATATCGAAACTCTTTCCGATGTCATTACCGCTGCTATTAATGAAGCGATTAAGAAGGTTAATACTATTAACAGCGAAGAAATGAGCAAGGTTACCGGCGGTCTTAATGTTCCCAATATGCCCGGTCTGTTCTAAGAATTATGGCGGAGAATATTGAACCGCTCGAGCGACTGACAGATATGTTCAGAAAGCTTGACGGAGTTGGTAAAAAGTCGGCTGCAAGATATGCCTTTTGTGTCCTTAATTTTTCGACAGAAGAAGCTGTAGAGTTCGCAGAAGCTATATTAGCTGCAAAAACCGACATTCGCAAATGCTCCGTTTGCTGTAATATCACTACACATGATGTGTGTGATATATGCTCGTCTGACAATCGTGATCACTCGACAGTCTGTGTAGTGGAAGATCCACGCGCAGTTTCAGCTATCGAAAAAACACGACAGTACGACGGTGTATATCATGTACTTCATGGCACAATTTCGCCAATGCGTGGTGTTACACCAGATAAGCTTACAATTCGTGAACTGTTAAGTCGAATCAATTCTGACGACGAACCTATCGAAGAACTTATTCTTGCGACTAATCCAACGGTTGAAGGAGAGGCGACTGCTATGTATATCGCTAAGCTCGTTACACCGCTTGGAATTAAAGTAACAAGAATCGCTAACGGCGTTCCTGTTGGTGGTGACCTTGAATATGCCGACGAAGTTACACTAAGACGTGCGATGGAAGGTCGGTATACAATATTATAATAAAAATTATCGCATTCATGCTTAAGGCGTGAGTGCGATTTTTATACTCTAAAAATATTGACAATTTTCCTCAGAATATCCTATAATATTTTGTAATTGTGAACATTGCTTTAACGAAATTTGAGGAGTATAATTATACAATGTTAAAATTATAATGGAGGAAGATGGGCATTTCAATGCATCTGCCATTCAACATGAACACTTTTAAACCAAAATTTTTTACAACGATACGAAATTACACCGGTAAACAATTCGTATCAGACCTTATTGCGGGTATTATCGTCGCAATTATCGCACTTCCCCTTTCAATAGCTCTTGCAATCGCATCAGGTGTTTCACCTGAAAAAGGTCTTTATACAGCTATTGTAGCTGGATTTGTTATAGCTTTTCTCGGTGGTAGCGCTGTTAACATTTCTGGCCCGACAGCAGCTTTTGCCACTATAGTCGCAGGTATTGTTGCGCAGTTCGGCACAGATGGTCTTGTCATCGCAACATTAATGGCAGGTGTTCTGCTCATACTAATGGGTGTATGTCATTTTGGTTCTCTTATCAAGTACATTCCATACACTATTACCACAGGCTTTACCTCCGGTATAGCAGTTACGATCATTATCGGACAGCTCAAGGATTTTTTCGGACTTACATATCCCACCGGAACAAATGCAATTGAAACTATGGAAAAACTTGAAGCTGTTGTTAATTCAATCTCCACAATAAACTGGCAAGCTGTTTTGGTTGGTTTGATTGGACTTGCGATTCTCATTATTTGGCCATTCATTTCCAAAAAAATTCCCGGTTCTCTTATTGCAGTTATTGTTGGCGTGTTAATAGTTAAAGTTTTTAACATGAATGTAAATACTATCGGAGATCTCTACTCTATTTCGAGAGACATACCAAGATTTTCCCTTCCGTCTGTTGACCTCACAACAATACGCGAGCTCGTTCCAAGTGCATTTACTATCGCTATTCTGGCGGGCATTGAATCTCTCCTTTCTTGCGTTGTTTCCGATGGCATGATCGGAGATAAGCACAATTCCAATACAGAACTTATTGCTCAAGGAGCGGGAAATATTGCATCCGGTCTTTTTGGTGGTATTCCGGCAACAGGAGCAATAGCTAGAACTGCTGCAAATGTAAAAAATGGTGGTCGTACTCCAGTTGCAGGAATGGTTCACGCAATAGTTCTTCTTCTTATCCTTGTCGTACTTATGCCATATGCTGCATGGATTCCGATGCCTATCATCGCATCTATCCTTTTCATGGTTGCATATAATATGTGTGAATGGCGACACTTTGTTGAAATTTGCAAGACAGCACCTCTTTCTGATATTCTTGTACTTGTAGTAACATTCTTCCTTACAGTTGTGTTCGACCTTGTAATTGCAATAGAGGTTGGAATGGTTATGGCAGCAATTCTATTCATGAAGCGAATGGCTGATGTCACAAAAGTTAGTAAGTTAACATCCATTTCAACAGAAGAAACTAAAAAAATACCAACAAATACTGTTGTTTATCAATTTGACGGTCCAATGTTCTTCGCATCATCAGAAAAATTCACATCAATTGAAATTCCAAATGATGCTCGTGTAGTTATTCTTAATATGCAGAATGTGTCTGCACTCGATATATCTGCAATGCGTTCATTAAACACCATTCGTGCAAATTGTGAAAAAGGCAATGTAACTCTAATTCTTTCTCATGTGAACGAACAGCCAATGAAAGTTGTAGCAAAATTCACCGATGAATTCAAAAATGTAATTTTTACAGCCAATATTGACGAAGCACTCAAAATTGCAGAAAGCAATACGACTAAATAACAAAAAATGCAGGAACGTTTGTGTCCTGCATTTTTTATGAATTTTGAATCTAGAAAACTCTATCAATCCCATAGCCATTTTCAACAAATGAAGCAAGATTTTTGTCAAGGATATCCATCAGACGAAGTCTTGCTTCTTTTGATGTCCATGCGCAATGTGGAGTAATAATTGTGTTAGGTGAGCTCATAAGTGGGTTATTAGGATCAGCAGGTTCCTTAGAGAGAACATCAAGGCCTGCTCCACCTAATTTCCCACTGTGTAATGCTTCCGCAACGTCAGCTTCATTCAGAACCGCTCCACGCGAGGTATTTATAATCACTGCGCCATCCTTCATTTTTCCTATAAACTCACGATTTACCATACCTCTGGTTTCGTCAGTTAAAGGACAGTGGAATGAAATATAATCACTTTCAGCAATAAGCTTTTCAGGTGTCGTAAATTCTATGCCATCGATAATCCCATCTGTGACACTTCGTTTTGTGGCGAGTACATTCATCTCAAAAGCCTGACAAATCTTTGCAAAACGCATTCCTATTGCTCCACAGCCATAGACGCCCACTGTTTTACCCTGTAGCTCAACAAACTTAGCCTTTTGATACATAAATCCGGGGATTCCGGTCCATTTGCCATCTTTCACCATGTTTGCATATTCATTAAGGTCAAATGATTGCGCCAAGAGAAGTGTAAATGCATGTTGTGCTACCGATGCTGTGGAATATCCGGGTACATTACAAACCTCTATGCCTAATTCCCTGCATAGTTTCACATCTATCATATCATATCCTGTACCAAGTGCTGATACATATTTGATATTTTTACATTTGTCTAATATTGTTTTATCAATCTTAACACGATTTGTGAAAACGACTTCAGCCTCACCTATGGCATCAGCTACTTCATCATCTGCAATCTTATCATAAACGGTTACTTCACCGTATTTATTTAGGTAATCCCATGACAAATCTCCGGGATTTACTGCAAAACCATCTGTTATAACTATCTTCATAATACTCTTAAAAAAATAATTATGCAACTGCCTATTTTAATTTTAGACAGTTGCATAATCTTCAGAATTTATCTCTTAACTCTTGCGTTGCCGCCCCAAATTGACCAAACCTGATCTTCATCAGCGGGCTGAGCATAGTCTGTCAGGAATGTTGTTGCAAGTGCACCTGTTGCCCAACCAAACTGTACCCACTTTTCGGATTCCCAGCCCTTAAGCATAGCATATAGCATACCGCCAACAAAACCATCGCCTCCACCAATTCTATCAAGAACATGGATTTCACGAGGTTCAGCAACATGCCACTCATCATCTGCAAGAAGGATAGCACCCCAAACATGAGTATTTACATTTACAACCTGACGGAGTGTGGTTGCAAATACTGATGCATTTGAGAACTTTTCCTTAACTCTGCCAATCATAACCTTAAAGCTGTCAATCTTGGAAGAGAGATCTTTTCCGCCTGCTTCCGGACCTTCAATGCCGAGTGCAAGCTGGAAGTCTTCTTCATTACCGATAAGAATATCAGAAACAGAAGCTATCTCGGTGAAAATTTCACGAAGTTCTTCTTCTCTATTTTTCCAGAATGACGCACGATAGTTGAGGTCGAACGAAATTCTTGTGCCATATTTTTTTGCTGCACGAGCGAGCTCAAGGCAGAACTGGCTGGTCTCCGGAGAAAGTGCACCAATCAAACCTGAAAGGTGGAGAATCTGAACACCTTCTTCACCGAATATACGGTCTACATCGAAATCTTTGATATTAAGTGTACGACCAACCTCACCTGCACGGTCATTGCAAACTCTGGGACCACGTGAACCATATCCACTATCTGCGATATTGAACTGATGTCTGTATCCCCACGGATCTCCCTGAGGTACTTCTGCTCCTTCATAATCGATGCCACGAGAACGAAGATTGCGCTTTATAAAATCTGCAATTGGGCTATCTTTAACGAAAGTTGTAAGTACCTTCGTCTTCATTCCAAGGTATGATGCAATCGAGATGACATTTGATTCCGCACTAGTTGCCTGCATAAAGAAAGTATCAGATGCCTGTACAGGCTGACCGTTCATAGGACAAATACGAACACCCATACTTGTAGGAACTATGATTGCATATTTACAATTTTGTCTGAATTCCATATTTATATTAACTCCTTACATGAATTATGCGTTGTACTGTGTCGCTGCTGTATCACCGCCGTGACCGGTCCAGTTCGTGTGGAAGAATTCGCCACGCTTCGCATCGAGACGTTCGTATGTATGTGCACCGAAGTAGTCGCGCTGTGCCTGAAGAAGGTTAGCGGAAAGACGTTCGCAACGATATCCATCATAATATGAAAGAGCAGATGCGAATGCAGGAGTAGGAATACCACTCATAGCGGATGCCGCAACAACTTCACGCCATGCAGGAGCAAGCTCTTTGATTTTTGCTTCAAAATAAGGATCAAGAAGGAGGTTCGAGAGGTTCGGATCAGCATCAAAAGCATCCTTGATCTTACCAAGGAAGACAGAACGAATAATGCAACCGCCACGCCACATAAGAGCTATTCCACCATAGTTGAGATTCCAGTTATATGTTTTAGCAGCAGCCATCATGAGGGTATAACCTTGTGCGTATGAGATGATTTTAGATGCAAGAAGTGCACAGCGAATCTTTTCGATGAATGCAGTCTTATCACCCTCAAATTTAGGATATTCTGTACCGTGAACCTTGGCAGCTACCACACGTTCTTCCTTCATTGCAGAGAGGCAACGTGCAAATACTGCTTCACCAATAAGAGTAAGCGGTACACCTTCATCAAGAGCAGCAATACCTGTCCACTTACCTGTACCCTTCTGACCTGCTGTATCAAGGATCTTATCTACGATCGGAGCACCATCTGTATCCTTATACGCAAGAATATCACGTGTAATTTCAATAAGGTAACTATTGAGGTCGCCCTTCATCCATTCAGCAAAAACTTCATGCATTTCATCAGCAGACATACCAAGGTAATCACGCATGAGCTGATATGCTTCACAAATAAGCTGCATATCGCCATATTCGATACCGTTGTGAACCATCTTTACAAAGTGACCTGCACCGTTTTCACCAACCCAGTCACAGCACGGAGAACCATCTTCTACCTTTGCACAGATAGACTGAAGAATAGGCTTAACGATAGGCCATGCAGCAGGAGATCCACCGGGCATCATTGAAGGACCAAGTAAAGCGCCTTCTTCACCACCTGAAACACCTGTACCAATGTAAAGCTTGCCCTTAGATTCAACATAAGCTGTACGTCTAATGGTATCCGGGAAATGAGAGTTACCACCGTCAATAATAACGTCACCATCTTCAAGAAGAGGGAGAAGCTTGTCGATGAAATCATCAACAGGCTGACCAGCCTTAACCATGAGCATAACCTTACGAGGCTTTTCAAGCTTTTCAACAAGTTCTTCGAGAGTATACGCACCGACAATGTTCTTGCCCTTTGCTCTGCCTTCGACAAAATCTGTCACCTTCGATGTAGTGCGGTTATATACCGCTACAGTAAAGCCTTTGGATTCCATGTTCATGACAAGGTTTTCGCCCATAACGGCAAGTCCAATAAGACCTATATCTGCTTTTTTCATATTTTTTCCTCCGTATATGTTGATTTAATTTTTAACTAAAAATTATCTATTCTTCATGCCTTCAAGCACAGAATATGGTATCGTAAGCTCGCCAAGACCTCTGCCGATAGATATATGCGGCTTAAATACGCCATGGAAATCAGTTCCGCCGGACAGCTTTAAGCCATATTTTTTAGCAAGACCACGGTATTCCAACTCACGCTCCGGTGTGTAATCGGTATACCAACCTTCGATTCCGGTAAGCCCTGCATCGGTGAGGTGTTTAACAAATTTATCAAGCTCATCAGCAGGCTTTTTGGTAAGGTGAAGATGCGCAAGATATGCATCACCACCTGCTTTTCTGATTAGATCGATAGCTTCAACATCAGTCAATGCCTGTGATTCACTGTAGCACGGACAACCTACATTAAGCCATTCGTTAAACGCTGCCTTTGGTGATTCAGAGTAACCTTTTTCGGTCATAATTTTCGCAATATGAGCACGACAGAGGATTCCTCCACCTGCTATCTCTTTGACCTCATCAAGGCTGACATTTATGTTGTATTTCTGTAGCATTTCGCAAGTTTCGCCAATACGTTGTGTACGAATATCGCGAATATAATCTACAGCAGATTTCAAATCAGGTGAATCAGGGTCTATGAAATATCCCAAAATATGTGTTTCTGTATCGGATTTTGCAGAAAGCTCTATTGCCGGTATAACTTCAATTCCCACTTCATTGCCGGTCTTTATTGCTTCATGAACGCCATCCGCAGTATCATGATCTGATACAGCAACTGCAGAAAGTCCGGATTCCTTTGCGTGGATAACAAGCTCACGCGGAGTCATAGAGCCATCAGAACAAACTGTGTGAGTGTGTAAGTCAATTCTCTTTTCTTCCATAAATTACGTACACCATAAATCATTCTCTGGTCCAAAGTCCGAGTGCGGGATTACTTATATAGAAAATTCTCTCTCCATCAACAGTATTCCAACCATCTTTAAGAACCTTTGGATCATATTTTTTAGACATTTCTTCATAGGGCGCATATCCGAAATTAACGCCTTCAATTTCTTCACGACTGAGATATTCGGTACAATAAGTAATTGAAAATCTTCCATCAGATGAACCGTGGATAAGGTGTGCAGCTACAGAAAGGTTTGCTTTCAAGTCTTCATTCGCAGGATCATTTACAAGCTTTAGAACATTCTCACGTCCAACGTAGCCATATTTGCGAATCAACTGGTCATTTTCTTCATCTTCACCAAAATGTGCAACTGCAGGTGCAAGTACGATAAGCTCACCACCGTCGGCAATAGCCATTCTTGTACGGTATACAGATTTATTTCCAAGCCATGTACTCTTGAATTCACGTGGATCAAGATAAACAACTACCTTCTTAAAAGGCTCATCAACATGAATCAGGTTTATGTCTTGACTCTGTTCTACTGCCAATTCAAAGTTTTTACGTTCCCGTCCAATGTAAAGACCATGAATATTAGTTTGATCTCCGGTATTTGTTGTGCAAGTCAGAATGTACATAAGTGGTACATCCTTCAAAAAATGTTCTTCTGCATAGTCAAATACCTTTCTGACAGGCGAGAAATCCTTTCCCATAATACGCTCCATACCATAAAAAGCACCAAGCATATGAGATGAATTGATCATAGACGATCCACCACAACCAACGAAAATATTCTTAGAATAATTCGCCATACCAACTACTTCGTGAGGAACTACCTGACCAATGGAAAGAATTAAGTCATATCCTCCGTCGATAATGCGATGATTTACTTCAACGTCGATCTTATCATTTACAAGCCCCTCTGAAACCTCATTCACAAATTCAGCAGGAACTTCACCAAGCTTGATAACATCTTTGCGCCAATTATGCACAATAAGCTTTTCATATGGAACTACACCGAGAAAGAAAGCATCGCATTCTTCTTTTGTCATAGCAACATGAGTGCCAAGTGCAGGCATAACATCGATTTCGCAACGATCTTTAAGCATTTCATAATAAAATGCTGTGATCTTACCTGCACCGGAATACATTCTGGTAAAATCAGGCGGAAGGATGAGAACTTTTTTTAAGTCTCTTCCCTTTATTGATTCTTCAAGAGCCTGTCTGAGACTTTCGTCAGTCAAACCCGCTTCACTTCTGTAATACATCGGAATTGTGTCCTTTCGTAAAATAAAACTTTTACCCGTTATAGGCAATTTTACCACTCATGAATCAATTTGTCAAGCGAATAACCCCCGTTTGTATAAATTATCTAAAATTAAATATGTCAATTTTTGATTTTTGTCGTCGGAACACTTGACGGATGCAATTAATTTATGTATAATTATATATGTTAATATTATACACTTTCTGCAACTGACGGAAAGGCTTTTAGCCGGC
Source organism: uncultured Ruminococcus sp. (assembly GCA_964430105.1). GTDB lineage: Bacteria > Bacillota > Clostridia > Oscillospirales > CAG-272 > UMGS1696. The sequence goes on along the minus strand of CAYSEF010000033.1, from coordinate 12,317 downwards.
GGAGTTAACCGCATGAAGCAGAAAGTTTGAGAACTCTCCAGTTTATCTTGGTTCTCCTTTGCTCTGATTGTCCGGAGCAAGCCGTCCGTCTGGGCATATGACAACCGACGGGGGAGTTGTATGCTTTTTTGTTTTTTTACAGCCATGCAGTTTGGCACACCGTCGCGTGTCCTGCATTTAATTTGCGACGGGGATTGGATTATTATAATGAAAAAAGTAGCTGTAATCATGGGCAGTGACAGTGACCTTCCGGTTGTTGAAAAAGCTTTTGCTGTACTGTGCGAATACAATGTTCCCTTTGAAGCTCATGTGATGTCTGCTCATAGAACTCCCGAAGCGGTTCAGTCATTTGTTGGTTCTGCACGCGAAAATGGATTTGGTGTCATAATCGCTTGTGCGGGTATGGCTGCGCATCTTGCAGGTGTTTGTGCTGCCGCTACAACTCTTCCTGTAATTGGTGTTCCTGTTAAAGGCGGGATGCTTGACGGTCTTGATGCACTTCTCTCCACTGTTCAAATGCCTACAGGTATTCCTGTTGCGACTGTTGCCATGAATGGTGCTGCAAATGCTGCTCTTTTGGCTATAGAAATGCTTGCGATTACTGATGATGAGCTTGCAGCTTCTCTTATCGAAGCCAGACGTTCCGGAGCAGAAAAAGTATACGCTAAGGATACTGCTCTCCAGCTCAAACTCATAGACTAGCTTAATACACACGCAGGTGAAGCCATACAACTCCCTGCGTTTTTCCGTGTTAACCATAATTTTCATACACATACAAGCGAGGTACGATTGTGAAAAACATTAAAGAAGAATGTGGTGTATTCGGTATTTATTCTCCTAAGAAAACCGATGTAGCTTCTACAGTATACTATGGACTCTTTGCTCTTCAACACAGAGGTCAGGAAAGCTGTGGTATCGTAGTTAATGACGACGGTTTATTCACTTCCTGTAAAGATGCAGGTCTTGTCAACGAAGTTTTTTCTCATCACGATCTTTCAGAGCTGGGTGAAGGTAATATCGCTATCGGTCACTGCCGTTATGGCAAAATCGGCGAAAACAATATGCTGAATGCACAGCCTATTGTTATCAGCCATATCAAGGGTCATCTTGCTCTCTGCTTCAACGGATGCCTGACAAACTCCATTGAGACTCGCGAATATCTTGAACTTTCCGGATCTGTTTTCCAAACAAATAGCGACGCTGAAATCATTTCCAATGTAATTATACGCGAAAGACTTGCTTCTTCATCAATTGAAGAGAGTGTAAGTAAAGCTATGAACAAGCTCAAGGGTGCATACTCAATCGTTATAATGTCTCCACGCAAACTTATTGCAGCAAGAGATATTCACGGTATCAGACCACTTTGCTATGGTCAGATGGAGGACGGTTCTTATATCGTTGCTTCCGAATCATGTGCACTCAGCTCGATAGGTGCAAAGCTTATTCGCGATATTGAACCCGGTGAAATCGTAGTGTTCGACGAAAATGGTGTTCGTTCACTCAAGGATCATGTCGGTGAAGGCAAGCATGCTCTTTGCGTTTTTGAATACATATACACTGCACGTCCCGACTCAATTATCGACGGCTTCTCTGTTAACCGTGCAAGAGTTCGTGCAGGTGCTTTCCTCGCAAAGGAACATCCGGTTGAAGCTGACGTTGTTATTGGTGTTCCAGACTCAGGTATTGATGCCGCTATAGGTTATGCTCATGAGTCAGGTATTCCTTATGAAATGGGCTTCCTTAAAAACAAATACATCGGACGCACATTTATTGCTCCTGGACAGTCATTCCGCGAAAACCTCGTTCGTATCAAATTAAATGTTATTTCTGATGTAGTAAAAGGAAAGCGTGTTGTCCTTGTTGATGACTCGATCGTCCGTGGAACTACATGTGCAAGAATAATTAAACTACTCAGAGAAGCAGGTGCAAAGGAAGTACATATGCGTTCATCTGCTCCGCCGTATATTGATCTCTGCTATTACGGTACCGATATCGGTGCGAAAGAAGACCTCATAGCTTGTCGCCACAGTCTTGACGAAATCGCAAAGATTATTGACGTTGATTCACTCGGTTTCCTCAATGTAAAGTATCTCGACATGATTGCAGACACAAACTTGAATGGTTTCTGCAAGGGTTGCTTCACAGGAGAATACCCAACTCCAGTACCTACACTTATTAGAAAGAACCGCTTTGATAAGAAAATTTCTGACAATGCGTTTGATATAACACAACAATAATTCCCTAAATGAAAGGAAATAGACATGAAAAGCTACAGCGAAGCCTACAAGAATGCCGGTGTTGACATTACCGCCGGATACACTGCCGTTGAACTCATGAAAAAACATATCGCACGCACTATGATTGATGGTGTTTGTGACAAAATCGGTGGATTCGGTGGTATATTCGACCTCGGATCTGTTATGGACAAATATGCCATTCGTCATCCTCTGCTTGTTTCCGGCACAGACGGTGTTGGTACCAAGCTCCGTATAGCATTCCTTATGGATAAGCATGACACCGTTGGTATAGATTGTGTTGCAATGTGTGTTAACGATATTATTTGTTGCGGTGCAAGACCTCTTGTATTCCTTGACTACATCGCATGCGGTAAGAATGTTCCTGAAAAGATTGCCTCAATTGTTTCCGGTGTTGCTGACGGATGCGTACAGGGCGAATGTGCTCTCGTAGGTGGAGAGACAGCTGAAATGCCTGGTTTCTACCCTATTGACGAATACGACCTCGCAGGCTATGCTTGTGGTATTGTTGACCGTGAAAATGTTATCGACAAAGAAACTATTTCATCAGGTGATGTTATAATAGCTCTTCCGTCAAGTGGTGTACATTCAAATGGATTCTCTCTCGTTCGTAAGGTTTTTGATATCGAAAATCGTGATATAACAAAGCCTATCGCTGAACTTGGAGGTAAATCTCTCGGAGAAACTCTCCTTACTCCCACAAGAATATACGTTAAGCCCGTTCTTGCACTGATGGATAATGTTAAAATCAAGGGCATTTCCCACATCACAGGTGGTGGTTTCTACGAAAATATTCCACGTAGTCTGCCCACAGGCAAGTCTGCAAAGATAGAAAAATCAGTGGTTCGTACATTGCCTATCTTTGATTTGATTGCAAAAGAAGGTGGAATTTCGGAACGTGATATGTTTAATACCTACAATATGGGTGTTGGTATGTCAATCACTGTTTCAAAGAACGATGCTGATCGTGCACTTGAAGTTCTTCGCGCAAATGGTGAAGATGCGTACATTCTCGGTGAAATCGTCGAATCTGATGAAGGCGTTATCCTCTGCTGAGTGGTGATTGAAATGACTACAAAAAAAATTGCGGTTCTTGTATCCGGTGGTGGTACTAATCTGCAAGCACTCATCGATGCTGAAAATAAAGGTGAACTCGGAAGCGGTAAAATCACTCTTGTTATTGCCTCAAAGCCGGGTGTATACGCCTTGGAACGTGCAAAAAACAACAATATCGAAGCCATGGTACTCGCGCGCAAGGATTATGACAGCATATCTGCATATTCAAAAGCACTCGCAGATACTTTGAGCTCAGCAGATATTGATCTTGTTGTGCTTGCCGGCTTCCTCACAATCATTGATGAGCAAGTTTATGAGAAATTTCCAAATAGAATTCTCAATGTTCACCCTGCCCTTATACCATCTTTCTGCGGAAAAGGTTTCTATGGACTCCATGTTCATGAAGCTGCTCTCGAAAAGGGTGTCAAAGTCTCAGGAGCAACTGTTCACATTGTAACTCCTGAATGCGATGCAGGACCTATTGTGCTTCAAAAAGCTGTTGAAGTAAGACAAGATGACACACCTGAAACGCTTCAACACAGAATTATGGAAGAAGCAGAGTGGAAAATTCTTCCAGAAGCTGTAAAGCTGTTCTGTGATGATAAAATAACTGTTGAGAACAATAAAGTGTACATCAAAGCGTAATTTTTAAGGAGAATCTATATAAATGAAGATAAATTCTATCGCCAATGAACTGAATTCTCTGGCTTATCATGGCAGAGGTATTATGATCGGCAAAAGTGTTGATGGAAAAAAAGCTATTACAGCTTACTTCATCATGGGTCGTAGTGAAAACAGTCGCAATCGTGTATTTGTTGCAGAAGGTGATGCAATGCGCACGAAGGCATTTGACGAATCAAAGATGGTAGACCCACATCTCATAATCTACTACCCTGTTCGTGTCCTCGGAAACAAGACTATTGTTACAAATGGTGATCAGACCGACACGATATACGATCTCATGGATAAGCAAATGACATTTGAGCAGGCACTCCGCACACGCGAGTTTGAGGATGATAAGCCTAATTTCACTCCTCGAATCTCAGGTATCATTCATCGTGAAAATGGTGAAATGAATTTCGCTATGTCTATTCTCAAGAGTGCCGAAGGTGATGATAGCTCTTGTGAAAGATTCACATATGCATATTCGAATCCAATTGCAGGCAGAGCGAAGTTTATTCACACATACAATGGCGATGGTAATCCTCTTCCTTCATTTGAAGGTGAACCCAAAACAATTGAACTGCCTGATGCTGATATTGATACACTGACAAATATTATTTGGACAAACCTCAATGAAGATAACAAAGTATCTTTATTTGTCAGATATATCGACATCTCAACCGGTGAAACTGAAACAAGAATAGTTAATAAAAACGTGTGAGGTACAAAAGATGAAAGAATTTGAACTGAAATACGGTTGCAATCCAAATCAGAAGCCTTCAAAAATATTTATGAAAGACGGTAGCGAACTTCCGATTACTGTCCTTAATGGTCGACCTGGTTATATTAATTTTCTCGATGCGTTCAATTCATGGCAGCTTGTTAAGGAGCTCAAAGAAGCTCTCGGTCTGCCCGCAGCAACTTCATTTAAGCACGTTTCTCCTACATCTGCAGCTGTAGGTCTTCCGCTTACAGACTCTCTCAAAAAGGCCTGCTTTGTTGAAGACATCGAAGGTCTTGATGAATCTCCACTTGCTTGTGCCTATGTACGTGCACGTGGTACCGACCGTCTTTGTTCCTTTGGTGACTGGGTAGCACTTTCTGATGTATGTGATGTTACTACCGCAAAACTCCTTGCTCGTGAAGTATCCGATGGTATAATCGCTCCCGGATACGAACCCGAAGCACTCGAGATTCTCAAAGGAAAACGTAAAGGCGCATACAATATTGTTGAAATCGATCCTGAATACAAACCCGCTCCTATCGAAACAAAGGATGTTTTTGGTATCACTTTCGAACAGGGCAGAAATGAATTTAAGATCGGTAACCATCTTCTCGAAAACATTGTAACTGCAAATAAGGAGCTTCCTGATTCCGCAAAGCGTGATTTAATAGTTGCCCTTATTACTTTGAAATACACACAGTCTAACTCTGTTTGCTACGCTATCGATGGTCAAGCTATTGGTGTTGGTGCAGGTCAGCAGTCGAGAATTCACTGCACAAGACTGGCAGGTACTAAGGCTGATACATGGCTTCTTCGCCAGCATCCCAAAACTCTCGCACTTCCCTTCATTCCTACTATGGGCAGACCTGAACGTGATAACGTAATTGATGGCTATATTAACGGAAATGAAGAAGATGTATGCGCAGATGGAATTTGGCAAAACTATTTCACTGAACAGCCGACTCCATTGACAGCAGATGAAAAACGTTCTTGGCTTGATAGTTTTGACAATCTCGCTCTTGCATCTGATGCATTCTTCCCGTTTGCTGACAATATAAAACGTGCATTTGCTTCCGGAGTAAAGTATATTGCTGAACCCGGTGGATCTATTCGCGATGATTTGGTAATAGCTGAATGCGATAAGAATGATATGGTTATGGCGTTCACAGGTATGCGTTTGTTCCATCATTAATTCAAACGGAGTATAAAATGGATATTATTGTAATTGGTTCAGGTGGGCGCGAACACGCTATCATAAAAAAACTTGCAGAAAACAAAACAATAGAAAAAATATACGCTTTACCTGGTAATGCAGGCATGGCGGAAGCTGAATGTGTTAATATAGCCGCAAAGGATATTCCTGCTATCGTTGAATTCACAAAATCCCACAACATTGGATTCGCTGTAGTAGCTCCTGATGATCCGCTCGTACTCGGATGTGTTGATGCACTTGAAGAAATCGGTGTTCCATGTTTTGGTCCCAAAGCTTGCGCTGCAGAAATTGAAGGAAGTAAGGTTTTCTCAAAAAATCTTATGAAAAAGTACGGTATTCCAACAGCCTCCTATGAAGTCTTTGACTCTGTAGAAGCTGCACGTGAGTACGTCAAAACCGCTCCTACACCAATAGTTGTAAAGGCTGATGGACTTGCTCTTGGTAAAGGTGTTCTCATTTGTAATACTCGTGAAGAAGCTGATGCAGGTCTTCGTGAAATCATGGAAGATAAGATGTTCGGAGATTCCGGCAACCGTGTTGTTATTGAAGAATTTCTCGAAGGTCCTGAGGTTTCTGTACTATCATTCACCGACGGCAAAGTTGTTGTACCAATGATTTCTTCAATGGATCATAAGCGTTCAGGCGATAACGATACAGGTTTAAATACCGGAGGTATGGGTACTATTGCGCCCAATCCGTACTACACTGCCGAAATTGCTGATCAGTGCATGAAAGAGATTTTCCTTCCTACGATAAATGCTATGAACTCCGAGGGACGCACTTTCAAGGGTTGTCTCTATTTCGGACTCATGCTGACTAAAAATGGTCCTAAGGTTATCGAATATAACTGTCGTTTTGGTGATCCTGAAACTCAGGTTGTACTCCCACTTTTGGACACAGATTTGTTTACAATTATGCAGGCGGTACAAAACGGAACTCTTGCTGATGTCGACGTGAAATGGAAAAATGGCGCTGCATGCTGTGTAATTATGGCATCTGAAGGTTATCCGAAGAAATATGAAACGGGCTTCGCTCTCGAACTCCCGGAAAAACCGAAACATGATGCACAGATTTACGTTGCAGGTGCAAAAATTAAGGATGGTATTTTGGTTACCGGTGGTGGCCGAGTGCTTGGTGTAACAGCTGTAGCCGAGGATCTAAAAACAGCTGTAGAGTACGCCTATGAAGCAACCAACGATGTAAAATTCGAGAATGCTTATAAGAGAAATGACATCGGTGCTCGCGCACTTGCCTGCACCAAAGCTTAATTGAAGGTGAATTTATGGTTTATAGAGTATATGTAGAAAAGCGCGTCGGGCTTACCGTTGAAGCTGATGCGCTGAAATCAGATATTTCCTCATTCCTTGGAATTACTTCGGTTGAATCTGTTAGAATACTCAACCGATATGATGCAGAAGAAATCACACCTGAGCTGTTTGAATACGCAAAAAATACTGTATTTTCAGAACCTCAGGTAGATGTTACATATGACACACTGTCTGCTAACGATGGAGATTCGGTATTTGCAGTTGAATATCTTCCTGGTCAATATGATCAGCGTGCAGACTCTGCTTCACAGTGTATACAGATAATTTCCAAGGGAATGCGTCCCGTTGTTCGCACTGCGAGGGTTTATATTCTTTCAGGTAACATCAGTGCAGACGAAATTGAAAGAATCAAGAAGTACGTAATCAATCCTGTCGAAGCTCGTGAAGCATCACTCGAAGAAAAGGAAACTCTTAATTCAGTTTACGATATTCCTGATGATGTTGCTGTTCTTGACGGTTTTCTCGATATGAATGAAGATGATCTTCAGCCTTTTGTAGACAAATATGGTCTTGCTATGGATAGAGATGATCTTCGTTTCACCAGAGATTATTTCAAAACTGAAAATCGTTGCCCGACATTGACTGAGATTAAGATGATCGACACATACTGGTCTGACCACTGTCGTCACACAACCTTCCTTACCACCATTGATAGCGTTAAGTTTGAAGATGAGCTTCTTGCGGCAGCTTTTGAAAAATACAAAAATGTGCGTAAGTCTCTTGGTCGCGAAAACAAACCTATTAATCTCATGGATCTTGCTACTGTTGCAGTTCGTGAACTCAAGGCTCAGGGAAAGCTTTCAAAACTTGATGAATCTGAAGAAATCAACGCTTGTACTGTAAAAATAGATGTCGATGTAGACGGAACCACTGAAAAATGGCTGCTTCTCTTTAAAAATGAGACACACAACCATCCTACAGAAATAGAACCCTTCGGTGGTGCAGCTACTTGTATTGGCGGTGCTATTCGTGACCCGCTTTCAGGTCGTTCATATGTTTATGCAGCTATGCGCGTAACCGGTGCCGGAGATCCTACAAAACCGATCAACGAAACTCTTGAAGGTAAGCTTCCTCAGAAAAAGCTTGTTACAACTGCAGCAGCAGGTTACAGCTCATATGGTAACCAGATTGGTCTTGCAACCGGTCAGGTGAGTGAAATCTATCATCCCGGTTATGTTGCAAAACGTATGGAAATTGGTGCAGTTATAGCTGCTGCTCCGGAAAATACTGTACGTCGTGAGCGTCCGATACCAGGTGACCTTGTAATACTTCTTGGCGGTCGTACAGGACGTGATGGCTGTGGTGGTGCTACTGGTTCTTCAAAATCCCATACCCTTCACTCTCTGGAATCTTGTGGAGCAGAAGTACAGAAAGGTAACGCTCCTGAAGAACGTAAGCTTCAAAGACTTTTCCGTAATCCGGAAGCTTCCCTGCTTATTAAGCGTTGTAATGACTTTGGTGCCGGTGGCGTTTCCGTTGCAATTGGTGAGCTTGCTGATGGTTTGCTCATTGATCTTGATAAGGTTCCAAAGAAGTACGATGGTCTTGATGGAACTGAACTTGCTATATCTGAATCTCAGGAAAGAATGGCTGTAGTTGTTGCAAAGGAAGATGCTGAGCGTTTCTGCGAACTTGCTGCATCTGAAAACCTTGAATCAACTATTGTAGCTTCAGTAACAGATACTGAACGCCTCACAATGACTTGGCGTGGCAAAGTTATTGTTGACCTTACCAGAGAATTCCTCAATTCCAATGGTGCTGAAAAGCATATCGATGTGGCTCCGGTTGCTCCTATGGAATATACTAAGGAAATCCCGTCCAGTTTCGAAAACGGTATGAAAGCACTTGCAAGTGATTTAAATATTGCATCACAGCGTGGTCTTTCTGAACGATTCGACTCTACTATTGGTGCAGGTACTGTTCTTATGCCATTTGGTGGTAAATATCAAACTACCCCTTCTCAGGCCATGGCTCACAAGATTTCAATTGAAAATCATGATACTACTACAGTTTCTTTAATGGCATGGGGATACAATCCTTTTATCGCCGAAAAGAGCCCTTATCATTCTGCATACCTGGCAGTTGTTGAATCTGTTGCAAAGCTTGTAGCATCAGGTGCATCTTTCAAAGATGTTTACTTAACATTCCAAGAGTATTTTGAAAAGCCGACTCATGATCCAAAACGTTGGGGTAAACCAATGGCTGCCCTTCTCGGTGCGTTCATGGCTCAGCTTGACCTCGGAATAGGTTCTATTGGTGGCAAGGACTCTATGAGTGGATCATTTGAAAAACTCGATGTTCCTCCGACTCTTGTATCATTCGCAGTTACAACAGATAATATTAAAACTGTAACTTCACCTGAATTTAAGGATTGCGGTCATAAAATTGCCCTGCTCAAACCTGAATACGACAAGAACGGACTTCCCACTGCTGAATCTCTGATCAAAAACTTTGCAACAGTATATAAGCTTATTGAAGAAGGTTCGGTTGTTGCTGCTTATACTCCGGGTTATGGTGGTGTTGCCGAAGCTATCATGAAAATGTCGCTCGGCAATAAGATTGGTTTTAAACTTAATTCAGTAAGTTTCGAAGAACTCTTCGGATACAATTATGGCTCGTTTGTTCTTGAATGCACAAATGCACCTTCTGATATTACTATTATTGGTGAAACAGTTGCTGAATACGTACTCACTTATGGTGGTGAATCTGTTTGTATGAGCGAACTTGAGACATCATATAATAATGTATTTGAAGCGGTATATCCTGTTAATGCAAAATCTCAGGATAACACTGAAATGGTTCAAAATATTACTGCAAAGACCTACAAACGTACTTATTCAGTTGAAAAATTTGCAAAACCGCGTGTTCTAATCCCTGTATTCCCTGGTACAAACTGTGAATATGACACAGCAAAAGCTCTTGCACGTGCCGGATTTGATCCTGAGATAATAGTTGTTCGTAATATTACTCCTAATGCGGTTGCAGAATCAGTAGATTATTTCGCAAGTGCTATAAAATCAGCTCAAGCTATCTTTGTTCCCGGTGGATTCTCAGGTGGTGATGAACCTGATGGAAGTGGTAAGTTTATTACTGCATTCTTCCGTAATGGCGCTGTTAAGGAAGAAACAAATAATTTGCTCAAAGTCCGTGAAGGTCTTATGTGTGGTGTCTGCAACGGATTCCAGGCTATAGTTAAACTTGGCCTTGTTCCTTACGGTGAAATTATTGATACCGATGAAAATTGCCCGACACTTACATTTAACAAAATCGGTCGCCATCAGTCCCGTATCGTTCGTACAAGAATAGCATCCAACAAATCACCTTGGCTCGCTGAAACAAATATTGGCGATGTTTATAACGTTGCCATATCTCATGGTGAAGGTAGATTTATTGCTAATGATGATGTGCTTGCTAAATTGATTTCAAACGGACAAGTAGCAACTCAATACGTTGATCTGAATGATCAAGCTACGATGGACATAAACTTCAATCCGAATGGATCAATTTTGGCTATCGAAGGTATTACTTCTCCTGATGGTAGAGTTCTCGGAAAGATGGGTCACACCGAGCGTTATAATCCTGGTCTTTATCAAAATGTACCTGGCGAATACGATATGAAGCTTTTCGAATCTGCAGCTAAGTATTTTAGATAATTTATATGTGCTGAAAAGTTCTCTTATAGATTGATTCTATGAGAGAACTTTTCTTTATTATATTTGTTTTTATGTTGAAATAATGTGCAATTTGTGATATAATTGTTAAGCTGAGTATATATCAGCAAGCGGTTTTTGGGGTATTCAGGGAAACAGGTGAAAAACCTGTACGAGACCGTCACCGTAAATGTAGTCTGAGATGTCATACGGCAACCGCATGACGAAGCCATTGGGAAACTGAGAAGGCATGACATCGAACCGCAAGGTTGACGCATGAGTCGGGATACCTGCCCCAGCTTAGTGAATTTCAAGCTGCGAGCTCCGGCGCTCCTTTAAGGATGGATTTCACACCGCAAAACAATTTTATATTTTAAGGAGATTTTGACATGAAAAATTTTAAGTCAATAATTAGAATCTCCGTCCTTGTCATGCTTATTGCGGTTATAGCATTACCCTTCTTCTCTTGCAGCAAAGATGAAGGTACGACAGGCACGGAAATTACGCTTACTATTGCTGTAACAAACAAAGCCGGTGAAACAGTTGAAACAGAAATTAAGACAACTGCTACTAATCTCGGTGATGCTCTTGTTCAATCCGGTATGGTTGAAGACAATCAAGAAGCTTACGGTTTGTACATTCTGACTGTTAATGGTGAAACTGCCGACTACTCTGTTGATGGTTCGTACTGGTCACTTTTGAAGGATGGTGAATACCTAATGACAGGTGCCTCTCAGACTGATATTGCAGACGGCGAACATTACGAACTGGTTTATACCATCGAATGAAGTCACATAGACGAATCAGAGAGATGATAGTATTCGCCATGCTTGGTGCCCTTATGTTTGCATCAAAGCTGGTGTTCGAATTTCTACCGAATATTCACCCTCTTGCTATGTTCATTATGGTTTTTACCATAGTTTATCGAGTAAAAGCACTTATACCAATATATGTCTTTGTTATATTACTTGGTGCTTATTATGGGTTTGCAATCTGGTGGGTACCATATCTTTATATTTGGGCAATACTGTGGGCTATAACAATGATTCTACCAAGAAATTTACCTAAGAAAATTGCAATGATTGTTTATCCTGTCGTTTGTTCATTATTTGGATTAGCTTATGGAACGCTTTATGCTCCTACACAAGCAATTTTATTCGGATATGATTTTTCCACAACAGTAAAATGGATAATATCTGGTCTTCCCTTTGATGTGATTCATGCTATTGGAAATCTTGGAATGGGTCTATTGATCTATCCGCTTTCCGTCACGATGAAAAAAATAGATAAAAAATCATCATAAAAAACAAACGGTGTACGTTACTGTAACGATACACCGTTTGTTTTTAACTATAAATATTTATAATACCGTTTTAAAAAGGCTTTTTAACGAAATCGGGATTGCCGTGGGTGTAAGTCGGGAGAAGC
>CAYSEF010000032.1:0-21585 GCA_964430105.1 uncultured Ruminococcus sp. | reverse complement strand
GTACTGATGATGAAGGCAACTTCATTTGGCCCGGATTCGGTGACAATATGCGTGTACTTCTCTGGATCCTCGCTCGTTGCGAAGGTACAGTTGATGCTGATCTCACCGCTATCGGTTATGTTCCGAAGGCTGAAGATATCAACATCGAAGGTCTTAACGATGTTACCATCGACACTATCCGTGATCTTCTTACCGTTGACGTTGAAAGCTGGAAGGCTGACGTTGAGAACATCAAGGAATTCTACGCTCTCGTTGGCGATCATGTTCCTGCTGAACTCAAGGAAGAACTCGCAGCTCTCGAAGCTCGTCTTGGCTAATTAAAAAATGTCATAAAATCATCCGGTTGGGTTTATTCTCAACCGGATTTTTTATGTCTTTTTTACTTTTTTCAAACTGTCACCAAAAAATGTACTCTCAAAACCTATGTCGTATTGCATCCAATGTGATTTTATGATATAATTAAATGAAGTAAAATTTTCACGAAAGGTACGTTATGTCTGAATTAAATAAAAATACACCTGTTTATCTTGCATCCTGCGATTCCTATGATACTGAAAAGCTTTATAATATTCTGCGTGATTCATTTTCAGCTATCGGAGTTGCAAAAGAAGAAATAGCAGGAAAAAAAGTTACAATCAAAGCTAATCTCGTACTCGCTAAAAAGCCCGATTTCGGTGCAACCACTCATCCCGCAACTGTAAATGCTGTAGTCAAGCTTCTCGACGAAATGGGTGCCGCTTCTATCACTCTCGCTGATTCCCCCGGTGGCCCTTTTAACGCAGCAAATCTCAGCAATGTTTATCGTGTCTGTGAGCTTGCACCTCTTGAATCAGATAAGCTCCACATAAATGACGATTTCACATGGCAAAACGTGCATATTGGTGGCGAAAAGCTGAAGAACGGTCACTGCATCACTCCTGTTTATGAGGCTGATGTAATTATCGACCTGTGTAAGCTCAAAACACATTCGCTCACTACTCTCAGTGCCGCAACAAAAAATCTCTTTGGAACTATTCCGGGCGTAGAAAAATTTGAAATGCACTCCACTTTCCCAAAGGTCAACGATTTTTCTGCAATGCTCGTCGATCTCGGCGCTTATTACAGCACAAACAAAACTTTCATAGCGATATGTGACGGAATCCTTTCTATGGAAGGAAATGGTCCTACTCACGGTGTTGCCAAAAAGACCGATCTTATGCTTATTTCCCGTTCACCATTTGCACTCGATGTTATTGCCGAACACATAATCGGTGCAGACAACGAGGTTGTTCTCCTGAATCAAGCAAGCGAACGTGGACTTGTAGAACGTGATTGGAAAAACATCGAGCTTCTTGGAGAAACGGAATGTCCTACATTCAAATTTGAACGTCCCGATACAGAAGCAGGTAAATTCCTCAAAAATCTGCCGAATATGTTTGGTGGCCGACTCGCTAAATTCTTTGAAACACGTCCTAAGATAATGCTCGACAAGTGTGTGGGCTGTGGTAAATGCGTTTCTTCATGTCCTCGCCACACTATCTCACTCGTAGAGAAAAAAGGCAAAAAGAAAGCGCAGATCAATCACTCAAACTGCATCCGCTGTTACTGCTGTCAGGAGCTTTGCCCCATCGGTGCAGTAGGTACAAAGCAGAATATTTTTATAAAGCTTATTCACTAATGAAAAATATTGACTACACAGCAGAAGCATACGCAAAAATCAACTTATATCTTGATGTATGCGATAAGAGAATTGACGGTTATCACAACATCGAAAGCCTGATGCAACAAGTTTCGCTTTCTGACACGATAACCGTAAGAAAAATGCCGTATATGGGTGAAAATCGCATTGAGATCACCTGCGATGATTACAGCGTACCGACTGACAAGAAAAATATCGTTTGGAAATGTGCCGAAAAGTTCTTTGATTCATTTGGAATAACTGAATATAACATTTCCATTGACATCGTCAAGCGGATACCGTCTTCTGCCGGTTTAGCCGGTGGTTCTTCTGACGGCGCAGTTGTATTAAAGCTACTGAACGATGCATTCGATATTCACACAAGCGTAGAAGAATTATGCGAAATAGGTGTTCGCGTTGGTGCTGACATTCCCTTCTGTTTAGTTGGCGGAACCTGTATTTGTCGTGGTATCGGTGAAATTCTTACTCCCGTTACTTTGCCAAAGCAGAATTACTATGTCCTTGTGGCGTTTCCGGGTGACGGAGTTTCTACTCCCGAGGCATATGCTCTTCTTGACAAAACTCTGTCTGACAACACCTTCCATTCCACAAGTGTCATCTTATCAGAAATTCAAAACGGTGAAATACCACGCAGTCTTTACAATGCTTTTGAACGTGCTATACTTCCGACTCACAGTGGTGCACGACTTCTGCGTGAAAAAATGGCATCACTCGGTGCTGTATCCGTATTGATGAGCGGAAGTGGGCCATCTGTTTTCGGAATTTTTGAAGATGAAGCAGTCATGCAAAAAGCCTTATCCTCACTTGCAGAAGATGGATATCGTGTAAACGCTTGCAAGCCGTTATCATAAAAACGTAATATCAAGAAAGGATTATATCATGTCAGAACCTGTCATCTACAAAGGTCGTGGAAATTCCGAGATGTACGATGATCTCATGGATTTTCTTAACTATGTTTTCGGATTTAACGGCAATGAATCCGACTTCAAAAAGCTACTCCCTAAACTATATAATCCCGAATGTGACCCATCGTATGCAAACTATGTTGTCACTGAAAACGGCAAGCTAAAGGGTGCTGTCGGTGCATTTGATTTTGAACAGTCGGTTTGCTCTACAACACTCAAGGTGCGTGGTATTGGAAATGTCGCTGTTCACCCATATTCCCGTTCTAAGGGCTATATGATCGATTGTATGAATATGGCTCTTTCAGATATGGTTAAGGATGGCGTGGATTACTCTATTCTCGGTGGCAGAAGACAGCGATATAATTACTTCGGTTTTGAATCAATCGGAAGTGAGTACTCACTACACATAAATTCAAACAATATCAGATATGTTTACGGAGATTCTCCTCTGCCTGAGCTTGAATTTAAGAATGTGACTTCGGATGACAGTGAACTTCTCGATAAAATGTACGAACTTCACGCAAGCCGTCCGCAACACGTTGTAAGACCTCGCGAAAAATTCCTGGATATTTGTCACACATGGCAGGCACCACTCGTTTCAATTCTGCGTGACAAGAAATTCATAGGATATTACATTGGCGGTATTACAGAGCTGTTGCTTGTTGATCCGAATGATTTCAGCGATTTTATCCGCAATTATGTAAGCAGACACGGTAAAGTAAATCTGCACATACCTGCGTGGGACAGTGAAATTCTCGACCGTGCGGCAGAAATTTGCGAAAATATAAGTCTTTCTCACTGCGATATGTTCAATATCTTCAATTACAAGAGAGTTGTTTCAGCTTTTCTGAATTTCAGTGCCTCAACAACCAGCTTGGCTGACGGTGAGATCACGGTAAACATCCACGGTTATGCAGGCGATGAATCTCTGCTTATCTACGTCGAAAACGGTGTACCTTTTGTTGAAGAATACAGTGGAAAGTGCGACCTAACTCTCGATCACCGCGAGGCTATGACATTCTTCTTCGGAATCTATTCGAAAAATCGTGCAAAAACTCCTTCAGCTGTACGCAGCTGGTTCCCACTAAAGCTTTTTGTCGAGAATGCAGATCATGTTTGAACCACTGCGAGCCGGCACTGAAATGCGCCTTCTGACGCTTGTTTAATTATTCATCGCTACTACAAATAATTTCGGCACAACAAACACTTGTCAGGTTGCTAAATTTCGTTTCTCTTGTCAGCTTAATTTTTTACAAACTGCTGAAATTGCTGTTTGGACACAAATATTTATTTATAATTATTGCATTTTCGCTGTTTTTGTGGTATATTTATACCGTTAATTAATTTTATTTGGAGGTTTCCTCAAATGAGCTATTTGCAGAATGTTCTTTCACAGGTGGAAGCAAAATACTCCTATCAGCCAGAATTCCTTCAGGCTGTTCGTGAAGTTTTCGAATCTCTTGAAAAAGTAATCACTAAGAATGAAAAATTATACGAACAGGAAGCGATTCTCGAACGTATCGTAGAACCTGATCGTCAGATTCAGTTCCGTGTTCCGTGGGTTGACGATTCCGGCAAGATTCGTGTAAATACAGGTTATCGTGTACAGTTTAACAACTCCATCGGTCCTTACAAGGGTGGTATTCGTCTGCATCCTTCCGTAAACCTCTCCGTTATCAAGTTCCTTGGCTTTGAACAGGTATTCAAAAACTCCCTCACAGGTCTTCCTATGGGTGGCGCTAAGGGTGGTTCCGACTTTGATCCCAAGGGCAAGAGCAACAGAGAAATCATGGCATTCTGCCAGAGCTTTATGACAGAGCTTTATAAATACATCGGTGCTGACACTGACGTTCCTGCAGGTGATATCGGTACAGGTGCTCGTGAAATCGGTTATATGTATGGTCAGTACAAGAGACTCACCGGTCTTTACGAAGGCGTTCTCACAGGAAAGGGTCTTTCCTATGGCGGTTCTCTCGTTCGTACTCAGGCTACAGGCTACGGTCTTCTCTACCTCGTAAACGAGCTTCTCAAGGATCACAAGGACGGCATTGACGGTAAGACCATCGCTGTATCCGGTGCAGGTAATGTTGCAATTTATGCTGCTGAAAAGGCTATTCAGCTCGGTGGTAAGGTCGTTACTCTCAGCGACTCCACAGGTTGGATCTACGATAAGGACGGCGTTGATCTTGACCTTGTTAAGGAAATCAAGGAAGTTCGTCGTGGTCGTCTTTCCGAATACAAGGCTGCAAAGTCTTCTGCCGAATATCACGAAGGTCGTGGCGTATGGTCAGTTAATGTAGACATCGCACTTCCCTGTGCTACTCAGAACGAACTTCTTATCGATGACGCTAAGGAACTCGTTAAGAATGGCGTAAAGTGTGTTTGCGAAGGTGCTAATATGCCTACTTCTATCGAAGCTACCAAGTATCTCCAGGAAAACGGTGTACTCTTCGTTCCCGGTAAGGCTGCTAATGCAGGTGGCGTTGCTACATCAGGTCTTGAAATGTCTCAGAACAGCGAACGTCTCAGCTGGACATTCGAAGAAGTTGATGCTAAGCTCAAGGGAATCATGACAGGCATTTACAGCAATATTTCTTCCGCCGCTGCTGAATATGGAGTTGAAGGTAACTATGTTGCAGGTGCTAACATCGCAGGCTTCACCAAGGTAGTTGACGCTATGCTCGCTCACGGTGCTTGCTAATTATATAATTTCATTGTAAATCTCTTTTTCTAATAAAATTTACGGACTTGTTTGGTTTTCTCCACTCAAGTCCGTATTTTTTTGCTTAAGTGTGAATATGATAGAGCAGAAAAATAACACTTTGGCAGGTAATAAATGAACGAAACTGTAAAATTCAAGTCAGGACGTTTTTCTTCAACTCCCAAGGATGACAGTGATATCGGTCTTCCATCTATATCGTCCGGTTTGACTGTCGAGGAAGCTGAAAAATCTCGAAATAAATATGGCTCAAATCTGCTCACACCAAAGAAACAAACGGGATTCCTTCGACAATTTATACACAATCTGAATGACCCAATAATTAAAATTTTAATCGCCGCAATGGTTATCAACACCATTTTCACTTTTGCTGAGTCTAACTGGGCAGAAACTATCGGAATCGCTATAACAGTATTTATATCGACATTCGTCACTACTTTATCGGAACATTCGTCAGGCAAATCCTTTGAAAAGCTATATTCTGCTCTCGGTGACAGCAAATGCTGTGTAATTCGAGATGGAAATGATGTTTATTGCCAAATTTCGGAAATTGTTAAATATGATCTTGTGTATTTGTATCCCGGTGATACTGTTCCGGCAGACGGTGTCATAGTTCGAGGTCAGATATCATGTGACGAATCTCCTTTAACGGGTGAAAGCAGAAAAGTCAAAAAAATTCCTGCAAATCGTGGGGAATATTGCATTGTAAACGGGCATCCTTCGTCAGTGTTTCGGGGAAGTCATGTCGCCTCAGGAAATGCTGTCATGCTTGTCCTTGCTGTTGGTGATCAAACCATGTATGGTTCTATTGCCACTGAGCTTGCTTCAGAAGAAACGGTAAGCCCACTTAAGAAGCGTTTGGAACGCCTTGCACGAACTATTGCAAAAATCGGCTATGTATCAGCAATTATCGTAGCGATAGTCCATCTTGCTGATGCATTTTGGTTTGATGTTGGAATGAATCCGCAAATTTCTCTGGAAAGGCTACACGATGTACGATTTCTTATCCCGGAGCTTATCCAAGCCTTGACTTTGGCCATTTCTATCGTCGTTGTTGCAGTACCGGAAGGGTTGCCGATGATGATAACTGTCGTTCTTTCATCAAATATGAAACGTATGTTAAAAGCAGGCGTTCTTGTTCGTCGTCTTGTAGGAATTGAAACAGCAGGAAATATGGACATTCTATTTACAGACAAAACCGGAACTCTTACAACAGGTCAGCTTAAAGTTTCTCATATCGTAACAGCTTCCGAAATTTATGATTCAATCCATTCATTACCAAATTTTCTGCACAAGGTGCTTGAATACGGTGCAATATCATGCTCATCATCAAACAATGCAACTGAGCGTGCGATAAACGCCTTTTTAGGATGCAAATCTCGTGCAGGCGATATTGCTCCATCCGATCAAATACCGTTTGATTCAGCAAGAAAATATGCAGTTGCAAAATACAATGACAGGCTCTACATAAGAGGAGCTGTTGAATATCTCCTGCCCGCCTGCGACAGATTTTATGATGATACAGGCAAAATTTGCGTTATGTCTAACTCTGTAAAACAAAATATCGAAAAAAAGGTATCAGAATATTCTACTGCCTCATGCAGGATATTGCTTCAAGCAGAGGGAGATATAGCTTATTTCAGCAAATTACAAAATAACAAACCTGCGAATAAAACGCTTATTTTTACCGCACTTTTTGTAATTCAAGATGAAGTACGAAAGGAAGTAATACCTTCTGTAGCTGAGTGTAAAAATGCCGGAATACAAGTTGTTATGATAACAGGAGACAATGCTGAAACAGCTGCAGGAATTGCAACGGAATGTGGAATACTCACTAAAAATTCCGATGAAATTTTGCTTGACGGCTCAGAAATGCGTAATTTGTCAGACGACGAATTGACAAAAATGCTTCCGAATATTCGTGTGATTTCGCGAGTAACTCCAACAGATAAAAGCAGACTTGTTAAAATAGCAAAATCTGCCGGTCATATTACAGGCATGACAGGTGACGGGGTCAATGATGCACCTGCGTTAAAATCAGCCGATGTTGGTTTTGCAATGGGAAGTGGCACCGATATTGCTCGTGAAGCCGGAGATATAGTTATAACAGACGACAATTTTGTGTCGATAACAAAAGCTGTTTTATACGGTCGAACAATTTTTTCGAGCATAAGAAAATTTATAACATTCCAGCTTACTATGAATATGGCTGCTGTGGGAGTATCAGTTCTCGGTACAATATTCGGAATTGAGCATCCTGTCACAGTTATACAAATGCTTTGGGTAAATATTATTATGGATACTCTCGGATCACTTGCATTTGCCGGAGAACCGGCTCTTTCCGAATACATGAAAATTCCCCCTGTATCAAGAAACGAGCACATTCTAACGTCATCAATGGTTTGGCAAATCGTACTCACAGGTTCATATGCAGTTTTGCTTTCCATGTATTTTCTGCTATCACCAAAATTACGGTATCTTTTTGGCGGTAGTGAAATTCTGCACTTGACACAATTTTTCGCTCTGTTTATTTTTATGGGTATAGGTATCGCAATGTGCACACGAACACCACGAATCAACATTCTGGCTAACATTACCAAAAATCGTGCATTTCTGATAATTATGCCGGCAGTAGCAATTATGCAGCTTATTATAATCTACTTCGGAGGAGAAATTTTCCGTTGTATTCCGTTGACAGCTCACGAATTACTTCTTTGTGCATTTTTTGCCATTACTGTCATTCCGGCAGACACAATAAGAAAAGCTATTTGCGGAATAATTCGAGAAAAAAGCAAATAAAAAAAAGACTGCGCTCGGATTCACACGTCAGAGCGCAGTTTTTGATTACTAAAATTATTTTGTTATTGTGATCTTGTTTATTACACCTGACTGATCGGGGTCGATACCACGAACAATAGTCATGGAACAAGCCAAAAGCTGGAAGAACATTACAGCCATATGTGTGAATGTAAATTCACTACCTGTGCCGGGCAGAACTATAGCACGTGTTCCATCAGGAGCTTCGTTCTTATCATCTGTAATAACAACAACATTTGCATCGACCTCAAGAAGCTTCTTTGTAATCTCTGCTGTATCATCAACAGTCTTACCATTAGGAGAAATGATAAACACAAGATCGCCTGCCTTAACCTGTGCAATAGGACCGTGGTGGAAATCGGATGTCGGATATCCCTTCATTTTGAGCTTATTTGTCTCGAGCATTTTAAGTGCGCCTTCAAGTGCAATGCAGTAGGAAACACCACGTCCGAGAATAATAGCTCCGGGGATATTCTGTACTTCCTTGGCAAACGCCATGATTTCGTCGTATTTTGTATCAAGAAGCTCCTGTGCCTTTGCTGAAACGCCTTTGAATTCTTCGATAAGAGCTTCATTTTCGCCCCAAACTGCTGCCATCAAACCAAGAATAGTCATCTGTGTAGTGAATGTCTTAGTTGCAGCAATGCTCTTTTCAAATCCACAGTTGCAGCAGAGATGATAATCAGCGCATTTTGCCATTGGGGATTCTGTATTATTTGTAACAGCTACAGTAGTTGCACCGTCTTTTTTAGCAGATTCAAGTACAGCAAGCACATCCTCCGCCTTACCTGACTGAGAAACACCTACAACGAGCATACCGGAAAGGTTGATATGAGCACCGTATTTTGTGAAAACGGCGGGAGTACCGAGTGTACAGGGAATTCCTGCAAAAATTCCAAACAGATACTGTGCATAAACGCAAGCATGGTCGGAAGTTCCTCGTGCGGCAAAATAGATTCCATGAACGCCATCAGCTTTAGCTTTTTTTACAATCTCTCTAATGAGAGGAAGATTGGTTTCTATTACATTTGTAAGCGCAAAGGGCTGTTCTCTGATCTCTTTTTCAAGATTGATCATGCTACTTCTCCTATAATATCACATATTTTATAATTAAATTAATCCGAGAGATTTCAAAATGAAGATTCCCAGGAAAATCGTTAAAACACATACCATTGTGGACAACAGCAATATCTGCGCTGCAAGCTCGTGATCGTTGTCCATCTTTTTAGCCATAATATAACTTGATACAGCAGTCGGAGCGCCAAAGCAAATCAGCACAACTCCAAGCGAAGGTCCACGAAGTCCCACTAAAATAGCAGCGACAACTGCAACCGCCGTCAATACAACTGTTTTTCCAAGTGCACCAGCCACTGCACATCCTGCTCTGCCACGCAAGCTTTCAAGCTTAAAACCTGCGCCAAGGCTTATCATTGCGAGTGGAGTTGCAAGGTTTGAAAGGTAAGTCAACGTCTTATTTACAGCAATCGGCAAATCTATATCGAGAAGCATAAACGGCAATCCAAGCACTATTCCGTGTATCAAAGGATTCGTAGCGATATTTTTCAATATGCCGAGTATAGCTTTTTTATCGATTTTATGTTTTTCCGAGCCTGAAAATACAGACAGTACTATTACTGAATAAGCGTTGAACATGGGTATAACAATAGGTGTGGCAAAAGCTATAGCCTGACCACCTGATTCGCCAAACATATTGACCGCAAGCGGCACTCCGAGTATTGCAAAATTTGATCTGCACACTCCTTGAATAAACGAACCACGCTTAGATGGATCCTTGATAAGCCAGACAGAAAGTACGGAAACCAAAGCAAAGGAGGCAGTAACAGAAACAAGCAAAAATACTGCCAGCTTCACGTCAAAGTTATCCGACAATGAGCATGACGCAACTTCAAGAAAGAGTACAAGCGGTAATGCTATCTTAAACACCAGCCAGTCCGCTGTATCTATAAATTGTTCGCTAAGCTTGCCCATTTTATTCAAAAGAGCACCTACTACAACGAGCAAAAATATCGGTAAAATAGCATTGACACTGTATATCAGGTTATCCAGCATGATTGAACTCCATTAAAATTCAGCTAATTTGATATTGAGCCACACGTTGAGCGAACTTAAAAGTCACTTTGTATTCGAGAAGAATTCATTGATTCCTTCAGCAACTGCACGTGCAAATATATCCTGCCAATCGGGGTTGATCATATTGTTTCTGTCAACTTCATTTGTACAAAATCCAATTTCGATCAGCGATGCAGCAGCTTTCGTCTCACGTGTAACCTCAAGAGTTTTATCATCCCAAATCTGAGGCTTCTTATAGTCAGGGAAGGTTGCCTCAAGACTTTCTGCAATGTCCTGCGCTATTTCCTCTGACCAATTATTTACTTTATTACCATTCTGTTCGTAATATATCTGCATTCCGTAAACACTTGTATCCTCTATAGCATTAACGTGAATCGATACATAATAGTCAATGTCAAGGGTATTCGCATAGGCAGAACGCTCTGATACGTTAAATATATGATTTTTATCGACATCACCGACAGGCATATTAACACCGTCATGTGTCATTATCGTGTTATATCCCAGTATCTCAAGCTCTTCCACCAACAATTTTGAAACTGCAAGGTTTATATCCTTCTCGAGTACACCATCTTCAAAGACACCATCACCTGTTCCACCGTCAACAAAGCCATGTCCGGGGTCTACACATATAGTATATCCATTGGGCTTTGCAGGCTCAGGTTCTGTTTCTTCCTTGATTTCACGGCCTATACCGACAGAAGGCTCCGCTATCTTTGTTGAGACAGTATGCGAAGTTTTTTGCTCCTCTATCTCCTCACTTCCGCACGATGTACAAACCAACATTATACCTGCAAGAAGTGCTGCAAGACAGCGTTTTTTCACAGCATTATAATTTATCATTCCACAAACCTGCCGAATCCGATCATCCTCTGAGATCCGGTGTGAGGAATTCTGCCGCTACAGCTTTACGGACATAAGAAACAAACGCCTCCGATGTTGCACCGCTTACTGCATGATCTGCGGACAATTCTTCGCCATAATTTTTAAGAAGCACAAGCTGATAATCCGCTCCGCCTGCTGTATAACGAACAACCGACGGCTCGAGAACGATACTGCCGATTTCCAGCACATCACCGCGAGCAGTAACTGTCATTGAGAGTATACCGCCACAAAGCTCAGACACTTCATTTGATGTTGCAAGAAGATTTCCGAGTGAATACGCAACAAGAGTTTTAGAACCGTCACTTGCACTTATCCATTCGATACCTTCGAGAGCATTTCCGTTACCGATAACGACATCAGCACCGGCTTCTGCGAGGTTTACGGCAACGCTTTTCTTATCAGCTTCGGCTGTATCCTTCCAATTCACAGAAGCTACAACGATATCAGACATAAAATCAGCATATTCGACATCTTCGGTATAGGTATCGACTCCAGGATCTACTGAAACATAAGCAAACTTAAGACCATTAGATTCCAAAAACTGTATGGAATTATCGCCATTTGCATCAATATCAAGGATATCGTATTCATAGAGAATGTCTGCATCATTTTCGGCACCGCTTGTATCAAGAACGTCATATCCGACTTCAGAAAGTGCCGCAACCGATTCGATTGGTGTATTTACAGTTGAATCAGCGCCAAACGGAACATCTGCTGCCGAATAAGAAGCCATAGCAATATCAGCCTCACCTACAAGACGGAATATTCCCGTATACATACGAAGGAAGCTGTAGCTCTGTCCTGCACCAGCACGGTTAGCAGCATCATCAATGATAGAGCTGTCAACACGCAAATCACCCGTAAATACGAGATTTACAGTTGCAGCAGGCTCAGCCTTAGGAGCAGCTTCTGTTTCTGTTCGAGTTTCAACGGTATTTTTTCTTTCAGCAGGCGAAAGCATAAGAACAGCAGTTTCTTCTTCATACTCTGTTTCAACTTCCGAATCACGCATTTCAATCATTCCGCAGGAAACTGACGACAAAAGCATAGCTCCTGCCGCCAGAATGGAAACACACTTTCCTGCGCTGTTTTTATTAAAATAATTCATAATTCCTACAAATATTAGAACTGAGCGTTACGAGGGAGACATTCACGAAGACTTGAAACAGCACAACCAAACGCTTCAGCTGCTGTTGAGAAGGTATTACCAAGCTTAGTCTTCTGACCGCCTTCAAGCTCTTCAAGACCTGCAAAGACACGGAGATGAGGTTCAATGGAAAGAACAAAATCACCGGTAAATTCACGATTTATAACTGCAAGGAGCTCGGGAATGCAACCCATACCACGTCCTGCAGGAACAACTGTACCATTTGCAAGAGCATCCTTGATATGCATATAAGAAATATGGTGCTTAAGCATATTATAGCAATGTTCAAACGGAGTGCAACCACACTGGATAAAGTTAGCAGGGTCAAATACACAACCGAGTCTACCGTCAAAGGTTTCGAGAATTTCGAGGCAACGCTCCGGAGTATCACCGTATATGCCCTTTTCATTTTCGTGGCACATTTCGATACCGTACTCATCGGCAACGTCAAGCATCATTCCCATACGATCGATAACTTCGTTCTTTGATTCTTCATATTTTCCATCCGGAATGAAGAAAGAGAACATACGTATACGGGAGCATTCGAGAATATTTGCAACCTCGCAGGTATTCTTAAGCTTGTCGAGGTGAGCATTCATATCCTCATCTATTCTGATCTTACCGATAGGAGAACCGATAGCTGAAACGGAAATACCGGAAGCTTCGAGCTTTTTATGTACATCGGATGCCTGAATAGCTGAGAGAGATGAGATATTCATTCCGTCAACACCACGAATCTCAGTCATGCGAACCTTATTTATTGTAAGACCTTCTATCTGCTCGTCAAGTCTGGAAGAATATTCATCAGAAAATGCGCTCAATTTAAACTTAACCATATTTACCTCCATTACCCGATTAATTCGGGAGTAAATTTATAACTCATTAATCAATTTATTATAACATTATTTAGATGATTTTGCAAGGATATTTGAAAAATATATCGCACACATAGGATTACAATTCAAGTACGGTCACGCCGTAATCACCCTCACCGTATGCACCGACACGGAATGATTTGATACGTTTATCCCCTTTGAATCGCGCCCAAAGTGCATTGCGGAGTGCACCTGTGCCTTTACCGTGAATAATGGTAGCTGAATGAACATTTGCTACTATTGCAGAATCGATATAGCTGTCCACCACGAACCATGCTTCCTCGCCTGTCATACCTCGAACGTCACATTCAAGCTTAAATGATTTTGTAACCTGTGCACGGAAGGCAGTCTGCTTCTTTGCCTCGACTTTCTTCAGCTCCTCTGCATCGTCAACAAGGCGCAGATCCTTTACATTTACACGCATCTTTACAGCGCCCATTCTCACGCTGACATTACCGTTTTTATCAGGATCTTCGAGCAGAATACCCTTTGTTCCGAGATTTCTGTGCATGATTCCGTCACCTTTTTTCAGTGCACGGGGAAGTACATAATCGCTATCGTCAGCAACTGTAATGGGATTCATGCGATCGTCATAGTCACGCACCTTTGCACGAACATCCTTCTTTGCCGCCGCAAGTTTATCTCCGAATTTTTCTGATTCCTGCTGTTTTTTAACTTCTTCAAGCTGTCGAATTACATAATCACTTGTTGCTCTTGCTCCATCAAGAAGCTCTTGTGCTTTCTTACGCATATTTTCAGCATCTTTCTCAGCACTTGCAAGTTTCTTTTTAAGCTCCGCTTCTGATTTTTTGCGATAATCTTCAAATTCTTTGCGTGATTTTTCAGCTTCGGCTTTCTCGTGTTCAAGTTCAGTTCGTGTTGCTTCAAGCTTTTCTATGACCGCCTCAAAATTTCTCGAACCTGTATCTACAAATCTTTCAGCTCTCTTTACAATTCCGGGAAGAAGTCCTAATTTTTCGGATATAGCAAATGCGTTTGATTTTCCGGGCGTACCTACGATAAGCTTATAAGTCGGTCTGAGTGTGCTTACGTCAAATTCGCAGGCCGCATTTACAACTCCATCTGTCTCGATAGCATATGCTTTTAATTCTGCATAATGCGTAGTCGCTGCGCAAAGTGTGTTGTTAAGGCGAGTTTCTTCGAGTATTGACATAGCAAGTGCCGCACCTTCTACAGGGTCAGTTCCCGCACCAAGCTCGTCAAACAGAACAAGTGATTTATCAGTCATTTGATCGATTATCTTAACTATTCCCTTCATATGAGAGGAGAATGTTGACAAAGACTGCTCAATACTCTGTTCGTCACCGATATCGGAAAAAATCTCATCAAACACGCCAACTGTAGAATTATCCTCTGCGGGAATATGAAGTCCTGCCTGAGTCATAAGTGCGAACAATCCGAGAGTTTTCAGTGTAACTGTTTTACCACCCGTATTCGGACCTGTAATAACGAGCATTTTATATGATTTACCAAGTGACACTGTGATCGGAACGACTGTTTTTTTGTCAAGCAAAGGATGACGTGCACGATACAGATCTATTTCCTGCTTATCGGAAATATGTGCAGGTGATGCATCCATTTTATACGACAAATCTGCACAAGCGAAAATAAACGCAAGTTCAGTGATATTGAGATAGTTCAATTCTATTGCTCTGGCTGAAACTGCAATACCTGCCGAGAGGTCACGAAGTATGCGTTCTATCTCATGAGCTTCTCTTGCTTCAAGCTCACGCAGTTCATTATTCGCCTCAACTACACTGATAGGTTCAATAAATAATGTTGCACCCGACTGAGAAGTATCGTGAATAAGACCCTTTACCTCATTGCGATATTCAGCTTTTACAGGGATAACAAAACGTCCGCCACGGGTAGTAACGATATTTTCCTGCAAATACTTCGACTGTCCGGAAACATACTTTTGCAAAAGCTCTTTAATTTTATTGTCAGTCAGACGCTTTTTGCGACGTATTTCAGCAAGCTCGTGACTTGCTTCATCCGCAACAAAATCCTCTGCAATGATAGAGCGTGTTATCTTTTCTTCGAGAGCACGGTTAGGCTGAAGTCTTTCAAATATTTCACCAAGAGAGGTTTCAGGTGTGCGCTCGCCTTTTACATAGTCAAGTAAGGTTCGTGCAGTTCTCAATACAGCGGCACAGTCGAGAAGTTCACGCAATGAAAGTATCGCATCCTTTTCAGCTCTTTCTATTGCAGGACGGATATCCTTGACTCTTCCGAAGGATGGGATACCCTTGATACCGATAAGTGTCTTAGCATCTGTAGTTCTCTGCTGTTTTACACGCACTTTATCGATATCTGACGATGGTTCGAGCTTTAGTGCCATTTCCGCTGCACCTTCTGTCTGTGCAAGTGTGGAAAGCTGCTCAAGAATCTTATCAAATTCAAGTGTATATAATGCTTTTGTGTTCATTTTTACCTCTATTACTAAGGCTTATTTAATTTCATTTTTCAATATGCCGAAATAACAGCATTTATATCTTTATTTTTTTATAGTATTCAAGCGAAGCAAAGCCATGCTCCAGATGATTCAGCAAATATCTCTCACACACCACCTCAAACAAGGCAAGCTCTGTTTTTCCGAGCGCAAACGCAAGGAATTTCTTAGGTGTGGAATTCTCGATATACCTGAGTGATGCAAGTACAGGTGGTGAAACTCGTATCATTATCTTTGCGAGAGAATTGTCAGTGAAATACGCAGGATCGTTTTCAACAAGAGTTTTGCATTTTTTGCACAGCAATCTTCCGTTCATGACATCCATTGTACAATCTTCGACAAGCTCACATCCGCAGTGACCACAGGCCGAAAGATCAGGCATAAAACCCGACTGTACCGCTGCACGAAATTCAAATGCACCCTTTACCAATTCGATAGGCAGATCACGATTCGCAAGTGCATACAAGGTATTCAGAACAAGTGAAAGAAAATCCTCGTCCTCCATATCCTCCTGTGCAAGATCAAATGCAACATCGCAGATGTAATTTGCAAGCGACAGCTTTTCGAGATCATAGCGGATTTTTTCAAATGATTCGATAAAGTATGTGTCACGGATGTAGTTAAAATTACCCCTTTTGCGAAGAAGAAATGTACTATAAGTAAAAATCTGTGTAGATGCGGCATATTTACTTTTGAAACTTGCTGTTCCCTTTGCATTAACAGTGATCTTTCCACGCTTACCGGTGAGAAGTGTCAATACCTTATCAGCCTCACCCGTTTTTACCTCACGCAGTACAAGACCATCTACTTCATAATCTTCCATTGGCATATGTCAGCGTATTATTTATAATCCTCCGGCTTAAATCCAAAGTTATTCAAGCTGAGCTGATCGTCACGCCATTTTTCCTTAACCTTTACCCAAAGGTTGAGATAAACCTTCATTCCAAAGAATGCCTCAAGATCTTCTCTGGCGAATGTACCTATCTTCTTGAGATTTTCACCCTTCTTACCGACAAGGATTCCTTTATGCGACTGCTTTTCACAGTATATCTCTGCACGTATACGAATCATTCTTTCGTCCTCGGTGAAATCCTCGATAACTACAGCTGTACCGTGCGGTATTTCATCTGACATTGTACGCAGTATCTTTTCACGGATAATTTCCGCTGCAATCTGTCTTTCGGGCTGGTCGGTGAGTGAATCCTCGTCAAACATCCAGTCACTCTCATAGAGGAATTTAGACGCTTCATCAAGAACCTCATCAACATTCTTTCCGGATTCCGCACAAGTTGGAACTACTGCGTCAAAATCATGCAGTGAAGCGTAATCTGCAATAGTTTCAGCAAGCTTTTCACGATTAACAAGGTCTATCTTATTAAGTACAAGTATAGCGGGAAGCTCTGCCTTTTTTATCTGACCGATAAGGTTTTTTTCGATCTCACCGGCAGGATATCCGGCTTCGGCAATAAGAATTACCGCATCTGCCGAGCCTACAGATGAGCGCACAGTCTTCATCATAAATTCGCCAAGCTTGTTTTTTGCACGATGCACACCGGGGGTATCGAGAAAAACGAACTGATCCTCACCCTTTGTGAGAATACCTGCTATACGATTACGAGTTGTCTGTGGCTTTGATGAAACTATGGCAACTTTTTCACCGAGAAGCTTATTCATCAAAGTCGATTTACCTACATTTGGTCTTCCAACTATTGTGATAAATGCTGTTTTTGTCATTTTATATATCCTCTTTGTATATCTTACTTTTTATTTATTCTTTACTTCGAGTCCTATTTTTTTCATAACGACTCTTTGATGCTCTCTCATTTCTCGATCATCTTCTTCGGAATCAACATGGTCATATCCCAAAAGATGCAGCACCGAATGTACTGTCAGAAAAGCACACTCACGCTCATACGAATGTCCGAATTCGTTTGCCTGCTCCTCTGCCCTCTCAAGCGACAGCACTATATCGCCAAGCTCAACATCGCCATATTCTTCGGGCATATCTCCGTTTCGCATATCGTACATCGGGAACGAAAGCACGTCCGTAGCTGAGTCGATTTCACGAAATTCTTTATTTTTCAAACGAATACCTTCGTTATCTGTAAATGTCACCGAAAGAATAACATTTCTGTTAAAGTTTTCGCATACAAGCGTACCCTTTATCGCTTTTTTGATAAGAGCTTTCAGTTTGAATCCCGCTTTTTTCTTCGACTGCTCATTAGCCCAGTATATTTTAATTCTCATTTTTACTTCCTATCGGAGTTACCCTTTAGTGGATCTGTATTTCTTCTGTTCTCTGCGTTCTGTGTCCTTTATCTTGCGCTCTCTGTCATATTTATCATATGCCATGATTATCTTCTGCACAAGACGGTGACGTACTACATCTCTTTCGGAAAATTCGTGTATTCCGATATCATCTATGTTCCGCAATATCTGTGTTGCTATGGAAAGTCCGCTTCTTGTTCCTCGTGGCAGGTCTGTCTGAGTAAGGTCACCTGTCACTACAGCCTTTGAGCCATTGCCAAGACGTGTCAGGAACATTTTCATTTGCTCGGGGGTTGTGTTCTGTGCCTCATCGAGAATTATAAATGAATCATCAAGTGTACGTCCTCGCATATAAGCAAGCGGAGCTATTTCTATCGTCATTTTCTCAATCATTCTCGCACAGGATTCAGCACCGAGCATTTCGTAAAGTGCATCATACAACGGTCTGAGGTATGGGTCAATCTTACTTTGAAGATCCCCGGGAAGGAAACCGAGTCTTTCACCCGCTTCAACCGCAGGACGTGTCAGAATAATTCGACTTACTTCATGGGCACGAAGGGCTTTTACTGCCGCCGCTACTGCAAGATATGTTTTACCGGTACCTGCCGGACCTACGCCAAGAATTATAGTATTCTTTTTGATGAGATCAAGATATTTTTTCTGACCGACAGTTTTAGCCTTTATCGGCTTGCCTTTTGCTGTGACAAAGAAGCAATCGTCATCGAATGCGGAAAGCTCACTTAATCTGCCATCTTTAACCATTCCGATAGTATAGTCAACACTCTGATCCGTAGGTTCTTCGCCAAATGAAACTATGCGCTTCAGATAATTGACAGCATCCGCCGCCTGATGTACAGCATCGCCCTCACCTTCAACAACGATAGTATCGCCTTCATCGTTCTGATTCTGTATATTATATATCCGCACTCCAAACTCCGTTTCAAGGCGGTTTATATTCTTATCAAAGCTTCCGAATATTCGTGCTGTTGCCTCTGAGGATGGTGTGCTAATTTTCTTTTGTATCATATATTTGTTCTCCTTTCGAGGAAGGATCAATATTTTTACGGCTCAGTCGTGAATTCCACCGTTCTTCCGACATCACGTCTCATTGTGAGAAGGCAGTCGATCCTATAAATACCATCACTGAAGCCTGATGTTACCTCCTTGCCCAACAGCTCACCATATACCGTTTCGTCCTTGATCTTTTCCGAAAGTTCAGACATCGCTTCCGCCGTAGCATCATCGGCTGAAATCGTTTCATGTGCGGTGTCGTACTCACGGTACACAGTTTCTTCGATCCATACAGGCAAGGTGCAAATTCCAAATGGGCATAATTGTTCCATCGTACTTATTTTAT
The DNA here is from genome assembly GCA_964430105.1 of uncultured Ruminococcus sp. Taxonomy (GTDB): domain Bacteria; phylum Bacillota; class Clostridia; order Oscillospirales; family CAG-272; genus UMGS1696. The sequence continues at coordinate 2,370 of CAYSEF010000032.1, read as the reverse complement.
CATAACTTGCGTACTCAATTCCACCCTTTCTGAAAAGATTTATTGATTTTTTAAAAATTTTTATCGTTTTTTCGCTCTTTTCACGCCCTGTATAAGCTTTTTTATCCCTATCAGTCTTGATTTCAACCGACATCGGAACTGCAACTCTGCAAATCACTTCACCTTTGGCATATTCGTATCTTATCCCACCATCCTTCTTCTCTACAACTCCGGATATAAGTACCTGTCCTTCCCTCACAATATCGCCTGCTTTAACCGTCGCCTGTCCTTCAAAAACATTCACCGATTCGACTACAGCAGTACATTCTGCAACTATATTTGCGTATGTCATATCATCGGGAAAATATCGCTCATCCTTGTAAAGCTCACGCACCTGTATATCAGCAACTGTTCCATCCATGTACACAGACAGCCATGCTATATCATCCTGTACCACAAGATACTTCGAATGCAGTGAATTAAAATCCACATTCGGGAAATATGTTCCTATTCCAAAGCCAAGCTCATCAAGAGTTTTCACTATCTCAGCCGATGGAGTTTTGTCATTGCCTGTTATGCGGATATCCCATACTATATGTGTAGAATACATTATCCATATACCTGCAAGCACTAAACCAATCGGTATCACCGGGCGATGCTTTATAAAATCCAAAACAACAGGAATACCATGTACGACCGATGCCTTATAACAGACACACGATTCACTTGCAAGCTTCATAAATCTAACTGCTGATTTTTTACGAATGATAATTCGTATACCGTACTCCGTCACTTCATGATGCCTAAAAGAAATTCCTTCACGATAGAGGATATCCATAGCTTTACTTCCACATTCCCGTGATATTTCAATATAATACCATCCACAAAGGAAATCGCGAAGCTTTATTAACATTACGCATTCTCCTCCTCACAAAAGAATGCCCCGTCAATATTCCCTTTGATGAACAACACATTATCACGAAAATCTGTGAGGACAAGATTATCTCCGCTCACCGTAAAACACTCTTTACCTATCGAGAGAATTATCTTTGTATCGCTGTATTCTCTGACACCATAGCATCCCGCAACCTCTATTTCATGTCTTCCACGCAAAATAAATACCGGAATATTTGCGACAAATTCCTCAGGAACTTCACAAAGAGTCGCAATTCTTTCATACAGCTTCTTTTTTCTTTGTTTTACTTTACGAGGCAATTTTTTACCCTCCACAGCATATTTATAGACTGTTCAATCTTATGCCAAACGCTCTCTCATAATGCTAAATTGAAATCGGAGTAATTCATGAAAATCAAAAAATCAATCCTCAGCTCTATAGCCATTATTGCAGCTATACTTTTACTGAAATATGATACGGCTGTCGCTGATTCTGCACTTTCCGCAATGAATATTTGTATAAAGCGAGTTATACCCTCGTTATTTCCGTACATGGTCTTATCATCATTTATTTTGTCACTTGACCTTGCCGAGCCATTTTACAGACATATTCCAATGTCAATTTTTCGACTTCCGAAATGCACTGCACCTGTATTTTTAAGTGGGCTTCTTTGCGGATTTCCTGTCGGAGCTGTCGGCTGTGCTTCACTTTATGAAAACGGACGCATAACAAAAAACGAAGCAAGTCGTCTATGTGCCATCGCAAGTCATACCAGTCCTGCTTTCCTCATAGGAACTGTGGGTACACTATGGGGATCAAAAAAATTCGGTATGATTTTGTATTTTTCAAGCCTTATATTCGCTGTATTCACCGGAATAGTTCTGCGATATTGGAAAATCGAAAATCATTCATCTCTCATAGGAAGTGCAGCTTTCCCTCCTCCAAAGGCTGTGCCTGCATTCTGTAAAGCAGTTACCGATGCTGCTTCATCCTGTCTGACAGTGACCGGTTTTATTGTATTTTTCCGAGTAGCCGGCAATATTGCTTCATCCGTTTTTCCGATGTTAAGCGATATTTTCATGGTATCATTTGAATTTTCCTCAGGCGTAATAAGCGGTGCAGGCACGGGAGGTTTATACGGTGTCGCATTAACAGGATTTGCAGTAGGCTTCTCAGGCTTTTCGGTTTTCATGCAAATACAAAAATATTTGAGTGAGTTTGACATACCATTTTATCCTATATTCTTCACAAAACTGCTTGAAGGCTTCTTTTTAGCTGCCATCTCCGTGATATATTATCATCTTTCTCCGATGCAACCACTTGAAGATGTGCTATCCTCCGAAAATATTATCACCCCCTCGACACTCTCCATAACAATATTCGTGCTTGTATTACTGCATTTTGCAGGATATTTTCTCATGCGTAAAAATAAATATGTCCGCAGGTCTTGATTTTTGTCGTAATGTATACTTGATTTTTACTGTAATATATAATAT
>CAYSEF010000031.1:0-22971 GCA_964430105.1 uncultured Ruminococcus sp. | reverse complement strand
CTGCTGAAATTCTTGTTCCAGTGTATGTACTGTACAAATTAGCTTCTTCTTCAGTCAGTGTAATATCAACTCCACCTATGTAGTCGATAAAATCTTCCGCACCGTTTAAATCGATAACAATAAAATCTTGGATATCAAGGGCGTAGAGCTGATTTACAGTGTTAATTGCTAATCCGACTCCTCCGAAGAAATATGCAGTATTGATTCTGTTCCAACCATAACCTTCTATCGGAACAAGAGAATCACGCAGTAGGGAAGTTAGCTTTACAGAACCATCTTTTGAATTATATGATATAACGATCATTGTGTCGCTTCTTCCTCTATCTAATGTAACATCTCTTGAATCAGTGCCCATTAATAGAATATTCTTTATGTCTGAATCTTTTTGTTCAACTTTGTAGATCGGAACTTTCCCGTATACGCTTACAGTATTGATAGAATTTGCAAAGGATGCATCAGGATTTGATGGTTGAGTGTACGTTGTGGTTTCTTGTGGAGCGGTGTTGATCACAGGAGCGATAGTTTCCGCTGGTTTATATGCGATATCCGGAGTTTCGGTAGATTTCGTGGTGTCTTGAGTATACTCTATAGCTGTTGTTTCAGCAGGCTCAATAAAATCAACGGTTATTTCAGTAGGTTCGATGTTTTCTTCGATTACATCAACACTATCCACGCTTTCCGGATAGTCAATAATAGTTTCTTCTACATCTTTCTGCAAAATACAATCAGTATCAATAATAACCTCAGGATAATCCGGAAGAATGTACTCACTTTTTCGTTCGATTGGTGGTACATATTCGTAAGATGTGTTATTGTATTTCAGCATCAGTGATGAACCAAGAGATACGATAGCAATGATTATTCCAAGGAGAATCAATAAAATTACTATTATTATCATCTTCTTTGTGCCTGTTTTTTTGGTTTCATTCTTTTTCATAAGTTATTTCCTTAAGCTATTGCTTTAATCCAAGCTGTGACAGCATTTTTTCTACTTGATATTGTCCATCATATGTAATTGAACGATTGATTTTTAGTTCGTTCAAAATCCTGTGAGAAGTCTTTTTTGATAGCAATCTCGTCCATCTATGTACTTGATATAACGGAAGCAAGGATTTATGCTTTTGCAGTAGTGGATAATCATATTTAAGATGATCGTATGGTAAGAATAAGCGTGAACGAATGAATTGTATATTGCTTTTGTTGTCCAGGCGATTTAGCTTAACTCGGTTCTCGACATTTCCGTAAATACCACCACTGAAAATATACATCTCGATTTGATCTAAAAGAGATATAGAATCAGCTTCAGGTTTAATATCTGAAAACCAAACCTCGCTTAATAAACGAGTATATTTTTCAAATGTTTGTATTTTGCCACTGTAAATCAGAGTTTCCGCTTTTTTTCTGTCGAGCTTAGAACAATTATGATTTAATATCCATAGATCCATGAAAGTGCGAATTCCGCATCCACCATCCAGAAAATGCTTGACCATGTGTGCGATATGATAAAAATAAGCAAATTCAAGCGTCATAGTATGTTGACACGGATATTTACTACTTGGAATAGTATTGTCCCAAACTTTGGAGAGTAGATTTGCAATATCCGGATGATCTTTTTCATTTATGAGTGTAAAATGAAGTTCGAGGTGTATACCTGCTGCCGAAACAAAGTGTATGTCATGTGGACCTTCTTTGATTTTTGTATAATTAAATTTATCTGTCAGAGCATCAGAAACTATATCAAGGTCGGTTGGAGAAACTAGAATATCAATGTCACAGCTTGTACGAATATCAGGTGAAGGATAGTACTGTCTGATAAATGAGCCTTTGAGAGGAATGTATTTAACATCTATCTCAGCGAAAAGAGAGTAAAGAGTTTCAAGAGCATAAGTGAGCTGTTCATAACGATAGACAGCAAATATTTGAGACATCTTAAATTTTTGCAGAACTGCGGAATCTATTGACAGATTAAGTTTATACAGAGCTGCACCAATCACATGAGATAAATCATGCGATGAAGATATATTATAGAGCTTTGTGATTGTTTCCGGATTTAGCAATAATTCATTTTCGTCAGTAGTAAGAATACTTTTTGGAGGTATTTGACATAATTCTGATCTGATAAGCTTAATCAGAATATTGTTAATCGTATCCATATAGACCTCCTATTGTCTAAAAAAATTTCGCAGTATTCTATAGCACCTGAAAATAAACGGACGAATAGGGCGTGTAGGATACCATAAAAAATCGCGTAATCTAATAATAAAATCATCAGATTTTCTTATCTTACCATTTCTTCCTGTCGCACAAACTATACCTATAGCTTGAGATGCATGTACTACTTCGCACCATGTTTGAGAATCTCCGTTTACTAATATATTTCCGTTCGGATATATACGACGTATTCTATGGAGGATAAACATTCCGTTGCTACGTTTAAGGAAAAGTATTTGTCCTCGACGGTATACTTTTTCATTTGTTATCCAAACAGTGTCGCAGCCTTCTTTAAAAAAAGGAAGCATACTTGAACCTGTTACAATAAGTGGCATATTAACACCACTTTTTATCAAATCAATAAGTTCATCTCCGGATTTTAAAGCATCAATGCTTTTTATATTTTTGTTGTTCATATAATTCAAGGATAAATATCTATAACCTACACCGTTAAAGCGTAGGTTATGGGTGAAATTCTATTCATTTTTGGCTGAGTGTTAAGATTGATTTCTGTGACGTTTTCTTGATGAGCCATATCCGTAGTTATAACCATATCCATATTTTTTGTAGCCGTAACCATAACTGCCATATCCGGTCATATTAAGCTTTTCGCCATTTAGAACGCAACCGAGTATTTTTGTATTAGAAGATAAAAGTGTATCGATTGTAGAAACGATTCGAGATATGCGTACAGTATCTCTCTTAATAACAAGAATAGATGTATCTACACATTGAGCAACAACAGCAGGTTCTGAGGTTATTCCCAAAGGAGAAGTGTCCACAATTATGTAGTCGTATTTTGAGCGAAGCTGATCGAGAAATTTTCCAAAATGATCTGCATCTAATAGTTTCCACATTGCATATTCTCCTGTGTTAAAATTCGCAACAGATAGTATAATATTTTGATCTATCTTAATTTGAGAAATCTTTGCAATAGGATTCGTTTCAGTATTAATACTGTTGTCGGTTAATCCAAGATGAGCATTGACATTAGGATTTCGTATGTCACCATCAACTATTATTACCTTTTTGTTCATCATAGAAAGTGACAGTGCCAGATTTACTGCAACCGAGGTTTTTCCTTCGCCCGGTGCCGTACTTGTGACCATGATAACATTGTTTTCATTTGATGTTGATGTGTTTAAGATGGAATTTCGCAAAGCACGGAAAGATTCCAGGTAATTGTCACCGAGCAGTGGATTTGTTAAAACAATAGAACAGTTGATTTCTCTGTTGTATTTTTTGAATGTGACTTCAGGTAGTGTGCCAAGACAATGCTGATTTAACTTTGTACGAATATCTGAGCGTGAACAAATCGTTTGACGGAAAATTGCATATATAATTATCCAAACAAGGCCAAGTGCAAAGCCTGCAATAGCACCTTTCGCAATCTGTGAACGATATGCAAACTGGTTTGAAGGTGAAGTTGGAATAACAGGCTCTGTCAAAATATCAAGATTCGTATCGCCAATTACATATTGAGCAACAGTGGGATAATTTTTAATAACTGACTGGAGAATATCGTATGTAATTTGCGGATCTTTTCCTTCTGCTGTGATAGTGAACATATTTGTTCCGGATACAGATGAAGCATTCAGTTTGCAGGGGAAATTATCTAGATTAAGCTCATTGCAAATTATATCCTGTAAAATATTGCTTTTTATAATATTTGGAAATGTGCTTGAAAGCTGAACTGCGGTAGAACGATTGTATGAAAATGAATAGGAAGTAATTCCTATGTTTCCTGTACCGATCTGTGGGGTTTGTACAGTAAAGGTTACAGAGGATTGATATACAGGAGTGAAAAGTACATAGCTCTTTAAGAACATAATACCGATACCAAGAATGGCCAGTATTACGCATAACCACCATAATTTGCAAAATGCATTTAACAATAACTCGGGAGTAATCTGAGAATACTGTTCGTTGTCAGATGCTGATTGATTATTCATGTTACTGAATCGATTTTTAGAATTCATATTTTTTACACCGTAATAAGATCAAAGCTTATTGTTTTTGTATTCTGAATATTTCTTATAGCTATTGTAGTTGTTATAATGTTTATTTCTGTAATAGCCACTTTCATCGAATCCAAGATGACCGAAAAGGGAGAATTCTTTGTAGACATCGTTTAGAATACAGCCAACAAAATTATCGTTATTTTCTTTTAGAGAAAGAACAGCGTCATTTATAGCAGCACTATAAACACAGTCTGTCCTAACTACAAGTAGAGTGCAATCTGCCAAGTGAACCAAGCCTGTAACATCGGCTGCGACTGATAGAGGCGGAGTATCGATTATGATAAAATCATACGCATTTGATTCGCGCAGATGATGCATAACATCGGAAACTCTATTTGAGTATATCCAGTTGACATAATCATTGTGTCTTCTTTTGTTTAGTGCAATATCAAGATTGCCTTGTTTGTGTGAATAGAACTTAAAATCATCAGCAGAAATCGTACCTGATAGAAGTGAAGCAAAATCCTGCAATTCCTCATTATGAAGATTAAATACTTTATAAAGTGCAGGCTTTTTGAAATCCATATCAAGAAGCAGGACTTTGCTTCCGCGACTTGCAAGTGTTAATGCAATATTTGCTACAGTAGTGGACTTTCCTTCATTTTCCATAAGACTTGTTATTAGAAAAACTTTTGAATCATCGTTGCGTTTCAAATATTCAAATTTAGTAGCCAGCTTGTGATAATTTTCAGTAAAGGTAAAGCTTGCATAAGCATTTGAGACCAATAGCGAAGTTTTTTTATGCTTAATAATGTCTTTAAGATTTGAATGGGGTCTTTCATGGTTCACTATACCAAATAGCTTGGAATCAATGCTTTCACGGAAAGAAAATTCATCCTTGACTGTATCACGCATGATAGAGAGATAAACAATAACGGCAAGCACAACAGCTACACATCCGAGTATAGCAATTCTTTGATTCTGTGCTGATATCGAATTTGAAGGTGATATCGGAAGATTTGGAGCGCGCATTACTTCGATAACTGAATCAGAGAAAACAGATTCGGAAATTTTAGGATATATCTCAAGTATTGAACATAATTCATTGTAGGACATTTCGGGAGAAGATGATGTAACGCTGACTGTAAAGATATTCGTATTAGTGAGAACATCCGCTGTGACAGAGCCGACAAACTTTTCCATTCCAAGATGATCAGCCGCATAGGTCTTCATTGTAGGCTGAACAAAGACTTCTGTGAATATTTGAGCCATTTCAGATGAAGATGCAAAATTTGCGTATGAGTATGTAGCGGAATTTCTCAGATTAACGAGTAAAGTAGCGGTACTTGTATACATAGGAGTGTAAATACTGTCGTTCCAAATTGAAACAGACATAAAGCCGATAAGTGCCGCAAAAATGATAACCCAGAAATTTTGCAAAATATCTTTAAATATACTGTGTAGTTCAATGTGAATGCTTGATTTGTTTTCAGATGTGTTCATAAGTTGTATAACCACCAAAATCTCATATATTGTTTAACATTATTCTTCTACTATAACAGTTAAAATAGAATGTCCTTTGCGACCCAGAGAATCAGAGACACGATAATGTACTTCATATATTCCGGCTTCTGAAAGGTTCAAATTTGTATCTGTTTGAATCTTATCAGTTAGATCATTACCATTTGTGTCAACAACCGAAACGATATTTTCCATAATATCGAATTTGTCTCCGACGTTTAAATATACCATATAATTTTTAAGCGTAATATCAATAGCGGAAAGGTTAAGCTCCTCGACATAGACGGGAAGTTGGAGTGAGATACTATCGCCTTTGCTATTAGTGACTTTGGCGGAAATATAGTTTACTCCGGATATGTAAGAAGCATATTCATTTGCAGTAATAATAACTTTGTCACTGATGTCACCATCAATAGAGTCAACTGCGCCAAGTAATTTGCGTATGTTGATATTTTGTGAAACGCCAAACAAAAGGGGACCTGAAAGTGTGAAACGTGGACTTGTATAGTCTGTATAAATTATTTTACGCGATGCTGATGATGCATGATTGTCGTTATCGCATACAGCGTAATTAACAATACAAACACCAGGTTCGGTGAAGTGAGAAATAGATTCAATAATTATCTTATTTGTAATATCACCGTCTTTTTCATCATAAGCTGTAATGCCTTGCAAAATATCTTCGTTAGATGCATTGATGCTGACGTTTAGCATATCTTCTTCGATTTTGATTATTGGATAAGATGTGTCGTGACTGTGCTGTTGAATTTTAAGTAAACTGAAAACGATAAATATTATGACAAATAATACGGATACGGTTATGCGAAGTATTCTCATTATATATTGAAAACTCCTGTATATTTAATTCAATAATTATAGACTTTTTTGTTGTTCAGAACACGAAGCGGATTTTCACTGAGCAAATGATTGGCATAATCTATGGAATAATGCTCTGCGATGATCTCATGCGTTTCATGTAGATTTGTAGTTCGTCTGTATGGGCTATGTGCATCACTTGCGACAAAATCAACTATTTGTTTCTCGAGCATATAAGTTGATATTCGTTTAGCTGAATGTCCAAAGAAACCTGTTATACTTCCTTTATTTAATTGGAGTAGCGTGCCTAAATTTCTTAATCGGTTTAAAGTACTATAATCTTCTGCCACAAATTCATATCTTTCCGGGTGTGCTATAATTGGAATAAATCCTCTTGATACTATATCTTCAATCATTGCGTACACAGAATTGATGTTTTCAAAAGGATCAAATTCAACGAGTGGATATACTGAATTGTTTATGGTAAACAGTTCTCCTGCTTCAAGCAATGCAAGAGTTGATTTGTAATTTGCGTTAAGGAGTATTTCCTGACCGAGAGCAAGCTTTATATTTATGCCATTTTTATTTAGAGTGTCACGAGTTTTAGAAAAAACCTCGAGAAGTGTCTGCTTACTGTAATCATCCGAGCGTATCTTGTGTGGAGTGCAGACGATACCACCACTTCTGTGAGCTTTTGCAATTTCAGCCATGCTAATCGATTCGTCAATAAAGAACGCACCATCGTCAAGTCCCGGAAGAAGGTGACAGTGAATATCGTATACCATCATTCTATAAATCCTAAAAATTTAACACTGTACGAAAAACAATCTGTAACTTGGTAACTATATCAATTTTATCACAATTGCTAATATTTGTCAATAAATTAAAAGAAAACACTGGAAGAAAAAATAGCTAAAAAATTTTGCTGTAACGAGTAAAATGCAATCGAAAAAACATAATATATACCCACAATACTTAATTTTAAATATGTAAATATTTCTGAAGATATTGTATTTGAGGATATTATGTGGTATGATGATTTTATCATAATGAAACGAAGGACAGAAAAATGCAGAAAAGTACAGTTTGTTTTACAAGTATATACGATCGTGAACCGCAGGATGTAGCTTTCACTCCATATCGAGTATGTCCTCTTGGTGCTCACGTTGATCATCAGCTTGGTAAAATCACCGGTTTTGCAATCAATAAAGGTATATACCTTTATTGATTGCGCTGAGAATGATGGTACGATAGAACTTACATCACTTCAATTTAAGAAGTCTTGTCGTTTTCATATAAATGAAGTGCCGTCAATAAAGCAGAATGACTGGGCAGACCATCTTCGAGGTGCAACTATAGCACTGGCGAAAAAACACCAGATACATATAGGTATGCGTGGCGTATTCGATGGTGAACTTCCTATAGGCGGACTGTCATCGTCAGCTGCGGTTATAATAACTTATCTTACTGCATTATGCCGTCTCAATGGGATAAAGCCTTCAGAGCAGGAAATGATTGCAACTGCACGAGAAGCCGAAAATCTTTATGTGGGTGTCTCATGCGGTAAGCTTGATCAATCATGTGAGGTTTTATGTCGTAGTAAGCATCTTTTGTATATGGATATGAAGGATGATAGTTTTGAACTTATTCCTGAACAGCTGAATATGAAGCCGTACCGTATTGCGATATTTTTCTCCGGAATAGAAAGAACTTTAGCTGGATCAAAATACAATATGCGTGTTGATGAATGTCGTTCGGCAGCTTATGCACTCATGGCGTATGCAGGAATGGAATATGGTAAATTTGAAGAAACATATCTTAGAGATGTTCCATATGATGTTTTTGAAAAATACAAAGATAAGCTTCCGGAAACATGGAGAAAGCGTGCAGAACATTGCTATTCTGAATTTGCGAGAGTTGAAAAAGGTGTTGAGGCATGGCGGAGTGGAGATATTGAAACTTTCGGAAAACTCAGTACTGAGAGTGGAAAATCATCGATAGAAATCTGGGAAACAGGTTCACCTGAATTAAAGGCACTGTATGAGATCATGACACATACAGATGGAGTGTATGGTGGAAGATTCTCCGGAGCAGGCTTTAAGGGATGTTGCATGGCGTTTGTTGATCCAAAATATGAAGAAAGCATCCGAAACACTGTAACTGAACAATATTTGAAGATATATCCACAGCTTAAGGATAAATTTTCGATAAATTATTGTGATAGTGCGGATGGAGTAATGTTCAAATAAAGTTTGTGAAAAAAATAAGAATTAAGGAGATCTATATGACAGATTACAAAACATTAAATAACTCATTGAGAGCTCTCGTTCACGATGTTCCGCATAAGATAGCGAATTTTTCAAATTCATCAGCTGTTTTGTTTGATATGCTTGAGGATATTAACTGGGCAGGATTTTACTTTTTAGAAGGTGATAAGCTCATACTCGGCCCATTTCAGGGGAAGCCTGCTTGTATTGAAATAAATATAGGACGTGGAGTTTGTGGTACAGCTGTGCAGGCCGGGGAAACGATATTAGTGGAAAATGTGCATGAATTTCCCGGTCATATAGCTTGTGACAGTGCATCGAATTCTGAGATAGTTATTCCGATAAGAAAAGATGGAATTATAATTGGTGTGCTTGATATCGATAGTCCATTGTTCGGAAGATTTACAAATGAAGATAAAAAAGGCTTGGAAGAATTTGTGAGTATACTTGAAGAAGAGGTACTGTAACCAAAAGATAAATGTTGCTCACTTGACAATTCAATCGAAAAAGGATATAATTAGCGTATTCGAAATTAAGCATGATCGCAGTGTCAGATTGTCCTGCAGATCATGCTTAAAGCTTTCATCACAATTCTTTATTTGAATCATGGAGACTCCAATGAATTCCAATCGTTTAACTTACCTCAAAAATATTCTTATGCCGTGCTTTATGTCAGTAATATGCGGCATTTTTGTCGGAGGACTGATTTTTTTATTTAAGTTTATCGCTTCAAATGTGATATCGATGTCAACTGAAATTTACAGCTTTGTTCGTTCTAATTTAACATATATCCCGATACTGATAATAGGTATGGCGATAATAGGACTGGTCGCAGCTATAATTTTGAAATATTTTCCTGACTGTCGAGGTGGTGGTATTCCCACATCGATAGCTCTTTTGCGCGGTCTTGTTCCATTCAGCTGGATAAAAAGTGTTGTTTTTGTCTTTTTTTCATCTATGCTGACATATTTTTGTGGAGTACCTCTTGGTAACGAAGGACCAAGCGTCCAGATGGGAACATCTATAGGTAAGGGAACAGTCAGAGTTTTGGCAAAAAAAGATGAGGCATGGGAACGATATGTTATGACAGGTGGAGCCTGTGCCGGTTTTGCTGCTGCAACAGGTTCTCCCGTAACCGGAATTTTCTTTGCGCTTGAAGAAGCTCACAGACGTTTGTCACCTATGATTTTTATGGTCGCATCTGTAACTGTTATTTCAGGTGTTACTACCTCAAAGCTATTGTGTGATCTTACACATACACAATTTGCACTTTTTGAGTTTGAAATGAATGCAGTACTTCCGATGCAATATATCTGGTCAACCATAATTGTTGGCATAATTGTTGGTTTTACAGCTGCCGGATTCACAAAAGCATATAGAAAGATAAGACATTTTGTAAAAAAGACACTTGTAAAAGTGCCGTTTATGATAAAAATCGTCGCAATTTTTGTGTTGACCGCTTGCATTGGTATTTTGTCTGCCAATTCTATAGGATCGGGCCATGATCTCATTGATGAGCTTCTTGAAGGTCCAGGAGTTTGGTATCTTCTTGTTCTGGTTTTCTGTGTGCGTGCAATACTTCTTCTTGCCGCAAACAATTCAGATGTAACAGGTGGACTTTTTGTTCCGACTCTTGCTTTCGGTGCTATCATAGGTTCTGTTTGCGGACAGGCTATGACAGCGATCGGAATACTTCCGGATGAATTTTATCCGCTTATGGTTGTTACAGGTATCGCATCCTTTTTGGGAGCAGCGTCACGAACACCTATCATGGCAATAACATTTTCGATGGAAGCATTGTGCGGACTCACTAATATTCTTCCGATAACCTTTGGCGTAACTATTGCCTATCTTGTTATTGTTGCTCTGAATATTACAGATTTTACTGATACTGTTATAGAAAGTAAGGTTGAAGCTGCAAGCGAAGGAAAGTGCGCTCATATCATCGATACTCAGCTCAAAGTTTCTGAGGGCTCGTTTGTAGTTGGCAAGGAGATTCGAGATCTTCTTTTGCCTCCAACTTGCGTTATTATTTCAATTAAAAAAACTCCGGGTTCAGCTTACGGTTCTGCTGCGATAAGCGTGGGCGATGTCCTTCATGTCCGATATCGTACTTATACACCTGAGGAGACTATGCATCAGCTCGAGGCTATGGTAGGAGTGCAGACGGAAGTTATGCCCACGCATGATTATACCGCAGGAGAAAACGAAACCATGCCGGAGATTTAATGAAATTTGCGTTTATTTGCTGTGTGCAAGAATGAATGAACCCGCAGGAATTTCGAATAGTTCACCTTTCTTTACTGAGATATTGTTGGTTTCAACAACACATGAATCGATTGTGTTTACAGCATATGCATCAGCATGACATATAACACAATCTGCATTGCAGGGGAGCGAGATTGTAACAGATTCATTGAAATCACGATTTACAACCGCTATGTGCAGTGATCCATCTCTTTCGACTGCCGAAGCGGAAATTGCACTGATTTGTCCGGCTTTGCCACCATCGATCATGTATTGTCCTTCAATTTTGACAGCCATGCGATTTCCATACATTTCTTTTCGATAAAGCTCGCAAGGTGTGAATATTGTTTGTTCAAAACATCCATCGTCGGTTGCGACAATCGGTGCGATGATGTTACAAAGCTGTGCCATATTGCATCCTGCTATGTGATCGTCAGCTATAAAATTATTGAGCATTGATGCGACCCATATCATGTCTCTGCCGTTATATCTTTCGTGAAGTCCGAAAATACCATCGTTTTTGTATTGCCAAATGTTCCACTCATCGATCATCAGACGTATTTTATCTTGGCGAGGCGGGAATCTGTACCATTTATTAAAATCGGTAACTGTTTCGGGGTAAGAATCAATGAGAGCGCTGAGTTCGCTGACAGTTTGCAAATAATGACGCTCACCTGCGAAAGGTCCGTAAATTCCGTTGTCATATTCAGCTGTATAGAAGTGGAAAGAAAGGTAATCTGCCATTTTTTCAAGTGCATCGAGTACAGGTTTGTTCCAACCTTCGTGATCGTAACAGCCAACAATTACGGTTTTTATACTTGGATCATTAAGCTTCATGAACTTCGTGAATTCACGAGCATCTCTGATGTAGATGTTAACATCGTTTTGTATTCCAATGTCCGGTTCAGCGTTACATTCGTTACCTATGCACCAATATTTTACATTGAAAGGTTCCTCGTAACCGTGGCTTCGACGCAGATTGGCATAATATGTATCACCTGTGCCATTACAATATTCGACCCAGTTTCCGGCTTCTTCGGGAGTGCCTGATGCCATGTTAACACATATCATTGGCTCCGCTCCGACTTTACGGCAATACTGTACAAATTCTGCTGTTCCGAATTCGGGACGCAATACACCACCCCAAATAAGATTTTTCTTTTGCTTGCGCTCATTTATAGGACCGATAGCATCTTCCCAGTGATATATGTGCATTACTGTTCCACCGGGAAAACGTATAATCGGAGGCGCAAGCTTTTTTACTTTTTCAAGTACATCAAGTCGAATACCGCTTTTGTCGGAAAATTTACTTTTATCATTAAAAATACCGCCATCTATGCAGTCACCAAGATGTTCTACGAACTGTCCATAGATATTAGGGCTGACTACGCCGTTTGAAGACGTTATTGAGAGTGTAATATTTTTCATAAAAACCTCGCTTGATAAAATTTAACGATTTTCTAAGCTACCATATATACATTTTATTACATTCCAGTTTGTATTTCAATAGCTTTTAATAACTTGTTTAACAATTTCTCTAACAAATCATAAAAAATGTGGTATAATTATAGCATAGGCATATAAAAGTAAGTATATAAAATTGTCAGATAAATTAAATTTCGAAATATTGGGTTATATAGTATGAAAAAAGTAAAAATAACAGTTATGAAAATAGCAAAATACGATGATCTCATCGCAGAATTCGAAAATCCTATTGAAAACGCTTGTGATATGAAAATCGGCCAGGTGTTTATAGCGAATGGCTGGAAAAAGCCTTGCGAAATGTGTGACAGTGCATGGGATAGTATGTCGGCATTCGTTATGGCACTTTCGCATGGTGGGGAAGGACTCTATGATGGATGGATGAAAAATCCGAAATCAGCTATGATATCATGTAACGACGGCTTTAGACCTGTTAGCTTTTATATAGAAGCTCTTGATGAAGATGCTGATTAAAAACTTTCCTTATAACCCAGTTGAAAGTGTTGGATATTACAAATTATGCTTGAATTGATTCTTAAATATATTGACATTTGCAAAAAAATGATATATAATGCTTATATACGAACCTATTCAAACAGCTTTTTGTGTTGATTAATAGCAGTTTGTAAAAGAGGTACGACTCATATACGTTACAAATTTTCCACTATGGAGGAAATTATGAATTACTTACAGGAAAGAATTGGCCAGGTACTTGGTTGGCTCGCAGGCAGAGTTGTAGTTGAGTCATCAAGAATCACCGACATTTCCTACGTTCCCTGTGATTATAAGGGTGTAGGACATGAAGCTCCCACTGAAGGTTGGAGACCTCTTACCTCAAGAGAAGAACTTGCAGACACTATTCCCGCAGGCGGTTCTAAAACCGGATACGGCGAATACCACGCTTGGTTCAAGGCAACTGTCAATATTCCCGAATCAATGAAGGGTAAGGCTGTTGAAATGAATGTTCGCTCCGGTAGAGGTGCTAACCCGCAGTACATCGTTTATCTTGATGGTAAGATCATTCAGGGTGTTGACGGAAACCACGAAACATTCCCGATCGATTCCAATAAGGATAGCTATGAACTGACAGTTTATGCGTTCTCCGGCAGACCTACCGAGCTCTATCTCGATGCAGCACTTCAGCTCATCGATACCGATACAAGAGAGCTTTGGTATGACCTCAGAGTTCCGTTTGAAGTTATGCGCTATCTCCCCTTCGAAGGTAAGGAATATTGCGAGATCAGAAGCTCACTCAACGAAGCTATCAACCTTATCGACTTCCGTGAAAGAGGCTCCGAAGAGTATCATGAAAGCGTAAAGGCTGCTCTTAATTATATCCATACTGAATTCTATGATAAGAAGTGTGGCGAACAGATGGCTAACGTCGTTTGTATCGGTCACTCACATATCGATACTGCATGGCTTTGGCCTTTCCGTCAGACTGAAGAAAAGTGTCAGCGTACATTCTCTACTGCTGTAAATATGATGAAGGAATATCCTGAATATAAGTTCATCACATCTCAGCCTCAGCAGTTCAAGTATATCAAGGAACAGGAACCCGAACTTTTCGAAGAAATCAAGGAAATGGTTAAGGCAGGTAACTGGGAAATCGAAGGTGCAATGTGGGTAGAACCTGACTGTAACCTCCCCTCCGGTGAATCTCTCTGCCGTCAGCTTCTCCATGGTAAGCGCTTCATGAAGGAAGAATTCGGTGTGGATTCCAAGATTCTGTGGCTCCCTGACGTATTCGGCTATTCCGCAGCTCTTCCTCAGATTCTTAAGAAGGCAGGCGTAACACGTTTCGTTACTTCTAAGATTTCTTGGAATGAAACCAATACACTTCCTTGCGACGTATTTATGTGGCAGGGTATCGACGGTACTGAAATTCTCTCTTACTTCATGACCGCTCAGGATTATGATCCGAGAGAAAAGCTCCGTAACGGTACTACATATAACGGTAATATCACACCTCGCCAGATCCGTGGTACATGGGAAAGATTCCAGCAGAAGGAACTCCGCAACGAAGTTATTAATACCTTCGGTCACGGTGACGGTGGCGGCGGACCTACAAGAGAAATGATGGAAGTAGGTCGCAGACTTGAAAAGGGTATCCCCGGTTGTCCTACAGTAACATTTGAAAAAGCAGGCGACTTCCTTGATAGAATGGAAGATGCTGTAAAGGATAATCGTTTTACTCCTAAGTGGGTTGGCGAACTTTACCTCGAATACCATCGTGGTACATATACCTCTATCGCAAAGAACAAGAAGAACAACCGTAAGTCTGAGTTCCTCTTTGAAAACACAGAACTTTTCTCTTCAATGAACAAGCTTCTTACTGGTGCTGAATATCCGAAGGCAATGCTCCATGACGGCTGGGAAAAGATTCTCCTTTGCCAGTTCCATGACGTAATCCCCGGTTCTTCCATTAAGGAAGTTTACGATGATTCCGACAAGATTTACGCTGATATCATGGGTAAGGCTGAAGAAGCTGAAAATGCAGCTGAAAATAATATCGCTGCTAACCTTAAGACTGATGGCGGACTTCTCGTATTCAACCCGAACTCCTTCGAAGCTTCCGGTATCGTTGAAATCGAAAATGGTAATGTTTGGGTAGAAAACATTCCTGCTAAGGGTTATAAGGTTGTAGAAACTCCTGTAGCATCTGAAGATGTTGTTGCTTGCGTAGATTGCAGAAAGATCGAAAATGATCTCCTCCTCGTTAAGTTTGATGAAAACTGGAATATTTCCAGCATCTATGACAAGAAGGCTGATCGTGAAGTAGTTAAGGAAGGCGAAGTTGCTAACCGTCTTACCGCTTACGAAGATATTCCTCGTAACTGGGACGCTTGGGAAATCACCAACTACTATACTGAAAAGTCTTGGGATCTCGACGAAGTTACATCTGTTAAGATGATAAAGAACGGTGAAACCGCAGGCTTTGAAATCGTTCGTCCATTCCAGAAATCTACTGTTACACAGAGAATCACTCTTGACGCTCATACCGCTAAGATTGATTTTGATAACACTATTGACTGGAAGAATGACCACATCCTTCTCAAGACTGCATTCCCGACCGATATCACTTCCGAAAAGGCAACCTATGATATCCAGTACGGTTCTGTAGAACGCCCGACTCACTACAACACTTCTTGGGAACAGGCTAAGTTTGAGGTTTGTGCACATAAGTATGCTGACCTTTCTGAATATAACTACGGTGTATCCATCATGAACGACTGCAAGTATGGTCATGATATCCACGGTGGCGTTATTCGTCTGACTCTCATTAAGTCTGCAACATATCCGAACCCTGCTGCTGATAAGGAAGTACATAACTTCAAGTACTCCATTTATCCGCACACCGGCGATTATCGTCAGGCAGGTACTATCCAGATGGCATACCTTCTGAATAACCCGATGACTGCGCTCAATGTTGCTGCAACTGAAGGTAATCTTCCTGATTCTTACTCAATGGTTAGTGTTGATAAGGAAAACATCTTTATCGAAGCTGTTAAGGAAGCAGAGGATAATGAAGCACTCATCGTACGTCTCTATGATGCGTATGATACCACAACCAAGGCTAATGTTAAGTTCGGCTTCCCTGTAGCATGGGCTGAAACAGCTTCTATCCTTGAAGAATCCCTTGAAAGAATCGATGTAACCGACAATACTGTAGAACTTACAGTTAAGCCGTTTGAAATCGTAACTCTCAAGGTTTATCCGAGAAGAAGAAGATAATTTAATATAAAATTTACTCCGGATGCGATTTTTATTGTATCCGGAGTTTTTATACTTTATATAACAGAGTTTATGTGTGATAAACATTGACGTGGGATCGTTCAGGTCTACGCTTAGTGCAAAACGGTTCTGCGTATTATATCATTCACAAGCATAGCTTATTCATAATATAATGAATTAAGGAGGTGCAAAATGAATGATATTGTGTTAATGGCTCTTGTAGCAACAATCGGAACATGGCTTGTTACAGCTATGGGAGCGGCTACTGTTGTGTTTTTTAAGTCACCCAATAAAAAAATGCTAAATCTAATGTTGGGTTTTGCAGCAGGAGTTATGATTGCTGCAAGTTTTTTCTCGCTTTTGGGGCCTGCTATAGAAAAAGCTGAATATTCATCTGATTTACCGGCATATATCGTGGCAACAGCAGGTTTTCTTTCCGGAGCAGTGTTTATATGGATTTCAGATAAGGTTGTTACGCATACAAGAAATCGCGCTAATGCTCTAAATGGAAAGGCTTCTGAAAAGTTAAATCGCATAATTATGCTTATTCTCTCGATAACACTCCATAACATACCTGAAGGACTTGCGGTTGGAGTTGCGTTTGGTGCATTACAAAATGATATCTCCTGTGCAGAGAATTTGATGGGGGCAATCACCATTGCGATAGGTATAGGATTGCAGAATTTTCCGGAGGGTGCCTCAGTTTCAATACCGCTAAGGAGGGAAGGATATTCTCGAAAAAAGAGTTTCTTTCTTGGTCAGGCATCAGGCATTGTAGAACCGATATCAGGAGTAATAGGTGCGATACTTGTTGTGTATGTTGAGAGTATACTCCCATTTGCTTTGTCATTTGCAGCCGGTACGATGATACTTGTAGCGGTGCATGAGCTTATTCCTGAATGTCAGGAAGAACAGGAAGATCAACCATATCTTGCTACAACAGGGATAATTTTAGGGTTTGCAGTTATGATGCTCCTAGATGTGATGTTGGGGTAAAAAGAAAAAAGGGTCTCGATTTACTATATAACGAGGCTCTTTTTTTATTTATTGTGAAAATATACAAAGAATAGCATTTATTTTTTATATTGCAATTGTTTGTATTTTATTGACAAAAGATGTCTTGTTATGCTATAATTTATATGTTATATAGAAAATTAACACAAAAATATGATAATCTTGCAAGATATAGGAGATTATATGAAGAAATTAACATCTATTTTGTTGGCACTTCTTATTTCCGCATCTAGTGTGATGACCGGTTGTGCTGAAAATAACAACGATGATGAAACAATTAAGCAGGATGCTGAAGTAATAGATACAGTTTCGTCTGACGTATATGTTGAGGAACGTCTTTATGCTGATGTTCCTTCGGACGCATACTTTGATGGATATACTTTTAATATTTTGTGTTCGTCTAACAGAGAACCTACTAACACAGATTATGCTAATGTAAAAAATGACTTCCATGCTGAAGAAATCACCGGTGAAGCTATAAACGATGCACGTTATAATAGAAACAAAGTAGTTGAGGACAAACTTGGTATCGTAATAGCTGACCATGAAACTGCAACCAGTGGTTCATCCGAGGGCTATACTTATATTACACAGGATGTTCAATCCGGTACAGGTGCATACGATATTGCTGCTTGTTGCGGATATGCTACTACACAGCTTTCCACAATGGGTTATCTCTGCGATATGAATGAAGTACCTTATTTATCTCTCTCATCTCCATGGTGGGATCAGGTTGCAAATGAATCGCTTCAGATCTTAGACCAGTTGTTCTTTACTACCGGAGATATTACTACAAGCGATAACGATGCTACATACTGCATACTTTTTAATAAAGAAATCATCACTGACTATAATATGGATAATCCGTATGATCTTGTGTATAATGGTGAGTGGACTATAGATAAGTATATTGATCTCGCTTCTCAGGTATCAAATGACGAAGATGGCAATGGCAAATTCGACAGTGCGGATCTTTATGGTGTTCTTATATGGGACGATAGTATGATGGGTATTGTCAACTGTACAGGTGGACAATGCGTATCGATCAATAATGAAGGCTTGATGGAGCTCACTTTAAATACAGAAAAGACAGTTGAGGTTGTAACAAAGTTCCTTGATTTTGCAAGTCAGACTCAGATTGCATATGCATATCAGAGACAGGAAACTGCTGATAATGTTCCTGTAAGAATGTTTACAAATAATCAGGCACTGTTCTTTATGCAGCTTATTCAGGTAGTTCCGAAACTTCGCGAGATGGATACTGATTTTGGTATTCTTCCGTACTTTAAATTCGATGAATCACAGGATAAGTATTATACTACAATGGGTTCATGGCATTCAGTGTTTGTTTGCATACCTAATTCACAGAAGGACGTTACACGTACTGGTATTATCACCGAAGTGTTGGCGAATGAGTCGCACTATGAACTGACAGATGCATACTACGAAAAGTCTCTTAAGGGTAGAACCACACGCGACGAAGAGTCAAAAGAAATGCTTGACATCATCTTTGCAAACCGAGTATATGACCTTGGTTGGTTATTCCAAATTGGCGAATACAATGAAAAGATTATGAATTTGTTCCGTAATTATGATAATAATTTTACATCCATGTACAAGGGTGCAGAAAGACTTGCAAGTAGATTACTGCAGAGAACAAATGATATATATGTTGATTCTCAAAATTGATTTCAACCATAAAAATATTTTGTAGTAAAAAAGGATATCTTCAGCTGTATGAAGATATCCTTTTTGTTATTGATTGCAAAATTTAATATTACATGATATAATAATACAAGCAACTAACTCGAAAGGCGGTGGGAAAATGAAGGTCAGTACCTCTACTCATAATATTCTGACTCGTTTTGGCATGAGAAAAGCATTTGATATAATTGCTGATGCAGGATTTGAGGCAATCGACTATGGAATGTTTCATCTTTCTCCAAACAAAGAAGTGTTTACGAAATATTCTGACAAGCGTTTTTCAAATTACTTCCGTGATGTAAAAAAAGAAGCATCAGCCAGAGGTCTTGAAATATGTCAATGCCACGCTCCGTTTCCGCTTAAAGTATATGATGAAGAAAAAGATACTGTCTTACTTGAGTGTGCAAAGAAATCGATATATGCGGCTGCGTATATGGAATGTCCGAATATAGTTATACATCCTGCAATGAAAGGTTCGTTCCGTCATGGCAAAAATTACAATGAATGCAGACGAACAAATTTTGAATTTTATAGTGCAATGGTTCCTGCACTTCGTGAAACAGGAGTAACACTGTGCATAGAGAATATGTTTGCAGGTGATGGTGAGCAGGGAAAGCTTGTAGCAACGACGTGTTCGCGTTCTGAATGGATGATCGATTTTATTGACGGATTAAATGAAATCCATGGTGGGAATATGTTTGCTGCCTGCCTTGATACAGGACACGCAAATATCTCAGGCTCGGGTGCATCTGATATGGCGCTGGAACTTAGAAATAGATTGAAGATACTGCATATTCATGATTGTGATGGATTGACCGATATGCACCAGGCGCCGGGATTTGGAAAAATCAACTGGAGAGAGTTTATCAGCGCACTGCGTGAGATAGGGTATAGCGGGACATTGAGCTTTGAAGCGGATAGCTTTTTCGGACAGTGGGCGAATAATGAACTTTACGGTGAAGCTGTCTGTCGTGCACTTGCGAAAACTCTCTATGCAATAGGTAGGAATTTTGCGGATTTGATTGAAAATAATAATAAATGACAATAGAATTTTAGGTTACAAATTACTCTTTTCAACAGCTCTTTTTTCAGCTTCAAGCTTGCTGTATATACATCCACAGTAATTTTGACGATATAGCTCGTACTCACGTGACAGCTCTATTGAACGCTTGTAGCCATTTTTCTTCTTGAAGTCAGAATATAGCCATTTTACGCCATATTCTTTTTCGAGTGACAGTCCAATCTCGTTTATCCACATTGCATTTTTATGAGGACTTATTGAAAGTGTAGTGCAAAAATACTCGTAACCACCATTTTTAGCAACTTCTGCGGTTTTTCTTAGACGAAGCTCATAGCACACACGACAGCGCTCGCCACCCTCAGGAAAATCTTCCATACCACGGACTGCTGAGAAAAATTCTGATGAATCGTACTCCGGTACGTTGATTTTTACATTATCATATCCGGCTCTATTTACGAATTTTTTGAGTTCTTCAAGCCTTACCTTGAATTCGTTTTCCGGAGAAATATTGGGATTGAAGAAAAATAGAGTGAGATCGAAATATTTTGCAATATATTCCAGCACATAAGACGAACAAGGTGCACAGCATGATTGCATTAGAAGCCTTGGCTTGATATTTCTTGACAATATTTCGGAAAGCTCCTTTTCCAAAAGAAGACTGTAGTTTTCCATTTGTTTTTTACTCCAATTTGAATCTTTATTGATTTACGACGACACCGTACAGTTTTGATAGTGCAATCGAGTTGGCGGTGGTGCAATAATTATACCATATAATATCGTTAACTGCAAACATAAATAGTCATCTGTCAAGAAAAATCGTCCAATTTAACCATACATTAGCGATTTATTTGCTGTGAACTATCTATTTGCCTATTGAAATTTTACGCAAACTATTGTATAATTAAAACTATAATGCAAACGAAAGGACGAAATAGTATGCTGTCTGCATTTAAGAATTTTGGCGTTACCTTTCTTATAGCCGCATTGCTGTTCGGAGTTATCGCATATTTTGCAACAGGCTTTGTTACTGGTACTGTTGAGAATATTCTTGACGACGAGAAGGAAGAACTCGATCAGATTATGCACGATAACGAAACAGAAACAAAACCGGATGAAGAAGAGTCAAATATGATTTCGGGAACAGATGATGACGTGCCCGATGGCGAAAGCTTTAATTTCCTTGTTCTTACTACAGATTATCGCCCTGACCTTTATAATACATATCGCCCATCGCTTGATTTGATGTATAATACAGACTGGTATTCTGTTCCAAAAGAAGAGACGACAGGTCTTTTGTCCGGTGATTACCGAAAATTGAACCTTACTTCGATCATGTTGGTTAGGATAGATAAGGAAAAACGACAGGTTATTTACTCATATTTTACACCAAAGACTCGTGTATATACTTCAACAGGGTATCACGACCTCAGCGAGGTGTACAATCTCTATGGTAAAGAGACTGTGGCAGACTACATTAATTCATTGACAGGTCTTAAATTTAAGTATACACTCCTCATTAATGGATATAACATTGACGAATTGACGGATCTTCTTGGTAATGTACAAGTAACATCAACCAGAGATATTTATCACGATGGTAAGTATCCAACTATGCAATTTGAAACGATGATAGAGCACACTTCGAGTGATGGTTCAAAGTGGATAGAGCATATTCCGAATACATATTTGCAAAGTGCCGGAGAAATTCAGCTTGATGCGGATAAGCTTTATACTATGACGTCGGTTATAGAAAGAAGTGGTTCTGAACTCAGTGCAAAATCTGCGTATATGATAGAAATTCTCCAAAAATATCTTCTTACTATTTCTGCAATGGAAGAGGATGCACAAAAGATACTGCTTGCACAGCTTATTACGAAAGAAGCAGATTGGAGAAATATCGAAGGGGTTGAGTATGTCGATGAGACAGTTGCTGAATCTGCTGAAGCATATGTGGATTCTGATAATACAGTCTCAGAAGATACTATCGAGAAGGAGTTTGAGCCGAGCGATCGCTGGACTGCCGATTTGTTTGAGCCGGATAACCCTATAGTAGAAACGAACTACACAATGAACGATTATGATAACATTGGTGAATTGATAAAAGCTATATCGTATTTTGATCCTGTAGTCGTTACTTACCCATTTGAATATAAGTCAGCAACAGAAGATGATGAGGCATATTTCAGTGCAAATACCAATGAAGGGCTTGACCTTTTCATGAGCTATAGACTTATAACAAAAGAAGATGAAACATTGAATCTCCCAAACTAAATCGATTTTACTATAGTTATCAAAATAATTAAGTAAATAAAAAAATTAGATATATAATTAAGGAAGGTATAACATTATGGCACGCATGGCTAATGAAGCAAAGACAATGGACAAAATCGTAGCTCTCTGTAAAAATAGAGGATTTGTTTATGCGGGTTCCGAAATCTACGGTGGTCTTTCAAATTCTTGGGATTACGGTCCGCTCGGTGTTGAATTCAAGAATAACGTAAAAAAGGCTTGGTGGAAGAAATTCGTTACTGAATGTCCTTATAACGTAGGTCTTGACTCTGCAATCATTATGAATCCTCAGACATGGGTTGCATCCGGTCACCTTGGCGGATTTTCTGACCCTCTTATGGACTGTAAGTCATGCAAGAGTCGCCACAGAGCAGATAAGCTTATTGAAGACTTTGCTTTCCAGAATAAGCTTGATATCAATCCTGCCGGTTGGACAGACGAAGAAATGAGTAACTATATCAAGGAAAACGGTATCGCTTGTCCTGATTGCGGAGCTACTGATTTTACCGATATTCGTAAGTTTAATCTTATGTTCAAAACATTTGTTGGTGTAACAGAAGGTAGTGCAAACACTGTTTACCTTCGTCCTGAAACCGCTCAGGGTATTTTTGTAAACTTTAAGAATGTAGCTCGTACTACAAGAAGAAAGATGCCCTTTGGTATCGGTCAGATTGGTAAATCTTTCCGTAACGAAATCACTCCC
>CAYSEF010000030.1:0-23829 GCA_964430105.1 uncultured Ruminococcus sp. | reverse complement strand
CAACAACCTGCTGATTACAAATCAGCTGCTCTGCCATTGAGCCACACCAGCATATTCACTAGTTTTCAGTCGCTCGCTTTGCGGATGTTTTGTGGATTTTGACCCGCTCTCTCGAGGACGTTGTTATTATATCACACCAGAGAGCGTTTGTCAACACCTTTTTCAAAAAAAAATCAATTTTTTTAAACTTTTTTTCAAATCCACTTTTTCTGCCCGATTTCTACACAAATCACGCTCAATTTCAAAGCTTATTCACCAGTGCTTTGAAGTGATTCCCTCTCACCTCAAAATTCGGAAAAGAATCGAACGAAGCTGACGCAGGCGAAAGGATCACAGTATCACCGGCTTTTGCAACGCTCGCAGCATCAGCTACAGCTCCGTCAAAATCGGGATTCTCGATCAGTCTCAATTCACGCTTGCCGAACAGCTCATGCTCCTGTATTGCCTTCTTGATTTTTTCTGCAGTTGCGCCTGTAAGAACCACTGTATGAACTGTAGAATTAAAAACAGCATCTGCAAGAGGAGCATACGGAATGTTTTTATCATATCCACCTGCTATAAGGACAACGGGACGATCATTTATTGCAGAAAGTGCCGCAGCTGTTCTTGTCGGAGATGAATCTATCGAACCATTGATATATGACACGCCATTTACTTCACGCACAAATTCAAGACGATGCTCTACACCACCGAAGGTTCTTGCTACCTCTCGTATCGCTTCAGAGGAAACCCTGCCGTACGTTACTGCTATCGCTGTGATATAGTTTGCTGTATTATGCATACCGGGAAGTCTGATATCCGAGCGTTCCATAATCAATTTTACGCCATCATTCGGGAAGCTTGTGTATATTCTGCCATCCTCAAGCCACGCTTTACTGTCGATAGAACGCAACACATCGTCGGGAATAGGAGAAAGCGAGAAAAATGTCACAGGAATATCACTGTTTTTCTGTAGCTCCTCACCTATCTCACGGGTAATACGATTATCATAATTCAGCACAGCTCTGCCTGCATGAGTGAGTATTTTCCGTTTCGCTTCGATATATTCATTCATATCAGTGTGCCAGTTGAGATGATTCGGCTCTATATTTGTAATAGCCGCAACATCAATAGGCGCATCGACCGTCATCAGCTGAAAAGACGAAAGCTCAACTGCAACCGAATCATTCTGCTTGATCATTGGGTAACGATGCAAAAGCGGTTCGCCTATATTTCCACCTAAAAACACATTGCCGTTATCGCCTTTTTTCAAAAGCAACGATGTGAGAGTGGTAGTTGTAGTTTTTCCATCGCTTCCGGTTACGGCATAAATCGGGCAAGGGTGAAGTGAAAGAAACATTTCCATCTCAGATGTAACGACAGATCCGTTTGCAACAGCCTCTGCAAGCTCGGGAAGATCAGGTCTGAAGCCGGGCGAACGAAAAACGAGGTCCTCGCATATATTTTCAAGATATTTTTCGCCGGTGATAAGCTTCGCACCGAGTGCAGTAAGCTTTTTCGCATTTTCTCCCATTTCTTCGGGAGATTTTTTATCTCTTACAGTGAGAGTTTTCGCTGACTTTGCCGCAATCTCAGCAAGTGGCATATTGGAAACGCCTGCTCCAAGGAGGGTTACGGATTTTTCGGCGAAAATTTCATTGAGTTTATCAAGCATATCGTACTCCGTTCAAATTTTAATTTCTTATACATATTATATACCAAATCCTCCACTTTCGCAAGTACAAATAATCACACAGCATTGTTCATACTTGAATTTATCAGAGAACACACGTCATATATTCTGCATACACTGTAACAGAAAAATCCGAAAGCAATGTTTAATCGGACAATGGAAGGACAATAATAGAGCATGAAAAACACAGGAGCAAAAAGGGAGGAACAAAACGTGAACATCAAGCGGGGCGATATTTATTATGCTGATCTGAGTCCGGTAGTCGGCAGTGAGCAAGGGGGAATAAGACCCGTACTTATCATACAAAACGATGTGGGAAACAAATACAGTCCAACTGTAATTGCCGCAGCAATAACGAGCAGAATGGGCAAAACAAAGCTCCCCACACACATTGACATATACGCAGACCGTGTTGGGCTACAAAAGGATTCCGTTGTGCTTCTCGAACAGGTACGAACCATCGACAAAAAGCGTCTTGGCGAAAAAATGGGCCATCTCGACAACGCCACTATGACAGCAGTTGACGATGCTATGGCAATAAGTCTTGGTCTGCATCAGGGTGAAACGCAGGGATAGAAAAGCGATATAAAAAACACACCCTTCGCAAAGCAAAAAGGCTGTCGCAGCGAGGAAGAAATCCCGCACAGCAACAGCCTTATTTTCACAAATTTATTCTATCTGTCAGCAAATGTCCATGATTCGCCAAAGGTGGAGAGATCGCCAAACGCAAAGCCTTCTCCAATCAAGTATTCGAGCATCCACGGCATTAAATCTATCGTTTCGGGAACAGTTTCATGCATTAGAATAATGATAGGAGCGTTTTCCTTGCCTTCGTTTTCACGCAAGCACAGCTCAAAGGTAGAAATAAAGTTTTCCTTTATATAATCATAAGTGTTGACGCTTTCATCTGCCATATACAGGATAGAATCGTTCGTCACCACATTCCAGTCAAATACGGTATATCCACGTCCCTCAAGCATTGCTTTCATATCAGCAGATTTTGTTCCGGTCAAATACGAGCCGACAGAACCACCCGGAAAGCGAAAAAGGTATTTATCGAGCGTTATTCCCGCATCATTAACTATTTGCTCCCACTGTGCCACTTCGTTTTCAAGTGCGACGGTATTTGCGTAGATCGCTTCATATTTATGTGTCATCGAATGACAGCCGAGAGTATGCTTGCGTTCTACTATCTGCTTTGCTGATTCAGGATATTTTTGCACAGCCTCACCTGTTGTAAAAAATGTCGCTTTAACCCCGTATGTATCGAGAACATTGAGCAGACGTGTGGTATCGCTTGCAGTCGGTCCATCATCGTAAGTCAGATACACAAGATTTTTAGCTTGACCGTTCACAGTTTCAGCCACTTTTTTATCACTGATATATATTGTCACGGGAACGGATGGATTTATATAAAATCCGTTTTCATTTGACACACCTGCGTATTTTATCGCAAACACCTCTCCTGCCGGTGTAGGATTTTTTCTCAGCTCAGTTTCAACTGTCAATCCATGCGCCTTCAGCAAAGCTGTTACTTCCTCAGCACGTCGGTCACTCAGAAGCGGTACATGAGTATATCCGTAAATATCAGCCTCGCTGACGGTGCTACCGTATTCGTCCGAGGTTGCAGAGTCAAATACTGTCCAATATTTGCTCACATACGGTGAATCGAGTATTTCTGTATGTGCCATATTATCAAGCATCGGTGATATTTCATTATCAGTCACTGCCAAGGATGCGTATATGCTTTCGGTCGTACTCGGAGTAAATGTAGTAAAAAACTGCCTTATCTCGCCAAATTCGGATTTCATCAGCAATGCTTCCTGCTTCACATCATCAAAAACAGCAGACGGTGAGCAGGATATCATGGCACTGCACAAAACGCACGACAAGGCTACGCAGCGTATGATTCTTGATTTCAAGATAAATCTCGTTTCTATAGGAAATATTCATTCACAGCTCATATAGCGTGGTGTTACAATAATATTATACCATGCAAAAACAGCGTTTGCAATTCCAATTTCTGACGGTTTACGACAAATTTACAATTGCTATTTTTTAATTTCAACTCTCTCAACCTTCGTGCATCTGCCACTGCTTTCGTCTATTTCAAAATAAATTCCGTGCAGCTGCAAATTCCCCTTGGCAGGCTCAAATTTGATCGGTGTTTTCACAGTATATTTATGCACAATATTTTCGGTTTTCACACCGAGAATACCGTTATGTGAGCCACACATTCCAACATCTGTGATATATCCCGTGCCACCCGGAAGTATCTGCTCATCAGCTGTAGCAACATGAGTATGTGTACCGAAAACAGCGGATATTCTTCCGTCAAAATATCGTGCAAAAAACAGCTTTTCCGATGTAGCTTCTGCATGGAGGTCGCATATTACAGCATCATACCTGCCCTTTTCGCTACGCAATATTTTCTCAGCTGTTTCATGTGGCGGAGTTATAGGATCCATATACACCACGCCCAGCAGATTCATGACAAGCACTCTATAGCCCTTAACACTGACTATAACATAGCCCATTCCGGGAGCTTCAGCAGGATAATTCGCCGGACGGACAAGATAATCCTCGTCATCAAGCATAGTATAAAAATCACGCCACTTCCAGGTATGATTGCCACCTGTTATAACGTCAGCACCGCAGTCATATATCCTTTCTGCCGAATTTCGAGAAATACCGTTTCCTTCCGCTGAATTCTCACCATTTACAATGGTAAGGTCCGGTGTATATTTTTTTATAAGATTTTGCATTTCAGCTTCGAGGAGCTTCACACCTGCTTCTCCAACGACATCGCCAAGACATAGTATTTTTAACATGATAAGTCCTTTCGAGGGATAAAATAGATCAATACGAGGCAAACCGCACACGAATTTATAAAAAAATAACGTCTCACATATAGGCATAATACTCCTACAGGAGACGTGATTTTTTATTTTTGCAATTTAATAATTCATTCCGCGACGACGACGGTTATA
The DNA here is from genome assembly GCA_964430105.1 of uncultured Ruminococcus sp. Lineage (GTDB taxonomy): Bacteria > Bacillota > Clostridia > Oscillospirales > CAG-272 > UMGS1696. The sequence goes on along the minus strand of CAYSEF010000030.1, from coordinate 19,167 downwards.
ATCAGAGCGAGGATTTACGATTTCTCTCCAATCAAGGTCGCCATGTTCAAGAGCGCAAATAAGAACCTCGGCAGTTGCAATATTAGTTGCCATCGGTACATTATGCACGTCGCACATACGGAGAAGATTGTACTCGATCTCATCGAATTCATGATTCGGTGTAGTGCTACGGAAATACAGAAGCACATCGATCTCGTTGTAGGAAATTCGGGATGTTATCTGCTGAGCCCCACCGTGAGAACCCGGAAGAAGCTTTTCGATCTCAAGACCTGTAGCTTCCTGAACGTATTTGCCTGTTATGCTGGTCGCGCAGATATTATGCTTCGATAATATACCGCAATACGCTATACAAAACTGTGTCATCAATTCCTTTTTGGTGTCGTCGGCGATCAGTGCTATATCCATTTATTATGCCATCCCTTTCGTATATTTGTATATGTATACACATATTAGCTAAAATTTATGCACAAAACCCTGTGAATTCCGCAAGTTTATGAATCAAAATGCAGAGTGTCGCTTACGGTAATATTTTCCCATATTATCAAACAACGGAACGTCATATCCCATCATTCGTCCGGCTATATTTTGATATGCCTTAGCCGATAGAGCTTTGTATGGCGGTATCTTTCCGGCATCCTGCGTTTTTTGCAAGTTTTTGTCAAACGGCACGACTCCGGCGCACTGTAATGTACTCGAATCTATCATTTCAATAACGCCCGCTCGATTCTCACGCTTTACAGAGTCAAGATCGAACGCGCATATCACCATACGCATAGCCTTTGCGCCATGTTCGGCAAGCTTGTGTGCAGCAAACTCAGCCGCTCTCACAGAGGTTTTTGACTGTTCAGACGTAATAAGCGTCATTCCGAAAAATTCAGCTGCCGCTTCAGCAGTTTCAAGTCCACCGCCTGTATCACAGATAAAAATATCGTACTTATCGAGCTTTAATATGCGTTCTATAGTTTTCTTGATGACCTCGGAAATCGTTTTCTCATCGTTCGCCAGTCTTTCGGGAGAACAGGCGGGAATAAGAGAAATATTTTCACCTACAGCACACACGGCATCCTCTACATCAGCGCCGTTAGCTATATCCGCAAAATCAAATACAGCGGAATTTTCGCACCCCGTCATAAGATCAAGGCTGCGACTGGTGAGATCGAGATCTATAAGAAGCACATTTTTACCACGAGAAGCAAACGCAGACGCAAGCCCTATCGCAGTGGTACTTTTACCTACTCCGCCCTTTGAGGAAGCAATCAGCAATTCATTATACGCTGACATATAAAACCTCCAATCAAAGTGCTCGAAACAATAGTCAAAACAGCACAAATAAAATTCTGCCTGTATAAATTATAACACCAAAGTGCATATATTGTCAATAGAATACACAAATTTTTTTCTTGATTATTTGTGAAATATTTTCAATATAGACAGCTATAATCTCGATAACCCTATCAAAGCATCCAAGTTTTACTTTTGCTTTTATACTAATTGAAACAAATTTTACGTTTTTACAGATAAACAAAGAACCTCTCGAAATGTATATTTAAAAAAAGTATTCATTCAAATAAACATACGCCTATTGCAATCTTGCTACATTAATGATATAATAGTATTATGAGAATTTTTTCATAAAAATCGGAGGAAAAAGAAAAATGTCAAACAATAATAACTGCACCGTCAACGAAATGGTAGAACGTCTGAAAGGCTTTGACCCTGAAATAGGCGAAGTTGTAGGCGAAGAATTAGCTCGTCAGCGTGGCGGTCTTGAGCTTATTGCATCCGAAAATGTCGTTTCCGAAGCAGTCCTTCTCGCAATGGGAAGCCCTCTCACCAACAAATATGCAGAAGGTTATCCGGGAAAGCGTTATTACGGCGGTTGCTACGTCGTTGATAAAGCAGAAAATCTTGCTATCGAACGTGCAAAGAAAATATTCGGTTGCGAACACGTCAATGTACAGCCTCACAGTGGTGCTCAGGCTAATATGGCAGTTTACTTTGCCCTCCTCAACAACGGTGATACTGTTCTCGGTATGAGTCTTGCTTGTGGTGGTCACCTCACTCACGGTAGCCCGGTAAATATGTCCGGTAAGAACTATAATTTCATTCCCTACGGTGTAGATGACAACGGCATCCTCGACTATGATGAGCTTGAACGTCTTACAAAGGAACATCATCCAAAGCTCATCGTTGCAGGTGCGTCAGCTTATCCTCGCATTATTGACTTTGAACGTATCGCTAATATCGCTCATGAAAACGGTGCATACTTTATGGTAGACATCGCACACATCGCAGGTCTTGTAGCAGCAGGTCTTCATCCGTCTCCTGTACCGTATGCAGATGTTGTAACCACCACCACACACAAAACTCTCCGTGGCCCAAGAGGTGGTATGATCATGTGCAAGGAAGAACTTGCAAAAGCAATTGATAAGGCTATCTTCCCCGGCTCTCAGGGCGGTCCTCTTATGCACATCATCGCTGCTAAGGCTGTTGCTTTTGGCGAAGCTCTCAAGCCGGAATTCAAGGCTTATCAGGAACAAATCGTAAAGAACGCTGCCGCTCTTGCAGAAGGACTCCTTGCAGAAGGCTTCAATCTTGTTTCCGGTGGTACTGACAATCACCTTATGCTCTGCGATCTCCGTCCGTTTGACCTCACCGGTAAGGAATTCGAGCGCAGACTTGACGAGGTTCTTATCACCGTCAACAAAAATGCTATCCCGAACGATCCTCAGTCTGCATTTGTAACAAGTGGTGTCCGTATTGGTACTCCTGCTGTAACAAGCCGTGGACTTGTAGAGGAAGATATGAAGGTACTCGCACACCTCATCGGACTTGCAGCAAAGGATTTTGAAGGAAGCAAGGACTACATCCGTGCAGAAGTAACTAAGATTTGCGAAAAGTATCCTCTCTATTGAGTTTTCGCATTGCAGTATATATACCGTACATCATTCCAGGAGGTGCTATATGAAACCAAACGAAATGGATAAAACCATAACCTTTTCGATACGAGAAGAAGAACGTGACCGTGAACGCAAAATGCTTCTCAGAGCAGTTTATGACGCTCTCAGCGAAAAAGGCTATAATCCGATAAATCAGCTTGTTGGGTATGTTCTCACCGAAGACCCGACTTATATCACCAATTACAAAAATGCACGTGGTATGATACGTCGTATCGACCGTGATGAGCTTATGGCAGCTCTCCTCAAGGAATATCTCGGACTGTGAACGCTCTGCCTAAAGCCTTACTAACACCACGTCTTCAGCCTATCACACGCATTGCGATAGGTTCGCTGACTGTATCGAAAATGCAATCCGCACTACCTCTCGATGAAGCGGCGGAAGTACTCGCATATGCGTTTGATTCAGGCATAAACCTCGTCGATACTGCACAGTATTACGAAAATTACGATATCATTCGACTTGCGCTGAAAAAATGCAAAGCTCCGGAAAACGTCATTCTCTCAACAAAGACTTATGCGTATTCTCGTGAGCTTGCAATTCAGGCTGTCGAAGAAGCACGACGAGAAACAGATCGTGATGTCATTGAGCTGTTTATGCTTCATGAACAGGAAAGCTACGACACTCTGCGTGGCCATCGTGAAGCCCTTGATTATCTTTTTGAATGTCGTGAACGTGGAATTATCCGTGCTGTAGGTGCGTCTACTCATCATGTTGCACTTGTAAAGGGTTTACTGCGCCTTATAGATGACGGATACACGCCTGACGTTTGCCACCCTCTTTATAATAAAGAAGGAATTGGCATTGCCGACGGTTCGGAAAGCGATATGGCTGACATTCTCACTACAGCGCATGAACGTGGCATTGGTATATTCGCAATGAAGGCACTTGGCGGAGGTCATCTCTGTGGCACAGCCGAGGATGCACTGCGCTATGTCCTTGACAAGCCGTTTATTGATGCCGCCGCTGTAGGAATGCAGTCCTTTGATGAGGTTGATGCTAATTTACGTTTTCTGCGTGACGGTTCATTTTCAGCAGAGGACAAGAAACGTCTTGCCACAAAGCATCGTTCGCTTCATGTAGAAGAATATTGTGAAGGCTGTGGAAGCTGTGTACGACGTTGCTCGGAAGGTGCATTGCATCTTGAAGCCGTTTCTAACGATGATCCTTCAGCGCAGTATGATTTTTCAGCACAGTTTTTGCACGATTCATCGACAGAAATGCAGGCAGTTGAAAAAATGCGAGCAGCCGAAAAAATGCGAGCAGTTGCAGATGACACAAAATGTGTTCGCTGTGGCTACTGCACAAAGGTTTGTCCGGTTTTTGCACTGAAAGTTTATTAAGGCTCAAAACAGCACCTAAATTATCACATTTATTAGACACAGGTAAATTATGCAGATATACCATCTCGCACACAACGGGGAGCTTATCTCCTCAGATGCACTCCCGAATGGTGCGATTTTTTTGCTCGGCTATTTTGATGGCGTACATCTCGGACATCGTGCGCTGTTTGAAAAAGCTGTATCTATTTCCGAAGGCAAGCGTCCTGTCGTTGTCTGGACCTTTGAGCTTCTTCCAAAATCCTCCGCAGAATCAGGTCTTATCACCACAATAAACGAAAAATTGCAGATTTTCTCCGAACTCGGTGCAGATTATGCAATTTTTGAGGATTTTTCATCGGTAAAAAACCTCTCCGGCGAAGCTTTCTTCAATGTGATCGCAGATAAATTCTCTCCGTATACCGTTGTGTGCGGTGAAAATTTCCGTTTTGGCAAGGATGCAGCCTGCGGTTTCATGGAGCTTGCAAGATTTGCCAGAAGTCGTGGCATACGATGCCTTGTGCTATCTCTGCTTCAAACACAGCAAGCCTCTGATGAGTCACCGAACGTCATGGCTATATCGTCAACCGTCATCCGTTCGCTTATCTCAGAAGGTAGGATAAATGACGCAAATCGACTTCTCGGATATCCGTTTTTTGTAACCGCACCGATACAGCACGGCAAGGAGCTTGGAAGAACCATCGGACATCCAACAATAAACCAGCGTTTACCTAAAGAAAAAATCGTTCCGGCACATGGCGTTTACAGCTGTACAGTTACATTTTCTCTTTCCGAAAGTGGCAGGACTGTAACTTTGGGTGGCGTTTGCAATATAGGCTCAAGACCCACAGTAAATTCAGACGAAAGCGACATTACGCTGGAAACATATATTTTCGATTTCAGTGGCGACCTTTACGACACGATTGTTACGACAAAGCTATACGAAATGCTTCGTTCGGAAAAGCATTTTGCATCCGTAGACGAGCTTTCGGCACAGATAACCCGTGACACTGAAAACGCAAAAATCAGTCTATCAAGACTTAATATTCCAACACATTCCGACAAGGTTTTATGAAAAAAACTACATTATTAAATAAAGTCGTCGCCTTGCTTCTTGTTTTTACGCTGTTTTCTGCCCTTCCGCTGCCGATTTTCGCTGCCGGAGACGAAATATCAGCTACACCTCCAAGCATAGAACACGCACAGGCGGCTTATCTATACAATTTTGAAAATGACCGAGTACTTCTCGAATACAACGCAAGCGACAAGGTTTATCCTACGTCAACCGTAAAAATCATGACTGCTATCGTTGCATTTGAACATTTCGCTGATGCACTGGATACAAAAATTACCATAACACAGGCAATGCTCAACGAAGTTTCGGGAAACAATATCGGTTTTGTTGTCGGTGAAATTGTGACTGTCGAGCAGATGCTGAACTGTATGCTTGTAAACTCGGCAAACGATGCTGCAATAATTCTTGCACACGCAGTTGCAGGAAGTACAGCAGAATTCGTTAAGCTGATGAACGAAAAAGCCACATGGATAGGTGCTTACAACACAGTCTACACCAATCCGACAGGTATGCACGACAACGCAATGGTCACTACAGCAAAGGATACTGCGACTATTGCAAAATATGCGTACTCCATTCCCGGCTTTATCGATATGACTTCAACTCCAAAATATGTCATGGAAGCCACAAACATGAGCAATTTCCGCTCTATCTACAATCGTAACTGCATGATTTCAAAATATTACAGCGTTGACTATTACTACAGTCGTGCTGTCGGAATGAACGCAGGTGCTACATCTCAGGGCGGTTATGCTATATGCAGTATTGCTGAGGACGGAGAAAGCGGTCTTACATATCTTGCAGTCGTGCTTGGTGCTGATTCAGAGGATGATGTGCTTTATAGCTATGTAAATGCGGAAAATCTTCTCGAATGGGCTTTCAATTCCTACGGCTATGTAACAGTTCTATCGCAGAATCGCATCGTATGTGAGCTTGGAGTGAATTTATCATCAACTCTCGATTATGTTACTCTTGTACCATCCGATAAAATCGTTGTATATATGCCGACATCGGTTGATATCGACAAGGAAATACGATACAGCTACAACACCTACTCAGACATTCTTGACGCACCTATCGAAAGCGGTCAAGAAGCCGGAAATATCACCGTTCTGTATGGCGACGAGATAATCGGCAGCTGCCCACTTATAACAACCTCAAGCATTGCTCGAAGTGAATTTCTCTATTTCCTTTCGCAGGTACAGGAATTCACAAAAGGAAGATTCTTCCGTGGTACTGTAATTTCCATCGTAGTCCTTTCGATAGCGTATGTGCTGATTAAGGCAGGCTGGCGTGAGAAAAAGCTCAGACGTGCCAGAGGCGAGTGGAGAAGATAAGCTTTATCAATCTAAATCTAAATCGAAAAAATAAAACAAAAAGAAGCCTTTCAGGTCGATCCTGATAGGCTTCTCTTGTTTTTGGTATAAACTTAGATGAGTTCCTTAACCTTGGAGCTCTTACCAACTCTGTCACGGAGGTAGTACAGCTTCGCACGACGAACTTTACCACGGCGAATAATGTCAACCTTAGCTACATGAGGAGAGTGGAGGGGGAAGGTCTTTTCAACACCGCAGCCATATGCTACACGGCGAACTGTAAATGTTTCGGAAATGCCGCCGCCATGCTTAGCGATAACGGTACCTTCGAACATCTGGATTCTTTCACGGTTACCTTCCTTGATGAGGTTGTGAACACGAATTGTGTCACCAATGTTGAAGGAGGGTGCATTGTCCTTCAGCTGCTCTTTAGTAAAAGCGTCGAGTTTGTTCATTTCAATCGACTCCTTTCAAATATTTAAAGCATTCGTGCGGAGCTTCGCAGAGGATTGCTTCAGTCTATGTGCATTAAATCAACTATGCACACGCAGGGGTAATTATATCACATTTTTTCAGGTTTGGCAAGAGTTTTTTCAAAACATTTTTCTTTTGTTTTGCAGTTTTTGCTTAAATTTACAGATTATTTACAATTAAATTTTTTGTAAACTTATTCCGACCTAATTGTAAATTGTGATATTTTCTCTTGACAATTTGAAAAAACGCTTGACTTCACGCGATATTCGTGGTAAAATCGTATACTGATATAGCTTCGCCCTACGGGACTTTGCACGCAAAAATTACCTTTATATTATATAGCAAGTTCTTACAAAAATCAAGTCCCAACGGCACAAGTTTTTAGAATGGAGTGATAGCTCGATGGTCAAACCTCAAAAGGTAGGAAAAAACATACGAATGAGTTTCTCCAAAATCGAAGAGCCGCTTGAAATGCCAAGCCTCATCGAGGTACAGAAGGAATCATTCAACTGGTTCCTCGAAAAAGGACTTATGGAAGTTCTCGAGGACGTATCCCCTATAACCGACTACTCAGGCAACCTTTTTATAGATTTCGTCGGTTACTCGCTTGACTCAAAACCAAAATATCCTGTTGAAGAATGCAAGGATCGTGACGTTAACTACGCCGCACCTCTTAAGGTAGATGTTCGTCTTACCAATAAGCTCACAGGCGAAGTTAAGCAGTCGTCGATATTTATGGGCGATTTCCCGCTGATGACAGACAAGGGTACTTTCGTTATCAACGGTGCTGAACGTGTAATCGTTTCCCAGCTCGTCCGTTCCCCCGGCATTTATTACGATAGTTCTATCGACAAGTCCGGTAAGAAGATTTACACAGCAACCGTTATTCCTTACCGTGGCGCATGGCTCGAATACGAAACAGATGCAAACGATGTTTTCTATGTTCGTATCGACAAAAACCGTAAGATTCCCGTTACAATCCTCATCCGTGCACTTGGTATTCAGACACGTGAAGAGATCGAAGAAGTATTCGGCGTTGAAACAAAGCTGAGCACAACTCTCGAAAAGGAAACCTGCGAAGCACGTTCCATCGAGAACAAGACCACTATCCGTGATGAAGCTCTCAAGGAAATCTACACCAAGCTCCGTCCGGGTGAACCCGCTATCGTTGAATCGGCTGAAATTCTCATGAATGGCCTCTTCTTCGATCCTAAGCGTTACGACCTCTATCCTGTAGGACGTCACAAGTATGACAAAAAGCTCGCTCTCGGTCAGAGAATTCACGGCTATACCATCACTCGTCCTATTATCAATCCTCTTACCGGTGAGCTTCTCTTTGAAGAAGGACACAGACTCACACTCGATGATGCTCTCAAAGTAGAACATTCCGGCGTTTGTGAAGTTTACCTCGAACTCGAAGACAAGACCGAAGTAAAGGTATTCTCCAATGGTGCAGTTGATCCGGTTCATATCCTCGGCTACGACCTCAAGGATTCCGGTGTAAACGAAAAGTGCCGTCTTGACGTTCTTCTCGAAATCATGGAAAACTGCGGTGGCGATGAAGAAGCTATCCGTGCAGAGGCTAAGCGTCGTATCAACGAGCTCTGCCCCAAGCACATCACAAGAGAAGATATTCTTTCCTCTATCAACTACCTGCTTGCACTGTCTCATGACATCGGCACAACAGATGACATCGACCACCTCGGTAACCGTCGTCTCCGCAGCGTAGGTGAGCTTCTCCAGAACCAGCTCCGTATCGGTCTTGCTCGTATGGACAAGATTGTTAAGGAAAGAATGAACATTCAGGACAGCGAATCTCTCTCTCCTCAGACACTTATCAATATCCGCCCCGTTGTTACAGCTATCCGTGAATTCTTCGGAAGCTCCCCGCTTTCTCAGTTCATGGACCAGAACAACCCTCTTGCGGAACTTACTCATAAGAGACGTCTTTCTGCACTCGGCCCCGGTGGTCTTTCTCGTGACAGAGCATCCTTCGAAGTTCGTGACGTTCATTACACACACTACGGAAGAATGTGCCCGATCGAAACTCCTGAAGGTCCGAACATCGGTCTTATCTCTTACCTCGCAACATATGCAAAAATCTCCAAGTACGGTTTCATCGAAGCTCCTTACCGTAAGGTAGTTCACGAAACTATGGAAGACGGCACCGTTCGTCACCGTGTAACCGACGAGATTGAATACATGACTGCTGATATCGAAGACAATTACATCGTTGCTCAGGCTAATGAACCTCTCGACGACAATATGTGCTTCAAGAACGCAAAGGTTACAGCTCGTAATCGTGCTGAAATCATCGAAATCGACCCCGCTCAGGTTTCATTGATGGATGTTTCCCCGAAAATGGTCGTTTCCGTTGCAACTGCGTGCATCCCGTTCCTTGAAAACGATGACAACTCTCGTGCGCTCATGGGTTCAAACATGCAGAAGCAGGCAGTTCCGCTTCTCATGACAGACTCTCCTATCGTTGGTACAGGTATGGAATACAAGGCAGCATTCGACTCCGGTGTAGTCGTTGTTTGTGAAAACAGCGGTTGGGCTGAAAGCGTTACTGCCGATGAAATCGTTATCCACTGTGATGACGGTCATAAGGATACCTACCACCTCATTAAGTTCAAGCGTTCCAACCAGGGTACTTGCGTAAACCAGCGTCCTATCATCAATCAGGGCGAACGTGTTGAAGCCGGTCAGATAATCGCAGACGGTCCTTCAACAAGCGACGGTGAAATCGCACTCGGTAAGAATGCCCTCATCGGCTTCATGACTTGGGAAGGTTACAACTACGAAGACGCGGTTCTTCTTAACGAACGTCTTGTTCGTGATGATGTTTATACATCTATCCATATCGAAGAATATGCTCACGAAGCTCGTGATACAAAGCTCGGTCCGGAAGAAATCACACGCGAAATTCCGAATGTCGGTGATGATGCACTCAAGGATCTCGATGCTGAAGGTATCATCAGAAAGGGTACAGAGGTTCGCGCAGGTGACATCCTTGTAGGTAAGGTAACACCTAAGGGCGAAACTGAGCTTACCGCTGAAGAAAGACTTCTCCGTGCTATCTTCGGTGAAAAGGCTCGTGAAGTTCGTGATACTTCTCTCAGAGTTCCTCATGGCGAAAACGGTACAGTCGTTGACGTTAAGGTATTCTCAAGAGAAGCAGGCGATGAGCTTCCTCCGGGAGTAAACAAAGTAGTTCGAGTTTACATCGCTCAGAAGAGAAAAATTTCCGTCGGTGACAAAATGGCGGGCCGTCACGGTAACAAAGGTGTCGTTTCCCGTATTCTCCCTCCGGAAGATATGCCGTTCCTCCCCGATGGTACACCGCTCGATATCGTTCTTAACCCGCTCGGCGTACCTTCTCGAATGAACATCGGTCAGGTGCTTGAAGTTCACCTTGGTATTGCCGCAAAGAAGCTCGGCTGGAAGATTATGACCCCTGTATTCGATGGCGCAAGCGAAGCTGATATTTCCGAATGCCTTAAGCTTGCAGGACTCGATCGTGATGTAATGCCTAACGAAAATGTAGCAGGCAAGAACATCTACGAAGAAACTATCGATCCAAGAACAGGTATGCGTGATCTCCGTCCTATTACCGATGAAGAACGTGCAAATGCAGAATATCTTGAAGAGCTCCGTCAGGAAGGCAGACTTAAGATAGTTGACGGTAAGATGACTCTCTATGATGGACGTACAGGTACTCCGTTTGATAACCCGGTTACTGTAGGTATCATGTATTACCTCAAGCTCCATCACCTTGTTGACGATAAGATTCACGCCCGTTCCACAGGTCCTTACTCCCTCGTAACACAGCAGCCTCTCGGTGGTAAAGCACAGTTTGGTGGTCAGCGTTTCGGTGAAATGGAAGTTTGGGCACTCGAAGCATACGGCGCTGCATATACTCTCCAGGAAATCCTTACAGTTAAGTCTGACGATACAATCGGTCGTGTAAAGACTTACGAAGCTATCGTTAAGGGTCAGAACATCCCGACTCCCGGTATCCCCGAAGCCTTCAAGGTTCTTGTTAAGGAACTTCAGGCACTGGGTCTTGATATCAAGATTCTCGATGAAAACAGCACCGAGGTACCTCTTGAATCTATCGGCGATGATGATCTCGAAGCTCCGAATATTGTATCAGACGGCAGCGACGAAATCACTGAAGAAGACGTTGGCGAATCTGTAGAAACAGACGAGCTTTATAAGTCATTCACAGAGGAAACCTTCGAAAGCGAACCCGACGATGATGAGCTGTTCGCAGCAGATCAGAGCGGTTTCAACTTCGGCGACGTTCTCGATGATCTCGACGATACATTTAGATGATAAAAAATAAACAAAGTTCAGCGGGGGAACCTCTCCCCCACTGCAAACTTTTTTCATAACGGGTCAGATAACGCATAACGGAATGGTGATTTTTCTCACCTCATACCAAATTGCCGAAAATTTCTCCCCCGTATCCGAATTAACAACATTTCTGCTGAAGAAATTTTATATATCAAGAGAAGGTATACTGCTAATGGAACGCAATGTATTCGATTCTATAAAAATAGGTCTGGCGTCTCCGGAAATGATCCGAAGCTGGTCGTATGGCGAAGTTAAAAAGCCCGAAACGATCAACTACCGCACTCTCAAGGCAGAACGCGACGGTCTTTACTGCGAACGCATCTTCGGTCCTACAAAGGACTGGGAGTGTCTCTGCGGTAAGTACAAGCGCATTCGTCATAAGGGCAAGATTTGCGAAAAGTGTGGTGTAGAAGTTACTCAGAAAAAGGTTCGCCGTGAACGTATGGGTCATATCGAGCTTGCCGCTCCCGTTTCCCATATCTGGTATTTCCGCGCGATCCCTTCAAGAATGGGTCTGCTTCTTGACATTTCTCCGAGACTTCTCGAAAAAGTATTATATTTCGCATCTTATATCGTAATTGAACCCGGTTCAACTCCGCTCGCAAAGTATCAGCTCCTCAATGAGAGAGAATACCGCGAGGCTAAGGAAAAGTACGAGAACGATTTCCGCGTTGGCATGGGTGCTCAGGCTATCAAGGAGCTTCTCGAAGAGCTTGATATCACAGCACTTTCCGATTCTCTCAAGGAAGAACTCGCAAGCGCAAGCGGACAGAAGAAAATCCGTATCATCAAGAGACTCGAAGTCGTTGAAGCATTCCGTAAGTCGGGCAATAATCCCGCATGGATGGTACTCGACGTCGTTCCCGTAATTCCTCCGGATATCAGACCGATGGTACAGCTCGATGGCGGACGTTTCGCAACCTCCGACCTTAACGATCTCTACCGCCGTGTAATTAACAGAAACAACCGTCTTAAGAGACTTCTTGAGCTTCATGCGCCTGATATCATTGTTCGTAATGAAAAGCGTATGCTCCAGGAATCTGTAGACGCTCTCATCGATAACGGTCGTCGCGGTAAACCCGTAACAGGCCCCTCCAACCGCCCCCTCAAGTCTCTTTCTGAAATGCTCCGTGGTAAGCAGGGTCGTTTCCGTCAGAACCTTCTCGGTAAGCGTGTTGACTATTCCGGCCGTTCCGTTATCGTCGTAGGTCCTGATCTTAAGATCTACCAGTGCGGTCTTCCTAAGGAAATGGCTCTTGAACTGTTCAAGCCGTTCGTTATGAAGCGTCTTGTTGAAACAGGTAAGGCTGCTAATATTAAGGAAGCTAAGAAGAAGGTCGATAAGATCCATTCCGACGTTTGGGATGCACTCGAGAATGTTATCAAGGGTCACCCTGTACTTCTCAACCGTGCTCCTACACTTCACCGTCTTTCCATTCAGGCGTTTGAGCCTGTTCTCGTAGAAGGTAAGGCTATTAAGCTTCACCCGCTCGTTTGTAAAGCATTTAACGCGGACTTCGACGGTGACCAGATGCCTGTCCATGTTCCGCTTTCATCCGAGGCTCAGGCAGAAGCTCGTTTCTTGATGCTCTCTGCAAACAACCTCCTCAAGCCTGTTGACGGTCGTGCTATTGCTGTTCCGTCTCAGGATATGGTGCTTGGTCCTTTCTATCTTACTCTCGACAAGCCCGGTGATCCCGGCGATACAGGTGATCCCGATCATCCTAAGTTCTACCGTGACTTCAACGAAGCTGTTATGGCTTACGAAAACGGTTACCTCGGTCTCCATGCTCCTATCGAAATCATGATGACTAAGGAAATCGACGGTGTTGAACGCACAGGTCGTGTTCGTGGTACTCTCGGTCGCTTTATCTTCAACCAGGCTATCCCTCAGGACCTCGGTTATGTAGACCGTTCTATCCCCGGCAACGAATTCAAGCTCGAAGTTGACTTCGTTACAAGCTCCGGTAAGCTCGGTGATATCGTAGACCGTTGTATCCGTCGCCATGGCTTTGAAGTTACCGCAGGCGTACTTGACAGCATTAAGGCTCTCGGTTACAAGTATTCTACAAGAGCTTCCCTTTCAATTTCCGTTGCGGATATGACTATCCCGAAGGAAAAATACGCCCTCATCGCTCAGGCTGAAAAGAATGTCGATGTTATCGGCAAGAGATTCCGCCGTGGTGAACTTACCGAAGATGAACGCTATAACGCAGTTATCAAGCTTTGGAACGATACCACAGACGATGTTGTCGCTGCCCTTCAGGCTAACTTCGACCGCTACAACCCGATTAAGATGATGTCTGACTCCGGTGCCCGTGGTTCTATGACTCAGATGCGTCAGCTCGCCGGTATGCGTGGTCTTATGTTCGCGACAAACGGTCGTACTCTTGAAATCCCGATTAAATCTAACTTCCGTGAAGGTCTTTCAATCCTCGAATACTTCATGGCTGCAAAGGGTGCTCGTAAATCCCTTTCCGATACAGCGCTTAAGACTGCTGACTCCGGTTACCTTACACGTCGTCTTGTAGACGTTGCTCAGGATGTTATCATTCGTGAACAGGACTGCGGTTCTAAGCATGGTATTTGGGTTTCCGCTATCAATGTTGACAATACTGTTGTCGAACCTCTTAAGGACCGTCTTATTGGACGTTATGTCATTGGCGATATTAAGGATCCTGCAACAGGCGAACTCATCGTTGCTGACAATACAATGATCAATGAAGCTCAGGCTAACGCTATCGTTAATGCAGGCATCGAAAGAGTTCATATCCGTACCGTTCTCCAGTGTCATTCTCGCTATGGCGTATGTGCACACTGCTACGGTTCCGACCTTGCAAACGATAAGCCCGTTAATGTCGGTGAATCCGTTGGTATCATCGCTGCTCAGTCTATCGGTGAACCTGGTACTCAGCTTACGATGCGTACATTCCATACCGGTGGTGTCGCTGCAGCTAACATTACTCAGGGTCTTCCCCGAGTTGAAGAACTTTTCGAAGCAAGAAAGCCGAAAAAGACTGCAATTATCGCAGAAGCTGCCGGTTTTGCTCACATCGAAGTTGTTAAGCGTACCCACAACATCACTATCACTCCCGACGATGGCAGCGAAGAGCTTGTATATCAGATCCCGTTCGGCACTAATATCGTGATCGATGACGGACAGCACGTACAGCCCGGTACTGCTCTCACCGAAGGTGATAAGAACCCCGCAGATATCCTCAGAATCAACGGTATCGATGCAGTTTATGACTACATCCTCCTCGAAGTTCAGAAGGTATACCGCGGTCAGGGTATCAACATCAACGATAAGCACGTCGAAGTTATTGCGCGTCAGATGACTCGTAAGATTAAGGTAGATGAACAGGGCGATACTGCTCTCCTCTCCGGTGCAACCGTAAACCTCAGCGAATTTATTTCCGAAAACGAAAAGATTCGTGAACGTAAGGCTGCCGGTGAAATCGAGCTCATGGAAGCTACAGGCGATCCCGTACTTCTCGGTATCACTAAGGCATCTCTCCTTACAGAATCCTTCCTCTCTGCCGCATCCTTCCAGGAAACCACAAAGGTTCTTACAGAAGCTGCTATCAACGGCAAGGTAGACCATCTCCTCGCTCTGAAGGAAAACGTCCTTATCGGTCGACTCATTCCCGCAGGTACAGGTATGGATTGCTACCGCAATGTCGAAGTCGAACGTGCAGTTCCGCTTGATTCACCTCTCTTTGATATGGATCTCTCCGAATTTGAGATCGATGAAGCTAAGAACGTGATCAGAGGAACCGATGAAGACTATGATGGCTCCGAAGAAGAAGGCTTTGCCGAAGACGAAGTAAGCAATGACTCAGCAGATGATGCTTCAGTCAATGCTACAGAAGATGACAGCAACCTCCTCGCAAGCTTCAACAGTGCTCTCGAAGCTCTCGGTCTCGATGATGACGAGGAAGAATTCCCCGAAGATTTCGACCCGAATGCTCCCGATGCATTTGATCTGTAATTTTTCCTACAATATTATATATTGACTGTTTTAACAGGCTGTTGTATTCGGAAAGTAATTTCTGAAACGCAACAGCCTGTTTTTTTACATCATCTTTATCTGATTTTAAATTTCCTTTACTTGTCAAATCAGTAACTCTGCGCCAAACATCAAAAATCCCCCAATAATTTCTCATTTTATGAATGATAATTGTGCAAGTGGGAGAAACTTATTCTGTGGGGTAGAAGTGTGAAAAAGCGTACTTGACAAAAGAGAAATCGAATGATATAATAAATCATACGCAATTTTTGGGTACCTTTCTGTGTGCAAAAATTGTCGTTATAATGTTAATTTATTGCATACTGTCGGTCAGCCACTGTGTCTTGACACGTTGTGACGATCGGTTGTATATAAACATTTATTACTCAAGAAAAGGAGGACAATCCAATGCCTACGTTTAACCAGCTTGTAAAGCAGGGCAGACAGGACAAGCCCTATAAGTCCAAGTCTCAGGCGCTTCAGCAGGGTTTCAACACTCTTAAGAACCGTCCTACAGACCAGAGCTCTCCTCAGAAGCGCGGCGTATGCACCAAGGTTACTACTACCAGCCCGAAGAAGCCTAACTCTGCTCTCCGTAAGATCGCAAGAGTAAGACTTACAAACGGTATGGAAGTTACTACTTACATTCCCGGTATCGGTCACAACCTTCAGGAACACTCTGTTGTTCTGATCCGTGGCGGCCGTGTTCGTGACCTGCCTGGTGTTCGTTACCACATCATCCGCGGTACTCTCGACGCTCAGGGCGTTGCTAACCGCAATCAGAGCCGTTCAAAGTACGGTGCAAAGCGTCCTAAGAAATAATAATTTCTGCGCTTAAACAATTTTTCACTCGATTATCGTTTGTGTATTGTCCACATATAAGTAATAAATGTTTATATGACCGACAACACGAGCGGAAGTTTATCTTTCGAGTACCTATGAATTCATAAATTTAATGAAGGAGGGAAGTTACTGTGTCTAGAAGAGGTCAGATTTCTAAAAGAGATGTTCTGCCGGATCCGCTTTATAACTCCAAGCTCGTTACCAAGCTCATCAACAATGTTATGTATGACGGTAAGAAGGGTGTAGCTCAGAAGATCGTTTACGATGCTTTTGCAGAAGTAGAAGAAAAGCTCGGTCAGAACGCGCTGGAAGTATTCCAGGAAGCTCTTGAAAATGTTATGCCTGTTCTCGAAGTTAAGGCTCGTCGTGTAGGTGGTTCTAACTACCAGGTTCCGATGGAAGTAAGACCCGAACGTCGTCAGACTCTCGGTCTCCGTTGGATGGTTACCTACGCTCGTACAAGAAACGAACACACTATGTCTGCTCGTCTTGCTTCTGAGATCATCGACGCTAAAAATTCTGCTGGTGGCGCTTTCAAGAAGAAGGAAGAAACCCACAGAATGGCTGAAGCTAACAAGGCTTTCGCACATTTCAGATATTAATCATCTTGCGGCTTAGTTCCGCTATTACATCCGACAGCACTATCGTTTATAGAAGGAGATTCAGAATAAAATGCCAAGAGAATATTCGCTTGAGCACACACGGAATATTGGTATAATGGCTCATATCGATGCCGGTAAGACCACTACCACAGAACGTATTCTGTTCTATACCGGTAAGACCCATAAGATTGGCGAAACCCACGAAGGTACCGCTGTCATGGACTTCATGGAACAGGAACAGGAGAGAGGTATCACTATTACCTCTGCTGCTACAACTTGCTTCTGGAAGGATAACCGTATCAATATTATCGACACACCCGGCCACGTTGACTTCACTGTCGAAGTTGAACGTTCTCTCAGAGTGCTTGATGGTTCCGTAACTGTACTGTGCGCAAAGGGCGGTGTTGAACCACAGTCCGAAACAGTATGGCGTCAGGCTAACAAGTATCACGTTCCGAGAATGGCTTACGTCAATAAGATGGACATCATGGGCGCAAACTTCTATCGTGTCGTTGACATGATGAGAGAACGCCTTAAAGCCAATGCGATTCCGATCCAGCTCCCGATTGGTGCTGAAGACAAGTTCAGAGGAATCATCGACCTTATGTCCATGGAAGCCGACATCTATTATGATGACCTCGGTAAGGATATGCGCGTTGAAGCTATTCCGGAAGATATGCTCGGCAAGGCTCAGGAATACCACGATCAGATGGTAGAAGCTATCGCCGAAACCGATGAAGAACTCTTCGAAAAGTACTGCGAAGGTGAAGAAATTTCCGTCGAAGAACTTAAGAAGGCTCTCCGTCAGGCTACTATCGATAACAAGATCGTTCCCGTAGTTTGCGGTACATCTTATAAGAATAAGGGCGTTCAGAAGCTTCTTGACGCTATTATCGATTATATGCCTTCCCCTGTTGATATCCCTGCTATTAAGGGTATCAATCCTCAGACCGAAGAAGAAGAAGAACGTCATTCTTCTGATGACGAACCCTTCGCTGCTCTCGCTTTCAAGATCATGACAGACCCGTACGTTGGTAAGCTTTGCTTCTTCCGCGTATATTCCGGTTCTGTTCAGACCGGTACTACCGTTTATAACCCCGGTAAGAGAGCTCGTGAACGTTTCGGTCGTATTCTTCAGATGCACGCTAATGACCGTAAGGATATCGACGTTTGCTACGCCGGTGATATCGCCGCTGTTGTTTCCGTTAAGAACACAACTACCGGTGACACCTTCTGCGACGAAGCTCATCCTATCATCCTCGAATCTATGGAATTCCCGGAACCGGTTATTTCCGTTGCTATCGAACCTAAGACTAAAGCCGGTGAAGAAAAGATGGGCATTGCTCTCGCTAAGCTGGCTGAAGAAGACCCGACATTCCGTACCTACACTGATGATCAGACCGGTCAGACTATTATCTCCGGTATGGGTGAACTCCACCTCGAAATCATTGTAGACAGACTTCTCCGTGAATTTAAGGTTGAAGCTAATGTCGGTGAACCTCGTGTATCTTACAAGGAAACCATCCGTAAGGGTGCAGATTCCGACCTCAAATATGCACGTCAGTCCGGTGGTAAGGGTCAGTACGGTCACGTTAAGATCCACATCGAACCGAACGAACCCGGTGCAGGCTTCCTGTTCGAAAATACCGTTGTTGGTGGTGCTATTCCTAAGGAATATATCCCCGCTGTTGAAGCTGGTATTAAGAGCGCTATGGAAACCGGTGTACTCGCTGGCTACAACGTAGTTGACGTTAAGGTAAACCTCTACGACGGTTCTTACCACGAAGTTGACTCCTCTGAAATGGCATTTAAGATCGCCGGTTCTATGGCTTTCAAGGATGCTATGCAGAAGGCAGACCCCATTCTTACCGAGCCTATCATGAAGGTTGTTGTTGTAACTCCTGAAGATTACATGGGCGACGTTATTGGTGGTCTTAACCAGAGACGTGGTCAGGTTACATCCATGGACCCCGTATTCGGTGCATATCAGATCACTGCTTTCGTTCCTCTGTCTGAAATGAACGGCTACTCTACCGACCTCCGTTCCCGTACTCAGGGTCGTGGTCAGTATTCTATGGAACCCGATCACTTCGCAGAAGTTCCGAAGAGCATTCGTGAAAAAATCGAATCCAGAAAGTAATTTAAAATTGCTTTCTTTCGAACCAAATAAAGTTATATATTAATTAAAATAATTATTTAGGAGGACTAATCC
>CAYSEF010000029.1:0-24322 GCA_964430105.1 uncultured Ruminococcus sp. | reverse complement strand
ATACCATCTTATCCCCACTTTGTCAATACCTTTTTCAAAAGTTTTTTGGTTTTTTTGCTTTTTTTTATTATTCCGCATACTTTTATCTTATTTGTACACAATAATACCATGTTTACAATAATCATACGCACACTAATAATTTACTTTTCACTGATTATCTCAGTCCGTATTATGGGAAAGCGTCAGATAGCTGAACTTCAAGTTTCAGAATTTATAATAACCGTAATACTATCAGAAATTGCCGCTGCCCCTGTATCCGATCCACAAATACCTATATTAAATGCGATTGTACCTATGCTCACCCTGCTATCACTCGAACTTCTTATGTCCTATATATTATTAAAAAGTGTTTTTCTCAGAAGACTCTTTTGTGGCACACCAACTCTACTAATTCACAAAGGAAAGCTTATTCAATCTGCATTGCGAAAAAATCGCATAGAGCTTGATGAGCTTCTTGCTGAAATTCGTCAAAAGGGCTTCTCATCTATTCAAGAGATCCGTTACGCAATATTGGAGGAAAACGGCAAGCTGTCAGTAATTCCAAATGCGAAAACAAAGCCTGTCACTCCAGCAGACTTGTCTATGAACGCTACAGACTCCGGCATTGCTCATCCTATTATCGTAGACGGAAATGTCATGACTGAAAATCTACCATTAGCCTCTTGGAACAAAAAAATGCTTGAAAAATATCTTGCAAATCGCAAGCTTACCGTAAAGGACGTCTTTCTTCTAACCGTTGATGACTGTGGCAAGGTTTTTCTTATCGAAAAAGAGCATTAAAGAGCATTGATGAATTTAATTCGCACAAACAAAAAAAAGGATGTCACATCAAGTAACACCCTTTTTTGTTTTTCTAAATTTTAAATAAATTCAGTCTCACCATCAGCCACAAACAGCTTTTTTCTCACGATAACGTGGCTGCCATTCTCACCTGATACAGCAAACTTATCATCTATAGCCTGTGCAACATACTCAGGGTTCAGATAATTCTCCTGATCTGCAGATGTGATAGCTGTAATTCTGAGAGCATTTCCGGTCGATTCAGCCTTAACAGAGCGCATGAGGGCTGTAATGTCACATTCCTTCTCTCCACTCTTAGAGCGCTTCATCATAATCACAGGATGACGGAACATTTCTTCTATTTCAGCACACAATCCGTCCTTTATGTCTACATCATTGAAAGTGATCTCATTTTCTGCCCATTTGATATCGGTAAGCTTAGACTTCTGTTCATATAC
This sequence comes from uncultured Ruminococcus sp., assembly GCA_964430105.1. Lineage (GTDB taxonomy): Bacteria > Bacillota > Clostridia > Oscillospirales > CAG-272 > UMGS1696. The sequence continues at coordinate 23,084 of CAYSEF010000029.1, read as the reverse complement.
AGCTGTAATTTCTATACCGTTAGGCATTGCAGCCTGCAGTTTTTCCATGATTTCAACATTTCCAACCGCCTGCATCAGTCGAATATCAAGAACCTCATTTTCTCCACCACAGCCAACCGACAATGGAGTAGCAAACACCAGCTTAGGAATAGGATTAAAGCCCTCTGTATAGTACACAGGAAGTCCAGAACGTACGATTGAGCGAGTAAGTGTTTTTGAAAGATCGAGATGCGATATATAAAGCATTGCACCAAACTTACGGAAGCGAACACGAATCTTTCTTGCAGGCTTTACGCTTCCCTTCGGAGGCTTTTCAGGCAGAACAAGAGCCTTATCCGATGTAATTTTACCCGCACTGTCAGATGAATCCGGATGTCCGGGACACCAACGGCAATATTTCTTATCAACCAGACGATTCACACCACATCCCGAGCATTTTTCTTTGCACGAAGGTGTTGCAATAGCCTCCTGAGCCTTGTGTCTTTCAGAAAGAAGAAATTCCTTTGTTATACCGACAGAAATCATATCCCACGGCAGAATCTCATCATCCGGTATAGTTCTATTTGCGTAGAATGCAGGATCTATACCAACTGTCGCAAAAATATCCATCCAATTATCATAATCGAATTGATCTGCCCACGCATCAAAACGAACATGACGTCGAATAGCCTCCTCAAGTGCGGCAGAAAGTCGTCTGTCACCTCTTGCAAACACAGCTTCAAGTCGAGATACCTTTGCATCATGATAATTATAACGCACTTTGCGATCTGTGATCTTCGATGACAGAAAATCTTGCTTTTCCGTAAGCTCATCCAGTGTATTCTGTCTTTCCCACTGGAATGGCGTGTGTGGCTTAGGTATGAAGCAAGCTACCGACAGAGTAACCTGTGGCTGACGAGCTTTGTTTCTGTTAGGAGTACGATAATATTCATCTATTACATGGCTTGCAAGAGTAGAAATACCTTCAATATCTTCGTAGGTTTCACCGGGCAAACCGTTCATGAAATACAGCTTTACCTGATTTTTACCGGCAGAATATGCAACACCGGCAGCACGAAGTATAGCTTCCTCAGTAATGTTTTTGTTGATAACATCACGCAGTCTTTGTGTACCGGCTTCAGGCGCAAATGTAAGCGTACTTGAACGAACGGTAGATATCTTATCCATAAGCTCCTTTGTGAAGCTGTCCGCGCGCATAGACGGAAGTGAGAGGTTTATCATCCTTCCCGGAGTCCAGTCAAGCAAATTATCTGTAAGCTCACTTATCTTTGAATAATCGGAAATAGACAGCGACGACAAGGATATCTCACTGTAGCCGGAATTGTCTATCATCTGTCGTGCAATGCAGTCAAGTGTTTCGGGAGACTTTTCACGAACAGGTCTGCAAACCATACCGGCCTGACAAAATCTGCATCCGCGTATACAGCCACGGAATACCTCGATAGTTACACGGTCGTGGACAGTTTCAATATTCGGCAGAACAGGATTCATCGGAACATAGCACTTGTCAAAATCCTCGATAATTCTTTTGGTAACAACAGCAGGCACTTTTTCGTCAACTGGAGAAATCGCTTTAATAGTTCCATCTTCCTTATATGAAATTTCATAAAGGGATGGCACATAGAAACCTTCAAGCTCAGTAGCCGCACGATAAAGGAAATCTTTTTTTGTATAGCTTCCGTCATTCTTCATCGAAAGATACAGTCTGGCAAGCTCAGGAAGTGCCTCCTCACCCTCACCAATCGAGAAAATGTCTATAAAATCAGCCATAGGCTCAGGGTTATAGGCACACGGACCACCTGCAAGAATTATCGGAGAATCATCAGATCTTGCATCTCTGCGCAATGGTATTCCCGCAAGATCAAGCATATTAAGCATTGTTGTATAGCAAAGCTCATATTGAAGTGTGAATGCAACAAGATCAAATTCACCCACAGAATCTCCGCTTTCGTGTGTGAACAAAGGTATATTATGCGAACGCATTTCTTCTTCCATATCGACCCACGGCGCATAAACTCTTTCGCACCAAACTTCGTCAATCGAATTAAAGCAGTCACACAGTATACGCATTCCAAGGTTCGACATTCCTATTTCATAGGTGTCAGGAAAACAGAATGCCACACGCATCTTCACGTCTTCAAGATTCTTGTAGACAGAATTTGTTTCACCACCGGTATATCGCCCGGGCTTTTGTACTTTTGTAATAAAACTACGTATATCTTCTCTCATTGTAAAAATGTACGGGAGAACCATGATCCTCCCGTAACTCCTTATTTTATATTTTTATAGTATGTTTCAGATCAGCGAATAAACATTCTCGATGAAATCATCATAGGAATCAGCCAAATAAGCTGATAAAGCGCAATAAAGAGCGAATTAAGTGATCCAAGTGAGTCAGACAGGAGCAAGAGCACAAGAATAGCTACACCTATCATCACCGAAAGCACACTAAGCGCAATATTGGTCTTCTTTGTATGAAGAACCTTACCGCAATACGAGATAACCTGGAGAAGTGATTTTGGTGTTCCGCAGGTAACAAGACCACTGTCGACCTTCTCGGAGTATGTACCAACTTCCTCGGTGCTTGCATAACGTACGATCTTCAATGGCATACGCTTCATATTAAGCTTTCTGGCTATCATACGTTCGTCAATATTCGGGTCATATGTGCGCACACAAACATATAATCCGCTGCCCGAGAACTGCTTCAAGATCAAATCGATGTCACTGTCCATCACATACTGGATGTACATTTTTGCGACCAGCTTATTTTCGCGGAACATATACATAATCTCAAGCTCATCGGAAAGATCAACATCATCCTCAGCCGCACTCGCAGGAATATCAAGTCCACGTGCCATCAGTGCATCACAGCTACCGAAAATTATATTAACTCCGTCAACCTGAGTTGCGAGGAAGCCTGTTTCTGTGTCAAAAATTTCCACATGATTCGAGGTTCCCATATCCTTTGTTGCAACTTCAAACACATCCTGCAGAGGTCCGCCCGCATAAGCAAACGCAGACGCTGCATAATAAAGCACTCTGTCTATTCTTGCGTTGTTGTAAATACGGATATTCTGAACCTTGACAGAATATGACGGGAATACATTCTTGTCGTCAAAGCTTATAATGGAAGCATTTGAGTATTCTTCAAGCGAAGTTTCACCAATTATTGCACTGTCGTATTCCTTCGCCACCAAATTTGCACGATAGAAAGGATACGAGAATGTCATATAAACAGACAGAGGAGCGATAATCAGCATTGCCGAATAAATTACACGAACAACCATAGAAGCATCTCCGCCACGGAAGTTTGCAAAGATACCAAACAGTATCGCTATAGCCACAGTCACGCTCATAACAAAAGTCATAAAAATGCCTGTGCTTGAATCCGGAGCACTTAATCTTCCAAAGAAGCCGTCAACGAAATCTGCTTTTTCTATCTTCATAACATCGCAAACATCATCGGCATCAGCAAAAGCTTTTGACTCACATTCTGATTCCTCATCAAGTAATCTGCGAACGATATGCTTTGGCTTTTTATTCGCTACTATGCGGAAATTCATCATTTCACGCTTGTTATTGAATAATTCATATACCAAAGTAAGGAGTGCTGAAAGTGCAACGATAAAGTTGAACATAACAGGCTCATTCGGAACCTTGATAATATGCGAAAGAACTACTGAATATATTATACCTGCGACCATAAGCAGTGATGTCATACTTTCCGGTCTTGGAGTACCACGTAAAATATACTTAAATCCTTTAACTATCTCATCAAAGGCACAGATACACGCCAACAGCATAAGCTGAAGACTTACCATTATATAAACCACAGGATAAACAGCAGGGTCAAGCACTCCCGCAAACTGTTTCGGTGAGCCGGTGAACAAATTCGTCAGCGTCATGATATTTTCAAATATCAGCAGAAGCACAGTAAATACGGCACATATTCCAAGCTTAACCCAAAGCTTGACCTGCTTGTCCGCAAATTCCTTACGAATTTTCGGTGTTTGAGTTTTATCGACATATTCAGGTCTGTCAAGCTTATGCTTACGAGTCTTTGAAGACTGCTTCGCTTCAAGCCTGTCACCAAATTCCTTAGCTTTATCAGCTTTCTTATCAGCGCCACCGTCAAGTCCGAAAGCTACCATAAGATTTATGTCAGTCGGGTCGATATCTGAATCCAATTCCTCATGTACGGACTCATTTTCTGTCTGATCGTCATCAGAAACCAAATTCAACTCTGTTTGTTCGGTTTCATCTGAATCGGCAGTTTCAGTCGTTACTTCATCGGCATCCTCAAACAGATCATCTCCGACAGAAAGCTGTACTCCTGAGGTTTCCTCACCTGCGAAAATTTCATCGACAGCTTCACTTTTTTCAGCCAAATCATCATCAAGCTTCGCATCATCAGAAATCTCAGCATTATTCGCTTCAAGCTCCGGTATGTTTTTAGCTTCAACAGCTTTTTTCGAGGAATTTCCAAAGAGGCTCGCAAAGAAACCACGTTTTTTCTTCTCGGGTTCTTCCGCAAAAAGTTCTTCGGTAAGTTTATCTTTTTTATCCTCATCTGTTTCGGAATCCAATTCGTATTCCGTTATTGTGTTATCCCGTTTTTCATCATCAGCATCAGCTTCATCACCGATAAATTCATCGCCAAATTCTTCATCAAAGAATTTATCAATAGCATCACCTGCTTTGTCCGAAGAAAAGGCAGCTGCTCCGAATGCGGAATCAAGCGCATCAATGAGCTTTTCATCTTCATCTTTTTCTTCAACATCGGCATCAGTAGCAGATTTCTTAATTCTGGATAATACACCACCTGTTGTTGACGAAAATTCATCAGAATCATCGGCAGAAGCTCCGCCATTTTCATACTCAGGCATATATTTGCGCAGAAGCTCGTTTATATCGAGTTCGCTGTCAGAGGAATCATTTTCAGAAGATGAAGATACATCGATAGAATCGTACTCATCGTCACCGATATACTCACTATCATTAACGAATTCATCATCTCTGATATTTTCAGCAGCCTTCTCGTTATTTTTATTACGACCAAGCTTTCCCAGCAAATCGCCTGCTGTTACATTTTTCTTTTTTTGTTTAGCCATAATCAGTACATTGACCGTGACTTTTGCTTCGCGGTCATCCCTTTCATTAGCTGTATGATAATACGCAGATCGTGCTTTACCCTTACTGCGTTTATACGGTTTTCGTAATTTAAATTTAAAATGCTCTTTGATATAGTATCTCACATTATCTTCTCTGCATACGCGCGGCATGGCAAAGGAGTACAGAAGCCGCAGTTGATACATTCAGTGAATTTACCTTGCCGTACATCGGAATAGAAACAGTATAGTCGCATCTTTCACGAACCAATCTGCTTACTCCGCTGTCTTCACCGCCCATTACGATAGCACACGCACAGTTCCAATCGGTTTCAAAGAAATCCTGTCCATCAGCTTCAGCCGCAAATGTCCAAACTCCGTTTTCCTTTAATTTCTCAATAGTATCGGCAATATTTCCGACCTTTGCAATAGCCATATGCAGAATAGCACCGGCAGAGGCCTTTGAAACAGCAGGAGTAAGTCCACACGCACGTCTTTCAGGTATGATAACACCATGAGCACCGGCACATTCAGCGCAACGAATAACTGCACCAAGGTTATGCGGATCCTCAATTCCATCGCAGACAACGATAAGGGGCTTTTCACCACGCTCTTTTGCTATCTCAAGTATATCTTCAACTGTACAATAAGCCTTTTCAGCAACCATCGCAACTATACCCTGGTGATGTTCGCCATGAGCAAGTCTGTCGAGAGTTTCTTTATTTGAATCAACAACGGTAATTCCCGCTTTTTTAGCTTCAGCGATTATCACAACCACCGAGCCTTCACGACCTGACACCAAAATCTTATCGACGGGCGCACCTGTTTTCACAAGCTCCAAAACAGCATTACGTCCGACTACGATATTTGACGGCATTTCACCGTAATTTCTTCTATCACGATCGTTTCTGCCACCGTTTTGTCTGCTTCTGTTATCGCGACGATCATTTCTATCGTATCCGCGCTTATTTTTGTTATCCTGTTTATTATATCTATTTTCCATATTATCCGCCAGAAATTTAGTCAACAACTTAGTTTTCGTTTCAACAAAGCTGTCGCAAATCGGAGCATAATACCCCTTTATATAATGATACAGTATGATTATAACACATTTTTTCAGCTTTGTACAGACAATTTTTCAACAAATCATTACCAAAACGTGTTTTTTTGCATAATTTCAGATAAAACCCACGCAACAAAAGGGAATTATTTACAAAAACACAAAAAAAGGAACACGGCATAAACGTCGTATTCCTTGATTCATTCAAATATTTAATGAATGTATGACAGATTAATTACTGCTTGTTCTTCATTGCAGCAAAGCATTCGCTGCAGTATACAGGTCTGTCGCTTGTGGGCTGGAAAGGAATCTTAGCTTCGCCACCGCAGTTAGCGCAAGTAGCAGTGAACATTTCCTTCTGTTCGCGGTTAGCGTTCTTTCTCTTGTCACGGCAAGCCTTGCATCTCTGGGGTTCGTTCTGGAAGCCCTTTTCAGCATAGAATTCCTGCTCGCCTGCGGTGAATACGAACTCGTTGCCGCATTCCTTGCATGTTAAAGTCTTGTCCTCGTACATCTCTTTTTCCTCGCTTTAAATAAATTGGTTGAAGTTTTTCTGCCCTCGGCGGACTCTCACCGTCACCTTTGAAAACAACGCTCTGAGTTAAGCTATTCGGGCGTATTTATTCTAATCCTCTGTGAAAGCACAAAGCACATTCACAAATTCATAAAATACATTATTGATTTTTCAGAAGTCCTTTTACCTTAACTTTCATACGATACAAAGCGTTGCTGACAGACTTTTCTTCTTTACCAAGTCTTTCAGCGATTTCCCCAACGGACTTGCCTTCAATATAATAATCAAAAATTTCTTTTTCGTAATCAGATAGAATTACCGAAATCCTATCGAGAAGTTCTGTGGCATCAGCATGATCAGCCAAATGAACCAACGGATCAGCCGAAGCAGTACGTTTTATAGTACGTTCAGCTTTGAGAGCCACTTCTCTTCTGCGAACTTCACTTTTATACTTTCTAAGCTGTGATATAAGCGCATTATTGATACATATCTTCGTATACAAACCGAAGCTGACATTTTTGCCTTTTCCTTCGGGATCGTAAGTCGAAGCAGCTTTATATAGTGCGATTGAAGCATACTGCCTCAAATCATCCTCATTATAAAGCTCAGAACCATTGCCATTAACTATTCCAAATGAAGGAGCAAAACGGCGAACTGCGTTATCAACGACACTTTTATATTCTCTGCTCAAAACATCAAAAGCAAATTCATCACCCTGCCGAACCTTCTCGAGCAGCGAAGCCAAATCTTCTACCAAGAACGTCCCTCCGCAGGTTTCAAAAAAGAATTATACTATGTCTGAATAAATTATATCACAAATTCAACGAAAGTCAATAGTTTTTATCAAAAAATTTTAACTATTTATCATTAATTCTCCAAAAGCTTGTGCATATTGCTTCTTTATTCCTACAAAAAGAACGAATATTCAAACACATATTCTTTTGTTTTTATTCTAAAGCAAAAAATCCTGCCGAAGCAGGAAATTCGCATTATTTTTCAAATAGGTAATTCACATTGCCGGTTACGAGTGCAACGATTCCTCTGTAAACCACATCAGGCTTATCCTCAAAATTCATCCGCATACGCGATACTTGCATATATGAATCAGCACGCAGATCAAGATCAAACGCAAGGCCGTCACAGTCCTTTATAGAGCAGTGGAAAATATAGCTTCCATCCCCGACCTGTTCAATACGGTGATCCACTACAGCGCCTCTTTTTTCAAGTGAAAGATGTCTCATAGCACTGATATAGCTTTTCTCACGCACTGCCGCAAGAAGAAGGTCATCAGACAGTCCCTTTGCAATCATTCTGCCGGTATCAGATACCATATAAGAATCTCTGTCTACAGGAACATCTTCATCAGTGCCATTTGCTTCCTTATCATCCTTTGGCACACGCGTAATATGACCCGCTTCAAGAAGCTCATGAAAATATGTCACGAAATCAAAATAATCAACAAATCCATCGCGAATAACGATTGTTGCGAGGTCATTGTAATCAAGCGGATAACCAATTTTTTCAAGCAAATATAGTATAAACACCTTCACCTGTTGAGGTGAGTGAAATGCTTCAGGCATAATTTTCTCCATTCCGCTGAGGTATATCGTATGATCAACATACAATTTTATCAGCGATAAAATACTCCTATTACGGAATTATTCATGCATTATATAGCAAAGCAAAAAGCCAACGCTGATTTTTTGATATAATAACGCACTTAATGAGAATAAAAACGGGAAGTTTTTAAGGCTTCCCGTTTATTCTTAGTTTTACGTTTGCTTATTATTTAGCAGCGGTATTTACAGAAGACGTATCGGTAGCAGCCTTATAGGTCATATAGTCCTTGAGCTGTACATCGTTGAAGTTTCTGGTTCCGTAGTATGTACTTTCGATACCGGAGAGGACATCAAGATAGAGGTACGCATCCTGGAGGAAGATAATAGGCATAACGGGCATATCTTCAAGAAGCATCTTTTCAGCTTCGTGGAGAATGGTCGCTCTTGCAGCTCTATCCTTTTCAGCAAAGGCAGATTCAATAAGAGCATCATATTCTTCGTTTGCGTAACCGGAGATGTGACCGTAAAGATCATAGTTTTCGGAGTTCATATCAACACCGTTACCGGAGAAGGATACAGCGAACTGAGAAAGTGCACCGAACGCATCAGGAGAAAGCATAGTCATGTCGATAGCGATAACATCAAAGTCACCATCATCGTACTTCTTCTGGAAGTTGTCAACGTAAATGCTGGAGTCAGACGGATTCGGAGTAGCCTTAACAGCGTCTACAGTTACATTGAAACCGAGTTCTCCCCAAACACCTGCAACATATTCAGCGATAGCAAGGTCAACTTCATTATTGCGAACAGTAAGAGTGAAGGAACCGCTCTTAACGCCTGCACTTGAAAGGAGAGCCTGTGCGCCTGCCTTATCAGCAGATGTAGAAATTACACTACCGCCTGCTTCACGGAAGGAAGTGCCGGAAACAGAATCAAATACCTTGTAAGGGATATAACCGGTAGCAGCCTTTGCATAAACTACGATATCAGCGATAGCCTGACGATCGATAGCCATAGAAAGTGCCTTACGTACTTCAGGCTTAGCAAAGAGAGAGTTATTGCAGTTGAATACGTAGGTATGAGTTGCCATCATATCGGTGATTTCAGCTGACTTTGCATATTCTGCACGAGATGCAAGCGGAATTTCACCATCATAGAAGATAGAACCGGAAGACAGAGCAGCAAGCTGAGCTGTTGCATCACCTGTACCGTAGTTAGTGAGAAGTCTGTACGGAATAACGTACTTGTCAAGCGGTTCATCCTTTTCCTTGTCAAGGTAATAGTAAGCAGAACGTTCAAGACGGAGAACATTATTATAAGCGATATCCTTGGGGGAGAAAGGACCATTTGTAACAACGGTAGTGGACTTCTGCGCCCAAATATCAGTACCGTAACGTGTGATTACATCTTCACGAAGCGGAACAAGTGCGATAGAGGAGCAGTTTTCGAAGAACTGATCAAGATCTATCTTTGTTTCAAATTCGATCTGAATGGTATAGGTATCAACAGCAGCAATACCAAGGTCATCAATGGTAGCGTCACCGGTCTTTACAGCGCGCGCATTCTTGATGTCATAAAGAAGAGAAGAAGCTTCGCTTGTTGAATCGGGATCGAGGATTCTCTTCCAGGAGTAAACAAAGTCGGAAGCCTGAACGGAACGACCGTCACTCCAGCTTGTGCTGTTAAGGTCAACAAGAATAGTGAATTCTTCACCATTGTCAACATCAATCTTATAATTCTTCATAAGATCCTTCTGCCACTTTCCATCTTCACCGATCTTGGTAAGACCATCATAGCAGAGATCGTAAACCTTCAGCATAGCTTCATCAGTTGTGCTTACCTGAGGGTCAAAGTTATATATCTCTGTAGAGAGATACATATCGATAATTGCGCCTTTGTCGTATGTTTGAGTTGCTTCATCAAACACAAGGGTAGTGGAACATCCAGCCATGGCAGATGTGAGCATCGTCATAGCAAGTGCAAGGGCTAACACTTTTTTCATGATTAGGTAAATCCTCCTCGAACTTTCTTGAATAAAGCGTATTGATTACGGGTTATTTTTACTCAACACATTATAACACTTTTTTCTGAGATAATCAACACAAACTTTTCAAATTGATGCAAGTTTCATCCGGATGCACAATTACAAACGTATTTATTTGTACACTTTGAACACTGAAAACGAAAAAAATCAAAAATAAGCGTCTTATTTTCGGTCAAAAATATATAATAAAGCATTACAAAACCGTTTTGACAGCAAAATCACATCATTATGTCACACACAGGAGAAGAAAAAATATGCTCAGAAACAGTGATCTCTCGGTAGAAAATTTCGGTTTAGCAACACCACTGCATTCGTCATCTGCTACTCAAAATTCCATCGAAGGCTTCAATGTCATACATTCCGACAACGAAAACGGAAGATATCACACGATAATTTCAGGTAAAATCTGGCAAGCAACAAGCGACGACCGCAAGCGTCTGCTGCATCTCACCGCTGAAATTATTCGTAAACAGCTATCAAGCTCGATACGCATACTATTCTGCGGAGCGGGAAATCCAGGAGTTTCCTCAGATTCACTCGGTTCAAAAATCGCCGAACGGCTTATCGTAACAGGCGAAAAACATACACCGAATCTTTTTGCGATACGTCCCGGAATCCCCTCTCGCACCGGAATTGACACAGCCGAATATCTGCGTTGTATAGCTGAAATGGTGCATCCCGACACAATAATCGTCGGAGACTCACTTTCAGCAAGCTCACGCGAGCATCTGCAATGTGTAATTCAGATTTCCGACAGGCTCACCCCAGGTTCTGCTCTTGCACATACATCAGGTGAGATCAGCGCAAGCACTATGCCCTGCCCTGTAATATCTATAGGTGTTCCAACAGTCATAAGCACAGCAGTTTTTGACAGTAGCTCTAACGAAACACTTTTTGTGACACGCGCCGAAAGTGATATCATATCCGACTGCTATGCTTCAATCATTGCAGGTGCTATAAATTCCGCAGTTTTCGGGAAATAGCGTATCAACAGGTCATTTTTCCGTCCGCCAATTCATATATTTGAGTTAATAGGTTAAGGAACAAAGCTAAAGAAATGTGAATGTTTTCTTTACCACAGCTTATAATCAGCTCTCACCCGAATTCGGAGGCCAAAAAATGACAGAATACGAAATAACTCAGCCCACACTTCCGCCACAAGCAAACACGAACGAAACGAACGAAACTGAAGAAACAAAAATCACCCAAACAGACGAAAAAATTATCGCAAGCGATACAAATACAGATAACGAAAACGCAATCGGTGAGGAGCAAGATACTGCTGTTTCAGAGAGCCTTCCCGTCAAAAATAAACGTATTATTAAGCTGCCTATAAAAAAGAGCCTTATTTACATCCTGTCAGGCGTATCTGTTTTGGTTTTCGGAATATCAACAGCTGTCACATTCTCCGATCTGTCTATTAACGGGGTTCTTTTCACTCGTGCTCTGCTCGGCGATTTTTTTGGTGGTATCAAAAATATACACGAAGTCGCATCTTATGAAGTTGAATACACGCCGATCGTAGATAATCCTGCCACAATCGATAGCGAAAGCAGACTTGAAACGCTTACCGCTTTGGAAAGTCCAACAGAACAGCGATTTTACAAAAGCGACACTCTCAGCATATCAAACGAAACACCATATGAGCCTGACATGAACGAAATACTTTCCATGGAGCGTGTTATACCACCACTGGACGAGCTTCACAGCACCTATGGCACGGAAGCACCTCTTGTATTGATACTTCACACTCATGCTACGGAAGCATTCTCAGACTCATCGTTAAACGATTACAGAAATACTGATATAACCAAAAATATTGTTTCTGTTGGCACTGTAATAGCCGACAGATTAATTGAAAACGGTATTTCAACAATACATTCCACAACTCTGTTTGACGCTGATGATTTCACTATGGCATACTACAACGCTTCTCTTGAAATACGCGAAATGCTCGAAAAATACCCGTCAATATCGTACATAATCGATGTACATCGTGACTCAATAGAATCAAACGGAGTTTATGTCGCACCTACTGTAGAAACAAGCGATGGAAATATGGCACAAATGATGTTTGTTATCGGAACAGACTATGGTGGTTCAGGCCACTCAACATGGCGAAACAACCTTTCTCTTGCGACACGACTTCAAGCATCATTAAACGAAAGCACACCAAATCTCATGCGTTCTATAAATCTTCGCAGTGCCTCCTTTAACGAACAATACTCCAACGGTTCGCTTCTGCTTGAAATAGGGGCTTGTGCCTCTACACCGGAAGAAGTTTATAAAAGTGCTGAAAAATTCGCTGATGCATTATCGGAAGAAATCCGTGGAAAGTGATTATTCACCGAACATCATCCTGTCAGCCGACGCAAGCGAATCAAGCATAATATCAGGCTTTTCATCATCGCTTGCTTTATCTACATCGGAAATTTTCGTTTCTCCCGTCAAAACCAGTACAGCTGTGATACCGTGCTTTTTTCCTGTAGCTATGTCAGTATACAGACGATCTCCAAAGATTAGCATATCACCTTTGTCCTCACCTGTTATCTCAGCTATCATCTCTACAGTTTCGGAATATGGCTTGCCAAAATAAATCGGCTCTACTCCGGTTGATGCGGTAATACACGCTGCAATAGCTCCGCTGTCAGGGATAAAACCTGTTTCAGTCGGGCAATTGTAATCAGGATGAGTACAAAGAAACTCCGCACCATTTCTTATAAAATCACACGCTATTGTCAGTTTTTCGTAATTAAGTGTCGTGTCAAAGCTTGTAACAACTATATCAGCATTACGTCCGTCGGGCTTGCCGTGTTCATCACAAACAAGCTCAATTCCAGATGCCTTAAACTGTCTCCAAAGCTCGGGAGTTCCAAGCAGATAGACTTTTTTACCCTCTCTCTTTCGTGTGAGAAACGCTGCGGTTACATTGCCCGATGTACATATTTCATCCGACTTTGGTGAAAAACCGAGCCTTGTAAGCTTTTCAATATAAAATATCGGATCGTGCGAAGCATTATTGGTAAAAAACAAAATTCTGCTTCCCGACTCTCTAAGTCGATTTATGAATTTAACAGCAAAATCGAACGGCTCTCCACCCAGATATATCGTACCGTCCATGTCAAATATAAACAGCTTTTTTGAAGTGAGCAGAGCAGAAACTTCCTCATAATTTTTTTCGGTTAGCATACAAATTTCCTTCCCTATTAAAATTATATCCAAACTTATCGTTTTGTCATTGATTTTCACATCCGAATATGGTATACTCTTACATTATAACATAAATTTCGGAGCGAAACAATGTCAAATCATATAATCATCGGCATTGACATCGGTGGAAGTACGACAAAAATCGTCGGATTCGATACTTCAACCGGTAACAATGTAAATGAAATGAAGCTGATCGAACCGCTATTTGTTCGTGCAACTGATCCGATCACTTCTATATACGGCGCATTCGGCAAATTTCTCAATGTAAATGGTCTTTCACTTTCCGACATCAAGAAGGTCATGGTAACCGGCGCAGGCTCATCTTATATGAATGGCCCTATTTATGATCTGCCTTGCGAAATAAAAGATGAATTTAATTCAATCGGTCTTGGCGGTCTATATCTTTCAGGACTTGAACGTGCAATAATAGTCAGCTGTGGTACAGGTACTGCTTTGGTCTATGCAGAGCGTGACAAGGAACCGATTTATCTCGGAGGAACAGGTGTCGGTGGTGGTACACTGGTAGGTCTTTCCAAAAAGCTGCTTGATATGGATAATGTCGCACACGTTTCCGAGCTTGCTCGTGAAGGTTCGCTGTACAAAGTCGATCTGAAAATCACGGATATCACAAAGACTGATATACGTCCGGGATTTGACGATATTATGACAGCTTCAAACTTCGGAAGCATAAGTGATCTCGCAACAAAGGCAGATATAGCACTCGGACTCATTAACATGGTATTTGAAACTATCGGCATGATGGCGATATTTGCGGCACGAAATTATCAAATACGCGATATCGTACTCACAGGAAATCTTTCAGGTGTAGAACAGGCACAGGATATCTTCAGTACACTGAATAAAATGTTCGATATGAATTTCATTATCCCGAATAATTCAGCATTTGGAACGGTAATTGGTGCCGCACTCTCAGGATGCACTGATATACAGTAAAATTTTCTTAAAAGTCCGTGGCTTTACTTCGGACTTTTTTGTTACTCTGATTTCGTCATTAGTAACTGAATATTCTTATATTTTTGTATATTTTGTCTTAAAATAGTAAACAATTTTGTCCACTGATTGACATTTTATCTGCGTTATGATAAAATATCATAGATTTTAATATCACATATTTCCCATAAGATATGGAGGAATTCCCTTAATGGATAAATCGAAAAAGCTGACACTTTCTATAGTTTTTCTGGTTGCAGTATGTGTTGTCGCAGTTGCTGTAAGCTTTGTTCTGCCACAGGCGCAAGCTGAATCATCCCCTGCCAACACCGACGAACACACCGAAACGGAAAATGACTCGATTATAACAGCAGAATCTTCGCAAATCGGCAATGAGTCTGATGCTTCACATAACGAAGTCCGCCTTGGCCCTGTAGAATCTCCTATACAGATTCTCGCAAATGACTTAAATCACACCTTTACCACAGAAGAAGCTGAAAAATATCCTCAACTGACAGATATTCCTACGTTGTATATCAATCTCGATAATAACAAAAAAGTCAAAGATATCAAACATGGTGTACCATCCGGTGCAACCTACACTCTTGTTGAAAACGGAGAAGGCATTTTTGAACAGCCCCTCAGTATCAAAGGACGTGGAAATTATTCATGGAATATGTCGGATAAAAAGACCTATGCGCTTAATCTATCCGAACAAGCTGATCTTCTGGGAATGGGTGCTGCAAAAAGCTGGATACTCATCGCAAACTACAACGACAGAACACTAATGCGCAACTACATAACGCTGACATTCTCTCGTATGATAGGAATGGAATTTGCCCCCGAATGTAAACACATCGACCTGTATTTCAACGGAGAATATCACGGAAACTATCTCCTCATTGAAAAAATTCAAATCAACAGTCAGCGTGTAAACATTAACGATGATATCGGCGGTTTATTTGAAATCGAACGTCAATTCCGTCACGGTGACTGCACTTACTGTATCGAATGTCCGAGTGGAGTTCATATCACATATAAAGAGCCCGACGAGGATGATATCGGTGCTGAAAAAAAGAAGGAAAACCTCGAAAAATTCAAGGTACAGTTTATTAAAGCAGATATTGCCATAACTAAGGGATATGAATATTACTCACGTTATATTGACGTTGACTCATTCATTGACTGGTACATCATCAACGAATTTGTTAAAAACTACGATTCAGGCTTTACTACAAGCTGTTACTGCTATATTGGCAATGACGGACTGATTCATATGGGACCGGTTTGGGATTATGACACCTGTATGGCAAATCAGAAGGCTACTCCATATATGATGAATCCCGATGGTTATCATGTGGCTCAAGCCGGTGAATCGTGGTCAGCAGAATGGTATGTCACTCTGATGCAGGACGATGATTTCTATGATCTTTTAAGCAAACGCTGGACTGAGCTTGTGGACAACGGAATGCTTGAGTGGTTCTTCAACGAATGGTACGTACATGACGAATTAATAGCTGAATCAGTAGTTCTCAACTACAAAAGATGGCCTGCATCCCTCGATTATCACGACCGTGGTGAGCTTAAAACATACACCCATGCAGACGAAATCGAGTATGTAATCGACTTCATGAGCGCACGTTACAACTGGCTATGCGAACGATGGTATATCGGTGACAATGCTCCAACAATGGAAACAGGCTGGTATGATCGAGTTGCAAAAGCACAAAATCGCAGAAGATAATAAAAAAATGGTTGTTGCACTTTGGAAATTTTCCTTAGTACAACAACCATTTTTTATATCAAACTACAACTCAATACAATTCAGTAAATCAAAATAAATAACAGCTACATCGTAATTCACGACACCGGAATTTAATAATATAAAACTGCTTATTTATTCTTTATTCTGATTACAGAGAGTACATTTACACCTTCTACAGCCATGTTAAGCTCGGACAGTGTCATTCTACCTGCAGTAACTTCAACGATACCGTTCTCATTGGAAATAACCTTAACATCGTCACAAGCGTGGCTGAGAGCATCACAGAGGACAGATGAGCTTACTTCTGCACGAATATAATAAGTGAACTTTATCTCGTTAAACGGCTTAACAAGACCCGCTTTCTTTACAAATACAGGAATCTTTTCAGCCTTCGCAGCACCTGAAAGAATTGCACACACATCAGAAACTACCGCACCGGCAGTAGGATAACGACCTGCACCTCTACCGTAATACATGATATCACCGGAAACAGGACTTGTTACCGAAATGCCATTGTAGACATCGGAAATATGTGCCAAAGGATCTTCATGTGTAACGATCATGGGGCAAACATACGCTTCGAGCTGTTCACCGATCTGAGCTTCAGCAATGAGCTTTACCTCTCCACCGAGCTTTGTAGCGGCAACAATATCGTGCGATGTGATATTTCTAAGAGTTTCTGCATAAACCTCATCATTTTCGGGAAGAACACCGGACGCAAGAGCTGAGAGAATCATAATCTTTCTCTTTGCATCTATGCCATCAATATCAGCTGATGGATTAGCCTCTGCAAAACCGAGCAGCTGTGCTTCCTTGAGAACATCGTCAAAATCTCTGCCCTCATCCTTCATTTTTGTGAGGATATAATTTGTAGTTCCGTTAACTATACCGCTGACCTTAGATACAGTTTCACCTGCAAGAGATGTAAGGAATGGACGAATACACGGAATACCTCCGCCAACGCTTGCTTCAAAGAGATATGACACACCGTTTTCTTTTGCACACGCAAGAAGTTCATCACCGTAATTAGCAACGACTTCCTTGTTCGACGTTACAACAGATTTTCCGGCTTTCATGCACTGCATCGAGAATTCAAAAGCAGGATGAGAGCCACCCATTGTTTCGCAAACCAACTCAACTTCTTTATCTTCAAGAATAGGAGTAATTTCGTGCACGACTCTGTCAGCATAGGGTGAATCAGGAAAATCGCGGAGATCAAGAATGTATTTCACATCAACATCATCGCCGACTACTCCCGAAATTTTGTCACGGTTCGCTTCAAGAACAGCAGTAATACCACCGCCTACTACGCCGTATCCGATTATCGCTATAAACTTCATATATACCTCGTTATAAATTCTATCTATATTGTATGATAGATTACGTTTATATATAATACCACACAATAGAGAAAAAATCAATGGCAATAGTGGTAAAATAACGCAGTTTTTTTCATAATTACTGTATAAATTTACAAAACAAGCAGGGTTTCAAGGTTTTCGCGATTGTTTATACCAAATTTCTTAAGCAAAATAGCGGCATACGGCTCAAATTCAGTATGATCGATAATGCGAAAAGCGGCAGCACAAACATCAACAAAATCAGATAGAGAGTTCTTATCAGCCATCCAACCAATTGTAACAAAACGAAGTATCGCATATTCAGAGCACAATGCAATATATTCATTTTCAAAGGTAACAGGACGTTCCTGCAATGGAAAGCGCGAGAAAAACATATGATTTACAAGCATATTCTCGAACCATGCTTCTGAATTCGGGAACAATTCTTCAAAATGCTCCTCCGCCTCTCTGTATCTACCTGCAACATCGTCATCGCCATAGTATTTTATCGCATGATCTGCGTAATCCTTAACACTGCCATGACGATCATCTATCCACATTACGATGTTCTTTATTACATCAAATCCTCGAAGAAATTTACCTTCGTTACATTCAAGCTCACCTGAAACATCCGCTTCTCTACGCTCAACACGAGATATGATAGCATCTATCGCTTCGCTATCTTTATTTTTCATCGCTGTTTCAAATTCATCTATTATCGGGTACAGATTCAAGAGTCTTTTAGTAAGTGGATATCGTCTGTCCTGCAAAAATTTTATCAGACAAAGGCGTATATCCTGCCCTCTGCCAAGTGTATCAAACATTGATTTATGTGCTTTATTATCAGTTATATCAACTGAAAGCGATTGATTTACGAACTTTATCGGCTCTTTCTCAGAAAACAACAGCTCCAGCACACCCTCACAGCTGTTTGCACAAGAACATTCGTAACAATGATCTGCCCTTATACCACGAGGATAAAGACGGCATATATCCGGCAGCACCGCCTCTCCGAGATCAGCGTGAATTGCACATCTTCCATCATCAAGTCTCAGTGGGCAATTTCCGTCGTATCGAGGCGAGAATTGTGCGTAACGATCCTTTGTAGGGTTATCTACTATTCTGAGAGCTATATCAAGTCTATCACGTAACGATTTTGAACAGTCAATACCAAGAAGTCTGAAATAATTTTCCATTGACACCGAAATTGGCCATCCTACACAGCAAGCACTTCTGCAACCTCCCATCTTGCAGGAAAATCGTGTGTAGTATTCGGGCATTAGGAAATCGTGTGTTATTTTCATATATCACCTGTTGTATAAAAATTTCAAACGGGTGTATTATAATACAGATTTTTTTCCATTTTACGGTGATTTTGTGAATTTTTTCGCAAAAAAACACACCGACAGAGTTTTTTCTGCCGATGTGTCTGCATAGTTATTCTGTTTCCTTGTCTGAGCAGGTATCACTGAAAGCCAAATCAAACAACTCACGAAGTCTGTCGTGCTTTCCGTTCAGATATAACCAACCAAACAGCGTTTCAAGCCCCGTAGCTCTGCGATATTCCGCCGCTGTGCTTGATTTCGGAATGTTAGAATGGCCTATATTTCGACCACGCTTGTATTCCGATTCTTCTTCATCAGTAAGAAGCGGAAGAATTTTTTCAACAACTCCACTCTGTACATGAGCAGTAACATATTTCAGTGATTCAACGCTCGGCTTTTGACAGCACTTTTTTACGAGATATTCTCTGACATAAAGCTCATATACACAGTCGCCAAGATACGCAAGATTCGCTGCTGATATCTGATCCAGTGTAAGATTTTCGTTATTTGCCATATTTTCCTTTCTATTTCCAAATGAACATTAAATAACGTTCATGAAGTAGCGCATTCTAAGCTTCTGTGATGCAGGAAGTGCCGCATAAACAGAGCTTTGAATCTCGCCAAGATATTCAGCCATTCTGCAAAGCTCACGATAAGTTACCGTGCCACCGAATTCTTCTTTTTCAATTATCGCCATTATATCGGTGATCTTATGCTTTGAAATGTCTGTATAATCTTTGTCGATACGAATTGCATATTCACTCGGCAGCTCACCTGTTTCATGAGGACAGCCAAGCGCATTGAATATATCAAAAATGCAATCTGTAATAGCTCTTGCAGATTCGTGAATATCAGTTTCACCGGCATTCCAGCGAAGCTCACTTCTTGAATCCTCAACGAGCTTACGTCTTTTTTCAATAGCACGAGAAGCACGAACTTTAAGTACCGCCCATACTATTGATGCAATAATCAAGAGTGCAACAACAACAGCTATCACAACAATGATTGCTGTATAATCGACCTCCTCCTCGGGCAATGCAAGGATAATATCATCTACCGGAGGAAGCTCAATTTCATTGCTTACAGTTACTTTACTTTGATCTATACCGCCTGTGCTTGACTCTTCGCTTGTCACAGAATCGTACATTTCGGCAGCATACGATGGAGTACATTCATAAGTGATCCAACCCATTGCGGGATAATACACCTCAATCCATGAATGTGCATCATAGTCACGAACATTGGTCTTATAATTTGCAACTCCGTCAAGAGCATAGTTTCTGTTGTAACCCGACGCAATATAACCTTCGTCATATCGCACTGCAAATCCCATTTCACGCAAAATAGCGACAGCAGAGGTTGCAAAATGTACACAATAGCCTTCCTTGATGTCGAACAAGAATGCTTCAAGATTTGAGTCTGCTGTGATATGATCAACCATAATAGGCTCACCGTTTTCATCGAGAACTACATTTCCATCTGCATCGACAAGCTCAATCTGCGGACAATTCGGATCAAGGGTATAGGTATAATTGTTACGCAGATAATTTATTACAGCCATTACAGCATCGTGTCTTGGAAGAACATCACCGGTCTGTGCGTCAGTAAACCATGATGTATAGTAATTACCGTATTTCTCCTCAGCGGACATACGCTTGATTTGATTTTCGGTTTTCTCCTCAAGGTAAGATTTGTCATGCACCGGCTTTTCATTCATCACAATACCCGCATCTGCAAGGATTTGGTTTGCAAGGTCGGAAATAGCTTCACTGCCGAAGGTGGTACTGTATGTTTCCGTTGCATAATCACGGTAATTAAGCTCAGTATCATAGGAATTTCTATACTGATTTCTCTCAGCCTTTGTCATGAGCATATACAGCTCCACAAACGACTGCTCTTTAATAGTATATCCGATCTCTGCAACATCTTCTTCAAACATCGTATATATCGGAGAAAAATCATATCCGAGAAGTGTTATTTCGCCAATCGGCGTTTCATAGGTATATTCCTTGTCTTCCTTGAATAGAATATTTCCTTCGATTTCTTTCTCTATTATGTCAATAGAATCCGCATAAAGACGTGAAAGATAGTAATACTCTATAGCACCTTCGTAATTCTGACCAACTTCAGGCGATCTCATTACAGGATTGAATGACGATACAGAATATTGTGAGCCTTCATCAAAGAAACGAGAGGAATAAATACCGTCGTAATAAGCAGAATACTTCTGTTCTATCGGATCAATCGAACCACGTTGCATTACACCAAGTCCTGCGTTCATCACAGCCGGAACAAACAACAATCTGCTTGAACCGCTTTCACGAGTAATATGTACCTGAAAAACACGGAAGCCATATGAATCAAGATTTCGATATTGGTTTACACGCTTTACGTCAAGTGCATTCGGGTAAACATATTTATTAAAGAAATATGTGATATTGTCAGGAGAATATGCACTGCCAAATCTTGCTCTGTATTCGAGTACACCTGCCGAATCAGCAGAGGTCCAGTGATCTGTTTCCATATCGTAGTTAGAACCGATCCAGCTTCTCATATACACGGGTGCCATATAGTCGGTTTCAACGCTGAACAGCTTCTGACCGGTATACTGAGGCGTATTAAAGTCAACAGTACGTGGATTCAGTTCAGCTACACCACCATACATAGCGAGAGAATTGAGGTCAACGTCATCACCCATAAGATACGCTGTGACATAGGTTCTGGCAAGCTGCATGGGTTTATTGATAGTCTCGATTATCGGGAAATTTTTGTCAATAGCAAGTAGAGGTATCCATATAGCAAGACAAGCGATGATCATTGCCATTCCGCCTGCAAAACCGGATGCCGAACGTATCTTGAAGCGTTCGATCTCACCGACATTTTTCTCTTTGCGAGCAAGCTTTTTAGCAGCCTTTGAAGCGAGCTTTTCCTGCGCCAATGATGC
The DNA here is from genome assembly GCA_964430105.1 of uncultured Ruminococcus sp. Taxonomy (GTDB): domain Bacteria; phylum Bacillota; class Clostridia; order Oscillospirales; family CAG-272; genus UMGS1696. The sequence continues at coordinate 1,261 of CAYSEF010000029.1, read as the reverse complement.
AGCTTCGGAGGCGGCCTCCTCTTTGTTCTTGTTCTTTTTAACAGCTAATGCACGAGCACGAAGCTTCTTTTTTTCTTCCTTTTCTGCAAGTTTAGCAGACTTTTTGGCTTCTTTTTCGGCATTTTTAGCTTCGATTTTTGCAAGCTTTTCAGCTTTAACACGAGCAACCTCAGCTTTTTCCAGCTCCTCACGCTCTTTTTTAGCTCTTGCATATACCGCTTCACGGGCTTTTTTCGCATCAGAGCGAGTCATTCCCATCGAAAGTGCATTATTATATGCCGTATTCGCAGAATTTTTCAGATTGAGCTTTGCTGACTTGGCATCTCGTTTAGCCTGTTTCTTCGCAAGCTTTTCAGCGTGCTTTGCCTCTTTTTTCGCTTTACGGGAAGCAAAAATCCCACCGTAGATACAATCAAAAAGGTACAGTGCAACTATACCACAGATAAATATCAAAAGAACTGCAAGTGCTTTATTACTTCTTGTGATATTGAACATGAACACAGGGACCATGTATACTGCACACAAAGCAATCACACCGGGAGCCTTTACTCTGCCAATTGCAGACAATGCAAGCAGACATCCGGATACCACAATTATTAGTGCAACTGCAAATTCAATAAGCTCTGTTTCATTATAGGAAAACGGCTTATTGCTGAGATATTGCATATATGTAGTATATCCCGCTGTTGCCATATTTTCAATGACAAGATTGTAAAATCTGCGGAATGCTTCTGTGATATATCCGATTGGATCAGAGTAGGTTGCAAAAATATATGCAGCTACACCACCTACCACGACTATCGGTGAAAGTGCTCGTGAAATCTTATGCAAAGATAATGCTACAGCAACGACGGTTACAAGCAAGCTCCACAGTGCTACAAATCCTGTCGAAAGGACAATATTATCAGATTTCGTACCGTTAAGTATTACTATCTGTAAAGCATCGCAGAAGAAGATATTCAGTCCGAATATGCCGATAAACAGAACAAGTGCACGAAGCAACATACCTACAACACTGTAAATAGTTGTCATTTCGTTTGCAGGAGATATCGTAATAGGTGCAAGCTCAGTTTCAGCACGTTGCTTTGCTCGACGTTTTTGTGCAACATCAATCTTCTGTTGCAGTGTAGCATCCTTATGCTTTTTACCGCCAAATTTAATTTTTGAAGCTTTATTCATAGGATCTTTATTCCTTTATTTTTATGGGAATTAGTGTTGCTTGAAAATGGTAAACACGTCAGGCATAACGCCTCTTTTGTGA
>CAYSEF010000028.1:0-25196 GCA_964430105.1 uncultured Ruminococcus sp. | reverse complement strand
TCAAGCTCGGTAAGGACTACAAAATCAGAAGCTCCTTCGATGACTTCACCCCCAGCGAATGCAATATCGTTATCGACCTCAACGGTCATAACCTCCGCTTCAACTCCGATACTATCGTTGTAGACAGAGATGACAAAGACCGTACCGTAACTATAACAAACTCCTCTAAGACAGAAGCTAAGTTTGAATATTACGATAAGGGTATCACTATCGTCCTCGGTGAAGATGATAAGTTTGAATTCAAGTATGACTCTAATGCTGCCGATGGTTACCTCCCCGGTATCGTTACTGTAACAGCAACTGTCGGTAAGGGCGGTAAGATCAGCGCATCCCCGTCTCTCTCCTCTAAGGGTACTGTAGATGTTGGTATGGGCAGTGACATTAAGTTCACTATCACTCCCGAAAAGGATTACGCTGTAGATACTATCAAGGTAAACAGCAAAACAGTTTCTACTAACAACAATTCCGATTACTCCGTTTCCTCTACCGGTATTGTAACCTACACTCTCAAGGGCGTTTCTGCCAATACTAAGGTAGAAGTTACCTTCAAGGAAACTAAGAAGGCTTGGGCTAATCCGTTCTCTGACGTAAGCGAAAAGGATTCCTACTACAGCGCAGTTGAGTTCGTTTATACTCATGAGCTGTTCAAGGGTACTACTGCAACAAAGTTTGCACCCGATACTACTATGACTCGTGCAATGTTCGTAACAGTCCTCGGTCGTCTTGCTGACGTTGACGTTTCTAAGTACAAGACCTCAAGCTTCACTGATATCCCGCTCAACAGCACTACATCTTGGTACGCTCCTTACGTTCAGTGGGCTGTTGATTACGGCATTGTTGATGGCTTCCCGGACGGTACCTTCCTTCCTAATAACGAAATTACACATCAGCAGATGTATGTAATGATGTATCGTTACTCTATGTTTGTGGAAAATAATCCCATTAACGTAAGAAACGTATCCCTCAGCAATATCAGCGACCGTGCTGATATCGCAGATTGGGCTAGCGATGCAGTTAAGTATGGCCAGCAGAAGAATTACCTCGTTCTCTCCGGAAATCGTGTTGATCCTACAGGTAAGGCACTCCGTCGTGAACTTGCAACACTTCTCGAAAGCTTCTGCTCAACTGTATTGAACTGGGCTGATTAAGAATTAAACGGCAAATAGCCATGTAATGTGAATAAAAACAGAGTTTGTGCGATGATTTCGTGCGGACTCTGTTTTTGTTTGTATGCGCAGTGCTATTGGTTGAAATCCACGCTTTTTTGTGGTATAATAAAGCAAAATCTATCTATCAGGAGTTATATTATGCAGAAAATAGCAAGCTTTACTGTCGATCATAACAAACTTGATCCGGGAATATACGTTTCACGCCGTGACGGTGATATTACAACATACGATCTTCGTACACGCAAGCCGAATATGGGTGACTACATGAGCGACCTCACCATGCATTCCGTTGAGCATTTGTTTGCTACATTTGTACGCAATTCCGAAATCAAGGAGCAGGTCATTTATTTTGGACCTATGGGCTGTCAAACGGGATTTTATCTGCTGACAAGAGATGTGTCGGACGAAAAGGTTCTCGAGGTTGTAATAAATACATTGAAGCAGATAATTGAATACAATGGCGATATGTTTGGCGCATCAGCTGTGGAATGTGGAAATTATCGTAACCTTTCAGTAGAAGCAGGCAAAATCGAGTGCGAAAAATACCTGAAGGTGCTTGAATCAAAGGTGAACGACTTTAAGTACGCAGAGTAATCATCAGGCTCCGGCATAGCTCGGAAAGAACACTTTGTTAACTTTTTTAGTTTCACTTGATATCCGATCGTTTTTATTATATAATATAGGAAAGAATATTTGTTCTATTTTTGAAAGGACTTTATGATATGGCAAAAGCTACCAGTAAGAAAACAACGGTCGATCTCACCGATAAAACACCCGAAGAAAGAAAAAAAGCACTGGAAACTGCAATAAGTCAGATAGAAAAGAGCTTTGGTAAAGGCACTATAATCAAAATGGGAGAAAATCCCAAAATGAACGTATCTGCCGTTTCAACAGGCTCGATATCTCTTGATATGGCACTTGGTATAGGCGGTCTTCCGAAGGGCAGAATTATTGAAGTGTATGGCCCCGAATCGTCAGGTAAGACTACACTCACTCTTCACGCTATCGCAGAAGTGCAGAAAGCAGGCGGTGAAGCTGCATTTATCGACGCAGAACACGCTCTTGATCCGGTTTACGCAAAGAATCTTGGCGTTGATATCGATAATCTTCTCGTTTCACAGCCGGATTCAGGTGAACAGGCTCTTGAAATTTGCGATGCACTTGTTCGTTCCGGTGCTATCGATATAATCGTTATCGACTCCGTTGCAGCTCTCGTTCCACAGCAGGAAATCGATGGTGATATGGGTGCTTCTCATGTCGGCCTTCAGGCAAGACTTATGTCACAGGCACTTCGTAAGCTTTCCGGTACTATCGCTAAAACTAATTGCATAGTTATCTTTATCAACCAGCTCCGTGAAAAGGTCGGCGTTGTATATGGTAATCCCGAAACTACAACCGGTGGTCGTGCGCTTAAATTCTATGCGTCTGTAAGAATCGAAATTCGTAAATCAGAAGCGCTTAAAAACGGTACTGATGTTGTTGGTAACCGTGTTAAGTGTAAGGTTGTAAAAAATAAGGTTGCTCCGCCGTTTAAGGTTGCTGAATTCGATATTCTATACGGTACGGGTATTTCGAAGGCAAGCGAAATCGTTGATATGGCTGTAGAGCTTGGAATTATCGAAAAGAGTGGAGCTTGGTTCTCGTATGACGGAAACAGACTTGCACAGGGCAGAGATAACGCTCGAATCGCAATAGATAATGACCCAGCACTTATGGCTGAGCTTGAAGCGAAAATTAAAGAAAAAGGCGAAGCTCCCGATATGGAACGTGAAGATGACCTCGAAGATTTTGACGAAGCCGACAACGAGGAACTTGATATCAGACTTCTCGACCTCGGTGAGGATGACGAGTAATCGTAGCGAATTTGGAGTTTCACTAACTGAAAATAAAAGAACTATAAATCTGTACTACTAAAAGGCTGTGACCCATGTTAGTTTCGCGTGTTTGTTTTAAGGATTGGCGTAATATTCCCATGTGCGAAGTACCGCTTGGTGGTGGTATCAACGTGCTTTGGGGAATGAACGCTCAGGGAAAATCGAATATTCTTGAGGGTATCTATTATTTCGCCAGAGGAAGATCGTTTCGCGGAGCAAAAGAACGTGAGCTTGTTAGGTTCGGCTGCGATTTTGCCTCGGTCGAACTTGAATTTCGTCGTGATGGGTACGAAAATGATACAAGACTTGAAGCAGTATTGCCGAAAAGTGGCAAAAAAAGGCTGACAAGAAACGGTGCGCCATTGTCGTCTACTGCTGAAATGATGGGTAACTTCCGTGCAGTACTGTTTTGTCCTGCAAATTTGTCGATAGTCACCGGTGGACCTTTGGAAAGGCGTACTTTTCTCGATATCGCCATTTCTCAGCTTTCAGGCGCATATTTGACTTATCTGAGAAGATATACAAAAATCCTCTCGGAGAGAAATGCACTGATCAAGCGTGCACAGAATGGTGAAGCTGTCAGCCGTGAGGAATGGGATGTGTATGCTGAATCCTTGTCTGAATGTGGAGCATGGATTTCTGCGTATCGTAACGAGTATACCGGCTATTTGTCTGAGGCAGTTGCACGGTATTTCAGCGAAATGACAAACGGTGCAGAGGTTCCCGAGCTTGTCTATAACTCCCACGCATTGTATGAGGGCATACCTTCGCCATTGACTTCTGCAAAAGCTCCCGACAGAGCAACACTTTATGAAAAGCTGACCGTAAATATCGAACGTGAAATAGCGGCAGGAGTTACTCTTTGGGGAACGCATAAGGATGATGTTGTAATGCGACTGAACGGTAAGGAAGCAAAGTTGTTTGCCTCGCAGGGTCAGCAGAGAAGCATCGTTTTGTCACTGAAATTGGCGGAAGCAGAGATTGCAAATACTCTTGGCGGTGAATATCCCGTAATTTTGCTCGATGACGTTTTTTCTGAGCTTGACGAAAATCGCCGTAGATATATTTTGGAAACACTTGGAAGTCCGGATGTTTCACGTCCTCGCCAGATAATAGTAACATCGTGTGAGCCCGACGTTATTCCGGGAAATCAGGCTGAGTTTGTTAATTTTGTTAATGTTGCGAACGGTGCGATAAATTTGGCAAAATAGTGAGAGGTGCTAATGTTCATAAAATCGATCATTGTTACGCCTGAATCAGGTACTGTCACTGTGCTTATCGCAAACGAAATGGGAAACGGTGAGGAATGCTTGATATTGTCAGTCGGTGAGTGGCGGAGAATGTGCAAGAGAGTTGAGCATACCCCAAAGGAGCTTGACGAAGTTACAGAAAAGCTGTATGACGAATTGCATTTGTCCGCAGAAAAGACTGCCGCACTCCACGAAGCCGCAAGAATTTTGTCGGCAGGGGATAAAAGCGCAAGGGAGATTCGCTTTAAGCTGACAAAAAAAGGCTTTTCAGCAGAATCGGCTGATCATGCAGTGCAGTTTTTAGAGAAAAAAGGCTACCTTAACGAGGAGCAGTCGTGCATTCGCATTGCAGAATCAGCGGTTAGATCAAAGCATTACGGAAAAAGGCGAATTATCGAGTATTTGCGTTCACACGGATATTCGGCTGAAGCTTCAAGAGCTGCCGCAGATGCAATACCTGACGAGGATTATCGTGAGGCTCTGCGTTATCAAATGACAAGGAAATATCCACACGCCAATGAATTGTCCCGTGATGACAGGCAGAAAATGATAGCTGCAATGATGCGTCAGGGATTTACAGCAGGCGAAGTTATTGCTTTGTTGAAGGACGAGTACTGAGTAAAATAACAGATAAAAGGGGGAGAGGCACAATGCTATCCCTCTTTTTTTAATTTATTCACATTATGTCGTATCTTTTACCATTGCTTATCATGTCGATTTGTGATATAATGTGATATGGAATACTATCTCCGAAAGGAATTATATATTATGGCTAATAAAGGTACCGTAGGATTTATTTCCCTCGGTTGTTCTAAAAATTTGTGCGATACTGAGGTTATGCTGAAGCACCTTGTTGATGCAGGCTACGAGATCACACCGGAAGAAACTGAGGCTGATGTTGTTATTATCAACACCTGTGCGTTTATCGAAAGCGCAAAAAAAGAATCTATTGATAACATTATTGATATCGGCTGGCTCAAGAAACACCACTCTCTTAAGGGAATCATCGTAACAGGCTGTCTTGCTGAAAGATATCAGAAGCAGATATTCGATGAACTGCCGGAAGTAGACGCTCTGCTTGGTGTAGGTGGTATACATAAGATAGTCGAGGCTGTTGAATCTGTGCTTGAACAGGCTGAAAAACGTGAATCCGGCAAGAAGTCACGCTCACCGAAAGGCTCAAATGCTAAGAAATTCACTTGCTTTGACGATAAAGAAGCATCTGTTATCGGTGGCGAAAGAGTTGTAACAACAGGCGACCATATGGCGTATGTTAAAATTGCCGAAGGATGTTCAAACCGCTGTACATATTGTGCTATCCCGCTTATCAGAGGTAAAATGCGTAGCAGAACAATGAAGGAGATTATCGAAGAAGTTTCCTCTCTTGCTGCTATGGGTATCAAAGAGGTAAACCTCATAGCACAGGATACTACTGCGTATGGTATCGATCTGTATGGTAAATACGAGCTTCCTGAGCTTATTCGCGGTATTTGTGAGGCAACTGACATTCCGTGGATAAGACTGCTCTATTGCTATCCTGACAAGATTACAGACGAGCTTGTTGAAGAAATAAAGAACAATCCGCGTGTTGTTAAGTATATCGATATTCCGATACAGCATATTTCCGATGACGTGCTTAGACGTATGAACCGCCACGGTGACTCGAATACTATCCGTGAAGGTATTGCAAAATTGCGTACAATACCCGGTATGGTACTCAGATCTACTGCAATCGTCGGATTCCCCGGTGAAACTGACGAGGATTTCAGAGAGCTTTGCGAATTTATAAAGGAAACAAAGTTTGAAAGATTCGGCGCATTCACATATTCAAGAGAAGAAGATACTCCCGCATACGATTTCGAGGATCAGATAGACGAACAGCTGAAGCAGGATAGATATGATATACTTATGCAGACTCAGCTTTCTGTCAGTGAAGCGTATAATCAGTCGAGAGTAGGTCAAGTCATAAAGGTTATGTGTGAAGGCTTTGACCCTGTTGCTGAATCACACTACGGAAGAAGCTATGCCGAAGCTGCGGATATCGACGGTAAGATATGGTTCAATGTACGCCGTAAGGATTTGCGTATAGCGGAAGGCGAAATGATCGATGTAAAAATTACCGAAGCAATGGATTATGACCTCGTTGGTGAGGCTATGATCGATTTCGATAATATCTGATTCTTGCAAAGTTTAGTTTGATTTTTTAGGAGTGCTTATGAATTTACCAAATAAATTAACCGTGCTGCGAATGTGCATGGTTCCGATATTCTTATTCCTTTTGTGTGTCCCGCTTCCTATTCCGGATGCAGTTCTTCGTATTGTTACAGCGGCGATATTTGCACTCACTTCACTTACCGATATGCTCGACGGCAAGATTGCAAGAAAATACAATCTTGTCACCGATTTCGGAAAATTTATGGACCCGCTTGCCGATAAACTGCTGATAATTTCAGCAATGCTCGGAATAGTCATGCGTTTTGATTACCTGCGTAATGTTTTTGTATGGGCTGCGGCTATCGTTATTTTCCGTGAATTTATCGTAACCTCTCTCCGTGCTGTTGTCGCAAGCAATGCCGGTATCGTTATTGCAGCACAGTGGCTCGGTAAGGTCAAGACCGTAACTCAGATGATTTGCATTATCTGTATTCTCCTTGAACCGGTTATTCTTCCGTTTAAGCCCTTTACAGAATGGCATTTGCTTTCGTATATTACAACTGTAGCAATGCTTGTTATGACACTTTGGTCGGGAATTGACTATCTCAAGGCATATTGGCCTTATATCGGTAAGACAAAGTAATACAGCAAATGTTGAACATAGTTAATTACACGACTGAAAATAACATACCTGCACTGGAAATCAGTGGTGTTACACCTTTTTCGGTGGAAAAAACCTTCGACTGCGGACAATGCTTTGGATTTGACTCGATTTCTGACAATTCCTTTGCGGGAGCTGCATTCGGAAAAAATGTCACCTTTACACAGAGTTCGCAGAATAGCTTCAAAATCATCGGCTCAACAGTAGAGGATTTTGAAAACATATGGCGAAATTATCTTGATCTTGATGAAGATTACGATGCTGCCAATAATGCGATTATCGAAGCTGTTCCGACTAAATATCGTGATTTCATGGCTCAGGCGGTGGAATGTGGAAACGGTATAAGAATTTTGCGTCAGGATAAATGGGAAGCTCTTGTGTCGTTTATCGTGTCGCAGAATAATAATATTCCCAGAATCAAGAAAATTTTGCGTGCGTTGTGCGAAAAATGCGGTGTCGATGGAAAATTTCCCACAGCAGAAGCAATTCTGTCGCTCGGTGAAGATGGACTGTTTGAACTGCGTACAGGCTTTCGTGCGAAATATATCTATGATGCGGCTTTGAAAATTTCGTCAGGTGAGATAGCTCTCGATGAGGTCGATGCCTGCGATTACGATAAAGCTGCGGAAATTCTTTGCAGTATCAAAGGCGTTGGCCCTAAGGTGTCGGCGTGTGTGCTGTTGTTCGGCTTTCATAAAACAGAAGCGTTTCCTGTTGATGTTTGGATGAGAAGATCTCTTGAACGGCATTTTCCCGATGGAATAGATGTAAAAGCCTTCGGGAAATATGCAGGACTCGCACAGCAGTATTTGTTTTATTACGAAAGATGGCATGCCGAAGCGTAGTGAAGGCTGAAAACAGAGAGTTCAAACCTCATTTAAGGAGCATATTCCCCCTTTTACAACAATAAAGGAGAACAATTTTTATGGAACAAATATATACTATCCCCGTCAATGAGGCGTTTGAGAAGGTGCAGGAAAAAGGCTTTTGTACCTGTCCGTTCTGTTTGATGTATAATCGTCTTGAAGCGAATGAGCTTGATTTGATCCTTGGTGCCTCAATGATGGAGCCTGATGTCAGATTAAAGACAAACGAAGCCGGCTTTTGCGACACGCATCTCGGACTTATGTTTAATCGTGGAAAGAGATTGCCACTTGCACTGATGATGGAAAGTCATCTCGATGCAGTTGCAAAGGATATTGAGGGGAATATGTCGCTTTTCCTCAATAAAACGGCTGATAACACTGTTAAACGCCTTGATAAGCTTGAGAATAGCTGTTATATCTGTGATAGAATAGAGTACAATTTCTCACGCATGATTGAAACAGCCGCTTTGCTGTGGCAGAGTGACCAGCAGTTCCATGATAAGGTAACGAAAGCACCCTTCTTCTGCCTTGCACATTACCATAAATTTGTCAAGTCAGCGAAGGAACGCCTGTCAAAGAAGGATTTCGCAGAATTCTATAAAACAGTTACCGAGATAGAAACGAATTATTTTGAAAAGCTTCGTGCTGACGTGAGCTGGTTCTGCAAGAAGTTCGATTATCGCTATGAGAACGAACCTTGGGGTGACGCAAAGGATGCTCCCGAACGTGCAAGACTGTTCCTTGGCGGAAATCTTCATGTGTATGAGGATGAGAAAAAAGCAAGCGACGGGTTGACATGAGATTGGCATAATTTGCATAAATAAACTGAATAAAAAAAGCTACCGCACTATGGAAGAAATTCCAAAAATGCGATAGCTTTTTTATTGGTGTTTTTTTATAACTGCGACCGGAGCATATCCTCGTTAATTATGTCTGTACGCATCAATGTCAAGTCCTGCGAGAACTCGAGGTGTGTCGTTCATAACTTTTTCTACAAGGTCGTTTGTCGTGTAGAATTCGCCAATGCCGTTGACTGTTACGAAGATTTTACCACCGCTTACCTTGCCTGTAGATTCTTCAATATACTTGTAGAATTTGTACTCGAAGTAGTCACCGGAGGTGTTTTCGTAGGTCATTGTCATAATCACGTTGTCCTCGTTTGCAATCAGAGATGCTCTGTCCTGTGCGGAGAGTGATGCATATTCCTGATTTGTGATATTCAGCATTGTCTTGTAATATTCACGGAAATTCTTGACTTCCTTGTCGGGAATAAATACGCCTGAATTCTTTTCTGTTACGTCAAGTACAGGTGTTTCACCGTTCATGCTGTGTGAAAGTGAGAAATCAACATCGATTCCGTCAGCTTTAAGAGCGATTCTGGAAACCTCCTGAATGTTAACAAAGAACGGAGTCGGGAACAGCCACTTGAATTTGTCGTATTCGAGCCAGCCGAGATTGTCGTTTGATACCTGGCATACAACAGAATAGCCGAGCAGATTCGAGATAGCGTAGTATGTGCCGTCGGACTGCTGCTTGGATATGAAAATGAAGAAATCATATGCAGTCTGTGTTGTCGGGTCAGTGTAGGTGTAACGAACAGTGTACTTTGGCTCAGCGAGATCGTATGATTCAAGCTCCTCATCAGTTGGCATGAAGGAAACAACGGTTTCGCCCTGCATTGCGATGAACTTGTAAAGAACCTCGTAGTAGAGAGAGTCATTTATATCATATCGTTCGCCTGTTTCGGATATCGGGTAGTTCAGATTAACTTCAACGATGGAGTTCGGGTTGCTCATCTGATCTTCAGGAACACGTTCAACATTGATAAACAGCTCATCGCCATGCCAAATGGTGAAGTTGTCAACGTAGAAGTATGTGTTCTGAGACATACCTGCGGTCAGGAGAGGTGTCAGAAGCGAATAGGCAGGCTTTAATATGGTGTCGGCAAGAGTTGTACCCATGATATAAACAGCGTTTCTGCCGTCGAGCATAACGTAATAGCCACCTTCAGTGAGAAGCATATCACCGACGAGAACCTTTACCTTGTTGCCGGAGATATCAGTGATAGTCCACGAAGCCTGAGGATCATCGAAGCCGTATTCAGCAAGCCCTTCAGCGTCAAGATCGGTTGCTATTCTCTGCATTACTGTGGGAGTACCGGTCGTAACGACAAGAGAGGAGAACAGCTCAGCATCAAATTGCAGGCCCATGAAGCCATCGAGCTGGAATGTGTCGGAAGCATCACGGTATATCTTGTAGCCGCCGAATTCATTCTCAACTTCAATCGACTGCATAGATGCACGAGAAATAGGCTGAAACATATAGAAGTTAGTCAGCTTGTTGTTTATGAGAACTTCGCCGTCAATAAGCTCTACTGCGGGAGAATTATCCTCGACAGTAGCAGTCAAGGGAACGATGACAGCGAAGTAGAGGATAAGAAGCACTACAAACAGCGCTGCCATCACGATAAGTGTTGTTTTTTGTTTTTTCAGTTTCATGAATGCTTTCTCCGTGTGATCACAACAATACCGCAGAGTGCGACTATCGCAGGGATAACAAGTGTCATTGCAACAGTCCAGTTGTTTGCTTCGTCTGTGGTAACTGTAATATCGTCTGTGTCAAAGGGTTTAAGCTCAAGCTTGGAGAGCACACGTTCACGACCTGTTGCACGCATAGAAGCCGCAAGAATGTCTTCGTTTGCGTAAGCATTGGAATCGATATAGTTTTGGGATGCGAATGAGGGAGAGCCAAACGCCATTACATAGGAGTAATAATACTCGTTGTCAACGATTGAAACCTCACGAGAAACAGTAACAAGGTTGTATGAGCCTGTTTCTTCGGAAGCACCGTTTACGATAAGCTCAGAGGTGTTAAAGGACTTGAGAACAGCGGAAACAGAACGTGTACCGACAGAATCTCCGCCTTCTGCCCAAAGAATATTGATAGGAGTTGCTTTGCGAATGATAGTCTTCGGAGGAGTTGAAAGCTCGTTGAGGTCACGATAGATAGAACCGCCGAGAGTGTTGGGCTGATATTCAGCGACAACGGAATAACCGTCGGTTGTCATAGCGTGTTCCATATCGCGTACAGTGGTATTTCCTGTAAATTCAATACCCCATTCAGCGAGGAGTTCACCGAGGTTTGTGAGCTTGTCTACATGGTCGGGTGAGCCGAATACCATAAGACAGCCACGATTATCGAGGAATTTGTCGATCTTTTCGATTTCATTTGCGGAAGCTTCTTCAGCCTCTGCGCCGATGAAGTCGTAAATAGGATTGAATACTACAAGGATACGGCAGTCTTCATCGAGAGTATCCTGAGCGAGATTTACAGTCTGAACCTCAAAGCCGTTAGTAGAGAAAACATTAGCGAGATAGATTGCACTTGCAATATCTTCGCCATGTTCGATAGTGAAAGCAACCTTGGGTGTGTCGGTCTGAGTTATCTGCATGATAGCTGAAAGGAACGCTTCTTCGCCGTCATAAGCCCAAACACTGGAAACGTCGGTGATATCATTGAAGGTGAAGAATGCATTTGCCGCATAAACACGGACTTCCGAACCGCTGGAGAATACAACAGATGTTGTATCAATATCAGTAGCGGCTGTTGTATAGAAATCCTTGAAGAAGCCGGGATTTTTGAGTACGCTTACAGCATCAACGTGAACATTGGGGAATGCTTCTTCCAGCTGGAGAGCTGTAGTGTAGATATAACGTGTAGAAGCACCGTTGGAACCGCTCATAAGAACGTCGGGTTCGCTTGCAAAGTAGATGTACACATCCTCTGTGATGTCAGACATGATTTCTTTTGCTTCATCGGAGAGTGTGTAAAGCTGTTCTTCGGTCATATCTATGAACCACATATACTTATTGCCAAGCGCGGTGAAGATAATATTGAAGATAATTACAATGGCAATGAAGGCTACGCTAAAAGCAGTTGCCACAGAGCCGTACTTGAATTTTCTTGTTTGAGTAAAGCTGGTTTTCATTCTAAAGAACCTCCGTGATCAAGCATAGCGTCTTCTCTCATAAACGCGGACTGCAAGGAACAGGAACACAACGGTTATAGAGAGGTAATATACAGTAGCGGAGATATCGAATACACCGTAGGTGAAGTTTACATAACGTGAATATACAGAGATCCAGTTCAGTACACTGCGAACGATGTAAGCATCGATAAGGCTGTTAAATATAGCTGCTGCGGCAAAAACGAGAAGAAGTGCCATAGTAGCAATGCAGGCTGTAACGGGAGATTCAGTAAGTGTGGATACGAATATACCGACAGCGATAAAGCACATACCGATAAGGAACATAGCGATAAGGCATCCCGCAGCTTTTCCGACATTAGGTTCGCCGTAATTAAAGAGAGGGATATAATACAGACAGCTTACGAGAACGGTCATAGCGAACATTGTGAAAGCTGCGAAGAACTTAGCGAGGATCATGGAAGTGATAGACACGGGAGAGGTCATAAGAAGCTGTTCCGTGCGAGTACGTCTTTCTTCCGAGAAGCTGCGCATTGTGAGCATCGGGATAATTACGATATAACCGAAGATCATTATCTGGAAATATCCTGCAAGATCAGAGGTCTGCGACTGGAATGTGGAGAACGCAAACACGAACCCCGAAACGGCAAGAAACGCCGCAATAAAAACATATCCTAGCGGTGTAGTGAAATACGTCCGCATTTCTTTTTTATAAATAGCTAACATAAATAGCTCCTTTTTGTTGCTGAATTATTTGGAAACGGAGTCCATGATCCTGATGAATACTTCTTCGAGGTTCATTCCCACAGCTTCCATTCCGATTATAGGCCACTGATGTTCGCTCATAGCATAGAACAGCGGTTTACGAATATCGACACCCTTTTCCGCTTCAACGATGTAGGTGTGAGCATCGGGATAATTACGATATAACCGAAGATCATTATCTGGAAATATCCTGCAAGATCAGAGGTCTGCGACTGGAATGTGGAGAACGCAAACACGAACCCCGAAACGGCAAGAAACGCCGCAATAAAAACATATCCTAGCGGTGTAGTGAAATACGTCCGCATTTCTTTTTTATAAATAGCTAACATAAATAGCTCCTTTTTGTTGCTGAATTATTTGGAAACGGAGTCCATGATCCTGATGAATACTTCTTCGAGGTTCATTCCCACAGCTTCCATTCCGATTATAGGCCACTGATGTTCGCTCATAGCATAGAACAGCGGTTTACGAATATCGACACCCTTTTCCGCTTCAACGATGTAGGTGTAGCTGTCGAGCTCACGTTCACCGGTTATATCAGCGGAAATAACGCCGGGAATATTCTTGAGTGTATTTTGAACATCTCTCTGAGGGCCACAGACCTTGACGGAGTAGCGACGATTTTCTTCTACTACTCTTGTGATATTTTCAGTCTTTTCGTCGGCAATGATTTTACCTTCGTTTATGATTATGATTCTGTCACAAACGGACTGAACCTCAGAAAGTATGTGTGTGGAGAGGATAACTGTATGGTTTTGACCGAGATTACGGATAAGGTTGCGGATCTCAATGATCTGCTTAGGGTCAAGACCTACAGTAGGCTCGTCGAAAATGATAACGGGTGGATTTCCGATAAGAGCCTGAGCAATACCGACACGCTGACGATAGCCCTTTGACAGATTTTTGATAAGACGATTCTGTACGTCGTCTATTTTAGTGACCTGACGGACTTCTTCGATATGCTTCTGACGATTGAGCTTGCAGTTTTTGATTTCATAAACGAAGTTAAGGTATTCGTTTACAGTCATATCGATGTAAAGCGGTGGCTGTTCCGGGAGGAAGCCGATAAGCTTTTTTGCTTCGTTCGGATTCTCGAGGATATCGATACCACCGACCTTAGCCTCACCCGAGGTGGATGAAAGGTAGCCGGTTAGAATGTTCATGGTTGTGGATTTACCTGCACCGTTCGGGCCGAGGAAACCGACGATTTCGCCCTTGCCTACTTTGAAGCTGATGTCATCCACGGCGAACTTGGCACCGTAATTTTTGACGAGATTGTTAATTTCGATCATTTGGTGGAAAGACCTCCTATCTGAGCAGTTAGCACAAATTTGGCTATAACTGAACGGATATACAAAATTATAATGATTACGTTAAATTATATCACGAATTTATAAATAAATCATGAACAACGCTAATAATAAGGGTGGTTTTATGTGATTTTTGTGTGATGTTTTAACAAAAATGGTATGAAGATGGAAAAGTGGAATTTATGGCAGTGTTTATCTGACAATACAGATACCGCCACCCATCACGCCACGTTTGCCGTTCATGCCACGATGAGAGTAATATTTCTCGGTATTGCACATAGTACAGTCGGGATGCACATCGATATTCTCTCGTGAAATTCCGACTTCTGCGAGGATTTCAAGGTTCATTCCTGTCAAATCGGCGTGAAATTTCGTTTTTCCGTCAGGCTTGCGAATGTATTTTTCAGCGAATACAGAGCCTTTGCTGAGTACAACGGAGTCTGCAAAATCCTCACCGACTTCGTAACAGCAAAAGCCGATATGCGCACCTATCGCAACACGTATAGTTTCACGAATACATCCGATAGAACACATTTTTTCAACTGCGACAGCACAAATACCGGCAACAGTACCTCTCCAACCTGCGTGAACAGCGGATATAACAGGGGAATTATCGGATTTTTGACCTGCAAGAAGTACGGGAACGCAGTCAGCCACACGAGCTATAGGTATAATTCCTCCACAGTCAGTTACAAATCCGTCGCAGTCAGAGCCACGAGGGGCTGAAAATCCCTCACCGGCATTAGATGCAGTGAGAATACGCACGTTTGTCGAATGTATTTGATGTGCAGTGACAGTGTTTTCGCCGGAATATTTGCCATTTGAAAGAGCCTTTGCAAAGATATCGAGATTTTCACGCACAATATCATCGGTATCACCAAGACCGCAGGACAGATTCATTGTTGCAGTGTGAGGCAGAGCTGAAACCCCACCGATACGAGAAGAAAATCCGTGAGCTACATTTGGAATATTGAGTAAGGATGAGCAGGAGAAAATGTCGTTTTGATAAAACATAAAGCCTCCCATGTGTTGTTTTAGATAAGATATAATCAAACAAAAACCGCGCCAGCCAAAATACCAACGCGGTAGTTGTTATATAATTTGAGCTATTACTTGAGGCTGATGATGGATTCGTCCCACATATCGGGAGCTTCGTAGCCGAGGAGGTTTACAACGGTTGCCGCAACATTGGAAAGACCGTAGGAGCCGTCCTTCTTTACAGTGTACTTGTCAGCATACTTGTTGTCGTAAATGATGCACGGTACGGGATTGAGAGTGTGGCTTGTTTTTGCCTTGAGAGAGCCGTCCTTGTTACGCTTTACGGAATTTGTCTTCTTGTCGAATTCAGCCATTTCGTCAGCGTTACCGTGGTCTGCTGTGATGATAGCAACACCGCCAACCTTGTCAAGTACGGGAAGGATTCTGCCGAGCTGGAGGTCAAGTGCTTCCATAGAGCAGATAGTAGCTTCAAGAGAGCCGGTGTGACCAACCATATCACCGTTGGGGAAGTTTACACGGATGCAGTCATACTTGCCGGATTCGAGAACCTCGATAAGACGGTCGGTGATTTCAGCACACTTCATCCACGGTCTCTGTTCAAACGGAACTACATCGGAGGGGATTTCTTCGTAGGTTTCGTATTCTTCGGAGAACTTGCCGGACTTGTTACCGTTCCAGAAGTAGGTAACGTGACCGTATTTCTGAGTTTCGGAGATAGCGAACTGAGAAATCTTCATGTCAGCGAGGTATTCGCCCATTGTATTGGTGATTTCCGGAGGATTTACAAGGTAACGAGAGGGGATGTGAAGGTCGCCATCGTATTCAAGCATACCTGCATAAAGAACATTGGGAACACGAACACGGTCGAACTTGTCGAAGGATGCGTCACCGTCGAAGGCTTTGGAAATTTCAATAGCACGGTCGCCACGGAAGTTGTAGAAAATAACGGAGTCGCCGTCGTTGATAGTACCTACGGGAGTGCCGTTTTCAGCGATAACGAAGGGCGGGAGGTCCTGGTCGATAACCTTTGTTTCTGCACGATAGGTTTCAACAGCTTCTCTTGCAGATGCGAACTGTCTGCCTTCACCGAGAACGTGAGTTTTCCAGCCAAGCTCTACCATAGCCCAGTTAGCTTCGTATCTGTCCATTGTGATCTGCATACGACCGCCACCGGATGCGATCTTTACAGAGCAGTTTTCGTCGGAAAGCTCACCGATGAATGCTTCAAACGGATCGATATATTCGAGGGCAGAGGTTTCACCAACGTCACGACCGTCAAGAAGGATGTGAATACGGATATTGGAAATACCTTCCTTCTTAGCCTGAACGAGCATAGCCTTGAGGTGGTCGATATGGCTGTGTACGTTACCGTCAGAGAACAGACCGATGAAGTGGAGTGTAGAATTGTTGTTCTTTACACCGCCGATGAGAGTCTGCCAGGTTTCGGAAGCGAACATTTTGCCGGATTCGATAGAAGCGGAAACGAGCTTTGCACCCTGAGCGAATACCTGACCGGAGCCGAGAGCATTGTGACCTACCTCGGAGTTACCCATATCGTCATCTGAGGGAAGACCTACAGCAGTGCCGTGAGCCTTGAGCGGAACCATGGGATAGTTAGCCATGAGCATATCAAGGTTGGGAGTGCGAGCCATTTTGACAGCGTTAGCACCTGTATCGGGAGCAAGACCTACGCCATCCATTACAATAGTCAGCACCGGACGAATAGCCGCAGCGCCTTCATGCTTAACAAGGTTTTTCATGATTTTTTCCTCTTTATATAAAATTTATTTTTTGGACTGTGTTATGTTGTTTGCTTATCACGCTTAGTGATATATATCATCGTTTTCGACAGAAGCGTCAAATACATTGTATATTACGTTTCCGTTATCCCTGGCGAGTCTGTAGGTTTGACCTGCACCGCTTTTGGGAGAGCCGTTGTAGTATGCTATACAGAAGGATGAATGTTCGACCATCCATAGATTTCTTTCCTTCATACAGCCATCACGGTAAAAGTCGCAGACATAATGTATTCCTGTCGCAAGAGCCTTCAGTCGTTGATATTCTCGTATCGATTCCTCTCCGCCCTTTCTGTTCATCCATTTTTCAGTCTGATTACGACAGGGAAGTGCTAAAAACAGCTTTATGGGATATTCCTCTGCAACCTTCAAAACGACTTGTGCCGCAAGAGTGTCATATCCGAGAGCACCTCCGCATATGAAATAACGATAGCCTGCTTCAGCGAGTATTCGTACAGCACGTTCGGTATCCGCTGTGATATAGTCGAGCTTTTCCGAGGGAATTACTCTGTGACCTGTAAAACAGCAGGAATTCATGCATGACATATCTGACGGCAAATCGTTCATGGCTTTTTCCTTTCATTAAAGTGAGAAAGCATACGGTTGACAAAGACGTAACTGTGTGGTATGCTAAAATAAACAAATGATAGGTGATACATGATAAACAACGGAGTTGAGAAGAATATGGATAAGGTGTGCAGAATAGCTGTATCGGATGAAAATATGCTGTCAATGCTGAGAGCAGTGCTTGCTTTGGGTGGCTTGAAATGCGAAAACGACGGAAAAATACTTGTAACAGATGATATTTCAGCTGAAACATCAGGGCTGTCTGCAATAGTCTATATCACGAACAAACATGATATTCATGCGGATATTCCGTGTACTGTCGTACCTACGCCAATATGCTTTGATGAAGTGATAGCTGCGGTTTTTGAGATGCACAAATGTATCGATGAGGAGCAAGCCTTAAAAAACATTCATAAACCACCGTATTTACCATCGGAAGCACAAATCATTGTGAAAGACGGATGCGTTATATATCAGGGAAAGACAGTACGCCTGACCGAGCAGGAGCTTTTGCTGTTTGAATATTTGCGTGAAAGAAGCGGAAAGACAGTCAGCCGTCACGAGCTTAGAAATGCACTTTGGAGTGACGCTGAGGATGGCACGAATGTCACCGATGTGTATATCAGCTATCTCAGACGCAAGCTGAAGCCTGTGCTTGGTGAAGGTGTTCTGCTGACAGTGCGCGGACAGGGATATATTCTGAATTTGCAATGATAAAAATGATAAAACAGAGCATTTTTCCACACATTATATATTATAGCACAAAAATGCAGGAATTACATGGGATTTGATGAATATATTTTTATATTTTTTTGCTTACGAAAAGATTTTATTTATTAAAAATAACGGTTTACTTTTTGAATATTATAGTATATAATGTAAAGTATAAGGCAATGACCGGAAAGAAAATAAGCGAAATGTCGTGTAGCAGAGAATACCGCTTTGCGTGTTTTAATTATCGCATAGCTGAGAGCGGTGTCGTGACAGGCTTTAATGTGCGTCCGTGAGCCGGATTTGGGAAGTGTGAGCTTGTTCACATGGGTATCTTATCCCGCATAGCTGCGTTATGGCTGAATTGAGTAAAAAAGCAGAGTGGAACCGCGATGATCGCCTCTGACCGAAGGTTTAGTTTGGTCTGTGGCGATTTTTTTGATTCACGAGAGCTGAAGCGAGGTATTTTAATGAAAGTAACCACTGTTCGTAGCAAGGATGGAAAATATAATATACACATAAGAATCGAAAGCAGAGCCGAAAAAGGCATATGTCATGAAATTAAAGCTATACTTGAGGATATAGATTCGATTTGTGAGAGGGACCCGGCTGCACGAAACAGAGTAGAGGTGTTGCTCCTTTATTCCGGAGTTCATGCGCTGATACTTCACAGAATTGCTTATGCAATGCAGAATAAAGGCTGGAAGCTTTCCGCAAGAGCAGTTTCTCAGTTTGGTAAATTCCTTACCGGAATAGAAATACATCCTGCCGCAACTGTCGGAAAAGCACTTCTCATTGACCACGGTTCCGGTGTTGTTATAGGCGAAACTGCTATTGTCGGTGATTACTGCACACTTTATCAGGGCGTAACGCTTGGCGGTACAGGTAAGGAAACCGGTAAACGTCACCCAACCCTCGGAGATCGTGTCATGGTTGGCGCAGGTGCAAAGGTGCTTGGCAATATCACTGTAGGCTCAGGCTCAAAGATAGCGGCGGGTGCAGTTGTACTGAACGATGTTCCCGAAAATTCAACAGCTGTAGGTGTTCCGGCTAAAGTAGTTCGCAGAAATGGCGAGAAAATAACGGAAACCGATCTTGACCAGGTCAATATTCCCGACCCTGTTGAAAATGAGCTTCGTGCAATAAGAGAAAGACTTGAAAAGGTTGAAAAGCTCCTTTCGGAAAATGCACATAACGATGCTATCGGACTTGAAATATAAAATCAAACGTGCAGAGAACGATTTCTGCATTAAAATAAGCTATAAATAATAAAACGTAAAACGGAGGAATAACAATGAAGTGTCCGCGATGCGGAAGAGAATTACAACCAAACGAAACCTTCTGTCCCGGCTGTGGATGGCGTATAGAAAATTCATCAGACGGGCAGGACAATCAACAGCAAACACCGCAACATAACTTACCACCGTATGTTTTTCGTATGCCACCTAAAAAACAACCATCTCGATTCGAAAGAATATTTCGTGCTGTCATAGCAGTCCTGTTTTATGCTTTTATTATGGTCTGCTGTCAGTCGTGCGTAATGTCCGGCTATATGTCATCTATTATGCTGCGAGAAGGGGTAGCAATTGACTATGACGCAATTATGAATCAGGCACAGCGACTTATTGAAGCCGTAAACGAAAAATCAGTGCAGATTCTTCTTGTTGCAAATCTGATTACGATACTTCTGCTTTGCGCTATATTCCATCTCAGACGTAAGAATCCGGCAAAGGAAATGGGACTGTTCTTTGTAAATCCGTTCAGAATACCCACCTTCGCATTGTTCGGAGCGTCACTTAATGTCTTTGTTTCGGTCACATTGTCCTTTATTCCACTTCCCGAAAGTGTGCTTGACGCATTTGAAGGTCAGTATTCAACGCTTTACGGCGGAACGAGCGTATTGCTTGAAATAATCAGTGTAGCTGTTGTGGCAGGTATTGTGGAGGAGCTGATTTTCCGTGGTATCGCAATGTCAAGACTGAAGCCCGTCATCGGTACAGTCGGTGCTGTCATCGTTTCGGCAGTGATATTCGGTATTTCACACGGTACTCCTATTGCTATCGGCTACGCAACAGTGCTTGGCATAGTGTTCGGACTTATTTATAACGCATTTGAATCAGCTGTTCCGACTATTGTTTGCCATGTTTTCTTCAATGCAACCTCCTATGCACTCGCACTTGTACCTGAGGATAAGGGAATGTTGCTCATAGGACTTTATATTCTCTCTATCGGTGCGATATTCTGGTGCGTATATCGTATATTCATCCGCAGACCTACCTTCAATGATATGGTCGTCGATAAATATCACAGAATCAAGCCGATAAATGAGGAAGAAGCGAATATAATCTCTCGTGTGCAGGAAATACAAAAATCTGACATGAATATGCTCGACGAAAGCCTTATGGATGAAATAATCGAGCTTGAGGAACGCTGGAAGGCAAACCGAGAAAATAATAAAAAGAGCAGGAAATAACCTGCAAAGCATATAAGCATTAACAGCAGACAATTTGAATCAAAAACAGAAAAGAAAAGAGGATAAACAAAAATGAAACTGTACAATACCCTCACAAGAACAAGAGATGAATTTGTTACACACGAACCGGGAAAGTGCAAAATGTATACCTGCGGTCCTACTGTTTATCACTTTGCACATATCGGAAATCTGCGTTCATATATCATGGAGGACGTTCTTGAAAAGTACCTCAGATATACAGGACTGGAAGTTACAAGATGCATGAATATTACCGACGTCGGACATCTCTCAAGCGATGCTGACACAGGCGAAGATAAAATGCTCAAGGGTGCAAAGCGTGAACATAAGTCTGTTATGGAAATCGCAAAGTTCTATACAGATGCTTTCTTCGCAGATTGCGGTAAGCTCAATATCAAGATTCCCGAAATCGTAGTTCCCGCTACCTCCTATATCGACCATTTTATTGAAATGATAGAAAAGCTCCTTGAAAAGGGCTATGCTTATGTGGCAGAGGGCAATGTTTACTTTGATACATCAAAGCTTGACGAGTATTATGTATTTAACAAGCATGATGTAGAGGATCTTGAAGTAGGCGTTCGTGAAGGCGTTGAAGAAGACCTTGCAAAGCGCAATAAGAGTGACTTCGTTCTGTGGTTCACAAAGTCGAAGTTTGACGATCAGGAGCTTAAATGGGATTCTCCGTGGGGCGTAGGTTATCCCGGCTGGCATATCGAATGCTCCGCTATTTCACTGCAAAACCTTGGCGAATATCTTGACCTCCACTGCGGTGGTATTGATAACGCTTTCCCGCATCATACAAACGAAATTGCACAGTCTGAAGCGTATGTAGGTCATAAGTGGTGCAGTCATTGGTTCCATGTACTCCACCTCAACACAAATACAGGCAAAATGTCTAAATCCTCAGGCGAATTTTTGACAGTTTCACTGCTCGAAGAAAAGGGCTATGATCCGCTTGTTTACCGTCTGTTCTGCCTCCAGTCGCACTATAGAAAATCCCTTGTTTTCTCTTGGGAAGGCATGGATGGCACAAAAACTGCGTATAATAAGCTTGTTGCAAGAATCGCTTCACTGAATCCTGAGGACAGCTCTCCTGTTGATGAAGTGGCGTTCGCTGAGCTTAAGAAGCGTTTCACAGATGCAATGGATAACGACCTTAATACAGCTCTCGGTGTTACTGCACTTTACGATGTTCTCAAGGCAAAAACTACCGATTCCACAAAGCTCGCACTTATCGCTGATTTTGATACCGTTCTTTCTCTCGGACTTATCGAAGCCGGCGCAAAGGTTCGTGAAGCAAATAAAAAAGCAGCAGAAGTAGCTAAAAATGCACCTGCCGCCGAATTGACTATCACCTGCACAACAGATGGTGTTGCTGATGATGTTAAAGCAAAGGTAGAGGCTATGATAAAGGATCGTGCCGATGCGAAAAAGGCTAAGGATTTTGCAAAGGCAGATGCTATCCGCGGTGAGCTTACTGCTATGGGCGTAACTATCGTTGACGGAAAGAACGCTGTTACATGGACAATGGCGTAAATTAAGTAAATTAAGATAAAAAAAGTGGTTGTCTTGTCAGGGAAAACTCCCCGGTAAGACAACCACTTATTTTTTTATTGCTTTATTTTCTGCAAGCTACATCTGCTGAATATCCTGTGATACCCATAGCAAGTGCAAAGCTTGTTCCTGCATTCGGGACATAGACTCTTACAAGGTCGTATTCGGGCAAAGCATATCCTTCATACTCTTCATGTTCTTCGGAGAAGGTTTTGACTGTGCTGTCGTAAATTTCACCGAATCTGCCTGCATCGATTGAATTATCCAGCACCATTTGAGATATCGACCAGCCACGGATGCTTGAGCAGCTTATTTCGCTGAGCCATTCCGTATATGCTTCTGTTCCTATCTCGGAAATCAGTGCAAGCTTGAATTCATATTCAAAATAATCCTTGACCATTTCAGCGTAACGACCACCGTTGCGGTAATATTCGTCAGCTTCTTCTGCACTACATTCGTAAAGAATATCAATCGGGTAGTCGCAGTAGTATGCTATGTCGGACTGCGAGAGATACATTGCGAACATTGCTTGAGAAATTCCGAAATGATGCACGAAATTGTAAATATTTACCGCACATGAATCATCGCGTGTGACTGAATTTGCCCATGCGTAATATTCATCTGCGCCAACCTCATCGATGAGGAGGGAAGGAATTTCGTGATAGCTGTCACGGAACACCTCTGTGTGTGCGCAATTAATCATCGGTTCGACCTTTGTTTCGGTTTCTGCACTGATTATCATACTATCGCTCGGATTGGGTACATCGTAGAATACGGAGCCTGTGTCGGACTCAGTATAATCTGCAGAGGTGGATATTTCGAATTCGGCTTCCTCGACTGCTTCTTCTGCGACTGCTTCTGCGACTGCTTCTTCGTCTGCTTCTACGACTGCTCCTTCGAATATATCTAGTGCTTCTTTATAGTATTCATCCGCAATGGCAGGATTTGGCGTTGCTTCGTTGCCCTGATTTGGCACAGATTTGAAGCCGTCGTTTGAACCATTTGCTGCGGAATTTTCCTCGGGAGCAGATTCGTAGCTGTTGTACGCTCGAGTTACTGTCATGGAATATTGCTCCTGCGAAGCTGTATCGTATGTTACACTCGGTGTGAGCAGAACGGGAAGAACCTTTATTCCGACTCCGGCAATAATAACGATACTTGCCGCAAGACTTCCCCACTTAACAAAGGTCTGCGTGGAGAATTTCTTCTTTTTGGGTTTGTTTTTATTGTTTCCCGGGAGAATGATAGCATCTGAATAATCGTTTGATTTTGCAGATTCCGCACGGATTGCATCCATTACGCCTTTTTTTATGTCCTTTTTAGGCTTTGGATAGGCAGATTCGAGTATCTCCCGATAAAGTCTGTATTCTTCGACTGTCATGTTTTTCTCAGGCATATCGGAAGAATTCAGAGGCTCGTTGTTCTTCATTATAAAACTAAGCGTATCCTTTCATCTTATAGAACGAAAAATTAAGCGTGATAAAAACGAAAATTTTTAATCAAATTTTAATCTTTCGTTGTTTAGACGTTCTGATCGGGGTAAAAGTTCCCGATTTAAGAAAATATTTTATAATTTAAGCTAAATATACGTTCCGAAACGTCTATAGGATGTCTGATTTTTCAAGCAATGCCTTGAGATTTGCTCTGCCACGGTTTATACGGGATTTGACAGTTCCCAGTCCAATACCGAGGTTATCGGCGATTATTTGATAGGACAGACCGTGTATATCTCGCATGACGATAACTTCCTTTTGATCCTTGGGAAGTGCTTCAATTGCACGACGAACAGCAATTATTTGTTCTTTTTTCAGGAGAGAATCTTCCGGAATATCGTCACCTGAGGTTACGGGAACATCCCATTCTTCGCCGTCCTCGCTGTCATCCTCTGATTTTGTGAGTGATACTGTTGGTTTGCGTGAGGCTGAACGAATAGAATCTCGTGCGGAATTGACTGTGATTCTGAAAAGCCATGTTGAAAAACTGCAATCTCCACGGAAAGCACCCAAATTTTGCCAAGCTTTAATAAAAGCGACCTGAGCAATGTCGTCAGCAGGATCGAGTGATAAGCCGGAAGCCGATAGCACACGGCAGGCAGTATTGTAAACGAAGCGTTCGTATTCTTCAACAATAGAAGAAAAAGCGTCGTTATCGCCATTTTTCGCACGTTCGATCAGATTCGCCAGAGCACTTGCCGACATGGAGAGGGATGCAATATCGGGTGGATCAGTTGAGCTTTGAAGAGCCGACGTGTTACGGTCGAAAAGCTCCTCGCTGTCAGCGGGCTCGACCGTTTTGTTTTTGTTTTTGAGCATTTATGTACTTCCGTTCTGTTATGTCGTTAATCGACGTCGTAAGGATTGGTTTATGTATTAAAGTATACATATTATATTATAGCACAACTGTATCATAGGTGTCAATCTTTTGAGGCGAAGTTAAAACTAAATGTACATATCACTGTATCGGCTCAAGTGTTACCCGCTCCATGATGTGGATTTTCGTTATTTTATATAAAAAAATCGTGTACGCAGTGAAAAACGTGAACTTTTCGTAAAACTTCGCAAAATTGGGATTTGCGGGTAGAAATTTTGAGAATAATATGGTATAATACAGTGTGCGTGAGACTCTTTCAGGCTGATTTTGTCATGCCTGCGGTTTTGCGTGTGTTTATAGGCAACTCTAAATATTTATAATAAAATGCGGAGGTACATTTCAAGATGTCCACAAAGTATGTTTACCTGTTCTCCGAAGGTAACGCCAATATGCGTGAACTCCTCGGCGGCAAAGGTGCTAACCTTGCTGAAATGACCAACATCGGTCTTCCCGTACCCCAGGGCTTCACCATCACAACAGAAGCTTGCACACAGTACTATGAAGATGGCAAGCAGATCAACGATGAAATCATGGCTCAGATCATGGAATACATCGGTAAGATGGAAGAAATCGTTGGTAAGAAGTTCGGCGATAAGGAAAATCCCCTTCTCGTTTCCGTTCGTTCCGGTGCAAGAGCTTCTATGCCCGGTATGATGGATACTATCCTCAACCTC
>CAYSEF010000027.1:2793-26105 GCA_964430105.1 uncultured Ruminococcus sp. | reverse complement strand
ATATACGCAAGCTCGTTACCCTGCAGGTCGTACAGGTGGAGCTTCTTTCCGAAGGTGAGAATTTCGCCTTCCACATAATATTTTTCGTTTCCGTTTGCGTCATAGATGGAGAACTTATCTTCCCATGTGAAAATACGCTGTTTGATGTATAGTCATCCGCAACGATTACCATAATGTCTTCGATACGGCAGCCAAGTACCATGCAGATTTTGAGAATCGAATCCGTGGTGACGCTTTCGCCGTGTGCCATGGGGTGAGAACTACATGACTGATTTTTGCTTCCTCACAAAGCTGCTTTTTCTTCATTTTTCTGTCGATGAGCAGTTTCCAAAGTCGGTTGTAACTGATTGTCGTGGCTATCACCTCATAGTTTTTTTACTATAATATAGCATATATCTGTGAACAGTGTAAGAATATGGCTGATATTTAATCAAAAATTAAGATTTTTCATCTTTTGTGATGATAAAAACGCCATTTTGAAAAAAATCTCCGGTGTGAGTGAAGTGAAAATCCCACGGCTTTACACAAAAGAAATTTTTTGAATTCTTTGTAACATTGCAGATGAAGCTATTGATAAATCCCTCTACTCGCAGTAGAATAAATATATACTCGACTACCAGTAGAGGGGGGAGCAATTCATATGCCTGAAATCAAACTTGGAGAAGTGGAATCCCGCTTTGCGGATATTATCTGGACCAACGAACCGTTGTCGTCGGGGAAACTTGCGGAGCTTGCCGAAAAGGAGCTTGGATGGAAGGAATCGACATCCTACACGATTTTGAAGCGATTGTGTCAGCGCGGGCTGTTCCAGAATGTGAAGCGGACAGTGACTTCGCTTGTACCGAAAGAAGAATTCTACGCCATGCAGAGCGAGAAGTTTGTGGAGGACACCTTCGACGGCTCGCTTCCGGCATTTCTCGTGGCGTTCGGCAAACGGAAGAAATACACCGATGAAGAAGTGGAGCGGATGAAGCAGATTCTGGATTCCATGAGGGGGTGAAGCAATGCCGGATACGTTATTTTTGCAGATATTCGATATGACGAAAATCGCAAGCATTGTCATATTGATCGTTTTGCTTGTACGCCTGTGTCTGAAGCGCGCGCCGAAGGTGTTTTCTTATGCGCTGTGGGCAGTTGTTCTGTTTCGGCTGCTCTGCCCCATCAGCATCGAAGCGCCCATCAGCCTGATTCCGCAGACCGAGCCGACAATCGAATCCTACGATCTGCTGAATGAGCCGGTCACACCTCTTGCGGCAATCGACGCGGCACAGCGGGCGGTAGGGGACGTACTCAACGGCGGCATCGGGATTCAGCACGTTCGCACAACCGAATTTGAGGAAGACGGAACAAGGCGGATTATCTCTACCGACTGGTGGCATGTGTTGATACTGTTCGGCAAATATGTATGGCTTGCCGGAATCGCCGTCATGCTGATTTACAGCGGCGTCGCCTACGCCAAACTTCGCCGAAAGCTGCTTGCATCAATCAATATACGCGACAACATCTACATTGCAGATCACATCGATTCACCGTTTGTGATGGGGCTGCTACACCCGAAGATCTATCTGCCGTCCTCCCTTTCTGAAAAAGAGCGCGGCTACATCATCCTCCACGAACAGCATCACATCCGCCGCGGAGATCATATCGTGAAGCTGCTGTCCTTCGCCGCGCTGTGCCTGCATTGGTTCAATCCGCTGGTGTGGGCAGCGTTCATCCTCTCCGGCAAGGATATGGAGATGAGCTGTGACGAGGCGGTACTCCGCAAGCTGGGCGGTGAAATCCGCGCGGACTATTCCGCGTCGCTGATCAGCCTCGCAACCGGACGGCGGATTATCGCGGATACGCCGCTTGCATTTGGCGAAGGCAATACCGAGGGACGAATCAAGAATATCGCCAAGTGGAAAAAGCCTGCTGTCTGGGTGAGCGTGATTGCGGTGATCGTTTGCGTTGTGGCTGTGGTGTGTCTGATAACCAATCCCGCGGAAGATTCAACTGAAGAACTGATTATTGATTCCCACGACTGGACCTTCACGACGCTACTCACCGATAACGGAGCTGTCGCGTACTGCAGTGCGGACAGGTCGGATGTTTACAAAAACACCTCTGTCGCCGATATTACGCTGACTCCTGCGGAAAAGCCTATGGAATACTTACTTAGCGGCGATATCGCAGGCTTGGAGGACGCTGTGTACCGCTTCGATGTCACGAAAACGAACCGCGACGGCACGATATGCAAAATAACTTCTGCTGAATCGGGCGGCGAGGTCGGTCATGCAGTTGTAGGAAAGACGAAATATCATGACGGCTCATACGAATTTACACTGATAATGGTGCTGTATGAGCAGAATTATACAATATACTTCACGGATGCACCGGAATTACGTTCTTACTCGACAGACATCAAAAACATGACTCCCACCACCGCCAACGTCACCGGTGCATTTGACAGTTATCTCTATGTCCCGATCGATGGTGCAAACTACCGTTATGAACTTATCTTCGACGATCCGGCTTCGGTGACAAAGGATAAGCTCATCCACACCTTCACCGAAGAGGCTGATCCCGAAAATGTGGATTGGTGCGTCTACTCCACCACGGAATACCACGATCGCTCGATAGTGCTTGCCGAAGCCGGGGAGGATTATGTTCATCTGTATCGCTATAGCCCCGCCAAAGCTGTTGATCCTGCGCTGTTGGAACAGGCGAAAGAGGGCGGAAAGATCGTTCTTGAGGACGGATATGCCACCTCCGGTGAGGCTGTGTGGAATACTTTCTACAAACTGTCCGGTCAGGGTAAGCACATTTCGGCAGACATTGTGCATTACCACACACTTCGGGAGCCTCAGCAGTATGATGAAAAATATTACGAAGCACACAAAGAGGACTATCCTGCACTGTATGAGTTTGAGCTGACCCATGACGGCGGAACCTATACAATGAAGTGGAATGAAAACGGCACCGAATATGTACGCACATACAAGTATCTGCGTGTGTTTGAAGATACAGTTCCGTCCTATCAGTCATCAAAAGAGCCGGAGAAAGTGACGCGGTATGTGATGACCAACGACAATACCGCCACTTTGGATGAACTCTGGCGCGGTGTTGCCAGCTCACAGCTGGGAGATTATATCGACTTCTATACCATATACAGCGTGAAAAACTGAACTTCAAACAATGCTTCCCAGGGGAGGCATTGTTTTTTCTTGCAGAAAATTTCATAAAAATATGGTATAATTATTTTGAAATATCTGAAACCAATCCCAATTTATTGCGAGATATAAAGTAGATGAACCTCACAGAAAAGGAGGACTCACCCATGAATGACGATGCGATCGTGGAATTATACTGGCAGCGGGACGAATCGGCGATCACCGCAACGCAGGAAAAATACAGCGCGTATCTGATGAAGATCGCGCGGAACATACTGAACGACACCGAGGACAGCGAGGAGAGCGTGAACGATACATACCTCGCTGCGTGGAACTCCATGCCGCCGCAGAAGCCGTCCGTGCTGTCAACCTATCTCGGCAAGCTGACGCGGCGGATCTCCATCAGTATGTTTCGCCGGCGAAACGCGGAAAAAAGACAAGGGAGCGAATTTGCGCTATCCATATCGGAGGTGGAGGAGATTATGACGGATCATGCAAATCCCGAAAAGGAGCTGGAAGCAAAACAGCTCGGCGAGCTGCTGAACACCTTCCTTCGCTCTCTGAAACCCGACGAGCTGAACACCTTCATCGGTCGGTATTTCTATATGGATCCGCTGAAGGACGTAGCCGGGTACTGCGGCATGAGTGAAGGTAAAGCGAAAACCGTGCTGTTCCGCACACGGCAGAAGTTGAAGGATTATCTCATCAAGGAGGGGTATGAGCTGTGAATCAGGATTTATTTTTTGATGCGATGGATTACATTGATGATAACATGATCGAGGCGGTGGATGCACTGCGGTCACGGAAGAAGCCAACAGCAAACCGCGCTTGGATTCGTTGGGCATCCGCAGCGGCGTGTGTCTGCATCGTGGCAGGCGGTGTTTTTGCGGCAAGCAGGTTTGGTCTGTTTGATAGGATCGGAAAAACAGAAAGTGACGGTGCCGACAATGAAATAGCGATGGACGGTACCGACGGACTTGCGGGAAGCGGCGATGCCGATAAACCCGGTGTGACGATTCCCAAAACCGAAATTTCGCTGAACACAAATTCATCTGCGGATTTACTGGCGTTCTTTATTTACGAAGGACGGATGTATGTGCAGTACGAATGGATATACGATCATCCGGAGCTGGCGGGCGAATATGTGGGCACATCTACCGGACGGATTGACTGTTTTACAACGAAAGACGGTTATGTGGACTTTGCAGGCAGTGTTTCGGGTGACTTCTACACGGTGAACGGCTTTGATCCTGCCTTTATGCTCTGCATGAAATATGAGGACGGATCGGTTTCCACCTACGTCAACGACAACGGTATGACGCTGCACGTGGGTTCCGATCTGTTTGAAGATCGCCTGCATCTTGCCGGAAATTATTCGATGGTGGAATATCAGACGCGGCATGACTGGTATCAATCGCTCGGCAACGTGAAAACGCTGTCCGATGAATCGGCGGAGGTGCTGGAAACCTTCATCACCGAGCTGAACAAGGGCAATTTCATGTACACCGAGGATGTTCCGCTGGAAAAAGGACAACTGAACATCTACGACCGGGAGATCTACCACCTGTTCTTCCGCATGAACAACGCTATGACCGTGCATCTGCGGCTGTATGACGGCGGGTATGTGCGGTACGCCGGACTGATCCCCGTATGTGTGAAGATGGATATTGCGGCGTTTGACGCGCTGGTTGATCTGCTGGAATGAGAAAGGTGATTGAAATGAAAAGATTTTTTGTGATCATGCTTGTTGTGCTTTCTCTGTTTATCCTTGCATCCTGTAACCCATTTAAAGAGGAAGTTCGCACCGAAAAGCCGGTGATCTATCTCTATCCTACGGAAGAAACCGAAGTATCCGTAAAACTCAATCTGGATGGTGATCTTACCTGTACCTATCCCGCATACAACAACGGCTGGTCGGTTACCGCAACTCCCGACGGTACGCTGACCGATACGAACGGTTAGACCTACAGCTACCTCTACTGGGAGGGCGAAACTTACGCGCAGTATGAACTGTCGAAAGGCTTCTGCGTCAAAGGCGAAGATACCGCCGTATTTTTGGAAGAGGCCCTTGCCAAGCTGGGATTGAACCGCCGCGAAGCGAATGAATTCATTGTGTTCTGGCTGCCGATGATGGAGCAGAATCCGTACAACATCATCTCGTTCCAGACCGATATCCACACCGAAGCGGCGAAGCTGGAAGTCTCCCCTGACCCCGATACGCTGATCCGTGTGTTCATGGCATGGCAGGCGTCGAATGAATTTGTGGAGATGGATGAACAGGAGCTGACCGCGCCCGAGCGAAGCGGCTTTACCGTGATTGAATGGGGCGGCACCGAGGTAAAATGAGAAAGGAGCCGAATATGAAGCATATAATTGCATTGATGTTGACAATCATTCTTGCTGCATCCGCATTGACCGCCTGCGGTACGCCGCAATCTGACGATCTGATGCAGAATATCACCCCCAACCCCAATATTGCCGACAATGTACAGCTTGCAGACGTAAGCGACGCCGCCGTCACCGATTTTGCGGTGCGGCTGTTCAAGGCGAGCATGGAGGACGGCAAAAATACGCTCATCTCTCCGCTGTCCGTCCTTGTGGCGCTCTCCATGACCGCAAACGGTGCGGACAACGAAACGCTCGCGCAAATGGAAGCGGTGCTCGGTATGCCGGTCGCCAAGCTGAACAGCTGGATCCACAGCTATATGGAAAATCTTCCCGAGGAGGAAAAATACAAGCTCAGTCTTGCCAACTCCATTTGGTTCAAGGACGATCTCACGTTCGAGGTGAAAGAGGATTTTCTACAGACAAACGCAGATTATTACGGCGCGGATATTTACAAAGCACCATTCGATGATACCACGCTGAAAGAGATCAACAAATGGGTTGAGGACAACACGGATGGCATGATCAAGGATATTCTTGACCGTATTCCCGAGAGTGCGGTCATGTATCTGATCAACGCCCTAGCCTTTGACGCAGAGTGGCAGGAGATCTACAAGGAACATCAGATCCGCGAGGGTGAGTTCACCGCCGAGGACGGTACAAAGCGGGACACCGAGATGATGTATTCGGAGGAAAGCCGTTATCTAGAAGACGACAACGCGACAGGCTTTATCAAGTATTACAAGGATCGTAAATACGCCTTCGCCGCGCTTCTGCCGAAGGAAGGTATGACCGTTGCCGAATATATCGCCACACTTGACGGCGAACATCTGCATGAAATGCTGGCGAACGCCGAGACCGCCGTTGTCAATACCGCAATACCGAAGTTTGAGACGGAGTACAAGGTGGAGATGAGCCAAACGCTCGCCGGAATGGGGATGCCGGATGCGTTCCATGAAACGCTGGCGGATTTCAGGCGCCTCGGTGAATCCGCAGATGGCAACATCTATATCAGCCGTGTGATCCATCAGACATATATCAACGTAGACGGCAAAGGCACCAAAGCAGGCGCGGCAACCGTGGTTGAAATGGAGGCTGGATCCGCAATAATGCTGCCGGAGGATCCCAAGCAGGTATTCCTCGACCGTCCGTTTGTGTATATGCTGATCGACTGTGAGACAAATCTGCCGTTCTTTATCGGTACAATGATGGATGTGGAGAGTTAATTACAAAACGAAAGCGTCGCTTTGTGCGGCGCTTTTCTCATATTTTCCTGCGTTTCGGGTATACTATTCCAAAATCTATGTGGATGAACGATCATGGCAGTATCCCACAGAGGCGCAATTTCATTCGGCATGGTATTCATAAATACATAATGATTTTTACATGATTCCAATTATATATATCAATCACTTCTCTTCATAATACTGCGCCTGTGCATACCAGAGCTGGCTGTACTTGCCGTCTGCATCCTCCACAAGAGTATCATGAGAGCCAAGCTGTACAAGCTGCCCGTGATCGAATACCGCAATTTCGTCGCAGAAGCGGCAGGATGACAGTCTGTGGCTGATGAACACGGACGTTGCATGAGCGGCGATTTCGTTGTACCGGCGGTACATTCTGTCCTCCGCAATCGGGTCAAGTGCCGCTGTCGGTTCGTCAAGAATAATGCACGGCGGATTCTTGTACAAGAGTCGTGCCAGCAGGAGCTTCTGCGTCTCACCTCCCGACAGCTCTATACCGTCCTTGTTCACCTCGCGGTTGAGCGGAGTTTCCACACCGTGCGGCAGAGACGCGATTTTTTCGGTCAGTCCTGCGGTTTCGATGCAGGCTTCGAGCTTTGTGTAATCAATTTCATCATCAGTCATGGCGGAAGCGATATTCCGTGCGATAGATATTGGCAGGAGATGATAGTTCTGAGGCACAAAGCCGAATAGTGCGTACATCTCGTCGCGGTTGTATTCGGTCAGCGGATGCCCGTCGAGCAAGATTTCCCCTTCAGTTGAGACGGTCTGGTATTTCCATTGCCTCGCGAAAGTCGGAAATCTGCAGCGCGCCGTCACGGATGAGAACAACGAGAAACTGTTCGATGACGGTGAGAATACTGCGAAGCTCCACCTTTTTCTGCTCATTCAGGCGCAGATCAAACAGCTTTTCCAGCCGGTCGTGCAGAGGTTCCTGCATCGTGTACAGCCGCACATCCTTCGCATAACTGAAATCGCGCAACATGCTGAAAGTGGAGTAGTTGATTTTTTTATCAAGATCGTTGCGTACATCGAGGTCTTTCCGGTTCGCACTTCTCTCCCACTTGCTCATGAAATAGTTCAGCACGCATCCAAGAGCAAGCAGAAGTATGATAACGGGATGCAGGAGCGAGATGACCGAGCCGAACAGTAGGAAATTGAGTATCTGCGAGAGCATATTCGAGAAGTCCATCGGGAAATGCACACCGGCTGTGTGGTTGCTCTGCACGGCATTGTCGGCACGCTCGTTCATTTTCTGTATCTCAGGCTCAAAATCGAGATACCAGTCGTGGTTGCGCTGTCTGCAATTCCACATATACATCATGCGCAGAAGGACATAATGCTCGGAGTTGCCGATTTTTGTGTTTGTTATATTGTTCGCGAGGTCAAACAGCAGCTTCGCAAGAAGCAGTCCGCAGATCACAAGCGTGATCGCCGGGAATCTGTCCGAGGTTTCAAGCGCCGACAGAACAGCGGATGGTGTGTACAGCGCAAGTGCGGACAGAATCAGCGAGATCGGAACAGTGAAGATTACGGTGAACGCCAGACCTTTCTCGTATTTCCAGAGCAGGCGGTATATGTACCCCACGCAGGAGAACACACCATATTTCGGTTTGCGCTTTGGTTCTTTTTTCTTTTTTACTTTCCTATCTTTCTTAGCCATGTGAAATCCTCCCTTCGTTTCTGACTGCATTATAGCACAGGCAATCGAAAAAGAGTGCATTCCGTGAACCAAATGTCGTTTTCGGTGAACGAAATGCACTTTCTTCAGTCGAGAGGAATGAGAATTTCCGCAGTAAACCCGCCGTCCTCGCTGTCTGCCGAAAAAAGACCGCCGTATTTCTTCACGATACTCTAGACGTGCGATAAACCGAAGCCATGGTCGACACCTTTCGATGACGCAAACAGGCTCCCGCGCTTGCTTAATTTCTTTCCTGCGGCATTAGTGAAGGCGAGATAGAACTGCGTGTTTTTCTGTCCTATGTAAATACGGATGAAACGGTCGGCGGCGGGCAGTTTCTTATTTTCCTCCACGGCGTTGTCGAGCAAATTTCCGATGATAACGCACAAGTCAACATCCGTAACAGGCGTGCCGTCGGGTATCTTCGCCTTTGCGTTGACGGGAATATCATTCTGCGCGGCGATGTTCATCTTACCGTTCAGAATCGCATCCACCATCACGCGCCCTGTTTTGATGACGGTGTCAACATTTGTCAGGTCATCGTTCAGCGAGCGCAGGTAGTCGTTGACTTCATCGTACTTGCCCAGTGCCATGCTTGCCTGCAAAGCCTGAATGTGATTGTGGTAATCGTGCCGCCATCCGCGCATTTTGGTGTACATCGACTCCACTTCGTCGCAGTATTTTTTCAGCAGATCGCTCTGATAGGCTTCGATCCGCTTGTCTATCCATTTTTGAAACAGCATATTTACCTCTAAAATAACCGAACTATCTCCTTCATGATCTTCTCTGTCATGCCGCGGCTGATGGGGACTTCGTCTTCATTTTTCAGCACTACACAGTCGCTCTTTATCCGCTTGACATACCGCAGATTTACGAGAAATGATCGCTGACATTTGAAAAAATACTCATCGAGCTGTTTTTCCACATCCGCGAGTGAGGATTTCATGCGGTAAGTTTCGTTTGCGGTGTGAATGACGACATACTGCTTTTGCGCTTCAATGTACGTGATTATGCTCAGCGGAATGTAGTCGGTCTGCCTGTCGAACGTGATGCACAGCCTTTTTTCGGATTTCGCTAAATTCGAGGCGGCTTTGTCAAGAACAGTATGCAGTTTTTCCTCCAATACAGGCTTCATGAGGTAGTGGAGTGCCGAGACTTCGTAACCTTCGGCGATAAAATCGGGAAAGCCTGTGATGAAGATGATCTGGACGGTTTCGTTCGACTGGCGTATGGTTTTCGCAAGTTCCACGCCGTTCATCGTGCCCATTTCTATGTCGAGAAGGAGAATATCGTGGTTCTTGTTTTCCGAATAATCAAACAGAAACGCTTCGGCAGAGGGGAATGTATCTATCACACAGGTGTGACCGTTTTTGCTTCCCCATGAAGAAACCAGAGCAGTCATATATTCGATTTGCTTTTTGTCATCATCACAGATTGTGATTTTCAGGTTCATGTCGTTACCCATACCCTTATATGAGGAGTAGAAAAATAAATAACATAGTTATTAGTATTGCGAAGTTATGAGGATGCGGATATTTGCTGTTTTATTTATATCTGTTTAGGGAATCTGAATATCGAGTAGTCGAATCACTTCTTTCCATTCTCATATGCCAGATAATGTATAATGGCTGTTGGAAAATTTAGGAATAAAGATTCAAAAAGAATCGATATGATTAACATAATGGCTTACATACATATTGTCTCACTACATCGGATTATTAACAAGGAATACTTTAAGTTAACTTTCGAAATTGTATGTGTATAGATATATTCCGTATCAAGCACTCTTCACAGACATACTGTATTTTATTTCTCGTTGCGCTGCTTATATTCAGAAGGTGTCATCCCTGTACGTTTTTTGAAAATACGGCTGAAGTACAGTGCATTATCATATCCTACGGCAGTGGCTATTTCAGCTATGCTCTTATTAGAATTTTCTAAATATCCTTTCGCAGCCGCTATTCTTAACGAACTGATATACTGCATCGGTGGAACCTTCATGACACTCTTGAAACTGTGAATAAACCAGTTGACGCTCATCAGGTGTTCCTGGGCATATTGTTCGATTGAGATGGGTTTGGTGTAGTTCTCATTGAAATAATGGACTGCACGTTCAATATCGTTGATGATGGTATCGTTCTTGATTTGCTGACTTTCTTTAATATATCTGTTTATTGTCAGAAAAATATGGTGTAAAAACAATTTAATTACATCCTCATAATTTACACGCTGCAGCTGCAGTTCACGGATGATCTGATTATAAATCCACGGATAGTCAGGTGATATGCCGGTGAAAAATACGTTTTCTTCCTTCGGAAGTTCATAGCTTTCCAGATACTCTTCGATCTTCCAGCCTGTAAAATGAACCCAGTAAACTTCGGTTTTATCCTCGGCATAATAACAGTAAACCTGCGGCTCTTTCGGTCGGAAGAGTACCATATGATTTTGTAATTTTTTCTAGAGATAAAATCATTTCTCCCACGTCCTTTCTGAATGAATTAACAGAATAATATCGATAATAATAGCAGCCAGGGTAAACCATTTACCATGGCTCCCTTGTAGCATCAGCGATGATGCTTGCATAAGTTTGGTGAAATCGAAATAATTAAATATTAAAAGTCCTACTTGTGATAACAATGATGGCAGAAGAGTAATTAATACTGTCGATGTTAATATGGCAATATGTTTTTTCAAGATTCCTGATATAGAGCATATAAAAACACTGAAGATAATTCCCGCCAAAATTCTAATTCCGTAAAAGTACATCAGATATTGATATATTGACATATCTTTTTTCAAGCCGCCCAATGCTTCTATCGAATGAATGGGAGCATTCCACAACGGCAAATCATAAGATTTATATAGCCATAAAAAATCAATAAGATTCCATACAATAGTTAATATTACCGATAAGATGGCTCCTGCCAGAATCTTTGAGATATACGTTTTATGGCGACCATACTTGGTTGTCCTGAGAATCTGGACAAAACCGCCAGTAGATGATTTACTGTCATACTCAGAAGCAAAACTTCCGACACATATCAACAAAATGACTGCATATAATGTCCAGTCAAAATCCGAGAAGATAAGTGTTGTCCAACCGGTATCATATACAAACCAGGCTTCATGACCGCTCCTGCACATTTCATCAATATATTTGACATGATTTTCGATGGTTCTGAACAAGTCTTGCCGGGATGTAGCATATTCACGTTGTTGGATAAATTCCTGATACTCATCAAGTGATAACTCAAAATTCTGATATGCAGCATCTATTTCATATGAGCGCTCCAGAATGCTTTCAATATATAGCCTCTCGTTTTTGATCCATTCGCGTTTTTCATCCGTAATAGGTCCCTGCAATTCAGTCATATAACCATGATATGCTGCATCAGTGAATGTATGGTTCGGCTTGAATTCCAAATATGAAACATAACACTTTACAAGTAGCAGCAGACAAACAGCAATCCATGTATATGATATAAGTAATGTTTTCGTTTGCTCTGCATTAACAAGCGAAAATGAATATGTATGTTGTACTGTATTTACCTTCTTCCGAAGCACAGCTACTTTCGCTTTTATTCCTGAAAACATACTCTTCTGAGAGCGGATACTAAGATTACTACGGTATCCATTTACCAGAATTGATGCAATAATTGCAGAAAACAATACTATACCATAAATAGCGATTGTCAAGGTAGGAAAATCAATAACATTGTTAAGGAGATTTACCGCATTATATCTGCTCATCAATGGTAAAGCAGAAGATACCGATATAAGATTCAAATGCTTTATGAGATTGTCAGCAGTATATACCCGTAGTGAATTGAGAATCAGATTTGCTCCCAGAAAACCAATGCCGCACAGATAAAGCATAATGATATGACGAACAAATTGTGATACGAGAACACAGAATGCAGTTATTACCAACATAGCGAGTAAACGATAAATAAATGAGATGATGAAATACTCACCTAATGTCAGAATAAATGGACAGGTGTTGAAACCATCCAATATTTGGATGGCATTGTTATAATCGGAATAACCTGATTCTATGCCATATACCACAAATGACTCGACTGTAAATGCAGCGGTTAGACCTGTGGTAAGTAAGATCCATACAACAGTTTTTGCAACAGCACTATGTAGTCTGCCTTGCCGAGTTGTTCGCATAATAAAGCGAAATCCGCTTCTTTGATCATTGAGAAATATCGTGGAACCAATCAGTATTACAGCAATAAAGAGCAATATGTTTACTGTATGATCTTCAAAATACAAAACCCATCCGCGAACTGATGATTCTGTAAACCGAACACTCTGTTGTGCTTTTTCATAATAATTGATTAGTTGTTGTTGGTATTGCCATGCGTATGAATTCTCAGAGATCCCGGCGATTTCATATTCATGCAGATTCACGTATGCGGAATCGATGATTCGCTGGGTGGACACTTGATAAGTATCAACCGTATGAGAACAGTCCCACTCATCGTTAGTAGCGCGTACAGAGTTAAATATTGCATAGGCTCCATTTATACAGAACAATACTGCAATAATAACCCAAATAAATTTTTCTCCTGTAATTTTTTTTAACTCATATTGAATCAGTTTCATATTATGAATATATTTTTAGCGGCACAAATGTGTTGCTCATAGTTTCATTATTTATGTATCTTGCCACAAATCCCAAACCACATGACCAGATCCGAGAAATGGTTTCATTTTCATCTGCTTCAAACAACAGTGCTGTATTCTTGTTATCCTGTGAGATTGTATACAGATCATTTCCTTCGCTATAACATATAGTATCTCCTGATATTGCCATATAGGAAATGTCCACTCCTTCCATAATACGAACAGGATTTTCTCCAGCCTTGATGTATATTACCGCTGAACCTGATTGACTATTCTCGACACAATATGCACCGCCATCTTTATCAAAGAAATAGATCGCTATGAGTTTACCTTCATCCGCCTGAAGCAGATACTCCAGTTCTTTTTTCTTCATGTTAATTCGATAAACACCGGTCACATCGCTGTAATATGCGTATCCAGCATGGACACCACCAGCAGTCCAGCTTGTTGTAATACCTAATTTTTTAGGTGTTCCGCCCGAATCTTTCACTCTCCATAAATCAAATGTCTCATTGGTATCGTCTGCCGATCTTACAGAAAAGTAAACATAATTATCAGCGTGGATTAACCTTCCCTGTAGACATTCATATCTCGTGCCATTTATTGTACATAATACTTTGACTTGACCTTTATCAAAATCATACCTCATGATTGATTGTGGGAGAACATAATCTCCTATCTGTTCATCATAATATATAGTTCCGTCCTGAACAAAGTATAATTCGCTTTCCTCCGTTAATATCATTGCTGCTGAAGCAAACGGACATTCAGAATCTGATGTGTGCTCACAGATTGGATCCGGACATAACGGTGTTTGTTCTCCGGTTAAAATATTGTATTTCTGGATACCCATACTATCATTCATCATAATTGCATACATGTCTTCAAAAGCATAACCATCATTTGTGGTTTCGCATCCGATTAACGAAATCAAGCAAAGGATAATAAGTCCTCCACAAAGTAGTTTTCTATTGCGCATTATATATAACCTCATAAATTCATTTTATTCTGTCAGCATCAATTTTACTTACTTCGCTTCCAAGATTCAATGTACCGTTCATGTCAATCAAATAATGATTCTGATAATACTGGATATACTCACCATCTCCGGCTGTTACAGTTTTTAGCTGTATTGCTTGACCATGAAAATAATCTGCTTGGTACATCTGAATCCATTCGCTATTCTGAGGTTGGAAAACAATTCGTTCATTCTTGATTTGTCCATTAGAATCAATCTCAGCACACCATATTTTTCTGTTCTTAAAACCGGTATAAGGTGCTTTCTCATCTGTTATTGTTATTATGCCATCATTGAATTCGTATTCTTTATAATAGAATAGGATTTCTGCTTCTTTTCCTGTATCTGGCATATAAAAAATCAATTCATCACATACAGTGAAAGATGCCACATTATTTATGAGTTTTTGTGATTTTCCCCGAGATTCCTGTTCGGTTCGATATAGAATTTTATCTTTGATGTAATAATAAAACTCACCATATACCTGACCAAGATATTTATCTTCATAACATTTCTCAAGTGGCTTCATTAGGCTGTTAGTGAAGTACGCGCCGGTATTATCGATTTTTACAATCGCATCTTTACTGAATTTATAAATTTCGGTTCCTACTTCAATTTCTGTATAAACCTCTTCGTCAATGTTCACTGCATAATACAATGAACTATCTCCAATGAAATTGCGTGGGGCTTTGACATACATGATTCCTTTGTGAAAATTGATTTCTGTCAATAGTCTGTCCGATTCAAATATTTTTTCATACGAATCTGCACCATCTTCCCATCGGAGGATAAACCATTTTATTGTTTTTCCTGAAGGGCGTGCTAAAGATGTGCCAATATAATATAAGCAATCTTCATACCATACAGCATTTCGTGCGTTCTCTTGACTTGTCAAATGATCACAAATGCACTCCAAATCCTCTCTGCAATCATTAATAGCACACACTTTATTTACATCACCATCTGATGATCGATAATATGTCCCATACACAAGATTTTCATCGTCAACTACTGTATGATAAGAAAAACAATCGACAGCATTGCTATATGTCTCAGGAAGATAATATTCAGTCATGAAACTATCATTGTCGGTCTTTTCGGTTATGATAGGGGGGATATCTTCAAAAACAGATGGATGTGCCCAATGATAGACATTGTTCGATTCTTTGTCTACATCATCATTAATCATAATGTGTGTGAAGTCATTTTGTTCGTTATGAGCATTATCACAACCAGTTATAACAACACATAAAATATATATCAAAATAATTAATTTACGTTTAATATGCATTAGTTCCTCCCTATCAATTAGGCGCAAGATATCACTCACTGATGAAGAATCAGTGTCCTTGCTACTTTACGCCTATCATTTAATTATGACTTGTGTTATGAAATAACTTATGCATCTGCAGAATCAGCGAGCTCAGCCAGGCAATACCAACATTCAGATTCACAAGTATGATTCGACCAACCGGAACTGAAAGTAGAAGGAGCGGATGACGGCAAGGTTGCCGAGACAGATATATATGTAACAGCCACATCAAATCTGCTATAATAATCACCATTCTTCATATCGATTCCAGCTTTTGCATATGCAGTTACAGGACGGTCGCTAGTGTTTGATGTTTCAGCAGTAACAGTTTCACCAGAAATACTCTTCGATCCTGAACCCAGAGTAACCGTCACATTCTTATTTGAACACCATGTTCTGGTACATTCAGTTTCCATCGACACAGCATTTGCAGAAAGCGTCATGGAAACAAGCATTCCGATTGCACAAACAAGCGCAAAAATTCTTTTTTTCATTTGTTTTTCCTTTCATAATCTATTTCTATTCACGCAAGCTAACCACATCCACAGCTTGCCACAACCATAAACTCAATAAAAGCGCACAGACGGGAACTGCAAATATTTTTCCCAACCTATGCGCAAAAATGAATACGCTTGATCGGATACGGTAATGTATGGATCATAACATCATTCTGGGGTATCCGCATAGAGTGGCATACTCGGTAGCTCAGTTCGATTACCATTTCCTCTCACTTCATTCCTGTGGATTGAACTGATCTGTATGTAAAGTGGATCCTGTTCCCTCTCTTGAAAGAACTATTATCCCCTCTTACTTATAATAACAATTCTCATAACGGTTTCATTTCCCAATTTTCAAAAAATATGCAAATTTTTTTACTTGATTAATGATGTTTCACCAAACACATACAGATAATAATCTTCTAATGTAGGTGATACACCTTTTGATTTATCTTTAGGCTGTTCATCAGCAAGGACACGCAGCAGAACTCACTGGTTTCTTCATCGTGTGCAATGTTGGTGACACGGAATTTTCCCTGTATCATCTGGACATTAGACTCGGCACAGGGGATATTCCAAACTTTTCCCTCAATCTTTTTTGTCAGCTCATGCGGAAGAGCGTTGTCTATGAGCATGCCTTTCTTCAGAGTAATTATCTCATAGGAAAAGATCAAGGTGATAAGCATGAAATATCAATGGTATTGTTCTGACATATAGATAGAAGCTCTTGACTGAATTACTTTTACTGTATCTTCTGGTTTTCTGTTTTCATATCCATAAAATTCCTTTTCAACAATACTATATAATGGAGAATCTGCAGGTAATATTGCATCAATAGAATTCAAAAAAGCGATATATTCATCTACGGTAGTGTCTGTGATCTTAAAGTGATTGCTTGCATTGGCAGGTACTGTGTCATCTTCGTATGTACGAATATATCCATTTTCGACGACGAATGTTTTATTTATGTATTCGTCTGCCTGACGATAAATATCCTGTGTGAAGAACGCATAGTTTCCATCATTATAATCGGTTTCACCGAAAGAATTATAAATATAATTTATAAAATCAAATGCGGTGTCTTTGGCTTCACACCCTTCGGTTACTGCAAAATATGCCCCAGGCATATTTTGTACGAATAATTTTTTCTCCTGGTTAGGAAAACCAACAGCAACAGCTTCTCCATCCAAGTAAAAATTTAACTTAGCATAATTGTATAGAGAAGTAGGGGCGTATGAGACTAATCGGAGCTTTTCATCGTTTATACTAGAAAAATATTCATCACGTGTACTTACTCCTGTGATTCTGGTGTCATCCGATATTTCATGCAATTTTCGAATAGCATAGGTAAAAGTATCGGAATCAAAAGCACAACTTCCTGCCTGGAAATCTACAAAATCATAGAGAATACTTTGTAATGTTGTTCTTTTGAAACCAACAGCATTTGTAGACCAATATACATTGGTTGGGAGGCTATCAATAGCCAAGAATGTTTCTTCGATGGTAAGTGGTTCTGAAAAATAAGCAGAAGTTCCAAATTCGGTTTCAACGGAGGGTTTTAGTGGGAAAATATTTTGTTCCCCGTTTGTGGTATAAGGAGTTGTGACATACCCTAAAAGATTGTTGTGATCGAATGAAGAATTGGTTTCCATGTATGGAAGTAAATTGCAAAAAACATCACTGTTCACGTAATTACTAATACTGGTATCCTGTGTAGAACTGGTTGAAAGAATTACAATATCAGGGATATTACCGGAAGCAAGCTCGGCACCAAAAATTGTATGGCGTATGTCTTTGTCATATATGGTAAAGTCAGTTGTAATAATACGGTACTCACTATTAGATCTGTTGAAGTCTTCAATAGCATGAAAGATTACATTATTTATTCCTGAATCTTCTGAAAGGAAAGCGAGTGAGAGTATATTTTTAGAAGCGATTTCATCATCTGGAATTTTTGTCAGTAAATACAATTGATTTTCATTTGTATCAGAATAGATAGCTGTGATTGTATTGTCTGCGATACATAAATTGGATATGTTTTTTGGATTGATGTCGGAGTTTAACCAATTTAACCATTCGATAGCACTACCGGAAATTGATTCATCATTTTGTTTTGATAGAACTATACCCAATATAGCTTTCCCAGTAACCACATAAAAATCAAATTCGGAATTTCCGGAATGAAGACTAATAGTATTATTTGTTCCACCTATTCCAGATCCATACAGAACTTGTGGTGGCATTTCTATTTCGACGATTGCTGAACCTGTAGATTCATCTAAGAGCCAAACTGAATTAGTTTCCTTTATACACAGACCAATCAAACCGTGATCGGTCATCACAATGTCGGAGAGATCACCAATTTCGGTTTGTGACCATCGGATCTCTCCGGATGACGAAACCAAAACAAGTCCTGCAGTAGTGAGAATATAATACTCATTAGCGTACGTAGGGATAATTTCGAGAACCGAAAATGAATCAGCATCAGGAGAAACATTTGTTTCGTAATTTAGAATAGAAGGAAGATCGATAGTCGTGAAAATTTCATCATCAACCATGTAGTA
This sequence comes from uncultured Ruminococcus sp., assembly GCA_964430105.1. GTDB lineage: Bacteria > Bacillota > Clostridia > Oscillospirales > CAG-272 > UMGS1696. The sequence continues at coordinate 7,623 of CAYSEF010000027.1, read as the reverse complement.
AACTGAAAAATCACTTTTCACAACAAATTGAACATTATTGAATATCCAGCGTGTAATGTAATTATCTGTAGCTTCAGCATCAGTGACGTAGACAGCGGAACCATCTGTAGTGAAAGTTAGTGTTTTTCTATTAAGATCATTATAATATGACTCTCCCGCGTCATCAGAATAAAACAAATCTGTGATAAATATCCCGTCACAGTAACTAGCAGGATTAAGTACACCGTAGTTTTCGGGTAGCGGTATAACAGTTGTCTTAAATACGCCAGTTATTTCTGTGGCTAAAACAGATTCGTGCTCGGTTTTGTTACACCCTGTGATAAAGATTAATAAAGGTATTATTAAAAAGAGAATAACGATTTTTTTCATTTCAATTCTCCTTTCTGGAATATAGAAATTTGATTATGACCTATTTCAAATACTAAAATAGAGTCAGAACACGGGAGAATGTTTACAAATGAATTGGCAACATCGAAAATTTCCGGAATTTGAGGGATATTAGAATGACTATGAGAGTGATCATGATTATCCAGATCATGGGAATGATCATGATCGACAGGAGAAATAATATAAGATTCGAGATCTTTCAATTGTAGCATAAAGACTTTTGAATAGTCTGCATAGTAAAGGGTTTCGTTTTTACTATCATAGAAAGCGGATGTTATGTCTGAGTAGAGTTGTAATATAGGATACATTATCCCACATAGGTTGTATCGGTTCAACTTGAGCCGCTTGAATGGTTACCGGAACGATCATAAAAAGCATACAATATAACATGATTGTTGTTATAATTCTTTTTTTCATATCTAATCCTTTCGTCAATGGCTACCATATGCATATTGGGGTTAAATATACTTGGTATATCCGTTTTACCATCAATCCTACAGTAAATAAACACCTCCTCATCTTTCCCCTTGATAAATATAACATCTGTAAATTACGTTTCATTTTCCTCGAAAAGAAAAAATCTTGTGCTTTCACAAGATTTTTTCATAAAATATACTCTGATACTATATTAGAGCCAGTTCCTACTTAATAGATTCAGCAATATCCAATAATTCATTTGTGTCAACTGCCGTTGAATTTATTGTTATAATATATGCATATTCATCATCATGCCAAGTTAATGTTCGTGTACCATCACTATAAACAAAGAGCTGAGCATTATACTCGTGAATACTAATATTCGTCACTTCACAACTCTCGCTATCTAAGTCCGATGAGTGATTTGTTATTAGTCTTTGTTGATATGTCATCATCTTCACGTCATCTACAGTATAAATAAGGCAATAATCCATATCATTTTGCAATATCACTTGTTTATCCGCTCCAGCCAACTGCAGCGTCGGTTCTCGATACTCCTCAATAACACTGGGCGGAGTTTTCTCCGTCACATAAAATACCGCAACAAACTTATCATACCATTCAAGTTTAGTATTCCATACTTCTTCACGAACCGCTTCCACACTCATGCTCATGGCAAATGAGATTGTGCAGAATACCATAATTGCCGCAACCACTTTCTTACAAGTCACCGGTACACTATTCCACCAGCGATCTCTTTTGTGTTTTCTTATCTTTCTGTGAACTCGTTTATCCAAGCTCTTTGAGATGACAGTCTCGGATGTATCAATGGAGCGCATATATTCTGCAGCATCATCAACAAGAACATGAGCCGCAGATACAATCAGTGCGTCCAGATTACTATTTCCTTTAGACATGCTCACGTAATTCATCGCCTCCTATCTCTAACAATCTCTTCTTTGCTTTATACAAACGCATACCAACCGCATTCGGACTGATTCCTAACACCTTTGCAGCTTCCACATTGGAATACCCCAACACAAATACCAGCATGATAACATCCTGCTGTTCCTGTGTAAGCTCTTTAAGATATTTTGCTACTATCTCAGAATTCTCTTTACTGATAAGTACATCGTCGATACCGGAAGAAACATCCTCAATCTCAATATCTTCGTACTCCCCTTCTTCGTTGATGTAAGTATAAGATACCTCATGAGTGGCACGTCTCTTCTTGGAGTTATAAAGATTGATAGCTGCGTTTCTAGTATATATGACAAGCTGAGCAAGGATTCCATTTCCGTCGGATTGCACAAACTTTTCAACGTTATTTATTACATTGATCATTACCTCATCGACGATCTCCTCGGCATCATGCCGATTTTTAAGGATTGAATATGCAAGTTCATACATTTTCTTCTTGTGTTTTTCATATAATTCGGAGACAAAATCCTGATTCTCTTCGTCCAGGGTCACCAAAGTAATATAAAACATCAATCCAACATCTCCTTGCTTATGTTCATGTATATAAATTATACCATATGTCGCTATTTTCTTCAAGATTATTTCCAATGAAAGTCTACCTTTTGAGACAGCAGAGATTTATGCTGTCACTTCATCATCTTCACCTTAAATCAAATTCTACACTCTATTTAATTATAGACACTTTAACGAAAACTTTGTGTCAAAATGTTCAGAAAAAAGTTTGTCAAAAGGTAGACTTTTTGAGACTGTATACTGTCCCCCATAAATTGGACAGTAGTATGGGAAATTTCTTACAGACATCCCCGGATTATGGACAGTAACAAATTACATGCTCTTGTTCACCATTTTCACCCTGCGGTACAGTGTAGCTCTGGATATATTGTATTTCTGCAGAACCATGTGCATTGTTGCCTTCCCTGCTTTCCTTTGCTGCATATCGTCCAGAAATTCGTCAGGCAGTTCTTTGATAGGACGTCCAAATCTGACACCACGCAATTTTGCCGCCGCAATACCCGCAGACTGACGTTCTCGAATACTGCGTCTTTCGCTTTCAGCCACAAAGGATAAAATCTGTAAAACTATATCGCTGATGAGCGTTCCTATCAGATCCTTGTCCCGTCTTGTATCCAGCAATGGCATATCAATGACCACTATATCAGCCTTCTTCTCTTTTGTGATATATCTCCACTGATTTTGTATTTCTTCGTAATTCCGTCCAAGCCTGTCAATACTGAGAACATATATGATATCGCCTTCTTTTAACCGCTTGACCAAACGTTTATAATTTGGTCTGTCGAAATTCTTCCCTGACAGCTTATCCACATAAATATGTTGTTCTTCAATTCCGATGTTTTTCATTGCTAGAAGCTGACGATCTTCGTTCTGATCCAATGATGACACTCTGACATAACCATACGAAATGCTCATATACATCCTCCTATGCAAGAACTATATCTCCCATATGAAGGCGCATACATAATACACAAAAATTTGCACCACATTTTGTTTGTAATCACGGAAATGAATCTGCCGGTTGTTTTGTCATTATCTACATCATGTATTCACGGTATAACAGCGACTTCCACTGTTAGCACATCTGTATAAATCGGTCTTTTCATATTATAATCTATATTAAAGACTGAGTAATTCAACGAAAGGAGAGTGTGGATATAATGATAGATAAAAGAGTAGGTAAACGCATCAAACAGTATCGAGAAAAACTCGGATTAACACAAGAAGAATTTGCAGAGAAGACCGGACTTGCTTCCGGCTATATCTCGACAGTCGAACGTGGCATCACATTTCCACGGTACGAAAAACTGATCACCATTATCAATACGCTTGGCGTATCTGCTGATGCAATTTTCTGCGATGTACTGACAAGCTCTACTGCATATAAAGAATCAATACTCTCTGAAAAACTGGCGTCTCTCACTCCTGAATCCAGACAACGCATTTTACAACTCGTCGAACTCATGATACAACAGGAGACAAATTCTATATAATTGAACATAAACTGTATGCCAGGTGTGGTGCATACGGTTTTTTGTTTACGAAATAATTATATCATTTACCTGTGTATATGTAAGTTACTAATTGTTAAATATCGAATCTAATTGTTTAACAATGAATCTTTAACCCAATAATCTACTTGGTATGCATTGAATTATTTCCATAGAAAAAACCACCCCATATTTGAGATGGTCTTTTCGTAAATATTAATGTCCCCTTTTCTTTTTACCGGCTTCCATTTCGCGGACACGCCTGTAAAATGTAGATTGGCTGATTCCGTATTTCTTCAGCAAATCTTCCATGCTCAACTCGCCTTTATTCCAACGTGCCACTTCATTTGCGAACTCATCGGATACACCTTTTACCGGCCGCCCAAACTTCACACCACGAGCTTTTGCTGCAGCAATTCCCTTAGCCTGTCGCTTCTTGATGTTCTCACGTTCATTCTGTGCCACGAAAGATAATAACTGAAGGACCATATCGCTGATGAATGTTCCCAACAGATTTTTATCTCGTCTGGTATCCAGAAGCGGCATATCGCTCACAACCACATCAACCTTCACGTCTTTCGTAATAAGACGCCATTGATTCAGTATTTCCTCATAATTTCTACCGAGCCTGTCAATGCTCAGAATATACAGCACATCTCCTTCCTGCAGTCTGCGAATCAGCTTCTTGTATTTAGGTCTGTTGAAGTCTATTCCGGACTGCTTATCTATATAAATATTATTCTTTGGAATACCGACTCTTTCCATTTCAATCAGCTGTCGGTCTTCGTTTTGATCCTGGGAGGAAACACGGACATATCCATACAATGTACTGCTCATAGTCACCTCCATTTTCGAATATATTATTTTTCAACCGTATATTTACCAGATTATTCATCATACAATAAGATTCTGAATATAGAAAACCCCGGAATGTTTCTTCCGAGGTTCTCTTTGTTTGTGCAGCATTTACCACACACTATTTCGTTATTTCTTTGAGCATCTGTACACGGCTATCCAAAGCATCACAGAGCACTTCACGGCG
>CAYSEF010000027.1:0-2693 GCA_964430105.1 uncultured Ruminococcus sp. | reverse complement strand
TTGAAATGACGATCTTCGTTGGCAATGAGGAAATCAACTGTCAGCAGTCTGTCAAGGAAATCGGTTACTCCCTTAATTCCTACGGATTCGCAGCATTCTATAAAATGCTGATACTTCGTCAGATGATTCGGTTTCTTTCTCGACTCCATCAAATGCTGTGCGGAAATCAGTTCGGTATCCGCTGTTATAAAGTCCTCGCACACAGAATACGGCTTATCCTTTTGGATCGTCACACTGTAATCAACATGAGGTATCTGCAGCCGTTTCATAATGGATGCTGCAATCACTTCATTGTAAGGCTCCTGCTGGAAAGCACCGCTTCCGCATTTGAACAGACACCGTTTTCCGTCTATGATCGACCATTTCTTTTTCAGCCAGCCGTCAGAAGAGTTGTCCGGGGAAACTAGACTGAGTGTATCACTGCTTGACGCATGACCAAGAAGGATATTGCCCACATCTTCCGAAAATGGATTATCAAAAAAGTTGATGTCCTCCCACTTCAGATTGCTGTCTTTGGGACAGATCCAATACTGATCAGAGAGAGATAAACCATAACACTTTTCCAGAAGGATTTCGGGGAGTGCAACATCAAGTTCGTCAAGTGCCTGTCTGAGTCCGTCACGGCTTGCAGGTATAGCACGTCTGCGCCACCAGCGAGTCAGTGCAAGCTTGTCGACCACATTATTCTTCGCCGTAACGCCAACCGGCAGATGCTTCGGATTCATCACTTCGTTTATACTGATAATTACACAAGAAGTATCATCCAGCTCCAGTTCCACCACGGGAATCTTTTGGTGCATGAGTATATATGTCATCTGCGTCCTCCTTCCGAAAAGTATGCTATACAATGGTCACTTACTGTACTGCATTCAGTAATGTGTCTTATTTATAAGTATAGCATACTTTTCTTTTTCATTCAAGTCTTAAATGTAACGTTTAGATTTGATGAAACAGCAACATTATCAAACGACCGTTTGACAATCCATTGTTTGATAATGCTGTCGATCACGCTATCTTCTGCTGACCCCAGCGAATATGGAAATGCCCTTCCTCATCCTGCTCACGCCGCATAAGCAGAGAAAGCAAGTCGTAGTCCACGCCGAACTTGTCGTAGATCTCATCCAAATCCGCATCCTGTCCCTTCATGAACATATTGATCTTCTCTTTCGCCAGTACCATCTGCATCAGATTGGATTCAATGCTGCCTGCATAGGTGACGAAATATATGTCCTTCCATTCCGTAGACGTGTAACGGATAAACCGCATATAGAACTGGCTCATACGAGCATTGTTGTAATGCAGTTCCGGAATGATGATCTTGTTGACATATTCGAAGTTTACCGAGGACGGCAAACTCTGCTGTGTACAGAGCAGAATGCCGTTTCCACTTTCCTTTAAGGTCTTTCTGAGTGCTCGCCGCTTGGCAAAGCTCATCTCACCGGTTACCACGAATATTTTGCGGTCGGGGAATCGCTCCTGCAGAACTGTCTTATACACCGCAAGCACATTCTTATGCCGTACACCGATGGCAACGATCTCGTCCGCCCACTCCTCTACCATATCCGCCACTGCGTCGATCTTCACAACCGAATCGCCGGTAAACTCGTTCATGGTATTAGGAGCCGCGCTGACACGAAGCAACAGAGTGATCTGCTGGATAAGACGCATCATGGAGTCCTTGCGGGAATTACCGGTTGAGCTGAAATATTCCTCACGCACACGGTTGAACTCTTCCATAGCGATCTGATAGACTGCCCTCTCTTCCTCCGAGAACTGCAGTGGTACCTGATGGATTCGCTTGATGTCCTTGCCTGCCACCTCTTCAAAGGTTCGGGTAATCACAGTCTTGCCGAGTATGGTACTGAGCGTGTCAGCATTGTAAATATCCTGTGTACGCTGTCCGATACCAAACACCGTAACCTTTTCGGGAAGATGTGAGGCTGAGAATAACGAATACCCTTTCTTGTATGCCGGGATCGGCTCACCGTAGTAGTCGTTGTAATCCTCGGTGATACATTCCGCATCTTTATCGAAGTGATAGATCAACGGACTCCACGAGAGCATATTGAATGAGTTGTTGTACATCAGTTCAAGCTGCGGTGCAAATTCGGAGATATTATTCCGCGTACTGGTTCCCGTTGTCAGCAGTTTGGTTCTGCATCGGCGGAAGCAGTCCAGCATTGCCTTGGTTCTCACACTGGAATTGTTGGAGATCTCATCGCTTTCATCAAACACAAGACAGATCTTCTGGTTGTGCATCCGAATCCATCTTTTGAGTTGTTTACGGTAGAAGCAAACCTTGTTCAGTGTTATCAGGACAAAGCATCCGGGCTGGATGTACTCCAGATCCGACAGCCTCTCCACCATGACATAAGGCAGTTCATAGTTTGTCAGCACCACATCCCAGTTGTTGCGGATGGAGATTGCGGAAGATACCACCCAGGTATGGTGAATATGCTCCCTCTCCATTCTGTACATACCGTATGCAATGCCTGCAAGGGTTTTGCCGCTGCCCTGTTCCCATTGGAGAAGACCGTACCGCTTCTGCAGCATTAGATTGAGGTCGTGCCGCTGGATATCGTTAAGTTTGATCTCTTCCTCATTTTCATTATCCCAGATGGAGAATTCGGACAGCCATTCTGCAATACCCGCATCTTCGTCCATATCGGAAAACTGCTGATTCTGGATTTCAT